>JBGSNE010000091.1:0-15440 GCA_041739785.1 Pirellulaceae bacterium
CATCGGCCCCAGCCGATCACGCGTTAAGCCGTCCAGGCTAAGCCGCGTCCAGCGGCGCGCGAATCGCGCAGGCTGTACTAGGAAACCTGCCAGGTTTCTAATGTTGCGCTTCAGAATTTAACGTGGTACATTTTCGATTCGAAACGAAGCACGGGGCTCTCGCCCCATGCATCTCCATTCGTTCGTGTTCCTTACGACCAGAGGCGTCTCCACTTGAGGCGTCTCTCGGTTTTTTTCACCCACACTTTTGCCTCGTGCAGGCCGCGTATTGCGTCCGATACTTGATCAGGCTTGATCGTTCTGCGGCCCGGTCCAGTCCAACCGTCGGTTTGAAAACCGCGTTGATCTATGCGCCAATCAATGTCTCCAAGCGCAGTTTTATTCGCCCAGATTCGCGTAACTACTGTACCAGTCTTATTCGTCCATGCTGGCGGATCTCTCGGCTCAATCTGCTCTTGTACAGGCGGTGGTTGTTTGGCGTTGGACTCCGGCGCTTGAGCCGCCTTTGCCTTGCGTTTTGCCACTGCCTCTAGAACGCTGGCGATTAACTCTTTGTCCATTCCGTTTGATTGTGTTTTCATTTTGTCTTCTCCAGTTTGTTGTTCATGTTCACTTTGTAATTTTGAAAGCCGTTGCATTCGCGGCGGCCCTGGTCCGGGCTTTCGCCCGGTGATTTTTCCTCGCCTCATCGCTTAGTACTCAGATGGCAATAGCAACGTGCTCGCGCTCCGGTCAGCTTCGGTTATCAACCAAAGCTTTTCGCCCTTGCTGGAGTAGTAGACAGAGAATAGTCGACCGCCTTCATGCAGTGCGTTGCAGTTTGAAGCCCAATCCTCTTCGCAGCAGTCGCCCCAATCACATGCCGCATGACGCTGCAATAGGCTCGTCACTTCGCTCGGTTCTGTCGCTTCAATGGCTCCCGGAGTCATATAGAAGGAACCGATCGGGAACCGGCCTACAGTAATCACGATCAGGCTACAGTCTTTGTTTGTGTTTTCTTTCATGTTGCATCTCCATGCATGTTGGCTCTCGCCCGTGTTTCTAGTGGCCGCCTGGCGGCATGTTTTCGCCTCCGAGTGGCCTTTCGCACGCGATGGAGGCCACTTGGAGGTGAAAACAAAAAACAAAAGGAAACGCGGGATGATTCGATCGGCGGAAGCTGGAGCGAGATGCAAGGCGAATGACAGGCGCAGACTGGCGTGAGCGTTGCTTCGCGTAAGCGCCCAGAGATCGAATTATCCCGCGTCAATGCTGGCAACTACCTGGCTTATTCATTGCCGCTTCATATCAAGGCACTGACTTGGGCGTGCCATTACGCAGTCAGAGATCTGCCGTGTGTTAGTTCGGGCGACGGAAGCTGGAGCGAAAATGCAAGGCGAATGACAGGCGCAGACTGGCGTGAGCGTTGCTCGCGTAAGCGCCCAGAGGTCGAACTAACACATGTCCACATTGGCAAGGTACTGCGTCAACATCTTTAACTCCAATCCCAGCCATGAAGACTCGGACGCCATCACGAAGTCAAGATTCTGCCGTAGTGTTAGTTCGAGCGGCGGAAGTTGGAGCGAAAACGCAAGGCGAATGACAGGCGCAGTCTGGCGTGAGCGTTGCTTCGCTCCGGCGCCCAGAGTTCGAACTAACACGAGACCAATCACACAGATTAACCCAATTCTTCCCTGGTTATTTTGACCCAAGTTTCGCACCTAGGTGTAACTGCAGTTAGACAACGCTGAGCAACAAAAGCCCTGAGTTTTCTCCCCGCTTTGCAAATCGTGTGGTGCCACTTGCAGTGCTTATTTCATCGAGATTCGTCTGAGCACGGATAGTCTTTAGTCACGCTCGATGAATACTGTCCTCACTCTCAACCAGGAGAAAACCCATGGCAAATTGGTTCGCTAAACCCGCAACAAGTCAGGTAGCGACGGCACCGCCCGGCGATGCGACCTATGAAACTCCGCCGACTGAGTCACCGATTGAGGAAGTTGCTGAGGCCATTCCTCAAATCCTCGATGCTGATCCTGCGGTGGAATCGGTAGCATTGGTGCCAACGCAAGAATTGTCCGAAGAATCCAATCGCTCCCTTGCTCTGTTGTCCCAAGCTCACAGAGCGATCGCTGAAGCTGGCTCAGTGGATGAGATTAAGAGCATCCGCGATAAAGCTGAGGCTGCACGGAAGTATGCCCAAGCGGCTGGATTAGGGCTAGAGATCCAGAACTATGCAGCGGAAGTAAAGCTGCGAGCAGAACGCCGTGCTGGAATGATGCTTGCCAAGCTCAGATTGCATGGTGGTGATCGTCGCGAGGAGACGTCAGAGGAACGCGTCACCTTGGATGAAATCGGAGTTAGCAAGGACCAGTCATCACGTTGGCAGCTTGCCGCTGTGGTTCCTGAGAAAACTTTTGCACGCTACGTTGAAGAAACGGTTCGTGAGCACGGGGAGGTTACTACCGCTGGGTTGGTGCGAATTGCCCGCGACATTCGCTCCAAGCAGAAACAGCGAGAAAAGCCTGAGTCCAATTCTACAACACCCAAGGAGTATCGGATCAGCGATTCCATTGCTGAGCTGGTTGCCTCGGGATCGAAGTTTGCGTGCATCTATGCCGATCCATCTTGGCCTAGCAGTACGGGAGCAGAAGCTGAAGTTGATGGGCTCGGTTCGTTCATCCACGCACTTAGCGAGCAGCCAATCGGAGAGTTGGCGGAAGCCCATGCTCACCTACATCTTTGGGCTGACGATGACTCGATTTTCGCCGCCAAAACGGTAATGGAAAACTGGGGGTTTGAGTTCAAAGGGTGCTTGCTCTGCTTGAACCGACAAGGTCGTCCCGGTGATTACTGGATTCAAGCCCATGAATACCTGTTGTTGGGTGTTCGTGGGAATCTGCCGCTGATGGAGCGCACTTTAAACAGTTGGATGCGAGCCTGCCGTGAACCTGATGGTTGCCCGCCGGAGCGAATCCGCAAACTGATTGAGCGAGTCAGCCCAGGGCCGTACCTGGAGTTGTTCGGTCGCCGTCCAGCAACTGGCTGGACGACGTACAGCACGTTCATCGAATTGGCGAATGATGATTTGGAAACTTCGACTGATGAAGGGGAGGACGATGCAGAAGCAGCCAGTGCATGAGATTCGTTTTGGATTGATCAAAGCTTCAATTTGGAAGAATCAGACCCGCTCCGGAGGTCGGCATAACGTGACGGTTTGCCGAATCTACCGCAACGGCGATGTGTGGAAAGAGTCGACCCATTTTGGTCGAGATGATTTGCCAATTCTGGCAAAGGTGATTGATATGGCTCACACGTGGATCTTCATCCACGGTGGTTTACCTGGCGAATAGTTAAGGAGCAAATTGGAGTGGAGCGGGCGTCCGAAACACAAACTACAAGTCATGTTGATGACGAAGTGC
This sequence comes from Pirellulaceae bacterium, assembly GCA_041739785.1. Classification (GTDB taxonomy): domain Bacteria; phylum Planctomycetota; class Planctomycetia; order Pirellulales; family Pirellulaceae; genus Aureliella. The sequence continues at coordinate 3,402 of JBGSNE010000091.1, forward strand.
AGGCGTTGCAACTTCCATCGATCGCTCATGACTTGTACCGCTTGTTGGATTCTGGTGCTCGCTTCTCGACTATCTATGCGGATCCGCCGTGGCAGTATTCAAACACCGCCGCGCGTGGGGCAGCACAGAACCACTATGCGACCATCAGCGTGAGTGAACTGTGTGAGATGCCGGTAGTGAGGCTAGCTGCTCGAGACTCGCACCTGCACCTCTGGACGACAAATGGATTTCTACCGGAAGCATTTCGAGTTATGGCGGCTTGGGGCTTCACTTACAAGTCCTGCTTTGTGTGGATCAAACCACAACTTGGGATGGGAAACTATTGGCGTGTCTCCCATGAATTCTTGCTGTTTGGAATTCGCGGTAGCCTGCCGTTTTTAGACAACGCACAACGCAGTTGGCTTTTGAAGCGTCGGCGTCGGCATAGTTCGAAGCCGTATGCCGTTCGAGAAACGATCGAGAAAGTCAGTCCGGGTCCATATCTCGAATTGTTTGGCCGAGAAGAAATACCGAACTCGGCATGGACCGTGTATGGCAATCAGGTTGAACGACGACTGTTTTGAAAAACGGCCCACCGGGTGCGGCGTGCGGCAACACGTGATCCGCGCCCGGATGGGCTCTCAGAGCTCCCCCGAAGGGAAGAACTACAATTATGGACCAAAACACCAAACTGCTAAAGACGATAGCAGCAAAACTTGAGCTGATTGCCGATTTACTGGGCAAACCACCATTACAAGAGGCCCTGGTGAAACAGTTCTATTCCTGCGGGGAAGTCTCAAAGTTAACCAAGCTCTACGGTTCTCAGTCGTACGAAGCATTCACAATTCGATTGGCTTGCTCTGGTGGCCGAATTCCTGAGGCAAGCAAACGCTCGAACGGTAACTGGGCCGTTCCGAAAAAGGCTGTGCAGCGGATCTTGGAGCACGGCATTCCGGCAGAACAACGCAGGGCGATCTAGTAGAAGGAGCCACAGTTCGAGTTGCCAACGCGTTGGCAACAGAAAAGACCATCAGACTAACTCAGTTGCGTAGCCCCCACCTGCAGAACAGGCAATTCCGGTTTTTCCAGCCGACGCGTCGAATCGAACTAGCAAACTCGCTTGGGTCATTTCGACCTCGGCATATTCCAGCGAGTTAAGGATATGCCCACGACACGCGCACCTGACGCACCAAATTGCGATCATACGACCACTCCAAGCAAATGACTGAACTGTTGTCAATCTGATAGCGCCGCGGCGTCGGTCTCCCTCACCGTGTGTAACTAGGTCCTTGCATTCGACGCGGAAGTTTGTCCAGCCGCCTGCACGTAGACAATCAGCCAACTGCGTGAGGTCTATTTCACCGACTGCAATTCCGACTGCTAACTGACTAATGTCACGCCCTCCTTACGCAGTTGGGCAAATCACGCGTGTATCACTTTGACTTCGGTCGCTAGTGGATCTTTCTTTTATGACGGTGAGCTGCTCGGTGTCTCAGTATTGCACGTACCGACTCAAGCTAACCACGACGCAATCTGCGTTACGTCGATTCAACCTCGGCGACTTTGGTCGCCGCCAAATTGACAGCGGTGGAACCACCGATGCAAGTTAGCTAATAGAAATCGAAACCGAAGACGAAAGCGCGAATGCTAGCTTGGCGGGTTGTTAATCTGCGGCCAAGTGGACTACCCGACGTTGCGAAGCAGAATCTCGTTTCGAGATAGCGGTCGGAAGCTCCGACGCGAGTTAGAACCAACGACGCGAATACGCTAATTCGCCTCGGACGATGCAACCTCTGGCTCGGAGGACAAGCAGTACAGGCCAGCGGTCGATGCGACCTCAGCAGGTAGTTCACTACCCAACAAACGGTCGCTTGATGAAACTCGACAACTCGGGGAATTCCTGAATCAGTTTCTATTTCGGTGGCTCTGAAGAAAAAATTGCCGGTCTAATTAGCTTTGGGCCGTCCATGAAGACCTGCAGTTTTCGCAAATCTCGTATTTGCGTTTCTATTTTCGAAAATTTTCTAGTAAATCGGGAAATAATTTTACAAATATCACTGTTTGCGCGCCAGTACCCTTAGAGCTTATATATAGCCATGAAATCGCCGGCGAAAGTTAATAAATTGAAACGGCCGTGCGATGTCCGAGGGGTTTCAGCCGTTTTATTTGATTGCGTTCGATTTCTTTTTGAGAGGGGTATCTTGCGATGAGTCGTCGAAGCGCGTTTACGTTGGTTGAATTGTTGGTGGTTATTGCCATTATCGGGATTCTCGTGGGTTTGTTGTTACCAGCGGTGCAAGCGGCCCGAGAGGCGGCCAGGCGGATGCAATGTGGGAATAACTTGCATCAATTGGGAATTGCCTTGCACAATTACGAATTGATGGCCAAACGATTGCCGACCGGTGCCATCGGTCGCAGTCCTGTAAACGGCAATTATGTCAATGATGGGCGTCAGCCGTCTGTGAAGCGCACGCCTTTTATCCGGCACATGTTGGCCGTGCTTGAGCAGGGCAATCGTAGTTCGTACTACGATGACCAAGTAAACTGGCACGTCCAGCCAGCCGCTAACTACGAGATTGTGTTCGGCTACCTCTCGGTTTGGAATTGTCCCAGCGATACCTCGCAGCGGATGGAAACAAACGTACAGCGGGACTACAAGGGAAATTATGGAGTGAACTGGGGCGCGGAAACGCAGATGGTGGCAAATGTCGCCAACAAAGGGCCATTCTACTGGCTCTACGGTGCCAAGTTTGGTGATATCATCGATGGAACTTCGAACACCTTCGCCATGATAGAAATGCTACAGGCTCCCTCGCCAACGGGTGGCGTCATTGATCGACGCGGTCGTCCTTGGAACGAAGACTCCTCTTGCTACCAGGTTAGCACTTATCTCTCGCCTAATAGCCGAGCTCCCGATCGTGGCACCTGTCTTGATCAGCCCGCGATTGGTTTGCCCTGTATCTCGGGTGGTACGGTCGCACAGTACACCATGGCGGCTCGAAGTCGTCATACAGGCGGGGTGCAAGTTGTGCTTTGCGATGCCTCGGTGCAGTTTATTAGTCAAAACATAGATATCCAAGTCTATCGAGCGCTCAGTACCCAAGCGGGTGGCGAAGTCGCTCAACTGGATCAGTAGTCAGGTTGCATGCTAGATAGGAATTCCGCCTTGATTAAGTTTTTTGAATGCAAACTCGCAACACGCCTAGGCATGGCATTCTGTCTGTTGTGCCTGGCGGGTTGTGGCCAGGGAGAGCCTTTTCAGCCCATGTCCGGTGCTGTTACGCTGGACGGCGCACCATTGAAAAAGGGAGTCATTACGTTTTTCCCTATTGGGCCTGGGACGACTGTGGGCGGTGAGGTCATCGAAGGTCAGTTCGCGCTGGCCAAGGAAAGCGGCGCTACTCCCGGCAAGTATCGCGTTGAGATTGTGGCTTTTCGCCCCTCGGGCAAGTCCGAATTGGATATCGATACGAATTCCCAAGTCGATATCGAAGTGCAAATCCTACCGCCGCGTTACAACACCAAATCTGAGCTAACATGCGACGTGGTTGAAAGCGGCAAGAACGAGTACTCGTTTGACCTGAAGTTGAAATAGGCTCAGCTTCCAATCGCTTGCGTCCTTTCCAGACGCGTTACTAGATCCGCAGCCAAAATCGATGACTCGTGAGCACTCCTTCCAATCCTCCAGATGGCCAAGCGATATCCGAGGAGTTTTTGCGCCTATACACTCGCAATCAAGCAAGAATCGCGGTTTTCATAAGGTCCCTAATAAGGGATCCCGCGGATGCCAGCGATGTGATGCAGGAAACCAGTTTGACCTTGTGGCGCAGCTTCTCGCAATACGATCGCAATCTCGATTTTGGCAGTTGGGCTGTAGGGATTGCTCGTAATCAGGTCCTTAAGCTCTGGCGGATCAAACGCCGGGATCAGGAACTATTTAGTGACTCGTTATTCCTTGAGTTGGCCGACGAAGTCGAGGCGAACCTTTCAAACAGTGAACAGCGGTTGCAAGCGTTACGCGATTGTGTTCAGCGGTTGACCACGCGCCAGCGCGAGCTAATCAAAGATTTTTATGGCAATGGCGTTGCGGCAGCAGAGGTTGCTCGGCGGTGGAATCGAAACCTTCATACAGTTTACAACGCGTTGCGTTCGCTGAGAAAAGAACTTGGGCAATGCATTGCAGCAGAGTTAAACAAACTATGAACGAGGAACTGCGTAAACTTTCAGATGGATTTCTTGACGGCTACCTCGAGACGGACCAATTTCGACGGTTGGAGGAGCTTCTGCAAAGCGATCTTAAATCCAAACGTGAGTTTGTTGAGCACATCGTTTTGCACGGGGAACTGGGTTTGATCGCCGAAGAACTGTGCTGCGTTGATTCCAGGTTCGGGGAATCAAGCTCAATCAATCGAACTAGCCCGCAAGTGTCAGCTGGCACGGATCATTCGACTTCAAGAACTTGGTGGCAAATTGGCGGTTTGGCAATCGCAGTGTCGCTGTTGGCTGCTGCTCTAACCTACAATCTATCGGAGCGTGAGCCGCGTAGCAGTGGGGAAGTTCGGTATGAATTGGAACAGTTTCCGATTCGTACGATCGGCTATACCTTTCCCCAGGGGCGTTCCGGGCTAGCAATACCGGTGCGCGCTGGAACCATTGGATTGTCAGTTTTTGCGACTCGCATGACGGAAGCGGGAGGCGTGGAAGTAAACGTTTCCGAAGGTTCGCAGTTTGGATTCGCATCGGATACTCTAGGATTGTTATTTGCAGGAAGCGTAAGGGTTTCAGCGAACGACCCCAACAGTCGATACGCGGTGGAAATTGGCGACCATCGTATTCTCAGTCAGGGATCGCAGTTTGAATTGATGAGATCGGATTCCGATCGTGCATTGATCACAGTGAAGAGGGGACGGGTCGAGATTCAGTCTCGCGTGCCTCACCCACGGCTTCGCTGGTCTTTCGACGATGCTCATTCGGACGATCTCCCAATTTTGCTCAGAGGCAGCTCGTCGCGTGTCGAGGGATTGATCGGAATTGGAGCACTTCAGCTTGCGGATGAGCGCGGCACGTATGCAGAGATCATCGGTGGCTCGGAGCCAACCGTCGGCAGTGGTATGTTCGCACTGAGCGGTGGCATCACCATCGAAGCAGTCATCATCTCCAATTGGAATGCTGAAGAACAAAACAACGATGTCATCTTTCGCAAGGAGGACGGCCCCAATCGAATCTTGCTGAGTTTTCAAAACAACCAGACCGATTATGAAATTCCAGTTGTCGAACCTGGACCTGTACTCTCATTTGGTATCTATCTTGAGGGACTGGGGTACAGTGAACTGGATATGCCGCTTGATGGCAGGAACGGTCGGCCTGCGGTCGACGAAATCACCGATGGCAAACCGCATCACATCGCAGCAACCTACGATAGCTTCACGGGAATGAAAGCCATCGCAGTGGACGGTCGCATCTGCTTTTCCCACCAATTCCCTATCGGTCATTGTATGCGAAGTGGCGGTCCCAAGCCCGCCATGATCGGTGGCTGGCGAAAGAGAGAATCATTCTCAGGAGTGATCGATGAACTTGCAATCTACGACTTCGCACTCTCGCCAGAACAGATCTCTAAGCATCATCAACTCGCCCAACAAAGATCAAGTTGGTTTTCGGAGTCTTCCAGTCCGAAAAACTATTGGGAAACAGTTGAAACCATTGAAGAAGGCGCGAGTGTTTGGCTTGGTTCTCACGACAACAGTCCCAGAATCAACTAACGTCCCAACCCTAGGGCGTTAACGAAAACTTTCCGGATAACTATCGTGCTCCTAAAGCATGGCAAAAGCAATCATGAATCACAACCAGTCCAATGGAAAGGTAAATCGAAGAATGTTTTCGCATCAGCTACGAATGGTTCTAGTTTTGTTGTGTCTCGTAAGCGTATCGAGGGCCGTCGCTGTAGAACCCGAATCCCTCTTCAATGGTCGTGATTTATCTGGTTGGAAAGGACTCGACGGCTACTGGAGTGTCCAAGATGGATTTATCGTGGGGGAAACCACGAAGGAAAATGCCATTGCGGCGAACACGTTTCTGATTTGGCAGGGGGGCGAACTGCGTGACTTTGAATTGACCGCCAGCGTGCGATTCAAAGGCAACAACTCAGGCGTCCAGTATCGCAGCCGGATGTTCGATGAGCCGCAGTTGGCGCTGCTGGGTTACCAGATGGACCTGCACCCCAGTGCCACTTTATTCGGAATGCTGTACGGCGAAAAATATGGGACGCGTGGCAAGATCGCGACGCGCGGGCAACGCGTCGAGATCGATTCAAATGGAAATGTGAAGCAACTCGGCAAAGTTGGCGATAACGCAGAACTAACCGACTGGCAATGGAATACAATTCGCATCTTCGCCATCGGCAATCGATTGATCCATCAAGTCAACGGCGTCACAACGATCGATGTAGCCGATCATCACCCCGACGCCATGGCCAGTGGCTTGCTTGGGCTGCAATTGCACAAAGGTCCGCCGATGCGAGTCGAATTCAAGGACCTGCAATTGCGGCGTTTAAATTCCGCTGAGGGGCAGCAGCTACTCCAGACAGTCGGATCAGACGACGCTGCGCCCGTTGCTGCGAAAACTCAAGCTCCACGAAAACAGAAAGCCAAAGCTAAGAAGACCAGCGAGAAAACAAGTGCGGTAGGAGACGGCGCAAGAGATCGAGCGACGGACATTCGTGGTTTGAAGATCGCGCGTGGTTTCAAGGTTGAAACAGTGTATTCGGTGCCGAAAGACCAGCAGGGTTCTTGGGTCTCACTGACGATTGACGATCAAGGACGCATGATCGCCTCGGATCAGGGGGATCAGGGTCTGTTTCGGATCACGATCAATAGCGATGGCACGCCCATTGTTAAAAAGTTGCCGGTGAATTTGTCGGGAGCCCAGGGACTGTTGTGGAAGGCTGGTTGCCTGTATGCATCGATCACCGGCAAGGGTATGTTTCGCGTCACCGATACCAACGACGACGATTTGCTCGATCACGCTGAGTTATTGTCGTCCTACTTCGGCAAAGGCGAACACGGAAATCACGCGCTCGTCGACACCGAAGACAGCGACCAGCTATTTGCAGTCTCCGGGAACCAAACTCCACTGCCAGCCGCCGATAGCATCGTACGCCGTCGGAATCCATCGTTGAAAGAAGACCTGCTGTTGCCGCGACAATGGGATCCGCGAGGTCACGCGGCCGGGATTCTCGCTCCCGGCGGTTGGATCACTCGATTTGATCCGGCCACGAAGACACACGACCTCTATTGCTCTGGATTTCGCAATGAGTATGACGCTGCACTGAACGCTCACGGTGATTTATTCACCTACGACGCCGACATGGAGTGGGACCTTGGGTTGCCCTGGTATCGACCGACTCGAATTTGCCATGTGGTCAGCGGCGGCGATTACGGATGGCGCAGCGGTTCTGGGAAGTGGAAGGAATACTACGAAGACAGTTTGCCGCCGCTTGTGAACATCGGCCCCGGTTCGCCAACGGGTGTCATCAGTGGTCGAGGCACTCGCTTCCCAGCGAAGTATCAACACGCAATCTTTGCACTGGATTGGACATACGGTCGCATCCTTGCAATTCATCTGACTCCCGACGGAGCCGGTTATAAAGCTGATGCCGAAGACTTCATCTCCGGCCCAGCACTGCCGGTGACGGATGCAGTCGTGGGTACTGATGGCGCTCTCTACTTTACGACAGGTGGGCGCGGAACAAAGTCGGAGCTGATCCGCGTCACCTACACCGGCAAGGCAGCCACTGATCCGGCTTCGCCAGCGGAACTACCTGAAGCAGCGAAGGTTCGTCGGCAGTTAGAAGCGTTTCATGGTGTTGCAGATTCATTGGCGGTCCAGACCGCTTGGCCGCATCTCGCCAGCAACGATCGCTTTCTACGTCACGCCGCCCGCATCGCGATTGAATCACAACCCGTCGATAGTTGGGCAGCAAAAGTTTTTGGCGAACTCAATTCACAAGCTCGCATTGCGGTGGCTGTGGCGCTGGCTCGGATGGGAACGCCCGAACATCGTGAGCCGTTGTTGAACAGTTTGCGTGAGTTGGAAATCAAGAAACTTTCAGTGGCTGAGCAACTAGGACTCTTGAGAGCGTACGCGTTGACCTTCGAACGCATCGGGTACCCTTCCAACGAGCAACGTGCTAATTCGATTGCGAAGCTCGATTCGCTAATTCCTTCCAGTGATGCGAACGTCAACGCGGAAGCGCTCCGGTTGCTGGTCTTCTTGAGAGCACCCTCGGCTGCTGCGAAAGGCATGAAGCTGATTGCCGATCGAGGACCTGGACAAGCTGTTTCGTGGAGCGGAGTTGAACAGTTGAATGCTCGTTACGGCTCGACATTAAAACAAATCACCAAGAATCCGCCGCCGACAGATGCGATCGACCTGGCATTCCCGCTTCGCAATCTTCGCGGTGGCTGGACGATGGAACTGCGACGTGAGTATTTCACATTCTTGAACACGGCTGGAAAAGCTAGCGGTGGAGCCAGCTATCCGGGCTATCTGACCAACATTCGCGAAGAAGCGCTTGCGACGTGTGGCGACACCGAACGGTCTGCGTTGGCGGACTTGACTGGCGAAAATTTCAATCCCGTTCCCGACTTTCCAATTGAGCCCCCGGTCGGCCCCAGCAAAGAATGGACCCTCAACGAAGCGATCGCAATTGCAGGCGGAAAGCCGAAAGGCGGTTTTAACTTCGAGCGCGGGCGAAGTCTCTTTCACGCCGTGAATTGCGGAGCCTGCCACCGCTTTTCAGGACTCGGAGGCGGCGTCGGTCCCGACCTGACGAGCGTTCCGAACAAATTCGATAAGAACTACTTAATCGAAGCGATCCTCGATCCGAGCAAAAACGTTTCCGACCAATATCAGTCGTCACTCGTGCTGCTACAAAACGGCCAACTGCTCCATGGACTCGTGGTCGAGGAGGACGAGAAAACGATTTTGGTTTATCCACCCGATCCCAAAGTCGAAGCGAAACGAGTGGATCGAATTGACATCGACACGATGAAACCGTCGTCTACGTCCCAAATGCCTACCGGGTTGATCAATACGTTGAACGCTGATGAGCTGCGACATTTACTCGCGTACATCATGTCTGGTGGCGACCCCGAGCACAAAACCTACGGTCCTAAGGGAGAGCTCAAGTGATGATCGATATCAAACAGATTTTCATTCCGTTGTTCGCAGTTAGCTGTGGTCTGGTCGCCGTCAGTGGCGCCGCAGCATCGCGTCCGAACGTCATTATTGTGATCACCGACGACATGGGGTTTTCCGACCTCGGTTGCTACGGCGGTGAAATCGAAACCCCCAATATCGATGCACTCGCTCAGGCAGGAGTAAAGTTTTCGCAGTTCTACAACTGTGGCAAGTGCGAACCGAGTCGCGCGGCACTGACGACAGGTCATCAGTTTTGGACGCACGATGAGAACGTCGCCGTTCGCAAGGACAGCCCGAATTTTGGCGAAGTGATCCAAGCCGCTGGCTATCGAACGATGATGATTGGGAAATGGCACTGTGCCGGTGTGCCGTTCGAGCGCGGTTTCGATCGGCACTTCGGTTTCATGGGTGGCGGTACCAATTTCTTTCTGGGCGATGATTCTTTCACACTCGACGGCCAGCCGTGGCCGGTTCCCAAAGACAACTTCTACGTCACGACGGCACTTTCGGATTACGCAGAGAAGTTCATCCGCGAAGAGCATGCGGCGTATCCCGACCAGCCGTTCTTCATGTATTTAGCGTACAACGCGCCGCACTCGCCCATCCAAGCGCCCGCAGATCAAGTTGCCAAGTATCGCGGCAGGTATCTCAAAGGCTGGGATGCAGTACGCAAAGAACGCTTTGCCAAGCAGCAAGCGATTGGACTTGCTGGTCCTGGTTGGAATTTTCCGCAGCGGCCTAATAACATTCCGGCTTGGGATTCGCTCGACGAAAAGTCGCGAGACTTCGAAGACCTGCGTATGGCGACGTACGCCGCGATGGTCGATTGCGTCGACCAAGGTGTGGGACGTGTAACGCAAACACTTGAGGAACTTGGAATCGCGGACAACACACTTGTTATTTTCATGAACGACAACGGAGCTAGCCCGAATGATCGCGTTCGACGCGGCAACTTCGGAGAACCTGTGACGACTTGGAACGTCGGTGTCAGTTGGGCACACGCGTCAAACACCCCGTTGAAATACTACAAGCGGACGCAGCACAGTGGCGGCGTGACAACTCCGTTCATCGCCAGTTGGCCCAACGGTATTGAGGCCAAGACCGAGTTCATTGATCAACCGCTACACATCACTGATATCCTACCCACGCTGATGGAACTTACCGGTGCCGAGTACCCACAAAACTTCGGTGGCAAACAGCACCCGCCACTCCCAGGACGTTCTTTCGCCAAGGTCCTCACCGACGGCGAGTCGCTTTCGCCGACGACGCTGTACTTCTCGCTGTTCAACAACATGGCGATTGTCGATGGTGGCTGGCGAATGGTCACAGCCTACGACCAACCCTGGCAACTCTATGACCTGACGAGCGACAGAACTGAAACTCGCGATTTGGCTGGCGTCAATCCTAAGCGTTTGCAGGAAATGTTGGCAGTGCAAAAAACATACTCTGAGCGACCGGATGTTCGACTGCGGCTCAAGGGCGGTGAGCGTGAACCCGAGTATGCACCTATCTACAAGGCAGATGGCAAAATTGGACCTGGAGCCCGCGAAGATGTTCCCGACGAAAAAGCGTCGCTGGAAAGAGTCAAGCTGCGCTCGCAAGGGATTCAATTGAGCGAGCCTGTTCAATCGCTGCCAAATCGAGAAACGGGCAGGTAAGAAAATTAGGGGTAGGAAAATGAGAAGTGCATCCGCTGATGCGTTCCGTCTTTATTTAATATTTTCCTACCACTAATCGTCCTGTTTTTACTGCCAACTGGGATAAACTAAATTGAAAATTCATTCAGTCTTGCTGCTACTATTGCTCATCGCTTTTTCATGCGGCAACTCTGCGCGGGCTGCGGATTTGTCCATCCAGACTCGGCCGAATGTTCTGTTCATCTATGTGGAGGATCTTGGCTATTACACCAGCGAGCGGGGCGCACGCGAACCCAATTCGAAGATCGCAGGACTTGAGACTCCAAACCTTGATGCACTTGCGAAAGAAAGCGTCGTCTTTACTCGCGCATTTTGTGGTCAGAGCGTTTGCTCACCGAGCAAGGGCGCGATCTACAGCGGGCTGCTTCCACATGCCAATGGCATTTGGCGGAATGTGCATAACCGAAGCGTCAAATTCGGCGAGCCCGCAAAATGGATTCCATTGCCGAACCCGATAACTGCGCAGAATGATCCGACAAACCTGGCTGTGCCAGGCATGCACGAGGACCTTCCCAATCTGGTGCAGCTGTTGAAAGAGCAAGACGTCTATTGTGCGCTGTCAGGCAAATTGCATGTTCAACCCGCTCGCAACTTTCCCTATGACGCGTTTGTCGACCAAACGGATCTTGATTCAGTGATCCGTGCGGCAGCCGACAGGCCATGGTTCTTCTGGTGCAATCCCGGTGACACGCATGCACCGTTTTGGAAATCGATTCAATCGAAGCTTACGAATCCAAAAGATCGCAATTCGGCTCCGAAGGACGTTGATCCTTCGAGAATTGAAATGCTACCTTGGCTGCCAGACACCCCTGCTGCTCGCGTTGACTTGGCTCAGTACTATTCCAATGTGCGAAACATCGACGCGTTCGTCGGCGAGATGATGGCCAAGCTCCAAGCTAGCGGCCAAGCGGATCGCACTGTCGTCGTCTTCACTGGCGATCACGGCATTCCGGTTCAGCGTGGCAAGACGAGCGTCTATCCTGCGGGAACCCAAGTGCCGTGCTACATCAAAGGACCCAAGATCAGTTCAGGTCGTGTGATATCGGCACCGATTTCACAAATGGATTTCAATCCTACTTTCCTAGAAGCATTTGGAGCGACGCCCGCTGAAGTCTGTCATGGAAAATCATTGTGGCCGGTCCTTCGTGGTGAGACGGACGAGATC
>JBGSNE010000269.1:0-64071 GCA_041739785.1 Pirellulaceae bacterium
CAAGCCGGAAAAACGGGGGGATGCCTCAATGACCTGGAATTTGCATCCCAGGCTATCGAATTCCGTGCCTTCGGCACTAGATTGTGCAACTTCAAAACTCGCGCGTCGAGCTGCTATGTCCACCGATTTTTTTCCAAACGTGGTGCTACCCTACCTTCCGTAGTGGTTGCGGGAGTTGTGAGGAAGTGTGTGCGCCACTCGCGTTGGAAGGATTTTTGACCAGTCGTCCGAACACGGCTGAGTGAAAGACCTCCTGCACGATTGGCACGCGGGACAGAAAATTGAACCAAGCTAAGATCGGGTGACTGGCGGTGGAAAAACCCTCGGCCTTCAATTCCCCGTCACAGAAGTCAGAGGCTGCCATCGCCTTTCGGAATCCGCCAATCGTGAATTTGTTGAGGTATTCACCGGGACGATCGTGCAGCGAGTCGATATTTTGCCATCGCAGCGAAGGTGGATCGGAATCCCACATCGACGGTTGATAGTAGTGTTGGTCGACAACTTTGCGAACTGCATCCAGAATCTGTTTGTCGGAAAAGAACACTGTGGCGAAAGGGACGGGAATTATCGATCCAACATGGGACGCCTGGTGATGATACCAGCCCCAGGTGCTGAAATAGCAAACTCCACCCGGTTTCAGAAGCTTGTAGGTTTGGTTCAATATCGCAGTTGGATCGATAACGTGTTCGAGTGAATCAACCAACAGAGCTACATCAAATTGCTCATTTACCTCGGAAGCGGCCAGTTCATCGACAGTCTTAAACTGCACTTTGGTGACTGTGTCAGCGTTACTTAAGCGTTGCCTTAAAGCATTGGCCTGTGCGACTTCGCTGTGGTTGATATCCACTCCAACCACGCTGTGGGCACCTAAGCCAGCTAAGTAGCATGTTCGCCCCCCCAATCCACAACCGACATCGATGACGCGAGCCTGTGGCAGCTTGATCGACAAATCGAAGAACTTATCAAAGTAGGCTGGAGACGTATCATATTGCCACTTCCAATAGCAGTCGTGATCGGAGCGACGAATTTGATTTTGGCATTTCGCGTGTTGCTCTCGATACCGATGGATTCGATCGGCGATGGCATAGCATAAATTCATCATAGACCCTTCGTCAGATGCTGTGCGTAGGATTTCGACGCGGTGTGTGACCCATCACAACTCTGTGTTTCCCTGCGGACGTTAGTGGAATTGTGTCCACTTCGCGCATTTCCAATTTCGTCGACGGTCCGATAGTGCGCTCGATTTCTCCGCACAAAGCCAACCGTGATTCACTGGCCCACGGTTTGTCCACTACCAATTTGATCTCAATCAGATTGAGTTGCTTTTGCACGACTTGAAACTGCCGTATGGCGGAATAGTCCTTAAACAGATGGGGGAAGAATTCACCAGCTAGTTGCTGGCCATCGGCGGTGATTAGCACGTCCACTTGGCGCCCCACAACTTTCTTCAGCAAAGGTAGTCCGCGACCACATGAGCAAGCTTGAAGTCCAGCCACGGCTCGATCGCCGATGATATACCGCACGAAGGGCATGGCCGAATTGAACAAATCGGTGATAACAACATTCCCCTCCTCACCAGCCGGAGTGGGGGTGCCATCGTCGTTGAGCACTTCGACCAATAAGTTCTCCATGCTCAAATGCAAGCCGTGGTGTTGATCACACTCGGCGCCAATCAGTGAGAATTCGCGTGATCCGTAGGTTTCAAATACCGGTGCGACAAAAACGCGTTCCAAAATCTTTCGCTGATGATCGTAAAGTTTTTCTGCCCCAACAATGATTGCGGATGGCGAATAGACGCTCAATCCAAGCTGTTCTATGTGACGAGCCAGAGTAGCTAGGGGGTTGACGTAAGCGACCAAAACTTTGGGGCGATATAGATTGATCCTGTTTACCAGCCGCTGCGTGTCTTGTTCGTGAACGTCAAAACTGTTTAGGAAATCGCGGCGATAGAGAAATCGCTGGTACGCTTGTTCTTTCCACACTTGCCATCTGCTTCTATCGCCAAGTGGCGGGCCCCAGAGGTGCGTCTGCCGCGTACCCGGAGGAGCACCCGCCCAAGCGTATCCGCGGAAAGTGCTGCCAATACGACGCTCGTTCGACACTATGTCGATCAGGAATTGAAGCGGCATGCCACTCGATCCCCCTGTCGCTTTACGAACTGAACTTGGGCCATGCACGGTGGTCTTTATTTCGCTCGCCCTGTCGCGCATGGTTTCTCGGCTGGTGATCGGCCAAGAAGAAAAGTCATCTAAGGAATGCAGCTGGTTGGGACTAAGGCCATGTGAGTTCCATAGCTCGCGAAAATACCGTGAATGAACTTGACAGTACTTTAGCAAGGCACACAGTCGCTGGAACTGTAACTCCTGCAACTGCTCGGTAGGCCACCACTGACTCTCCTCAAGTTCACGCCAATAAAGAAACGTCTTGCGGCGCTTAACGAATGATTCAAAGCCAGGAATAATCCCGTGGCGATAGAGAGCTTCGATCATGACAGTGCCTCGTCTAAGTATTGGGCCTGGTAGGCTTTTATCATCCGCTCTATTGAGAATTGCTGTTCCACGCGCTGCCTGCCAAGTTTTCCCATGCGCTGCGCTGTACTAGGGTCTTGGTACAATTGCACGATGGCCCCAGCAATTTCGTGAGGTGATTGAGGGGGGATCAGCAACCCTGTCTGGCCATCGACAACAACCTCCGGAGTTCCGCCCACACGCGTGGCCACAACCGGCAATCCGCGAGCCATAGCTTCGAGCAGCGTCAACGATACACCCTCGGTCAGTGAGGGAAGAACAAACATGGATGCCTCGGCCAGGATTTCTGGGACGTTATTGCAATGTCCTAGAAACTTCACGTGTTGTGCTAAATGGAGTTCTTGAGCCAGTGTCTCCAGGTGACATCGAGTCGAACCGTCACCGACAATGTTGAGTGAAAATCCTTGCGCCTTAGGTCCCAGCATGCGGAGGACAGTTGGAATTGCGTTTAGCAACGAGGCAACATCTTTTTCGGGGCTGAGACGCGCGACCAGGACAGCGGGGCCCATCGGTTGCGAGCCGGCAAAGGCGAACTTCCTAAGATCAATACCGTTCAGGATGGTAACGAGGCGATCAGAAGGTACACCTTCGGACAGCGATAACTGACGACCGTCCTCGGAGACGCTGACGATTCGATGAGCCAGCTTAGATAGCCAATAGAACAGCGCTGTTTCGCGTCGCGAAGCGCCAAACCGCTGACCATGACGAGTGTGAATAATTCTTCGAACGCCCGCGATTTTAGCTGCCAAGACCCCATAAAAAAAGGCGGCTGTGTTGTGGGTATGCACAACCTGCGTGCGGCTTTTGCGCAGTTGATGCGCAAGTCGGGCCACCACCAGCGGTCGTACACCTTCACGTTTGTGGAATTCAAACACAGGACAGTGGTTGGATTCGATCTGTTCCGCAATCTGGCCTCGGGCTTGAAGTGAGGCAAAGCTCAGTTCAAACCGCGATCGATCTACAAATTTTGCAAATTCGACGAGCAGTTTTTCCATGCCTCCCACCTGAGTTCCTAAGGTGACATGCATAACTCGCGTCCGATGTGCAAGGCTGCGCCGGGGCAGCGCCGAGAACTCCCGTTCGTCC
Organism: Pirellulaceae bacterium; assembly: GCA_041739785.1. GTDB lineage: Bacteria > Planctomycetota > Planctomycetia > Pirellulales > Pirellulaceae > Aureliella. Next base: position 3,615 of record JBGSNE010000269.1, read on the forward strand.
AAGGTCTGGGTAACAGGTTGAGTGTCTCCGTCAGGGTAGTTGTCCAAAGTTTGTGTTGGTTGAATCATGAGTGTGCCCTCAATTCTGCTGGTCGAAACTAGGCGAAGGCAAGTGTTTGATAACTTTGGCAGGGTTGCCGACGGCGATGCAATCAGCGGGAATACTCTCTGTCACTATTGCGCGAGCGCCGATGATCGTGCGGTCACCTATGGTGACTCCTTTTAGTACGGTCGCTCCATTGCCAATCCATACATCATCCCCAATGATGACGGGCAAGACACGGTCAGGTGCTACGAAGTCTCCGCTGCGTCGTTGCGTTGCATCGATAGGATGTCCATCGAAATCCGCAATGCGGACGCCACTTGCGATTAGCGAGTGTTTACCGATTTCGATACGGCTGGCAATGCTCAAGGCAGAGTTATGTCCTAGGAACACTCCGTCACCGATCAACAATTTGGGCCGAGCGCAGTGACGCGAACTGAAGAGTAGTGATGGTTTCCCAGAGAGTCGAACATCATCGCCGATAACGATCTCTCCGCGGCCGTGTAGGTAGGGAAGTTGCTCCATCTGAAACCTGGCCCCAACCACTGCGCATTGGCTTCGAAATAGCGGTTCGTACCACAGGAATCTCGCCGAAAACAACATGCTCTCTCTCACACCCACGTGGAGATGATACAAGGCCGAAAACAGAGGACGCCCGAGTCCTTCGACGGGAATGTGGGCTTGGAGAATTCTTCGCACAGACCGTTTGGTGAATTCTCTTAGGCAACGTTCATCCAGCCCGTTTTCCAGGGGGCCACCTTCCACCGGTTGACGCACAACGGAACTCATACTGTGCCCTCCGACGGTTGGGGAGTTTTGAGATTTAGTGAGAATTGTTTGAGGATCGCAAAGGAACGTCGCATTCTTCCACACGGTTCTATGGCTGGAAGACCAGTATAGGGAGCAGGCCAATTGGCCAGCGAACGGAGCATTATGGAAATCGCGCGCCGCGGAGACGACTCGATGGCCGCCCAGCGATAGTAGACGTAGGATCGCCATTTGCAGCGTGCCGCCACATTTAATAGGTTGCGATGCCGATCGATAACTTCGAGCATCTTTGCACAGTCGCTAGAGATCGCACAACGCGATATGCCGTTTGTTTCCAATACCGCAGTTGCCAATGGCTCTGAAAGGAGATAAACGGGAGCGCAGGTAGCTAGCCGAATCCATAGGTCTCGATCCTCTGCGGGCTCTAGTCCGCTTACGAAGCGAAGGTCACGCAGTGTTTCACGACGTACTATTACTGTCCCGGTCCACATCATGGCACCTACCAGAAATGCCTGTCCCTTAGAAACGGTTAACACGCGATCAAAGCAACCACTTTTGATGCGCGACATGCTCCTGGTGCCGCCTAATTCCTGATGCATGAAACGACCCGCGACGATGTCAACTTCGAGATGTTGCCGAAAGATGGCCAACTGTTTCTCAAGCTTTGATGGCTCCCAATAATCGTCAGCATCTAAGAAGGCGATAAATTCGCCGGTGGCAGCATCAATTCCAACGTTACGGGCAGCCGCCGTTTTCGAATTGGCGATCCTGATCAACTTGACAGGCGATGGGTATTGCTCGACGATGCTGGCGAGTTGGTCGGGGCTGCCGTCGTCAACGACGATGATTTCATAGGGCTGAATTGTCTGAGCCAATACACTATCCACTGCGCGGCGGACTGTACCTGCAGCCTGATAAGCAGGGATAATAACACTAACTCTCGAACCACTCATGCGGGCAACAGCTTTCTTACTAGTAGGCACACTTCGTGTGTCTGCTTTTTCTTATCGGTAATTGATGAACGGAATTAAGCCGCTTTCGCGTGTTCTCTACGAAAACGGTGAACAGAGTCGTAGTGTTTTACGACTCGTTCGACGACTATGTCGCGCTCAAAGTGCGCGATACATTGTGCGCGCGCAGCGGCTCCAAATTCAGCTCTACGTTGGCCGTTCAACGTAAGCTCGATCACTGTTTGGGCCAGCACTCCTGGAATTTCCATGTCGATGGTCATTCCTCCCGGGCCGACAATCCACTCCATTACGGGATGATGATGGCACACACACGGGACTCCGCTGGCGGTGGCTTCGAGCAACGTCATAGGCATCATTTCCTTCAAGCTGGCGTGCAAAAGCAGGTCGGCCATGCGGTACAATTCGGGCATTTGCCCCGACGGCAAATCGACAGCGAAGCGGACATGATTCCCCAGTTGCTGGTGCGCTTCGCGCATTAATTCATCCGTATCGTCTGCGCGGCTACCAGCCACCACCAGCCACAGTGGTCGATCGGGCAGTTGTTGACGAACGCGGGCAAATTCGCTAATTACAAAGTCGATTCTTTTGTGCTTTCTCTTGATCGCCGCAGACACCAAAGCGACGATGGCTGTTGGGGGGATACCCAGCTGGTTGCGAAGCTGGGGACTTTTGCCGGGGAAATATTTGCGGGTATTCACGAAGTTGGGGATCATCGTCCAGCTTTCTTTCCAAACGCCTGCTGACTCGGCCGTCTGTTGATGCCAAGGCGCTCCGTGCTGAAGGAATTCAATTTTCTTAAGAAATTCGAGTGGCTCCTCTGTGCCGTGATTGAGAATCGTCCGTGTTCGTAACAAGCCAGCCTGAGCGGCTCGTTGAACCAAGATCGCTACTTGGGGATCTTGGAGATGCAAAATATCGATCTGCTCACGTTTCAGGAACCAAATCAGATTCCAGGCAAACGAGCATTGTTCAACTCCATAGCCGCCGCCAAGGCCCATCCGCCAGCCCAACGGTTTCGGAATATATTGAAGCAAGCGTTGAGTTGTCTGCGAATCGCGTGTCCAACAGGGAATGACACGCTCGAAACTTGAATTGGCTGGAGAGGTTCCTTTGCACAAAACCACACTCTCGCCACGCGCCGCCAACGCGATCCCCAGTTCCTGAGCCCACGATTCAACACCGCGCAGCACATGTCCTAAGCCTGAGGAGGCAACGCAAATTCGTAGACGTTGAGCTTCGTTCATGATTCTTATCGTTGTACAAATAGTCGGACAGTTGCGTAAAATGCCAACAGTGAACCCAAGCTGACCAATAGGCAAGTGATGAGCACGCGATTTCCAAACCGCAAACGCAAAGCGCCGGGTGAGTGAATGGAACATGCGGCCGAAGCGAGCCCTAAGATTAGATACGTGGGCATCACGAACTGTCGTGATAGAGTGAGAATGCCAGCCACGTAGGCCACTAACACAGCGAATATATACGTTCGATGATGGTTAAACTGATCCGTCACAAACGCGAGTGAGTGTGGTGATATGTTGTTTCTTGGAGTGGCGGTAACCTTCCATTGCCTGACTCTCCACAGTCCCATACCCGAGAGTAGAAAACAGGATACAAAAGCAAATCCTCCCAAAAATCCTAACTCGGCGAAGCATTGTAGGAACGAATTGTGCGTCACTACTCCCAACTCTTCCACTAACAGTCCTTCACCCAAACCGAAAACTGGGTTTTGTTTCCATACGCTGATGGTCTCCGACCATATCTGAATTCGACTTTGCCCAGTGCCCTCAATCATCGCATCGATATCTGTCATGCGGGCCGAAAACGCAAGGGCTACCACGGGTAAAGCAATTAGCGAAATGATTCCGATTGCTATGCTGCGACGATAGGTGACGGCGGCGGGAACTGCACAAGCGAGCGAAAGCAGAGCGCCTCGCGAATGTGTTAGAGAAATCGACACGATTAGAATGCAACAGGGAACCAACCAGAAGTGTCTTAGCCAGCCCGCATGCGGCCGCAGCAAAAACGAAGTGCTCAACACGAGCCCAGTTACTAGAATCAAGCCGAAATCGTTCGGGTCCTGGAAAATTCCAGTACCTCGAATACGTTCCACGTACACCGTCGTATCACTGACCACGTCTACTACGCCGCGATCGCGAATCGATTCGAGGGCAGCTACGGGAATAATTTTAAAACGGTCGAGCAATGCCAAGACAGCCACTACCGTAATGGACATGGTCAACCACTGTACGAACTTGATCAGGCGATAAGGAGTGTTCACCAGTCCGAGAATGAGCAGGTACAGGACTGCCACCTTGCTACATTCAACTATTGATGTTCGCGCCCCCCAGATAAAGCCGTGGGACAAGTGAGACAGGCCAACCGATATGAGGAGTAACAGCAAGCAAGCCAAGGCTGGTTGTTCAACAATGCTCCGATTGCTTAACTTGTACAAGACCGTGCGGGCTGAAACGAGTAAGCAGCTGACAATCGCGAATTGGTAAAGCGGCCAATCTTCAAGCGTCGGAATTAGATCCGCCGGCCTAAGAAACAGCGTGGCCACGGTACCCAGCAGCAGCAGAAATCCCCAGCCGTGCCGATCATCGAGCGGCATGCTGAGTGAATAAGTTTCGTCTGGTTTTTCAAAAGTGACAGAGGCCATATGATCGAGTTGCGTCCTTGCAGCGTCGATGGAGAAGCTGAGTTATTCTGCGAAATAGTCGAACAGTTTTCCGCCTGGTTCAAGAATATCATCATCCAAGGGCAGTGCCACTACGACAGGGTTTGGGGAAGCTATCGCCGCAGGTGTGTCGATCGAGCGCTGTACCGAAACGGTACGGACCGGCCTTGAATCGCTCAGTGTATAAGTTCGTGCAAGCTTGGGCCTATCGGCGATGCTTTGCTGTGACAAGAGTCGACTAGGCAGCGGCTCGATGTGCAGCTGTTGTACGCTAGGCGAAATCTGAGCGGCTCCGATAATCGGCGGGAGGATGCGCGGCTCATGAGTGGTGTCAGCAGCGGCTGAATAGCTGTTCGTGTCGACGTAGGTAGGTGTCATGGGAGTCCAGTTCGTCTCACAGAAGCCAGCATTTTCCCGGTCGATACAAGTCTGAGAAAGTGGATAACACCGTTGACGCGGACCGACGCATCCGGTCGCGGTCGTCGCGATCACAAACAACATCCACCAGGGGAGATGCAATAGGTTTCGGATTTTGCGACGGCAAGTCACAGGTAAGATTCTCAATCAGTTGGGCGAAAATGTAATTACGCTTTGGTTGTTCCTTAAGACTCGGCCCGAGAGACGCGATGCGGTACCCGTGCCCAGCAGAGTAATGCCAAAGACGCGTTCCACGGGCGAAATCAACTTGCCCAGTGCTTCGTCGAAGGCCACCAGCGAATTGTGCGCGATAAAAATTCGGTCACCCGGTAAGACTTGATAGTTGGTCTGCACCTCGGCCCTCTGGGTGATTCCCTCCCAATCAATCGGGAGAATCTGACTCCCCTGCCCTTCGTGCTGCGGGCGAGCAATCCACATGCGGCTCGAAGACACATAGCTCAGCCCGTTGATTTGGCTCAGCGCATCCATGACCGTCTCGTTTCCGGTGAAGGGTAGGCGGACTAAACCATCTCCGGTCCCGCCGCCTTGAGTAATGATGTAGTAGACCTTGCTATTAAATGCATATACCGACACAGAAACTTGGGTGTTGGCGAAGTAGCGGGACAAGTGGTGGGCAACGGCACTACGCGCTTCGTCGAGAGTCATTCCGACCACAGCTAGCGATCCGTATTGCCCCAGTGTAATGGTACCGTCCGAGGAAACCATATGTTCGCCTGAGATGTGTTGCAATTGAGCCACGCTCCGCAACGACATCGACACCCGTGGGTCGCGAAGTTGGTCACGCAGGTGTTGGTCAATAAGTTGCGTCGCTTCGCTAATGGTGCTGCCCGAAATTTCAACGCTGCCGTAGCCAAATCCCAAAGTGACCAGACCCCCAGCTTCGATAGGGTATTCGCCGGCGATGGGTTCTTCGGGGAATGCGCCTGAAACGGTTATCGCCACCACGTCACCAACTTGTAGCTCATAAGACGATTGGGCCACATGTTGGACAACATCGATGGTCAGCACGTCAGGCGGTTCAATGCGATAGGTAGGGACTGTAACTTTATCCAATTCCCTCGGCATAGCCGAAAACCCTGCCTGGTCACAACTGGTAGACGACAGCATCGAACCGTGCTGCAGAGTTTGACATCCGCAACAGATTGCGCTTAGCATCAAAAGAGCTAAGCATGTTTGTTGGTGCTTGAAGTGGGTTGTGCTCACGCTCGGGGCTTAATCGAGAGGCTAGGATTATGGGCGTTGACCATCGGTTTTAAGGTCGAGGTTGATCAAAACGATAAAAGTGAGAATACGATTGAAATCTGGCACCGTTACCGGTAGTCAATCGCTCCGGAGGCTTTCCCTCCATTGGCTTTCGATCGCTTCGGCGATTCGAACTGAGCGAGCTTTCCAAGCGACCAAGTTCAGTGGCTTGAAGTGCTTGCAGTTGAAAGAGCTGTTGTTGCGGGCGAACGAACGAGTGATAGGGCGTCGATGCGCTGTTGTCTGGCCTCAGCAGATTTAGGTAGGGAGACAAACGAGGCTGGCTGGCTGCTTGCTGGTCAGTTGGCGACATTGGCCTCACGGACTGCGCCGGAGCAAGCGGCGCCGCAATCATTGGCCCAAGTACCACAGCCGTAGCGCACAGCACATTTTGTTGCAGTTGTTTAAGAGTCATTTGACCGCTTTCCGCTATTTGAGAGATCTTTCCCTAAGCGTTATCGGCCAATCAATCGTTAAACCTTGCGTATTTTAACGGAGTGTTTGATGGAATTTTGAAATTCTACGTAGATTTACAGTAGTTCTCGCACTCAACCGCGATTGCTAGCGAACGATCCCGGGTTGTCGGTGAGCCCCCGGTTCGTAGGCAATGCTTAAATAACTGGCTCTTCAGAAGAATTAGTGGGTAACCACTGAGGGCGACAGGTTTTGAGAGGCACGGTTTTGAGAGGCACGGTTTTGAGAGGCACGGTTTTGAGAGGCACGGTTTTGAGAGGCACGGCAGGGCAAAAAGAATATCGTTTACGCCGTTCGTTTCCTCAGCCACATTGGATCGGTTACACTTAATCGCGCAGTGAAACGGAGGTGGGCTCTGCTGAGGAGCACCCTGCCAAGGGATAACTGGGTCAGGGCGAGAAAAATGACTCGCTTGGCCTTGGTAGGACTCATGTTTTACCGGGGTTTAGTTTCTGAATACCGAGTGATTTTAGCCTGAAGCCATGCTTTTTGCCCTGCCATGCCTTGGAAAACCTATCCAACTTGCTTTCTGAATCGATTGACTACCCACAGATTCTTCTGAAGTGCCAAATATCTGCGGGCTCGCGCCCTTCGGTTGACAAGTTCATGAGCGACCCACTCGCTTGCGCGTCGAGCTGATACTGTCGCCGATTTTCGCTAAAGTGGCGCTGCCCTTATCCTCCACTAATAACCGAAGGGTCCCCCATGGGTATGAAGTTGCGATTTGATTTCAGGTCTTGGTTGCAGGCGGCTGTTGTCTTAGTTTGTATGGGCCTTCCTGTGCTTGCCGAGGACAATAACAAATCTGTTCGTCCCCTCAACGTACTGTTTATCGCGGTGGATGATTTGGCGTGTACCTTGGGGTGCTACGGTGATGTGCTGGCGCGTACGCCACATATTGACGCGCTAGCCGCGCGGGGCGTGTGTTTTATGCGAGCCTACAATCAATTGCCGCTTTGCAATCCCACGCGGGCCTCGCTCATGACTGGCTTACGGCCCGACCGCTTGAAGGTCTACGATTTGGAACGCCACTTCCGCGAGGAGCTGCCGGATGTGGTGACCTTACCACAGGCTTTCCAAAAAGCAGGCTATTTCGTGGCGCGGGTCGGAAAGATCTATCACTACAATGTCCCCAATGCCATTGGGACTGAAGGCTTGGATGATCCAGCTTCCTGGCAACAGACGGTTAATCCCAAAGGACGCGACACGACCGATGAACCACTGATTTTCAATGCAGAGCCGCATCGCCCAATCAGTGGTGCACTGAGTTGGCTGGCCGCCGATGGGAGCGATCAAGAGCAGACCGACGGATTGATCGCTACAGCTGCCATGGAGCTGCTGCGTGACAAAAAGGACGAACCGTTTTTTATAGGCGTGGGCTTTTTTCGGCCGCATACTCCCTACGTCGCGCCCAAAAAATATTTTGATCTGTACCCTGTCGATCAGCTGCGATTGCCATTTGCACCGGCCGGCGATCGAGCTGATATTCCAATGGCAGCCTTCGCGCACAATTGCCCAGTACCGAACTACAATTTAGATCCGAAAACTTTGCTGGCTGCAACTCAGGCCTACTATGCTTGCGTGTCGTTTGTTGACGCGCAAGTAGGCAGGCTACTGGCAACGCTCGATGAACTGAAACTCAGCCAGAACACGATCGTGGTGCTGTGGAGCGACCATGGCTATCACCTGGGCGAGCACGAAGGAGTTTGGCAGAAGCGAACGCTGTTCGAGCAATCGGCCCGCGCACCACTGGTCATTTACGCGCCGAGAGCAGGCGGTTCAGGAGCATGTCGACGCGTGGTCGAGTTTGTCGATATTTACCCAACTCTCGTCGATCTGGCGGGAATCGATGGACCAGACGAGTTGGCTGGACGAAGTCTGACAGCGTTATTGCACGATCCGCTCGCCGACTGGGATGGTTACGCGGTGACTCAAGTTTTGCGTCCGGCCGACGATCGGTTGGAGCGACCGGTCATGGGCTGCAGCCTTCGTACGGAGCGCTATCGGTTTACCGAGTGGGGTAACGGAGAGTTTGGCAGCGAACTCTACGATCATCATGCGGATCCAGGCGAGTTCAACAATTTGGCAATGCGTCCCGATGCTACTGCCGCTGCAGTCATCGAGCGTCTCCGACCACTGCTGCGAGCTAAGGCTGCTGGTGCAACACCCACCAGCCCCTTTAACCCAGCTAAGCTCTAGTACGTCAGGCTTTTTTTGCTTGACGACCGAATGTCTTCGGCTAGCACTTCAAAAATCGGTCATGCGACGTATTGGTCAACGTGCTTGTCTCCTCTAAACGGCCGCGCATACCACCGCCAAATTGCCGCGACGACATTGCGCACATCCTGTCCGGCCAGCAATGAACAGGGGACTAGGTACAAGGTTACGGCCGTAGCGAACATTACCCCAAACGCCAATGAAACAGCCATCGGTATCAAGAATTGCGCTTGCAACGAACGATCCATCATCAGCGGCATCAGCCCTGCGAAGGTGGTCACGGAGGTGAGCATGATCGGGCGAAAGCGTTTGGCACCTGCGGCTAAAGCGGCAACTTGCAGCGATTCTCCCTCACGGAGACGCCGATTGACATAATCGACCATCACCAACGTATCATTGATGCAAATACCCGCCAGTGCCAGGATGCCAAAGATCGATAGGTAAGATGGAGTCATCTCCATAAAGATATGTCCTAGCAAAGCGCCGATAATGGCGAAAGGGACAGCCAGCATCACGAAAAAAGGTTGCGTAATCGATTTGAGGGGAATGGACAACATGCCGTAGAGGGTCAGTAGCAGCAGAATGGCGCCTAGAATCGTTTGCCTTCGTGCGTCCTGCGCTTCGGCCACATAGCCCGTGAACATATACGACAAATCGTGCTCGCGACAGAGTTTATCGAGTCGTGGCTTGATCTCGTTGGCGATACCGATAATGTCTACCTTTTCGTCCACCGGTTGTGCTCCGCAGCGGATCACTTCGGCGCTATCATTTCGTTCGACAAACGAAGGAGCTTTGGTAAAAGAAATGTTGGCCACTGAAACCAGTGGCACATCCGCTCCGCGCGGCGTACGGATCTTCATTTGTTCCAACGTATGCAGCGACTCGCGATCTTGCTCTGGCAATCGGACCATCACGCGCACGCTATCGACGCCGCGTTGCACTCGCTGAGCTTCTTCGCCAAAAAACGCCTGGCGGATTTGCTGCGCGAGCAAGGCCTGAGTTAGTCCCAACTCGGCCGCCCGCGGTTTGAGACTCAACTCCAATTCATCCTGCCCATAGTTGACGCGCGCCCAGGCGGCACTGATGCCTTCATAGCCTTCGAGCATCGCGCGAATCTGTTCTGCAACCTCGGCCTTCTCGGGCGACGCAGGACCACGCAATTCAAGGTTTAAAAATTCATCGTCATTATCATCACCTTTGTCCAGTGTCGATTCGGCGTAAATCTGAAACGAAGTCGCTTCGGGGATCTTACCCACCAAATCGGTCCAGCGTTTGGCAATCTCGCTATTGCGAGGTCCCGGTTCGCTCCGTAAATCGGGGGAGAGGACTTCGATGGACAAGTAACCGCGCGATTTGTCAAAGCTGCGACCGGGCGATCCGGCCCCCACGGTTCGCGAGACGTTTCGAATTATCGATTGCCCGGTCCCAGGATCAACGAAGTCCTTTTTCAATTGTTCGACGGCGCTCAACAGTCGATCCATATACCGCGACGTAGTGGAGAGCGGTGTATTGTCGGGTAGATCCAAGATGGCCGTAATGCGTTGTCGATCGATGGAGGGGAACGACACGAAGCCCATGTGCCCACCTGCGCAGTAGCCAATCATGGCCAGCGCCAGTGCAGCGAAAATGGCCAGGACTCCGGCACGGTAATGAACGGCGATCGCCAGAGTTGGCTGGTAGACGCGTTCGACGAACGCTTCGAGGCCGCGCGCCACTTTTGATTGAAATCGGGCAATCAGTCCCTGGCCAGTTGTTCGTCGGAGATGCTTCAGGTGGGCTGGCAAAATGAGCTTGGACTCAATCAGAGAAAAGAATAGGACCGGCGCCACAATCGGTGGAACCTGCCGCGCGAAGTCGCCCCAAGTGCCATCGAAGAACAGTAGTGGTAAGAAGGCCACGATGGTTGTCAATGCGCCAAACGTCACTGGCGTGGCAACTTCATGAGTCCCCTCAACAGCAGCTTCCAACGGCGGCATGCCGGCCTGGATTTTCGAATAAACGTTCTCCCCAGTGACGATGGCGTCATCGACCACGATTCCCACCACGATGATAAATCCGAACAGGCTCATTACATTGGCCGTCAGACCAAACCAGGGCATGAGCAACACGCCCCCAGCCAGCGCCACGGGGACACCCAGCACGATCCAAAAAGCAAGCGCGGGGCGTAGGAACAAGCCGAGCGAGATCAATACTAGTAAGCTCCCTTGCAGCATGGATCCTACCAAGGTGCTCAGACGTCCGCGTATGGAGAGGGATTCGTCGTCCCAGACATACAGATTGACTCCCTCGGGAAAGCGTTTGTCCGCGTTGTTGACATACTCGCGAACCTTATCGGAAATGTCGATGGCGCTTTCGTTGCCCGTTCGCATAACCTCGATGAACAGCGCCGGTTGGCCATTGAACTCAACCCGTTTTTCTCCCTGTTCGAAACCGTCGACGATGTTGGCCACATCCCCCAACCGCACTTCGGAGCCGCTATTGGAGCGAAGCGGAATCTTAGCGAAGTCTTGAGCCGAGTAGGCTTGACCACGCGTGCGCACGATGAAGGTACCACTGGGGCTATCGATGGCACCGGCTGGTAAGTCGATGGAGAAACGACGAATAGCATCGGCCAAATCTTGAAAGCTAAGGTTGTACGACAGCAATTTGTCGCTACTGGCTTCGATCGAAATCTCTTGCAGTCGTTCACCACTTACTTCCGCGCGACTGATGCCCGGCAACTCCAGCAAATCATCCATGACGCGTCGGGCTACCTTGATCAAATCGTGCTCGTTCATATTGGCTGTGACCGCCACGTTGAGCACTTCAAAGACACTGGTTGAATCAGGGATCAGGATTCGTGGCCGCTCGGTTTCGGTAGGAAAGGTGGTGATTGTATCGACGCGCCCCTTGACGTCTTCTAGTAAGACTCTCAAATTCGTTCCGGGTGCCGCGCGGATAAAAAAACGCGCCATACCACGCGAGCCATCGGCGTTGAGTTGTTCGATCCCCTTAACTCCTTCCAGAGCTTCTTCGATGGGAATGAGAATTGCCTTCTCAACGTCCTTGGCAGTCGCCCCGCGGTAGGGCATTTCAATCATCACCGTGTCCCAACTCAACGCTGGTGTGACCTCCAGCGGGATGCGATATAGGGCCGTGTAGCCCCCCGCGATCAAGATCGCCAACATCAGAAAATTGGCCGCGATTTCATTTTGTGCAAACCAGCGTATCATCTATCGGTTACTTCAAAATATCAGCTCGATGCGCCAGCGAGTGGGTCTATTTGATTTGTTTTTTCCAAAACCGCCAAACAACAAGCCGACCCACTCGCTGGCGCGTCGAGCTGGTATCAAGCCGACTCACACGCTGGCGCATCGAGCTGCTATTGGGTTAATTGGCTGCCGTCTCGGACTTCCCGTCGACGTTGGTTGAGACGCTCAGTGTGGTCAAGTCGGGCTCAGGTATGATTTCTACCTTAGCGCCGGTGGGGGCGTATACCAACTGCGTAGTCGACAACAGCGTGTTGTCGGGGATATTCGATTGGCGAACGATCACATGCTGTTGATCCGACCAAATGGCATCGATCGACTTGGCGGAGAGCGTCATTTGCGATTGATCGACCACATAGACTTGGTCGAGTTGTCGGACGGCCGAGCGTGGAATAGCTACCACTTGTTCGAGTACTTTACCAGCGATCAACCCCGTAACCGGTTGGCCTATACGCAGCGGTGCTTGTCCGTTGCGCAGACCGAAGGGGTCATCGACGCGAGCAATTACATATAACTCAAGTGAATTCACATCGAGCGCACCCTCAGTGCGGACAATTTTTCCGTGCCACTGACGTTCGGAATTAGGGTTGACGCCATCGTGCAGAACTACGTCGACATTGGCATCGCCGACATGTTCGGGCAAATCGAGGAATTGCAATTCGCGCGTGCCAATTGGCAATCGAACTTCTGCAAAGTCTATGGCAAAAGCAACTCCTAGGCTCGTGCCTGGCCCCACGAGCTGCCCCAGGCCAACTGATTTCTGACGCACGCGACCATCAAAAGGCGCGCGAATCTGAGTGCGTTCTAAATCGCTGGTAGCACGCTCGACCGTCGCCTCGGCGACGTTGAGCTGCGCGGCAGCTTGCTTATGCTGCGCGGCCGCTTCATTCAACTCCACCTCAGACACATTGTTGGTCCTTATTAGTTGCCGCATGCGATCGCGCGTCTGCGTGGCCAGATCAAACGCCGATGCAGCGCTGAGCGCCTGCGCACGCGCTACGGCCACCGCGTTTCGATAATCGGCTGCATCCAGCTCAATCAACACATCACCGGCGGTGAAGTAGGAGCCGACTTCGAACAGGGGATTGATGTGGACGATCTGCCCTGACACTTGTGAGCTGAGCATCACTTCGTTGTGGGCTTGCACGATCCCGTTGGTCTTAACGATAACTGGGTAGTCGGTGACGGATAATTCCATCACACTGGTGCGCAGCACTTGTTTGTCGACCGGTTCTTTTTTTTCCTCCGCGGGTTCGACCGACAGCTTGGAATAGGCCACGAACCCCAGGGAAAGTGCCACCACCGGGAGGCCAATACGAAACAGTCCCCCACAGACACGCAGCCAGGTCGAGAGATGCGTCGAAAGAAGCGGTTCGTCGTCGCGCGCTTGAGTCATGTTCGTCTTGTGGGGTGGGAAGGGGTAGGCGGGAGAGAACGGCGAGGTGGGGAGTTCTCTGGTCGTTAGTGCGAAAGTCTTGACGACTTCCACCACAATCAGCAACTAGAATACTCGACTTCGTTGAGAAAAGCTCTCCCGATTGACGGTTTCGAGGGTCAACATTACACTCGGCACCTCATTTTACCGTGTAAAGTCAAGCCCGGACGGGTTTTCTGGCTCTCTACGAATACATAAATACCAGTACATAAATACCAGTATCTTTTCCCTTGTCTATCTATTCCCTATTCCCACGCCATTCTCAAATAGTCCAGCACACACAGTTGTTTGACACTTTCGGTCCACTCACATAGTCCTTGGAGGCTTGAAACACGCAATGTCCAATTCCACGAAAATGATCTATTACTTTGGCAAGACCCGTACTGATGGCACAGGAGTCAGCAAGCAAATCCTGGGTGGCAAAGGCGCCAACCTAGCCGATATGACCTCGATCGGTCTGCCTGTTCCCCCTGGCTTTACTATTACGACCGAGGTTTGTGGTGCGTACTACAAGTCGGGACAGCAGATGCCACCGGGATTGATGGACGAAGTCAAGAAGAATGTTATCACACTGGAAGCAGAACTCGGCAAAAAATTTGGCGACGATAAGAACCCACTTTTGCTTTCTGTGCGATCAGGCGCGGCTGTGTCGATGCCCGGAATGATGAACACGATTCTGAATCTTGGACTTAACGATGTCTCCACGGCGGGCTTGGCCAAGGCGACCGGCAATGAGCGTTTCGCCTATGACGCGTATCGTCGTTTGATCAATATGTTCGGCGACGTAGTCATGGATGTTGAGCACGAGCATTTCGAAGAAGCATTCGACGCGATTAAGAGCAAATACAAGGTTAAGGAAGATACCGATGTTCCCGCCGAAGGGCTCAAGGAACTGTGCGACGCCTACAAGGCCCTCTACAAGAAGCACACCGGCGAAGATTTCCCGCAAGACCCCATGCATCAATTGGGCAAAGCGGTAGAAGCTGTTTTCAAGAGCTGGATGACCAACAAAGCGGTCAAGTACCGCGAGATTGAAAATATTCGTGGGCTACTTGGCACCGCCGTGAATTGCCAATCCATGGTTTACGGCAATATGGGAGATGACTCTGGAACAGGCGTGGCCTTCACGCGAAATCCGAACACCGGCGAGAACAAATTCTTCGGCGAATTCCTGGTCAACGCCCAGGGCGAAGACGTGGTTGCCGGCATCCGTACGCCGCAACCCACTGAAGAAATGAGCAAGTGGAATGCCAAGGTGTACGAAGAGCTGATGGTCATCAAGGACAAGCTCGAGAAACACTACAAGGATATGCAGGATATTGAGTTCACCATTGAGAAAGGAACTCTGTTCATGCTGCAAACTCGCAACGGCAAGCGCACCGGCATGGCCGCTGTTCGCTTGGCTTGCGAAATGTGCAAGGAGGGGTTGATTGACGAAAAAACAGCCGTGCTGAGAGTACCCGCCGGCGATTTGACTCAGTTGTTGCTCCCCAGCTTCCAGACGGCCGCTTGGGAAAAGGCGAAAAAGATTGCCAAGGGCTTACCAGCGTCGCCCGGTGCGGCGGTCGGTAAACTGGCCTTTACCGCTGAGGACGCCAAGGCACGAGCCCTGGCCGGTGAAAAGGTCATTCTGATTCGCAAGGAAACCAGCCCTGAAGACGTGGACGGCATGCACGCTGCCGCCGGTATTTTGACCAGCACGGGTGGGATGACCAGCCACGCGGCCGTGGTCGCGCGTGGATGGGGACGCTGCTGCGTCGCCGGAGCCGCCGGCGTAGTGATCGACGCCAAAGCCAAGACTGCCAAGATTGATGGCAAGACCTATGGCGAAGGTGATACCCTAAGCATCAATGGTACCTCGGGCGAAGTAGCTGCGGGAGAAGTCATCACACAACCGGCCAGTCTCTCTGGCGATTTCGCAACCATGATGGAGTGGGCAGATAAGTATCGCACACTCAAGGTTCGCACCAACGCAGACTCTCCCGAAGACAGTCAAAGAGCTCGCGAATTCGGAGCCCAGGGTATTGGCCTGTGTCGCACCGAGCACATGTTCTTTGGCGGCGAACGCACCTTAGCCATTCGGCAAATGATCGTGGCCAAAGACGAACAAGCCCGCCGCGCAGCGCTAGCGAAACTGCTGCCATTCCAACGCGATGACTTCGTCGGCATCTTTACCGCCATGGACGGTCTGCCCGTCACGATTCGCTTGTTGGATCCACCACTTCACGAATTCGTGCCTCACGACGAAAAGGGTCAAGCCGAATTGGCCAAGGAGTTGAAGCTGGATGTGGCAGAGATCAAGGCGCGCGTTGAATCGCTGCATGAATTCAATCCGATGCTCGGACACCGTGGCTGCCGTTTAAGTGTCACCTATCCTGAGATCTTGGAGATGCAAGTCACGGCCATTGTCGAAGCGGCCATCGATTGCACCAACAAGAAAATCAACGCCATGCCAGAAATCATGATTCCGTTGGTTGGCGCTGAGACCGAACTGAAGTTGTTGCGTCGCAAGACGGAAGAAACCATTGAAGTCGTCAAGAAGGCAAAGGGCTTCACCGGTAAGCTGGATATTCTTATCGGCACGATGATCGAAGTTCCGCGAGCAGCACTGACAGCGGATCAAATTGCCAATCAAGCGGACTTCTTCAGCTTTGGCACCAACGACCTGACGCAGATGACCTTTGGCTTCAGCCGCGATGACATCAATTCGTTCCTTCCAGATTATCTCAATCAAGAGATACTGCCGATCGACCCCTTTCAATCGCTCGACACGACCGGCGTTGGTCAGTTGATTGAGATGGCAGTCAAGAAGGGCCGGAGCGTCAAGAGCGGCATCAAGCTTGGCATTTGTGGTGAACACGGTGGCGATCCAGCGTCGATCCAATTCTGCCACACGGTTGGCTTGGATTACGTTAGTTGTTCGCCATTCCGCGTTCCCATCGCCCGCCTCGCCGCTGCGCAGGCTGTGTTGCGATCGCAGAAGTAGAGAATTTTGGAGTGCTCCGAGTTCTCGGAGCTTTCCTTTTCAAGCGAGTTAGCCACAAACTGAAATCAGCTGGGGGCGAAGTCTTTGAATCCAAAGGCTTCGCCCCAGTTTCTTATATGCAGCCGATTTCTTCGTAGCGGAAATCGCCAAGATTTTCGTCATGGACGTATGCAGCGGAAATCGCCAAGATTTTCGGTGCTCGGGCTCGGGTCCACCGAAGACACACCATTTAATTCCCGTGCGTAATCTGCCTCAGGGAAAATGAAAGCTGTGATAAATCACAGCACTCCAAAAGCCCACGGCTCAGTTTTGGAGTGCTCCGAGTTCTCGGAGCTTTCCTTTTCAAGCGAGCCAGCCACAAGCTGAAATCAGCTGGGGGCGAAGTCTTTGAATCCAAAGGCTTCGCCCCAGTTTTTTATATGCAGCCGATTTCTTCGTAGCGGAAATCGCCAAGATTTTCGTCATGGACGTATGTAGCGGAAATCGCCAAGATTTTCGGTGCTCGGGCTCGGGGCCACCGAAGACACACCGTTCAATTCCCGTGCATAACCTGCCTCAGGGAAAATGAAAGCTGTGATAAATCACAACACTCCAAAAATCCTGGCGACTTCCGCTACATTTCATTTCAGGGTTTAGGTAGTTTTCTCCTTAGCAGCCATTTTTGTAGTCGTCTTGCCAAATTCTGGGTATCATACCTAGTGGCTTTCCCAGACTATGTGCGCGATCTAGGTGGCATAATCGTCAAAGCCTACCCGGTTTCTCTTGGTCGACCATTGGACAACCGGTCGAGTTTATCTCTTGGGTCGTTGAATAAGGCTACCATGGAGATATCCCAAAGTGCCCCTGCATTGGTATACGGTTCGTTAGAGTTACTTTTTTAGTCTAGTTTGAGGTCAGAAGCCCATGGCATGGCGATCGTTAGCAATTTTGTGCGCGAGTAGTTTAGTTTCATTGACTCTTGGCAATCTGGCCGACGTTCACGGAGCTGAGTATCCGGCGTTCGACAAAGTCATTGAGGGCTTTAAGAAAATCGAACCGCCGACCGACGAAGCTCCGTCGATGTACACGTTGTATGTCAAAGAGAACGAAGGGGAACTACTGATCGAGTTACCCAAAAACTATGCCACTAAGAATTACTTCATAGGCTTGACGGTTGCGAGCGGACAAATTTTCGCGGGATTACAAGCGGGCGATTTCTACGTCCAGTGGCGTGAATACAACAAGCGTCTGGCGTTGATTGCACCTAATATGCAAATTCGCTCTGGCGGCGATAAAGAATCGAAGGATTCGGTGGATCGACTGTTCACAGGCCAAGTGCTACTGGATCTGCCGATTCTGTGCATTTCACCTCGAGGTGGCCCGGTCATTGATGGCGATCAATTATTGGTAGCCAACGCCTCTGTGTTTTTCGGCAATGATGGACGCAGTAGCAACCCGCGTCTGGCTAAGATCGTCAAGTCGAAGGCTTTTCCGCAAAACATCGAACTAGCCTTTGAATTGCCTAACAACCGTGGCAATCTGCAGACACTCTATTATTCGATTAGCGAAATCCCGCAGAATACCGGCTATTCGCCACGCGTCGCCGACCAACGCATTGGCTATTTCACCACATCGTACTCAGACTATGGCAAGTACAAGAGGGATGAAGTCGACATTCACTACATCAATCGTTGGCATTTGCAGAAGCGTGATCCATCGCTCAAAATTTCGCCACCGGTCGAGCCGATCAAATTCTATATTGAACATACCACTCCAGTTCGCTATCGTCGCTGGGTCAAACAGGGCATCTTGTTTTGGAATGAGGCCTTCGAAAGAGTAGGGATTTCTGATGCTATCGAAGTTGTCTATCAAGACAAATCGACGAAAGAGAACATGGAGAAGGACCCCGAAGATGTGCGTTACAACTTCGTGCGGTGGCTCAATAATAATGTAGGGACAGCTATCGGACCTAGCCGTGTCCACCCCGAGACTGGACAGATCTTAGATGCGGATATCGTATTGACCGACGGTTGGATTCGTTATTTTAATGAAGGCTATGCTGATTACATGCCACTACTGGCCATGGAAGGGATGAGCCCTGAAACGCTGAGTTGGTTGGACGATCACCCCAACTGGGATCCACGCGTTAGATTTGCTGAGCCGAGCCAGCGACAACAAGTGGTTGCACAACTTCGCGCGAAACAAGCTGAGCGGGCTTCGGGTTTGGCCGCCATCGACTGGAGCACCAAGTTGATGGGGGACAATCCATTAGACGGTTTGGTGGGGAGGACCAGCCAGACCAATGGCATGTGCCTGGCTGCTACCGGACGTCGTCTCGATACCTCTATCATGCGGATGATAATCGCCATGGGCCCCGATGCGTTGCTTGAGGATGAAGCGAGCAAGCAAGCCAAGGCCGACGAGGAGTCGGACAAGGATGATGCTGATGCGGACAAGCAGAAGTCAGGGGAGAAGAAATCAGAGGAGAAAAAGGAGGCGGCTGACAAGAAGCCGACGGAATCGATGCTGGACGGTATGCCCGAATCGTTCATCGGACCTCTGTTGGCCGATTTGGTGGCTCACGAGGTGGGGCACACGTTGGGTCTGCGACACAATTTCAAGGCCAGTAGCATTTACTCGATGAAGGAGATCAACAGCAAAGATGTCAAGGCTCAAAAGGCCTTTGCGGGGTCGGTCATGGACTACTTGCCGATCAACTTGCGGATTTCGGAAGGGGAAGTGCAAGGGGATTACGCCATGATCGATTTGGGGCCCTATGACGTCTGGGCAATCGAATACGGCTACACTTTCGAGAAGGATCTTAGCAAAATCGTATCGCGTGTCAGCGAGCCAGAACTTCAATTTGCCACCGACGAAGACACCAGTGGCCCCGATCCGCTTGCTCGCCGCTATGACTTTGGCTCTGATCCAATCAACTACGCCAAGGAGCAAGCGCGATTAGTAGAACGCTTCCGTAAGAAGTTGATGACCGACTATGTCAAAGATGGAGATAGCTGGACCAAGGCCCGCGAGGGGTTCGAATTGACCCTCAATCTGCAGATGAAAAACACTAGCATGATGGCCAATTGGATCGGTGGTTCGCACGTCAATCGCGATAAGAAAGGGGATCCCAAGGAGCGTCTGCCGATTGAAGTGGTCTCCGCCGAACGGCAGCGCGAAGCGCTAGACTTTGTGCTTGAGTCGACTTTCCGAGACGAAGCCTATGCGTTGTCGCCAGAGTTGCTATCCAGGTTGACCAAGGATTTCATGAGCGGTTTTGGCGGAGGCGATCCAGCTTGGCCCGTGCACGATAGGATTCTGTCGATGCAAGCCTCGACCCTGACGCTACTGATGAACTCGACGACCCTGCGACGCGTGTATGACAATGAGTTTCGAGTGCCTGCCGACAAAGATGCCTTCACGCTTCCGGAATTATTGTCGTCGATTAGTGGTGAAATCTGGAGCGAGCTGGATGGTGATATGAGCAAGAAATTCTCGACGCGCAGCCCCATGATCAGCAGCTTGCGTCGCAATCTGCAGCGTGAGCACCTTGAGCGACTGATTGACTTGACCCTGCCCGGCAATGGTTCGTCGGCCGCGTACAAAGCAATTTCAAATTTGTGCGTGATGGAGCTGCGTGAGCTAAAGGACGAAATCGACAAGGATTTGGAGGCCGGTAAAGATGGGCTGGATCCTTATTCCAAAGCCCACCTGTACGAAGCCAGTCAGCGCATTGGCAAAGCGCTCGATGCTGACTTCATCTACAACCAAGCCGCACCGGCTGGAGGGATTCCGTTTTTGATCTTTGGTCAAGAGAGTGAAGGAGTGAAGGAGTGAAGGAGTGAAGGAGTGAAGGAGTGAAGGAGTGAAGGAGTGAAGGAGTGAAGGAGTGAAGGAGTGAAGGAGTGAAGGAGTGAAGGAGTGAAGGAGTTTTTCTGAAGAACCGGGACACCGAACTTAATGCGCTTGGCTCCTGTCGGTTTGTCCGGCAGGAGTTAAAAGGTTGGAACGCTGGGGCGAATCTGTGGTACTTTCTCAATCTGGAATCGCTTTTTTAAGTGGTGTGGTTAGGTTCAGCAGCGTCCAAACTCTCGATTCTGACGGTGATTTCCAGTAGAATAAGAGTAGCGAGGGTCGCTTGACTTTCAGGGGCTACTCGTACCACTTGCTCAAAAATCTCTTTGGACTTCTCGACTTCTCGACTTCTCGACTTGGAGAGTTGAGCGACTTCGGAACAGGCTGCGCGATTAAGGAATTGCATTATTCATGCTCAAACGCAAGTCCGTCGACGATCTGGCATTCGATGATTTAGATCGGCTTTCTTCTGGGCCGGTCGACTCGGTATTGTCATCGGAACAAGTCGCCAACGCGCCCCGTCGTAGTTCCCTGAGTTGGCTCATGGATGGCTGGCGGGATGGGAACTCAGAAGCTTTCTTAGTCAGCTTGGCGTTTCATATCGTGCTCATCCTGGCGCTGGCCGTCGTACCTATTGTGGTGGCCAATCCGCAGGTTTTTTCGTTTAAGCCGCCATCGCCGATCGAAAATGAAGAAATTACCCTGATCGATCAGATTGCGATCGCCGATGAGCCTTCCACCGAAATCGGAGCCAACAGCATTTTCGATGGAGGTATGGCGCTGAGCAGCGCACCGGTTCTGGCGGAGCTATCTGAAATCCCGTCCCCCTCCTTCGATCCCCCGACAGTGAACGCCACCTACGATTTGAGCAATCAGATCCAACAGGCGATGGGGTTGGTTCGAAGTGATATGGTCGTAAAAGGGATGACTGGAGTAGGGACAACCGGTACCGATGGCGCGGTCGATCGCGTGACTTATGAAATACTGCAGGCGATGGAGGAGCGTCCGACTTTGGTGGTCTGGTTCTTCGATCAATCTGGCAGTTTGCAACGCCGTCGTCAAGAAATTCGCGATCGCTTCGATCGCATCTACGAAGAATTGGGGATTGTCACGCGATCCAAGGAAGAACAACGCGATCGTTCCTCGAAGGAAGAGCCTCTACTGACCAGTATTTTTGCGTTTGGCGATCTAGTGCATTTGTTGACGCCTAAGCCAACGGCCGACATCGACGAGATCCGAGCAGCGATCGACGCAGTCGAACAGGACAACTCCGGCGTAGAGCGAGTTTTCACTGCCCTCTACAAAGGGGTTGAGAAATACAAGGCATACCGCACGCCTCGCGGCGGACAAGGCGGTGACCGGAACGTACTTTTTATCGCCGTGACGGATGAACGAGGCGACGATGCTGTGGGGCTGGAAGCGACAATCAAGGAGTGTCGCAAGTTCGCCATTCCGGTCTATGTCATCGGTGTCCCTGCCCCGTTTGGTCGCAACGAAACTTATGTCAAATATGTTGATCCCGATCCAAAATTTGACCAGTCGCCGCAGTGGGCACAAGTTGACCAAGGGCCTGAGTCCATTTTGCCGGAGCGAGTCCGCTTGGGCTTTCGCGATGATTTTGCGGATGAACCAGTGATCGATTCGGGGTTTGGTCCTTATGCGCTTAGTCGCTTGACGTACGAAACAGGCGGGATTTATTTCACGGTCCATCCTAACCGTCGTGTAGGAAAGCGCGTGCGAGCAGGCGAAATTAGTCCCTTTGCGTCCCGGCTCGAGTATTTTTTTGATCCCGAAACGATGGGCAAGTATCGTCCCGACTATGTGTCGAGCGAAGACTATATGAAGCGTGTCGCCGAAAGTCCGCTGAGACAAACTTTGGTGCGCGCCGCGCAGCTACCGCGCGTGGACACTTTGCAGAATCCAACTTTGCGATTCGTCAAACGCGATGACGCTGGGCTGGCCAACGCGCTATCTGCAGCGCAACAGCAAGCCGCGCGGTTGGAACCACAACTGGCTCAGTTGGCAGAGGTCTTACGGATGGGCGAAGCACATCGCGACAAGGAAATATCACCCCGATGGATTGCCGGTTTCGATTTAGCGCTGGGGACTGTGCTAATCCACAAGGTCCGCGCAGAAGGTTACAACGCCATGTTGGCCAAGGCGAAACGCGGTATGAATTTCGAAGACCCGAAGAGCAATACTTGGGTCTTGCAGCCTTCCCCGGAAATCAGCGTCGGTAGTCGCTTGGAGAAGGAAGGAGAACAGGCTCGCGAGTTACTCAGTGCCGTGGCCCAGCAGCACCAGGGAACGCCTTGGGGGATATTGGCTGAAGAGGAGTTGCACAACCCAGTGGGTTGGAAGTGGATTGAGGAGACTACCGATCTCAATCCTCCATCGAACAATCGTCCGGGGAACAACAACAATAATCCCCGGCCACCTCAGGACGACCAAGCTCGGATGCTTCCGCCACCGGCCCCCAAACGCCCCATTCCAAAACTCTAGCGTACGTCAGGCATTCCTGCCTGACCAACTGTACGTCAGGCTGGAAAGTCTGACGTACGCCCGAGCGGTCAGGCTGGAAAGCCTGACGTACGAAAACCTTACTTTCTGGGGGTGTGCTGTTGGCGTTGCGGATTAAATCTAGCCTATGCTGTTTAAATCACGTATTCCTCCAGTCGCTATTGACTGTGGTATAGCCAGCATTACAATCTTCCCAAGTACCCCACTTTAACTTTGGTTCTTTGGAGATTTAGTTGTGAACAAGCTCTTCCTGTTGAGTCTCGGCCTTGCCGTTGCTTTGGTTTCGTCGCCAGTTGCCGAGGCTGGTTGTCTATCGAAGCTATTTGGTGGACGTTCCTCTTGTGGCTCGTCCTGTGCACCTGCCCCATCTTGCTGTGCACCTGCGCCAAGCTGCTGTGCGCCTGCTCCGGTTGCTTCCCGCTGTGCCCCAGCGCCGGTAGTTAGCTGCTGTGCGCCCGCTCCTGAGCCCTGCTGCGCTCCAGCACCCGTAGCCACTTGCTGCGCTCCTGCTCCACAGCCATGCTGTGCTCAAGCACCCGTTTCATGCTGCCAGCCAGCGCCATCGTGCTGCGATTCATGCGGTAGCAGCAGCTGTGGTGGATGTGGAGGACGTGTTGGTCCGATCCGCAGGATTCACCAAGCCAAAATGAATCTGCTCCGCCGCGTTGTTTGCCGCTAAGCTAGCAACTCGTTCAGCAAAATAAATGCAACCTAAAGGGCTTCCAAGAATGGGAGCCCTTTTTTTCTTTTGTAGCGGAATTCGCCAAGAGTTTCGTTGCTGCGAGTTCCATGAATTTGGGGGAAGAGCTAAGTAATCGCTTGATTGGCTAGCAACATCCCGATGGCTACGCAGCCGATGCCGAGCGTGATGTGCACGAGCAAAAGTACGACGGAGAAGCCGACTCGGTCCGTTTGCCAGAGCCGCAGGACGTCGAGTGCGAATGAGCTGAAAGTCGTTAAGCCACCTAACAGTCCAACGCGGATGCCGATGACACTCCAGTGATTTGCCACGTCTTGCGCGATAGCCCATTGCGCCAGCCATCCGATCGCTAGGCAGCCAAGCACGTTGGCGGCCAAGGTGGCGATGGGGAGCCATGCGCCCCCCAAAAGCGAAAAAAGAACCAATAAAGCGTAGCGGGCTAGCGATCCGACAGCCCCTCCGGCAGCTACCGCCAAGCATTCGCGTAACATATCCAGCTCCTATTATCCGGCCCAATCGATAACTTTTGCGTTCCAAGAGTCCCGATTAAGCGTTGAGTTTTGCCCCTTAATGCCTTATTCTTAAAGCATTACGGCAAATGTTCCAATGGGACTGGTTTTTAGGAGAATCTGGAAATGGCTTCGGCTGAAACAAAACGTGCGACAGAAGTGATGACAGGGGCTGATATCCTGGTTAAATCGCTAGTGGACCACGGAGTGGAAGTCGTCTTCGCTTATCCGGGCGGTTGCAGCATGCCCATGCACCAATCGCTCACCAAATATAGCGACAAGTTACGGACGATTCTCCCGCGTCATGAGCAAGGGGGCGGATTCGCCGCCCAGGGAATTGCCCGTAGTACGGGCAAACCCGCGGTGGCCATGGCTACCAGCGGACCGGGAGCGACCAATCTCGTCACGGCCATCGCTGATGCCAAGCTCGATAGCATTCCGCTGATCGCCATCACTGGTCAGGTTCCGACGGGAGTGATAGGTACCGATGCGTTTCAAGAGACGCCCATGGTCGAGGTCTGCCGCAGCATCACGAAGCATCACTACTTAGTAACTCGCGTTGAAGACGTGGCCCGAGTAATGAAGGAAGCTTTTCACGTGGCTACCACCGGTCGGCAGGGGCCGGTGTTGGTTGATATGCCCAAGGATGTGCAGCTAGACAAGTGCTCGGTTGATTGGGATGTCCCGATGGACTTGCCTGGTTATAAGGTCAAAACCCCCACGGCCCAGCCCGAACAGATCCGTCAGATAGCTGCGGCTATCAAACACTCACGGCGTCCGGTCATCTATTGTGGCGGTGGCGTTATTTCATCGGAAGGGTCCGAGGATCTGCGCGAACTGATTAAGAAGACCGGCATCCCTACCACCATGACCGTCATGGGATTGGGGCTCTATCCCAATGATGCTCCACTGTCGCTCGACATGCTGGGCATGCACGGTTCCGCCTATGCCAACTACGCAGTCAAAGACTGCGATTTGTTGATTGCCTTGGGCGTGCGTTTCGATGATCGCGTTACTGGCAAATTGGAAGCGTTTGCCAAAAATGCCAAGATCATTCACGTCGATATCGACGCTTCGGAGCTGAATAAAAACAAAGTAGCGCACATTTCGGTATGCAGCGACGTCAAGTTCGCGCTGCGCGAGCTCAACAAGATCATCGAAGCGCCGGAAGATATCTCCGAATGGGTCGCGCATTGTAAGGACCTCAAGAAAAAGCACCCGTTTAAATACGATGAAAACTTCGACGGGATCTTGCAGCAACATGCGATACGTGAGCTTTCAAACCTAACCAAAGACCGCGAGACGTTCATCACAGTGGGGGTGGGCCAACATCAGATGTGGGCCGCACAGTTCTTCCAGTTCCGGCAGCCACGACGCTGGCTCAGTTCTTCCGGACTGGGCACGATGGGATTTGGACTTCCCGCCGCCATGGGAGTTCAAGCTGCACATCCAAACGCGTTGGTCGTTGACATTGATGGTGATGGCAGCTTTCAAATGAACATCCAAGAGCTAGCCACACTGCACTGTGAGAAACTGCCCGTGAAAGTGCTATTGCTCAACAATCAACACTTGGGAATGGTGGTCCAGTGGGAGGATCGCTTTATGGGTAGCAATCGAGCTCACACTTATCTGGGGCCAATCGACCACGAGGAGGCTAGCGGCATCGGTGTGACGGATCGTCATGCGATCGTAACAGATCGATATCCCGACTTTGTGCAGATTGCCAAAGGCTACGGCTGTGGTGGGGCGACGGTTAGCAAGAAAAAGGACTTGCGCGGTGCCTTAGAAGAAATGATCAACTATTCAGGCCCCTTCGTGCTCGACGTCAGCGTCCCCTATCAAGAGCATGTCTTGCCGATGATCCCATCCAACCACACCGTCGACGACATGATCCTCGAATAACCCCCCTTCGTACGTCAGGCTTTCCAGCCTGACATTGGGCAGCGCGTAAAACTCAAATTGCCGATGGTCGCGAAACGCTTCGGCAGTGTTTGGTTTGATTTCGGCGGTACTTCTTGTCAGGCACGAAAGCCTGACGTACTTGAGCATGTGGTTTCCCGAAGCTTGGCTTTCGTTGTTTGCAGCAATGGACGCCAATTCGAGTTGCAGCGCTGTGTGATTTCTGAGGAATTCGTGATCTTGCGACGATGCTCCCGATCGCGGAGATGATCAGTCTCGTTTTTATCCAACGGGTGGTGCCGAGCTCCTGCATCACCGTGAGTTAGTAAAAAACTGAGCGGGAGAGATTTTCTGTATTGGCGATGCGTGGGGCATTTGCTACGATCCCCATCCACACGTCGGACGCGCGCCAGTTGGCCTGCACTGAAAACATTACTCCCTACCCTAACTGCAATCACTACCTTGCGGAGGATCCCACATGGCCCTGGCGGAAAGCAGTAAATCCTGTATTCATATTCGCTGGATGATTCGCAGAGACATGCCATCGGTGCTTGGCATTGAAGAAGCGAGCTTTGAATTCCCCTGGAGCGAAGAAGAGTTTATTCGCTGCTTGCGTCAGCGGAATTGCATTGGCATGGTAGCCGAGCGCGATGATGAAGTCGTTGGATTCATGATCTATGAGCTTCACAAGAATCGACTGCATCTGCTGAACTTTTGCGTTGCCCCAGCTCTTCGCCGCAACGGCGTTGGGAGCTCGATGGTCGAGAAGCTTTCGAGCAAGCTATCTCAGGATCGCCGTAACCGCATCACATTAGAAGTGCGTGAAACGAACCTAGCGGCTCAACTGTTCTTCAAAGAACTTGGATTTCGAGCGGTTTCGGTACTGCGAGATTTCTATGAAGATACCACCGAAGACGCGTATCTGATGCAATTGCGTCACCGCGCTCAAAGCGACGAATTGGTGCCCAGCGAAGGCGGTCGCCGCATGGCAGGCTAGTTCGACAATCCTACCTAACTTTAAAACGTGAACTTTGACAGACCGCGAGTACAAGCTGGATATTGAAACGCTGCTGACTGCGAAACGTTTCAGCGTGCAGCGAGTGACGCAGCGGTTCCCCGATGGCCGCGCTTTTACTCGAGACGTTGTGCGGCACGCTGGCGCCGTGGTGATCGTTCCCGTCTTGGATGACGGTCGCATCTGCTTGATTCGCAACTATCGTGTGGCCGTCGATCGCGAGTTGTTGGAATTGCCTGCCGGAACGCTTGAGCCGGGCGAGCCACCCATCGAAACAGCGCGCCGCGAATTGATCGAGGAAACTGGTTTCGTAGCAGGCCAAGTCAATCCACTGCACGAATTCTACATGTCGCCAGGGATACTCGACGAGCGGATGTATGCCTTTGTTGCCACGCAATTAACGGCTGGTCCTCCGGCTCGCGAGGCTGGCGAACAGATTGAGAACCTGTTGGTCACTCCTGCCGAGCTCGACGAACTGTTAGCCGCCGGTAAGATCCAAGACTCCAAATCGCTTTCGGCGATTCTCTACTATCGACACGTTGCGCCGCGCTGAACGCATTTGTGCACGACGGTGGTCGGGATTTGCATTTGTTGAACGCCTAGCCGCAGTAGCCTTGACGCAGCGCGGTCGGCAGCCAGATTCTGGCTGTACGCATCACCTTGGTGCCCCCTGAACAATCAAGTTAAGGCTACGTAGGCGCCGGCAAGAGTGGTTTCGGATGTGATACATGGCTCAGGATGCAGTTGTCAGATGCACTATTGCCGGCGCCTCTGCAGGCTGCGACCCATGCGTTGGTTTAGTCAACGACGGCGTAGGCCTTCAAGCTGCATAACTGACTAGCCCGCGGCGCGCAGCCTGCGCCGGCTAGGCGTTAAACAAAAACTATGAAGTCAAATTAACCGTGGAGTTGGAATCTTATTCGAGTCCCAATAGTTGTTGCAGGCCGTCTAAGTTGCTTTGGAGACTCTCGCGGGCATCGAGTTCGTTGCGATGGTCGAGGATACCTATGGGGCCGTCGTACTGTGCCATGCGGATCCAACTCAAGATTTGCTGATCCAGTTCCCCGGCTCCCAACGTGACGATTTTCTGTGCGGGCATTTCCTGTGCGGGGATTTCCTGCGCGGGCAATGCTCCTCGGAGTCGATCGGTGCCGTTGAGATTCAAACACATCAGGTAGGGTTGCATGGCAAATAGAGCTTGTGGAAACGCCCCTAGGTCTTGGTGGGCATGGTGGAAATTATAGACGATTCCCACGTTCTTTTCGTCCTTCAACTGCTGCATGATTCGCACTAGATTGTCTGGATGCCCAATCCAACCACCATGGTTGTACAAGCCGACTTGGCAGCCCAACGGCTCGATTTGTTCGGCCAACTGCCTGACCGCCACGGCAGCACGCGCGACTCGTTGCTCCTCGCTAGCGATCTTTTGCAGTTCAGCATCGGGAAGATTGAGCCATAGCTGGGTGTGAACTCCGCGGCGTTTAAGGAATTCGACAATGCGTTGTACGTTGGGATCTTCCAGTGGATTGAGCGAGCTCGAACACCAAAACGCAGACAGCTCGATATCATGCCGACGCAGTGCATCGACCTCTGAGTCCCACGAAGCGACATGCTCCTCGCGGTAGTCATAAGCCAATTTGGACAACCCTAACTCACTGAGCATTTGTGCTCGCTCTTCGGGGCTACGCTTTTTCGCGTCGAAGGGAACAATACACCAAGCGACGAGATTTTCTTTACGCATATTGTGTGGAGTGGCGAACACCGCACCTGTCGATGCTTGCCACTCTGCCAATTGTTGTTGCATGGAGCGCACCCGAATCGGATCGGCTGCGGCCAAGTTGTTCGATTCAGAAATGTCGTTAGCCAAGTTATAGAGTTCCAGCTCGCGATAGTGATCGAATTGAATTAGCTTCCAATCGCCGTCGCGAATGGCGGCGCCCGGCGCCCAAGTTGATCCATGGTAGTGCGGGTAATGCCAGTAGATCGGCCGCGCGGAAAGGAACGTTTGTTGGCCAAACAGCACGGGTGCCAAACTGCGACCATCCACGTGTTGGTTGGGCTGCAATGGCAGACCTGCTAAATCGAGCAGTGTGGGGAGGACATCGCAGCTGATGGCCACTTGGTCGGAAACACTTCCCGGCTTGACTTTGCCAGGCACGCGAACGATCAGCGGGACGCGCACACCACCTTCATAGAGCCAGCCCTTTCCGGCTCGCAGCGGATCGTTGTTGGTGGGTCCCGGTTTCGCCTTCGTCGATAGTCCACCATTGTCGCTGAAGAATACAACTACCGTATCGCTGGCGAGCTGGAGATCGTCCAAGGTGTGCAAGACGTGACCCACAAACGTGTCGAGCCCGGCTACTTCACTACCGTATGCCGCATCATCTTGGCGAGACCTCGTCTGACCATCGTGTTCAGGATGGATAGGCGGGCTTTCAGTCAGTGCAGCCGTTTTATCGCGAAAGTGTTCGATGTGATCGGGATATTCTAGGATCGGAGTGTGAGGTTCGTGAAATGCCAGGACGGCTAGAAAAGGCTTGTCTCGGTTGCGTTCCTCGCGTGCGAACTTGTCAAAGGCCGTTGTCATCCGCAGTCCAACTTGCCAATCTTGGTTGTGCTTTCCCAAATCGTTGTCACCGACATAGAATTCGAAACCTTGTTCGGGCGGCTCAAAACCTGAGCCACCGAGATGCCACTTGCCGGTATAAAACGTCTGATACCCGGCTTGTTGAAACATCTCACCCATGGTGACTTCGGACAGCTTAAGTTCGGTAGCCGTGCGAGGTGTGGGCATTTGCTGCGGCGTGGACTGCAAGCCCGGAATGTAGTCGGTGATGCCGGTCCGCACCGGATATTGGCCGGTCATCAAACTGGCCCGCGTGGGCGAGCAGATCGAGGCCGCGGTGTAGGCGTTGGTGAATCGCATTCCCGCTGCGGCCAAGGAATCGATGTGAGGCGTTTCGTTGAATGGGCTGCCGTAACACGATAAATCGCGCCAACCTAAGTCATCAGCCAATATAAAGACTACATTCGGAGCCGCCGCCACAACAACTCCGCTGGCTTGCCCAACTGCGGAAGCAATCCAGCCAGCTAAGCAAGTGATAAGGATTCGTTGGTGTATCATAAGTGTGTCTCCCGGATGTTGTTCGGCTCATCATAGGCTGCATTGTAACGAAACCCGCAGCGACACGGGTTGTCGGTTTCGTTGTTTAACCCGCAGCCACAGGCGAGGGATGCCACGTTGTTCCTCACCTACGGCTGCGGATTAAACACAATACCGTTCAATTTTCCAGGTGCGGATTTTGTTTAACGCCGAGCCGGAGCAGGCTGTGGTCCGGAGTTCGATCGGCCAATCGAAAAAATCACAACTAAGTAGAGAGTTTCCCAAAGGTTAAGTCGCAGCCTGCGCAGGCGACGGCTTGGCGTTAAGCGGCGGCGCTCTTTGTTTGAACGATTCAATAGATCCTCGATGGAGTTAAGAACGCAATGATCGCAGGCGGCGCATTACGAATTGCAGAATGCGATTTGAAATCAACTCGTCGGCAAATCTGGCCAGCGATTCGTGCGGTTGTGAGTCTCGTGATTGTCACGTGTACTTTTGCACATGTCTCTTACTCTCTGCACGCGCAGGAATTCGACCGTGCGGCGTTGCAAACTGAACTGGCTCGCTTGGAACAGATCTGCAGCTCGCTCGAATTGCACGCGCAGGCCACCCTCACCCGAGAGTGGCTAGCTACGAAGCGAACCGATTTAAATGTGCTATATCTTCCTGATGCAGCGCCCGATTTCGATAGTCTCGCTCCACAGCATAAGAATTGGTGGGACGCTTTTCAGTCAGCGAGGAATCGTTACGCGAACACTTTGTTTGCAGACGCGAGGCGGCTGGCGACAGACGGTGATGAAGCGGCGGCGTTCCGTTTGTTGTGGCAAGTCCTACGCGAGGATCCGAATCATGCCGAGGCTAAACGTATCCTGGGGACACTCGCCTCGGCGGCTGATGTCCAGCCACGAATACGTAAAGGAACCACCCCCCATCCTGATTTTGGTTGGCCGGCCGGTTCGTACAGTCGTATCGAAACACCGCATTTTCTGTTGACTACCCGCGGGGCTCCGCGCGACAGCCTTGAGTTGGCGCAGTTGATGGAACGTTACTATGCGTTGTGGCGGCAAGTTTTCTATCCAATGTGGGCCACGCCCGGCATGCTGACCAACAAATTCGATGGTCGCAATTCACCTTGGGAGAAGTCCCAAGAGATGGCGGTCGTCTTGCTCCGCGATCGCAATGACTATTTGCAAGTGCTGGGTGTGGCTGAGCAGAACGCGGCGGTTTCCGTAGGGTATTACGCACCGCAGAAGAAGACGAGCTTTTTTTATGCCGCACCAGAATACGAAACAACTCTTTTTCATGAATTAACCCATCAACTGTTCGCGGAAGCCACCCACATCGACGCGCGGCCGGATGCTGGCAGTTTGGGAGGCGTGTGGCTGACGGAAGGTATTGCGCTCTACATGGAATCGCTCGTAGATCGCGGCACCTATTGGACGCTCGGAGGAATCGATGCGCCCCGTCTACAGACCGCTCGCTATCGCGCGGTCCGCGATGGCTATTGGGCCGATTGGAAACAGTTTACGCGTGGGCATATCGAGGCTTGGAAACAAGACCCGCAAATTGCGCTGCTGTATACGCAGTCCTGTGGATTAACGCATCTCTACATGGACCGCTTGGCACAACCCACGGCTCGTGAAGCATTGATGAAATCATTGGTAGCCGTCTACCAAAACCAACCTAGCTTCGACGATCTGCGGCCGATGCTTGGAAGCGACGATGAAGTAGCCAAGTTGACTTATCAACAAGCCTTGATCCTCACCGACGACGACGTACACGCGGTTTGCAATTCGGGATTGGCTTGCGAGTCGCTCGTCTTAGCCGGAAGCAAGCTATCTCCGGAGACTTGGCAAAAGTTGAAGGTACTGGCTTCTGGTTTAACCTGGTTTGATGTGTCTTTCGCCAACACGAGATCGAGTGACCTAACATGGCTCAGCCAGGCTAGTGTGTTGGAGCGGCTCAGCCTGGAAGGGACTCATTGCGACGGTGAGGTCCTCAAAAACATCGCTCAACTACCTTCATTGAAGGAACTTGATCTCAGCGGCTGTGCGATTGACGACAGTGGCTTGGAGCTCCTGGCCGGACACGCAGCGTTAGAAACGCTGTGGTTGACTCATACACAAGTGACCGATGTAGCGCTGGAGACACTTGGCAAGTTACCTCAGCTTAAATTCTGCCACACCGAAGGGACCAACATCTCCGTCCCAGCTTGGGAGCGATTTTCGCGTAGCAAATCATTGAACTCCCAGTAGTTACCATGGACGATAAGCCGTTAAGCAATACATCAGTGCTATTCGTACCTGAACAAGGGCGTCCATCCGGAGCCCGAACGGATGCTTCGGGGAAGTATGAATTAATCTATAATGACTCCAAAAAGGGAGCTGTTCCGGGGAAATACCGTATCCGAATCAGCACCAAGGCTGATGCCAGTCAAGATGCTGACGGTAAGCCCGTGCCAGCCAGCCCAGAGACGATTCCTCTGGAATACAACGACCAAACCAAGCTCGAATTCACAGTGGAAGAAGGCAAAACGAATATTGCCGATTTCAAGCTCAAGTCGGGAGGGAAAGTAGCTAAGAATGTTGGCTACTAGTGAATCGGCGATCCGTTAAATGCCCGTTCATTTGGCAATCGAATATACCAGTGGAGATAACTCTACCGTTTCCACGGTTCCGAACAGCGTAATGGCGCTGGCGTCGTGAATGAGCAAGTCGAGCATTTGTCCGACTTGCCGTTCGTTACCTTCCCAGACCACAATGCGATCACACGGCGTGCGGCCCATCATCTGCCGGATGGGGTTTGTATCATTGCGCTTGATTGAGAGCTTGCTTGGGCCTTCGACCAGGACTTGTACGCGTTGACCTAAAAATCGCAAATTATCCTCTTGGCAGATTTCGTTTTGCAAATCGAGTAGTTCGACATTGCGACGCGATTTAACTTTAGTGGGGACATCGTCAGCGTATAGTTCTGCTCCGCGTGTGCCGGGGCGGACAGAGTATTGGAAGATGAAATTGTTCTTAAACCTGCAGCGACGCACCATCTCCAGCGTCTGCTGGAAATCTTCTTCGGTTTCGCCGCAAAAGCCGACAATAAAATCGCTGGCTACTGCCGCGTTGGGCAGAATATCGTTTATGCGATCCATCATTTCATAATAGTCCGCGACGGTGTAGCCACGCTTCATTCGTTTGAGGACTGCATCGGAACCGCTTTGTGCGGGGACATGCAAATAGTTCGAGCACTTGGGTAAATCGCGAACGGTCTCCAACAACCTGCGCGTCATGTCCTTCGGATAATTGGTGACGAATTTGAGTCGCTCGATTCCGTCGATTTCATGGATCGATTCCAGCAGATCGGCTAGCTCCGTCTCGCGACCTCCGTCACGATACCGATAGCTGTTAACGGTTTGTCCCAACAGCGTGATCTCTTTGGCCCCCTGGCGCGCCAACTCCTGCGCCTCGGCATAAATCAATTCAGGCGAGCGACCTTGTTCAGGCCCCCGGGTCATGGGGACAATGCAATACGTGCAAAATTTATCGCAGCCAATTTGAATGCGCAGATAAGCTTGGAACGGCGTGGGACGCATGGACGGGTCGCGAAGCGGATCGAACGATTCGTGGCTGCGGCGAATATCTTCCTGTGAGCCATCGCGGCGTCCAAGGCTGACTGCCATCTGCCGCCCCTGGCCACTTTGGATTTTCTCCAGCAACTCTGGTATGCGTTGCAACTGACCGGGGCCAACGACCAAGTCGATAAACGGTGCGCGGTCGAAGACGATCTGTTGATCTTTTTGTGCCATGCAGCCCATCACGCCAATCATCTTTTCAGGATGGGCCAATTTCAGTTGCTTGAGCCGCGCTACTGAGTTGTAAACCTTTTCCTCGGCATGTTCGCGGACGCTGCAAGTATTGAACAGGATGGTATCGGCCGAATCGACGGAATCAGTCAAGTCGTAGCCGTGACGGCGCAGGCTAGCAACCACCATTTCACTGTCCAGCACATTCATTTGACAACCGACCGTCTCGATATAGAGCTTTTTAGTCGGAGTGCCGGTGGCCGGTGGTGTAGTAGTGTCGGTTGACATGGGGAGGCTTAACGTCTTAAAGAATCTGGGCGGATCGGACTTCATATTCTAGGGTAGAGTGCGGTAAGTACAAGCCAAAAGTAGATGTTTGAACCGCAAAGTGGCCCGACGTTCCGTCGTCGGAACTCGCAATTCGTCGCACGACTCTCTCCGAGTGGTGACTTCTCTTCGTCGCACGACTCTCCGAGTCGTGACTTCTCTCGTACTTCAACAGCCGAAAATCTTGGTGACTGCCGCTACGGCCCGCTCGCGGAGTGACGACTCGGAGAGTCGTGCGGCGATGGTTTCGGAAGGTGTGGATACTGACAATTTGTGGGGGATCGAGTACGATGAGCGGCCTTCTTTGGATAGGGCCAATTTCTCCCTGGAATTAAGAGCAGATGGAAAAAACTAAGGTGGCCATTGTAGGCCTGGGGACGGTAGGCAGTGGCGTGGCCAAGTTGTTGTTGGACCATGGTGACCGCACTGCTAGGCATGCGGGGCGAACGTTGTGGCTGGAGAAGGCGGTGGTCCGCGATTTTAATCGGCCGCGTGGATGTGAGCTGCCGGCAGGTGTGTTGACTAAGAACCTAGATGAAGTCCTCAAAGATCCTGAGATTAAAGTCGTTGCACAGCTGATCGGTGGGTTAGAACCGGCCCGGTCCATCATGCTCAAACTGCTTGAAGCGGGCAAAGATGTGGTCACCGCCAATAAAGCCCTACTGGCCGAACATGGTCCCGAGTTGTTTGATCGCGCCCGCGTTCTAGGCCGTTGTATTGCCTTTGAGGCGGCAGTTGCCGGTGGGATTCCCATCATCACGAACGTCAGTCAATGTTTCTCCGCCAATCAAGTGCAGTCGTTGCGCGGGATTCTCAACGGCACCAGCAACTTTATCGTCTCGCAAATGGACGAACAGGGTTGGAGTTACGAGGCAGCCCTTAAGGAGGCACAGCGGCTGGGCTTTGCCGAAGCGGATCCTACCATGGATGTTGACGGAACCGATGCGGCTCAAAAATTGGCAATCTTAGCTCACCTGGCTTTTGGGGCACGGATACATTGGCAACAGATTCCGCGCGTTGGCATCGATGCGCTAAGTGAAACTGACCTGCGTTTTGCCAAGGAACTGGGCTATCGTATCAAGCTCATTGCGGCAGCCCGATTAACCGCTGCTGGGTTGGAACTGAGCGTTTCACCCACGCTCATTCGAGTCGGCAACCCTTTGGCCGAAGTCCGCGCGAATTACAACGCCATCAGCGTGGTGGGAGACGCGGTGGGCGATTTGTTTTTCCACGGTCAAGGAGCGGGGCAAATGCCAACAGCTTCGGCTGTGGTAGCCGACATGATCGATGTGGCGGTGGGCCGCGCTCCAATTACCTTCCGCACGCTGGAGTTGTGGAGCAATCGCGAATCGCCAGTGTCGATTCGTCCCGATGATGATCATCCAGGTCGTTACTACATGCGTTTCCAAGTTGCCGATCAGCCCGGCGTAATGGCCAAGCTGACGGCGATTCTCGGCGAGCAGCAGTTGTCGATCGCTTCGATCATTCAGCACGAACCGCTGCGGGATAGTGCCACGGCGACGGTCCAGCTGGTCATTATGACCCACGATGCGCCGGAAGGGGCCGCCCGCGGCGCGGTCGAACGGATAAAGGATTTGCCCGTAGTCAGTGGCGATAGTGTCCGCATGCGGGTGATGGAGTAAATCGTCGCTCGACTCTCCGAGTCGAGTGTTGAGAGCTGTAAGAGCGCGTCGAATTGATCCGCGACTCGGAGAGTCCGGCGACGAGAGTGTTTTAAGCCTCGACTCGGAGAGTCGAGCGACGATCGTGTTTTCGAACTACTAGGATGCCAACGATGAAATATGCCATTATCATTCCTGACGGTTGCTCGGATTATCCCATGGAAGTCCTGGGGGGCCGTTCACCTTTGGAGGCTGCCCACATTCCACATATGGACCGCGTGGCCGCGGAAGGGATGGTGGCTCAGACCGACAATGTCCCTGCGCACTTGCCGGCTGGTAGCGAAGTGGCCAACATGACCCTGTTTGGCTACGACCCGAACCAGTACTTCACCGGGCGGGCGCCCATTGAGGCAGCCGCGCAAGGCATCGTGTTGGGCCCCAACGATTGGGCTGTGCGGTGCAACTTAGTCACGGTTGTCGATCAGATTATGGTCGACTTCACGGCGGATCACATTTCAACCGACGACGCGAAACAATTGTTGCAAGATCTGGCCAACAACATCGCCGACTCGCGGTTTGAATTCGTGGCGGGTGTCAGTTACCGCAATTTAATGATTTTCCGCGGCAATGAAAAAGACAAACCACTTTTCACCGCCGATACGCGAACACGTGCGCCCCATGACTTGACCGATTTGTCGGTAAGCGATGATTACCCGCGTGGTCCGGGAAGTGATGTGCTGACCGAGTTCATGCAGCTTTCGGTCCCATTGTTTGACGATCACGCGATCAATCGTGCGCGGATTGCCGCAGGTCATAAGCCTGCTACAAACGTGTGGTTATGGGGGCAGGGACGCAGCCCCGTGCTGCCCTCGTTCCAAGAACGTTTCGGGGTGCGAGGCACGATGATTACGGCCGTCGATTTGTTGCGCGGCCTGGCAGCTTTGATCGGTTGGGAACGGATTGAGGTCGAAGGGGCCACCGGCTATCTCGATACGAACTATGCCGGCAAAGGGGCGGCCGCAGTCAAGGCCTTGGACGACGTGGACATTGTGTGTGTGCATGTCGAAGCGACCGACGAAGCCTCGCATGAAGGTCGTCACGCTGAGAAGATCAAGGCGCTCGAGGAGATCGACCAACATGTCGTCGCTCCAGTGCTGGAGAAGCTGAAAACCTTTCCAGCGTATCGACTGTTAGTATTGCCTGACCATCCGACTCCCTGCTCAACCAAAAAGCACAGTCATGGGATGGTCCCGTTGGCGATCTGCGGTACGGGTATTCCCGCAACTGGAGCCAGTTATAGCGAAAAATCAGCCGCCGCATCACCGCGATCGTTTCCGCAGGGCTGGGAAATGATGGAGGCCTTTATCCGCGGTAGTTGGTAGTGCATGGTTTGTCGCTGGTCACCTCCCATTTTCTGCGCAACGCGGTAACATTCTCGTACGTCAGGCTTTCCGGCCTGACCGGTAGGCTACCAATGGTTAGCTGAGGATCGGGAGTGAGAGGGATTGGAACTAGCGTGCGGATCGGAATCAACGCGCTGCTCGATGTCAGACTGGAAAGCCTGACGTACGGGTACGGAGTGTCAGGCTGGAAAGCCTGACGTACGGAATGTCTGGCAGGAACGCCTGCCGTACTTTGATAATCGCGGAAAACACTATGCCTTTAGTTGTTCAGAAATTTGGTGGAACTAGCGTTGCCGACCCGGAAAAAATCTTGGGTGCGGCCCGCAAGGCAATTCGCGCTCAGCAGGAAGGCAACCAAGTTGTCGTGGTGGTCAGTGCCATGGGACACAACACCGACCTGTTGATCGATTTGGCCAGCCAAGTCAACGATAGTCCCCCTGCGCGTGAAATGGACATGCTCCTGTCGACGGGGGAGCAAGTCAGCGTGGCGCTGATGGCCATGGCGGTCCATTCTCTAGGCTACCAAGCGGTTAGTTTGACAGGTGCGCAAATCGGTATCCACACCGACAGTTCATTCACCAAAGCCCGCATTCGCACAATCTCTCCGGATCGGATTCGAAAGTTGCTATCCGAAGGGAATATCGTAATTGCGGCTGGATTTCAAGGGATTGATGAAGACTTCAATATTACCACACTCGGTCGCGGAGGTAGCGACACCACAGCGGTGGCTTTAGCCGCCGTGTTGCGAGCCGACGCCTGTGAGATCCATACCGATGTCGATGGAGTGTACACCACGGATCCACGCCAGTTGCCTGAAGCGCGGCAAATGAGCCGCATTGGCTACGATGAAATGCTGGAACTGGCCAGTCTCGGTGCCGGTGTAATGCACAACCGCTCTATCGAATTCGCCAAAAAGTACGATGTTCCCATTCACGTCCGCAGTAGTTTCAGCGACACACGCGGCACGTTGATCGTGGCCGAACCTGAATCTGCCACTTCTCCGGTGTGCGGTGCAGCCATGACGCGCAATGAGGCGCGCATTACCATTCAAGGCGTTCCAGACAAACCGGGTTCGAGCTGTGAGATTTTTCGCCAACTTGCGCAGTGCAAGGTCACGGTCGACATGATCGTGCAAAACATTGGGCAAGCCGATCGGGCTGATATTTCGTTCACTGTTCCCAAAGAGGAATTAAAGGAAGCAGTCAAGGCAGTTGATTTGGCCGTCAGGTCGGTAGGGGCGACCGGCTTCACGCAAGACGACGATGTTTCAAAGATCTCTGTAGTTGGGATGGGGATGTCGCAGCAGACCGGAGTGGCGCAACAAATGTTCCGCGCTTTGTCCGATGCGGGGATCAATATTCAAATGATCACCACCAGCGAAATCAAAATCTCGGTACTGGTGTCGAGGAGCGAAGCGTTGGCGGCCTTGCGAGCGGTCCATCAATCATTCAAACTTTTTCGCAAGCCTGCCGACGCAGTGGCTTGGGATAAACTCCCCACGCGAAGCAGCGGCACAGCCGATATCGCCAAGCTCGTGGAGGACTTACATGTCGCCGACATGGAACAATTGGCGCTGAGTGAAATATCCATGGTTGACGATCAAGCGCGGATCACGTTGTTGGGAGTACCCGATGCGCCGGGTTTGGCCGCGGACGTGTTTGATGCGGTGGCGGGCCAGGGGATCTTTGTCGATATGATTATTCAGAGTTACGATGGCTATCAGGGAGAAACCGGGATCAGCTTTACAATTCCACGCAAGCAGTACGCATTGTGCATGCAGGCCATGGACGAACTGAAGAAGAAATTCTCGGTCTCGCGCGTATTGGGTAGTCAGGATATTGCCAAGTTGTCGGTTCGGGGGATTGGGCTCAGGAGTCACACTGGTGTGGCCATTGGGATGTTTGAGGTCTTGGCCGCAGCTAAGATCAACGTCGAGATGATCAACACCAGCGAACTACGCGTCAACGTGGTGGTCAACAGCTCGGTCGGCGAGCAAGCATTGGCCTGCTTAAAAGAGCGCTTTGCCAAGAATTTGTTGTAATTAGCAGCTTAATCGTTGAGTACGGGCCGAATAGCTGGTACGCTAGAATCTAGCGAAACCCGAGTCGCTCAACCTCATCTGCTCCTACGATCTAGGGAGCCACGGCGAACGGGTACTGCCTCCACGAAAGGAATGCCGGTGAATCGCCGCAAGATCGTGAGTTGTTTGGCACGGGCCCTAGCGCTGCTCGCGATGCTGACTTTGGTCGTTGATACGGCCAACGCTCAGAAGAAGGCTCCCAAGAGGAAGCTTCCGTCGCAAAAATTCAAAGGCTATGGTGGCCTGCCAGAGTCGGTCAAGAGCTTTCCAGCTAAATTGCCTGACGTCTCGCCCGTTGACTCGACTCACACCGTCGAGCGCCGCCAAACGGCAGAGAAGATTGACGCTCTGGTGGAAGCCAGTCTTGCCAAACAGGGTTTGTCGCCCAATGCCGCCGCTGATGACCACACGTTCGTACGCCGAGCCTTTCTCGACATTTCCGGGGCAATCCCCAATCTGATTCAAACCAACGCCTATGCCGGCAGCAAAGTAGCCCGGAAGGAAGAGGCGTTGGTAGACGGGCTGTTGAATTCGTACGGATACGCAGCCCACATGTACAACTACTGGGCTGGCATCTTGCGCATTACTGACCGCCAGGGTAATGTGCTGGCCTACAGTTATCGCGATTGGGTCAAAGACCAAATGCGGATCAACCGTCCCTACAACGAGTGGGTGTACGAAATGCTCACAGCGGAAGGGAAGGTATGGGATAATCCAGCTACTGGTTATGCGCTCCGCGATGATGGCATGCCACTAGTACATGTCGACAATACCGTCCGAGTCTTTCTGGGTACCCAGATTGGTTGCGCCCAGTGCCACGATCATCCGTTCGATAAATGGACTCAAAAGGAATTCTACCAGCTAGCCGCCTTTACCAACGGAACTGCCACCAAAGATGGTGGTAAATCATTGGCGTACAAAAACGGCAATCCGATCAATCGCTTGCGTGACGAGGCGAAGGCCATCGACCCCGACAAACGGGTGCAGGGGACGATGAATCAATTGCTGCAAGCCAACCTATATCGCGTATCGTTTGAACCAAAAAGTAAGTTGAAGTTGCCGCATGACTATCAGTATGGCAATGGTAAACCGGGTGAAGTGGTAGAACCTCAAGTGCTTTGGGGGTCGATTCCTGCTGACCAAGAGGAACTCTCGCGCCGCGAGCAATACGCCAAATGGCTGACTGCTTCCGAGAATCCTTTCTTTGCCAAGACGATTGCCAATCGACTGTGGAAAAAAGTGATGGGAGTCGGTTTGATCGAACCTGTGGACGATTTGCGTGAAGACAGCCCCTGTGAAAATCCTGAGTTACTCGAATTTCTAACGCAAGAAATGATACGACTCAATTTCAATCAAAAAGAGTTTTTGAGAACACTTTACTTCACCAAGACCTATCAGCGGGCCAGTAGCGATTTTGATCCTTCGGAAGCCGAGTTTTATCACTATCCCGGACCAACTTTGCGGCGAATGACTGCTGAGCAAGTTTGGGATTCGATCTTAACCATTGCCGTCTATAACCCGTTTTCCTATGAACTTCCTAGCACAGGGCAATTTAAAGAGATTGCCGATATGGACATGGCTACCATCACGCTAGCCGAAGCCGAAGCCATCACGACCCGCTACGATGAAGCGGTCAGCCCGCAAGCGCGTAACAAGATCATGGTCGCGGCTGCCTATCGACGGCAAGTGCTGGCTCGGTCGTCGGAGCTTCCAAGCCCGCTGCCAGCCGATCACTTCATTCGGCAATTTGGGCAGTGCGATCGTGAGTCGATCGAAGGTGACAGCACGGACCCGACGGTGCCACAGATCCTGACGATGTTCAATGGGCCATTCACCCACATGATGCTCGAAGAGGGATCGGTAATCTACGATAGTCTGGCCATGTCGATCAGCGCACGCGATGCGTTGAATGTGATGTTCTTGTCGATCTTGAATCGTCCTCCCACTAGTCGTGATCGCGACATTGGGTTGCGGGAGATGAGTCGTGGAGACCCAGTAATGGGCTACGGCAACGTTGTGTGGGCCTTAATCAACACACGCGAGTTCTTGTTCATTCAATAAACTCGTAGAGTGAGCTTTTATCTTGCGATCGGCCAGTTGCCAGTTGCCGGACATGCTGTTCACCAGCTTTCATCTCAACGTGGCATTGAGAATTACGACTTATCTAGGAAACACACATGACCATTCGCTTCCGCCCGGCGGTCGATAGCCAGTTTGCTCAGCCAAATACACAACATCAGGGTTTTCATCCCACCCGCCGTGGCTTCATGGCCGACGCGGCCAAGACTCTGTTGGGAGTTGGCTGTGCTGGCGTAATGACCCATCGGGGACTGCAAGTGGTAGCACAGGCGGCTGAGAACGCCCCCGCGCAGGGCAAGGCCAAGAGCGTCATTTTTCTGTATATGAATGGTGCCATGAGCCATTTGGATACTTTCGATCCCAAACCAGGAACCAAGAGCCAGGGCGAAACTCAAGTTGGAAAGACGCGCGTCCCTGGTTTGGTGCTGTCCGATAAACTTCCCAAGCTCAGTTATTTGATGAACGGTATCGCCCTAATTCGTTCGATGACCACTGAGACCGGTGCGCATGAACAAGGGCGATACATCATGCAGACCAGCTACAAACCACTCAATTCGATTCGCCATCCTGGCTTGGGGGCCTGGGCCAATCACGTCCTCGGGAAAAACAATCCGAACTTACCCGGCAATGTGCTGATTGGTTCTGCAGCCGGACATCCTGGCTCGGGATTCTTGCCAGCCGCTATTGCTCCCGTGCCAGTTTCCGATCCAGCTGTGGGGCTGGAGAATACCAAGAGCCCGAGCTATTTAACCGAAGATCAGTTTCGACAACGCATGTCGCTGGCGAATCAATTTGACGCCAAGTTCAAAGGCTCAACAAAAAGCCAACTAATCGAAGCCTACGATCAGACCTATCGCGAAGCCGTACGACTTATGGGTTCGAGCGAATTGAAAGCCTTCGAGATCAGTGAAGAGAAGGAAGAAGTCCGCGATTTTTACGGCAAGAATAAGCTGGGACAAGCCTGCTTGCTGGCACGGCGCTTGGTTGAACGTGGTGTAAGGTTCGTGGAAATCGACTATGGTAGCTGGGACCACCATAACGATTTGTACGATCAACTGCCTGGTATGGCTACTGATCTGGACAACGCGCTTGGCGCCTTGCTCCACGACTTGCACTCCAAGCAGTTGTTAGATGAAGTCTTAGTGGTCCTGTCCAGTGAGTTTGGCCGCACACCGAATATTAATGAGAACGCTGGCCGCGATCACCATCCCGGCGTGTTTACGAGCTTGCTGTGTGGCGCGGGAATCAAGGGTGGTGGGGCCTATGGTAAATCGGATGCGGAGGGGCACTCTGTCGACGAAGATGCCGTTTATCCAGAGGATCTCAATGCGACGATCGCCACCGCCATGGGCTTGCCGCTTGAGCAAGAATTCTACGCCCCCAACGGACGGCCGTTTCGCATCTGCAACCAAGGGACGCCCATCGCTAAGCTGCTAACCTAGTGCTTCAACCACATTTAATTTGAGGGTTGTACGGGAAAAGGTGTCCGACACCAAAAGCCGGAACGGCCCAGCGGGTGCTTCGCACTTTGGGTGTCGGACACCTTTTCCCGACGCGCGTTCAACCCTAATTCTTCTGTCCAGCTTAATTCTTAAGCTGGACAGAGCACTAGCGGCGAACCGGCTCGTATGGTCGGAGGGGAAGTCGCAGGTCCTCTCCCACCATTGCCATCAAGTGGAAGTGGGCATGCTTCCCACGATCATTCTCAAGGTCCACGACGGCAGAAATTCTCTCAGCCGGTCTCTGGTGTCGGCCACTGTGTAAAAAGTCTTGGCGACTGCCGCGACGGCTTTTTTCTTCATCCTCCGCTTGACCTCGCAGCGCACATTGTCAATAATCTCACGCGTATTGATACTGAGTCTCAATACCACTGGCTGTGTCGTTGGCGATCTGCCGCGATGCGCTACTCCGTAAAACGTCTGCTCACAACAAGTTAGGGATAAATATGAGATCGTTTGGAAAAGCAAAGGGTGGATTCACACTCGTCGAATTGTTGGTGGTCATCGCCATTATTGGGATTTTGGTGGGCTTGCTCTTGCCAGCTGTACAGGCGGCCCGTGAGGCAGCCCGCCGAATGAGCTGCTCCAACAACGTCAAGCAATTGGGGTTAGCGCTCCACAATTACCACGATACCTACCGCCGATTTCCACCCTCGGGCTTTTTCAACCGCTTCGCGCCCAGCGATGCCTGGTCCGTTCAAGCCAGATTGTTGCCACTGCTGGAACAAGCCAATTTGGAGCGCTTGATCGATTGGGACTATTCGTACGGGCTGCAAGGCTTGGTCGCCCAAACCCGCGTCCCAGTCTACTTATGCCCTAGCGAACCGCGTGACGTTCCGCGGCCCGACCCCAAGCCCCACGATCCCAATTTCACTCACTACTCGCTCAACTATGCAGCCAATATGGGTGAATGGTTCATTTACGACCCCAAGTCACATAGTGGTGGATCGGGTTTGTTTTTTCCAAACAGCGCACTAAGCATGGGGAGTGTAACTGACGGCACGAGCAACACAGTTGCCTTCTCAGAAGTCAAGGCTTGGACACCTTACTTACGCGATGGCGGTAATCCTGCTGGTTTTGGCGTAGACGCCCCAACTCGTCCCGCTCAGATTGCGGCTTGGGGCGGCAGTTTTAAGGCCGATTCCGGCCATACGGAATGGGTCGACGCGCGCATTCATCAATCTGGATTCACGACAACTTTTGCTCCTAACACGCGTGTAGGTTATGAAATGGAAGGGCGGGAGCATGATGTCGATTTCAATAGTTCTCGCGAAGGCAAATCGACAACGGCCATCACTTATGCTGCGGTCACGGCCCGTAGCCACCATACCGGGGGCGTCGAAATCGGCTTGGTCGACGGATCGGTTCGTTTTCTCTCGCAAACGATCGACTTGAATGTCTGGCGCGGATTGGGTAGTCGCGCCGGGGGCGAGGTCGTGCAGGTGCCGGAGTAGTCAGAGTTGAAGCCGGAGTTGTCGGAACCACTGCGGCGAACGCTATTTGATAGGCATCAATTTCACTGCGTCTTGATCGATAGCATCTGCGGCGATCCAGCCGCTCATCATGACCATCGGCATACCTGGTCCAGGGTGTGCCGCTCCGCCGGCCAAGTACAAACCATGTATTTCGCGGCTGCGATTAGCCGGCTTGAAGGCTCCGGTGTAAGTGCCGTGGCTAGCTAGGCCATAGATTGCGCCGTTCAGTACTCGGTAGCGTTTGTGGATTTCCTCTGGTGTCAAGGATTCCTCAGTGGCAATGCGTTGACGAATTCCGTGCATGCCCCCTGTGCGCTCTAGTTTGTCAAGAATGACATCTCGATATTCGGGAAACATACGCTGCCAATCGTGGTTGGGGCGGAGATAAGGGGTATGGACTAGCACATAAAGCGCCTCGCCGCCAGCCGGAGCCACGTCGGGCTCGCTGATCGAAGGAGCGCACACATAGCAAGTTGGATCTGGGGCAGGCAGGCCGCGGCGGTAGATCCAATCGAAC
Source organism: Pirellulaceae bacterium (assembly GCA_041739785.1). Classification (GTDB taxonomy): domain Bacteria; phylum Planctomycetota; class Planctomycetia; order Pirellulales; family Pirellulaceae; genus Aureliella. Next base: position 48,491 of record JBGSNE010000269.1, read on the forward strand.
TCCTCGTGCGGATCGCGAGAAAAGACAAAGTTGTGATGAAGGAGGTGATCGTATTTCTCGCGAAGTCCGAGGTACAGCACGACGCCCGAACAGGCTGGTTCGATGTCGCGTTTCCGTGACAGACTTAGCGGCTGAGTGTGATGTCGTAACAACTCGCGATGGGTCCGCACCGAATCGCAATTCGATACCACCGCGTCGAATGGTAGCGAGTGACCGTTAGATAACTTGATACCCGTTACAGTATTTCCGACCGTCTCTATAGCATCTACGTCGCATTCGGTTTTGATGTCCACTCCTAACTCCATCGCCAGCCGTTGCAATGCTTCGGGAATGGCGCGCGTCCCACCCAGCGGATACCAAATACCTTCTTGGGTCTGCATGTGAGCGATGCCACACAGTACGGCCGGCGAGGCTTCGGGCGACGACCCGACATACTGCGTAAAGTGATCGATCATTTGTGCAGCTCGCTTGTCGGGCACGTATTGCCGTACGATGGTCGCTACCGATTTGCCCATTTTCAACGACAGAACATCTTTGAGCACGGTTAAATCGAACATCCCTGACGACCTGAAGGTGTCAGAGATTCCACCGACGCTTTGCCAAAAGAAAAAACGTTCGGAGATCTCATGCAGGCGCTTTGAAAATTCGATAAACTTTCCGTAGCCGTCAGCCGAGCGCTGGTCGCCACTAAGTTGACGGAGGTTTTCGCGCATCCGACCCACGTTGGCTACTAAATCGAGGACAGAAGCGTCTTCGAAAAAACACCGCCACTGCGGGTCTAACGCGATAAGGGTTAAATAATCCTCAAGCGACTTTTCCGCTTCTTCAAAAATGCGTTTCAGCACTGATGGTAGCGTTAAAATGGTGGGACCCATGTCGAACCGATAGCCAGCCGCTCGGTAGACATCCGCCTTGCCTCCCACCCAAGAGTTCTTATCCAGGAGGGTCACACCATGACCGCGGGCGGCCAGCACGCAAGCAGCGGATAAGCCGGCTAGACCTCCACCGATTACGGCCACTTTTAGCTTTGTCGAATGTCTGAGCATGTTATCGATTTGCCGCCAATAATCTGTAGATTGGAACGAGCGTCTGACGGATTCTAGCACTTTGGCTAGTCCGCGCGCGAGCTTGGTTTACTTTAGCGGGCAATGCAGGATAGGCGAGTGATCGCCTTCCCTAGACCAGGCGAAAACTGCATAATAGTGACAATTGCTTCGTTGGTTTCGCATGTGGCTGGCATTTGCCGGCCGACACATTAGTGTGTGAGGCAGGGTCTGCGCTTTGGCTGCGAATGAAGATTTTTGATTCCGACGACCCACTCGCTGGCGCGTCGAGCTGATATTGCCCCACAACACGGCCCCACAACACGGCCCCACAACACGGATTGTTAACATGAAGAAAGTACTGGTAACCGGTGGAGCCGGATTTATCGCTTCGCATATTGCGACGGCGTTGGTCGAACGCGGCGACCAAGTCCGCGTGCTGGACAATCTGTGCACTGGGTTTCGACACAACCTGGCTCATATTGCCGATGACGTTGAATTCATCGAGGGGGATGTGAGCGATGAACAGGTTGTCGGACGGGCCATGCAGGGCGTTGAATTGGTATTTCACCAAGCGGCATTGGCATCGGTGCAACTGAGTGTCGAGCAACCACTAGCCACGCACCAAAGCTGTGTCACGGGCACTTTGAATGTTTTGAATCAGGCGGTTAAGGCGGGCGTCAAACGCTTGATCTATGCCGCCAGCAGTAGCGCCTATGGCGATCGTCCTTTTGTGGCCAAACGCGAAACCGATGCGACTCAAGTGCTCAGCCCCTATGCTGCGGCCAAGCTGGCCGGCGAATTGTATTGCGAGGCATTTTATCACAGTTATGGATTGGAAACTGTTGGGCTGCGTTACTTCAACGTGTTTGGACCGCGACAGGATCCGGCTAGCCCCTATTCCGCGGTGATTCCAATTTTCGTCTCGGCCATTTTGAGTGGTAAAGCTCCGACAATTTTTGGTGACGGTCAGCAGTCGCGCGACTTTATTTACGTTGGCAATGTGGTGCAAGGCAATCTACTTGCGGCCGCCGCCCTGGATGCCCCCGGAAAAATATTTAATATGGGTGAAGGGAGACAAACTAGCTTGCTACAGCTGTTAGATCTGTTGTCGAAGCTGTTGGGCAAGCCGGTCCAACCAAAATTTGAACCAGCACGAGCAGGTGACGTACGCGAAAGCCTGGCAGATATTTCTCAAGCAAGAAAGTTGCTTGGTTTCGAACCCCAAACGCGACTTGAAGATGGACTGCGGCAGACGATCGACTATTACCGACAGGTCGCCGAAGAAAAGCTGGCGCTGGCCAAATGAACGGGAGTGTCGCTGCACAGCGGTTGTTTGATGGCTTTATCAATCTACTGTTCCCTCCGCAGTGCGCTTGGTGTCAACTCCCCACCCCAATCGGACAGCGGTTGTGCGACCCCTGTCGGGGGCGATTTGTCAGCGATTATTATCGCTGCCTTAAATGCGCGGCACCGCTGCCACGCGTGGTCCCGAATACCGATTGCGTTCGTTGCCGTACCGGCAAGTGGCGATTTGATACTGTTTACACGTTGGCGCCCTATCGTGGCGAAATGCGTCGTGCAGTGATCATGATGAAACGGAAGCGATTCGAACCGCTGCGCCGCGCCATCGCTGAATTGTTAGCAGACAAGCTATTGGCCGAAATTTCTGTGGGCCAAGTATTCGATCCTCTAGATTCGGCGGCTGGCAATTCTATGGGGGGCGAAGTGGCTGCTCAGACAACTGGTGAGTTGCCGGTGTTAGTACCCGTGCCCTATCATTGGAGCCACGGTTTTTCGACTGCGGCCGACACGGCTGAGCTGCTAGCAAGCAGCATAGCAGATCGAACCTCTTGGCCTGTTGCGCGAGGGGCCCTGCGGCGCGTTCGCAAGACCGCGAAACAGGGCGTTTTGACGTGGGCGGAACGCAAAGTCAACGTCCGTCGAGCATTTGCAGTGAAATCGCCCAATCTAATTGAGAAGCGTCACGTATTGTTGGTTGATGATGTGTTGACCAGCGGTGCCACCGCCGCCGAACTATCGCGCTTGCTACTCAAAGCCGGCGCGATTCGCGTTAGCATGGTAGTCGCTGCCCGCGCAACGGGCGTTCGAGAATCGACGACCATGGAGTAGCCGAACCGGCCCAAGTTTGCGAAACTAGGCGTTCCATTGCGCTCGATCCAAATAGCTGCCCGTTTTTCCGTTGTCACTATACCTTCAGAAAACCATATGGACGTAAATCACGAATCTCAGCCTCCGCCCAAGGCCGCTTCCTCCCCTCTGCGGAGAGCTATTTGGCGGGGGTCGAGCATCATAGCACCACCGCTGGTCACATTGTTGTTGCTGATCTGGATTGCCAGCGCGGTGGAGCAATATGTGTTGTTTCCATTGGAAATGGCCGGCCGATCGGTATTGGTCTATCTCGTTGCAGATATTGAGCCGGTGCCGCCGTTAGGTGCCGAATTGGTCGATGAGATCGATGAAACCAAAGGCTTCAGTTACGAAGGTGTGGACTATGTTCGAGCGCCATTGGGTGGCAAGTATCTCCCAGAGTACGTGGTGGGGTGGGTCAACGCCAAACTCGATTTGCTCCCCAAGGAAATGCAGAACCCGCTATCGGCGACTGACTACTATCAAGCGTACGTGCGATTGCGTTTCATGTCGCGGTGGTTAACCATTCCGCTGTTATTGCTGATTTTGCTAAGCGTCCTGTTTTTTGTGGGTAGGTTTTTGGCGGCGGGAGTGGGCCGATTCTTTATTACGGGCTTCGAGCGCATCCTCAATCAACTTCCCGTCGTTCGCAATTTGTATTCGTCGGTGAAACAAGTCACCGATTTTGTACTGACAGAACGCGAGATCGAATTCACTCGCGTCGTTGCGATTGAGTACCCGCGAGTTGGAATCTGGTCACTCGGGTTTGTCACCAGCGATAGCCTACCCGTGTTGAAAGCCGCCTTGAACGAAGAGATTGTAAGTGTATTCGTTCCAACCTCGCCGATGCCGATGACAGGATTTACTGTTAATGCGCGAAAACGCGAGACGATCGAGCTGGAACTAACCATCGATCAAGCCGTTCAATTCATCGTCAGTTGCGGTGTCGTCTGTCCGCCGCCTGTAGCCGCCAAGCTGCGCGCGGGCAAACCGCCGCGATTGGAAGATCCTGAGGACATGTAGTAATTTATGTTTCTATGAACAACGAGGCGGTATGCGATGATACAGCACGCGATCATTCCGCAAGTTTTCCATGAAGTGCGTGCGAGGGATTGAACCCGCCGAAAGTCTTGGCGACTTCCGCTACTAATACAGCCTAATGAGAATGCCATGCCAGCGAGCCTACCTCTGCTCGATTTAGTCGTTATCTCTGGATATCTGTTAGGGATGATCGGCGTTGGTTTTTGGTTTGCGCGGCGCAGTAGTAGTTCGAACGAATTCACGGCGGCGGGGCGTTCGCTACCGGGCTGGGTAGTAGGGCTGAGTATCTTTGGCACGTTTGTCAGCAGTATTAGCTTTCTAGCCAATCCCGGCAAGTCGTACGCTAGCGACTGGAATCCATTTGTTTTCTCACTGTCGTTGCCCATCGCCGCTTGGTTCGCAACCAAGTACTTCGTCCCCATGTATCGCAGCCAAGGACACATTTCTGCCTACCGACACCTGGAGGATCGCTTTGGAAGTTGGGCCCGATTTTATGCTGGCGTCTGCTTCATGCTCACTCAAGTGGCCCGCATGGCGACGATCATGTATCTGGTAGCGCTAGCAGTGGCACCACTGACCGGTTGGGATGTGCGTTGGATTATCATCGGCACGGGCGCGATGGTCACGCTGTACACGTTGTTGGGTGGGATCGAAGCGGTGATTTGGACTGATGCCATTCAGAGCGTGGTATTGACATTGGGAATTATCGCTTCCATTGGACTCATTTGCTGGCACATCCCGGGCGGGCTATTGGGCGTAATCAGTACATCCGCCGAGCAACACAAGTTTTCGCTCGGTAGCCTTTCACTATCACTTACGAGCTCTACGTTTTGGATGGTTTTGGTCTATGGTCTGTTTATCAATTTGCAGAATTTTGGAATCGATCAAGCCTATGTCCAGCGGTATATCGCGGCCAAGAGTGATGTGGAAGCCAATAAGAGCGTATGGTTGGGGGCGTTGTTGTATGTGCCGATCTCGGCACTGCTGTTTTTTGTTGGCACGTCACTGTTTGCCTTCTACGAAGCGATGCCCGAACGATTGCCGGCAGGCATCGCTGCCGATCAGGTTTTTCCACACTTTATTGTGCATGAGTTTCCGGATGGTTTGACCGGTTTGTTGATCGCCAGCATTTTGGCCGCCGCCATGAGTAGTGTCGATTCGTCTCTCAACAGTTCCGCGACGCTAGTTTATGAAGATTGGTATAAACGGCTGTTTAATCATGTGCCCAGTGAGCGGCAAGCGATGACGGTGCTCTATGGAGCCACACTAACCTTCGGGGGTATCGGTACCGTAGCCGCCTTGGCCATGTTAGGTGCTGAGAGCGCGTTGGATATCTGGTGGAAAATGGCTGGCATCTTTTCCGGCGGTATGTTGGGACTATTTCTGTTGGGAATATTGGCACCAAGAGCTGGTAAAAACGCGGCCTTTCCGGCCACTGTGCTGGGCTTATTGTTGATCATCTGGCTCAGTGTTTCGCCCACGGATTTATGGCCTGAGTCGTTGGCCGCCTATCGCAATCCTTTGCATAGCAATTTGACGATCGTGCTGGGAACCAGCCTTTTACTGTTGACCGGTCTGGGATTGACCGTTGGGTTGCAGCCAAACTCCGATGCAAAGTAGCGATTGTCCATAACTTTGCGGTAGCTGGCCGTTTTGGTTTGACAGCTTCGCGTACTGAGTGGGGCGGGCTATAATTTTAAAGTGCGTAAAATTAGTTGGACTCACATTTAGTGTTCAGAATCACTCACTGCTCAGGATCTAGTTCATGTCGGTGCCTATGCAGCTTGCTCGCATCATCATCAGCGAGATTAGCGACAACCAAGTCATCTATCTGCAGGAGATCGATGGCGAGCGCCAATTTCCAATTCTGATTGGGATTTTCGAGGCTACCAGCATCGACCGGCGCGTCAAGGAGAAATACACACCTCCTAGGCCGCTAACACACGACCTGATTGTTTCCGTGGCAGAGAGTCTTGGGGCAACCATTGAAGGAGTGGTTATCAGCGAGTTGCAAGAACATACCTACTTTGCCAAGTTGCAACTTCGACGCGGGGAAGAATTGATCGAAGTGGATGCTCGCCCCAGCGATGCCATCGCTGTGGCGGTGACATTCAAACCTGCACTTCCCATCTTCGTTTCCGAGGAAGTGCTCAAGCAAGCTACTAGTTAGCGGCCCGGTGTCGATTCACCCTTTTTTACTAGTGTCCAGCATAGCCAGCACAGGAACAGCACGCGTGTCTATTGTTCGCAAAACAGCTATCGTCACTGGCGGAGGGTCGGGGATTGGCAGAGCCGTAGCAATCGAATTGCTCACCGCTGGCTACCAGGTCGTGTTGGCGGGGAGGCGAGAAGCCCCGTTGCTTGAATCGGTGGACGTCTCCAAATGCGACCAGCAGAACGCGTTGTGCGTGCCTAGCGATGTTACTCAAGAGGAGTCGGTGCGAGTGCTCTTTGAAAAAACCGTCGATCGCTTTGGTCGACTGGATGTGTTGTTCAACAACGCGGGTGTGAATGCTCCGGCAATTCCGCTGGAGGAGTTGAGTATTGAGCAATGGGAACAGGTCGTGGCCACCAACTTGACCGGTCCTTTTCTTTGTACCCGCGAAGCCTTTCGGGTGATGAAGGCCCAATCGCCCATGGGAGGGAGGATCATCAATAATGGTTCGATTTCTGCGACCACACCGCGTCCCAACTCGGTTCCCTACACGGCTACCAAACACGCGATCAGTGGTCTGACCAAGGCCACCGCGCTGGATGGTCGAAAGCACAATATTGCGTGTGGTCAGATCGATATCGGTAACGCAGACACACAGATGGTTGCCAAGATGAAGCAAGGTGTTCTGCAAGCCGATTTGACGACGCAAGTGGAACCTACCATGGACTTGGCGCATGTCGCTCGGTCCGTTCTGCACATGGCCAATCTGCCCCTGGATGCCAACGTATTGCAGCTAACGGTCATGGCTACCAAAATGCCCTTTGTCGGTCGCGGCTGAGCAAATCGGCAGGGTTAAACGCAATACCCGTTCCAAGAATGATCGCAGTTGTTTAACGCCAAACCGTAGCAGCCGATTCGCAGCGATTTCGGATTGCGAGAATTGTTGAGTTCGGGTAACGATGGTTTGGTTGCATTAATTGATAGAGGCTGCGAAGGCGCCGGCAGACGCTGCCGCTGGTGTGTCGGAGGCTGGTGTGTCGGAGGCTGGGGATTGTGCAAGAAAAAATGGTTTTGGGGCTGAATCGCCAGATTCCCGGCTTGATGCTTCCCGGCTTGGGCGCTGCCGTCGCCTGCGCAGGCTGTGACTGAACCTTCGAGGAACTTTCTTCTAAGTTCTGATTTTCGGGATTGGCCGATCGAGCTCTGCTCGACAGCCTGCTCTAGCTCGGCGTTAAACGAATTTCGCACCTGGAAACTTAAACGGTATTGGGATTAAACGATTCCGGACGATGCGAGAGTCTAAATGGCCGCAGATTATTTTCGTTCTTCGGGAAGCTGAAAGCTCCCCAATGCTTTCGCTGCTGCCTCCTCTGGCAACAAAAAATCTGCTCTCATCTCGCTAAATTGGGTGGTCAGTACTAAGACTCGTGCTAAACTGGGGCCCCTGGGTGGCTTATTGGGGCAACTCAACACGACTTACTACGGACGAGAGCGATATGGTTTTTCAACGTTTTGCGGTATGGATGGCACTGGTTATCGGTTTAAGCAGTCCGTCATTGGTGTTCGCCAAAAAATACTTCGTGGCACAGACTTCCAACGCATCGGACGATAATTCAGGCACTTCACGCCGTCCCTGGCGGACAATTTCTGCCGCTGCTCAACGGGCCGGAGCTGGTGACACAGTGATTGTCCGTGACGGCGATTATCGTACGGAAGATACCGGATGGGGCGCTGGGGTGATTCCACTTCTGCAGTCGGGAACAGCGAAGAAGGTGATCCGTTTCGAAGCTGCTGCTGGTGCCGATCCGCTGATTTTTCGGTTTTTGCTAAAGGATGCTGCGCATATCAAAATTTCAGGATTTCACCATTCCAACTTGCCATTTTGCAACGTGCCGAATTGGCGAGACATGCCATGTATCGTGCGTGATGAAGTGCGTGAAGAACGTCCCGACTTTACAGCTCCCTGGGAGGAGCGGCGGGAGCAAGTCGAAGCGGAGTTCTCAACCTACTTTAACCTGATCCAGAATCTCGACTATGAAACAGCCATTGAACTTGAGAACTGCACTGCGGTAGAACTTGAGAACAATGTTATTGATGGCTACTGGGCGGGCATTCAATGCCGACACTGCGATCAAATCACGATCGAAAGGAATCAGATCAGCCATTGCGCATATGGCATCTTCGCTTGGCGACCAGCTCCTGCCCTGACCAATAGCATAATTCGCCACAACGTCATTTCACATTCACTCGACAACGGCATCGATCTGCGCGAGGATTCGCACAACGTTTTGGTCGATCAGAATTGGGTGCGCTATAGTGGACGCAGTCATATCGTCTTCCAGAACGGCGTCAGCGACTGCACGATGCGTAACAATGTGGTGCAACTGGGAGGCTATTATGCAGAATCGATGGAGTACCCAGGAAGTTCAGCGTTAAATATGCATTCATCGAGCACGGGCAATGTGATCGAGGGGAACTTCTCCGCCTATCAAGTGGACTTAACCAATGTCGATGGCAATGGCATTATTCTCGACTCGATGCATGATGGAGCGAGTGCGACGGTCCGATACAATTTCGTCTATCGCAACATGGGCGATGGACTTAACACCACGCTCAGCCCCAATGCGTTGGTACATGGTAATACTTTTATGCAGAATGGCTATTCTGCCACCGAATATCGCCGCGGCGCAGGAATTAAACTGGCCCGCGATCAGGATATCAATCAAACGATTGTTTGCAACAACTTTCTTCTCAACCGCGTGGCGGGAATCATTAGCTACCACATCATCGATCAGCAGCAGCAGATCGACGGGAATTTTTACTGGACCTGGTTCACGCCGTTGATCTGGGATGGTTACGAGGGGGATGATCGGGCGTATCGCAACCTTCGATCGATTCGACGAAATACGGGGTGGGAACGCGTGGGCTGGGGGATTGGGTTTTGGTTTTAGATCGCCCGCCAAGAGAGCATGATTTGGCCGGTGATTATTTAGTCATCATTTGCAATTCGACCATGACGGGTCGGTGGTCTCCTCCTAGACCGGGGCCAACCTCGGCCGAAAGAATTTTCCAACTTTGGTCGGCGAGCACGTGGTCGATGCGCACACCATGAAACCGTGTGTATTTGGTGTAACACAAACCAAACCCGTGGAGCGATAGAGCATTTTGGAATGAGCTCCAGTATTCCCGATAGAAGGGACTGTCAACGGGAACATTAAAATCTCCAGCCACTACCGTTGGCAGCTCACTCTCTTTCACCGCTGATAGCGTATCGGCAGCGTAGCTACGATAACGCTCCGCCAAGACTGCAAACTCCGCTTCGCCACTGATGTCGAAGTCCTCCGCCATTTCGAAAGCCGGGCGGAAGGTCGGCAAGTGCACCGACGCCACGCGAGCCACTAGCGGTCGGTGGGCAGCTGAAGGTTCGTCGCTTTCAACAGCTGGTAGGCCGGGCCGTAGCGTGATTTCTACCGAAACTGCCACCGGAGCATAGTAAGCGTCGGCGCCGCGGCGACTAAGCAACTGAAACGAGCTCATCGGATGGGGACTGGCGATGACCAAGTTCGCCTCTTGGTGGAAACTCCAACCCAACTGTTCGAAAAGTGGCTGGCTGACCGTACTACTACATTCTTGAAGGACCAGGATGTCCGCTTGAAACTTCCGAACCAGACCTGCCAGACGTTCGACGCGAATCGGACCCTCCCCCAAGTTGCACGTTATCAATCGCAGTCGTCCCGCCGCATCAGCTCTCGTATTACTTTGGGCCACAGGGAGTTGGAAATCGAAAATTGGAAAGACAAGTATTGCCAGATGGACGACATAAAGTATCGCTAGGCGAAAACGAACAACTAGTGTTATGGGAAAGAGCAATAACCACGGCAGCCCCAACACCCAACGTGGAGAAAACAAGAACAACGACACCCACCACGACTTGCCAGGATCGAAGTGCATGGAGCCCCAGACCGCCAGCAACAGCAGCAGATAGAGGAAGCACAAGTAGCCAATTAGCGATTTCATACAGAGGGAATTCCCGTGTCATGGTATCTAGCCTGAGCGCGGCCATCGGCGATTGTACGGTGCTTGGCAATAGGACTCGATAGTCGAGCGACTGTGATTCTCAATTGGCGGAAATCCATGGCGGCTGTGAGGGGGATTGCGAGACTTGTAACACCTGTTAGTTTTCTGGCTCTACTCGTGTGCGGTAGGTATTTTTAATTAACCATTTTTTACAGAACTCAGAAAGCAGTGCTCCGTGGAACAATCCTTTGTTGCTTGGGCCAAAATGCGGGCCCGAAGGCTTCCCCCTGTTAAGCTGGGTATCGGCGACGATGCGGCCGTATTAGCAACCGATGGCAGCGATATTGTGATCACAACGGACAGCTTGATGGATGGCGTTCATTTCGAAACCTCGCGAGTTTCGGCTCGCCGCATTGGTCGCAAGCTGGTTGGAGTTAATCTTAGCGACTTGGCGGCGATGGGGGCGGAGCCGATAGCTATTTTCTTATCTATGTGTCTGCCCACAACCAACGGTTGCGATACGGAAGGATTGGCCGCCGAAATCTACGAAGGTGTGTGCGAGGTGGCAGATGAATTTTCGGTGGCCTTGGCGGGAGGGGATACCAATTGTTGGGACGGACCTTTGGTACTACATTTAACCGCTGTTGGCAAAAGCGTGGCTGGGGTGATCTGGAAACGTGACGGTGCACAGCCTGATGATTTAGTAGTCGTTACTGGTCCGCTAGGTGGAAGTCTGCTGGGCAAGCATCTTGATTTTACCCCTCGCATTGCCTTGGCACGCCAGATTCGTGGTAGCATCGATGTCCACGCTGCGATGGATATTAGCGATGGATTGAGCGTTGATTTGCTGCGGATGTGCGATGCGTCGCGTTGCGGTGCGATCTTGGACCTCAATAAGATCCCGCTCAGTCAGGCGGCCCGGGAGCGGGCGGAATCGAGTGGCCAACTCCCGGTCGAGCATGCCCTGGGAGATGGCGAAGATTTTGAATTATTGCTGGCGGTCTCCCCCAGCGAATTCGAAAAACTGCTGCTGCTGGTTGGTCCTGAGCAAGCGATCGCTTGCGGCACGTTTACGAGTCGCACCGGCCTATGGAGTAGGGATGGTGGCAAGATCCGGCAACTGACTTCGAGCGGCTATGTGCACGGGCGATAAGCCATTAGCTCGGATGAATGCTGGATTGCCCTGGTTCTATCGGTATAATCTGAAGCACTGATTTGTTGTACCGTTTCAGCTTCACGCTCGTTGCTCAAAGACTCAACCATGATCCGCATGACAGGTTTCACTTCGATTAGACCCATAGTTGCGTGGTCACTGAGGATGGTATTGTCGCTGGGGATGGTATTCGCCCCGGGATGCGGAAAGCAGCCCCAGTCAACGGATGACGCGCCCGATCAGCCACAGCGGGTAACACTCATGCTCAATTGGTATCCAGAAGCCGAGCATGGTGGATTTTATGCCGCCCTAGTGCATGGAATCTTCGAACGGTATGGGCTGGACGTGGAGATTCGGCCCGGAGGCCCTAACGCGCCTGTGGCCCAAGAGTTGGTAACAGGGCGAGTCCAATTTGCAATTGGCAATGCGGACGACGTCTTGTTATTTCGCAACGAACAGGTCCCCGTCGTCGCATTGATGGCGCCAATTCAAAATACCCCGCGGTGTATCTTGGTTCGCGAGGAATCGAATGTTACGCAGCTTTCCGAACTGGATGGACTAATACTGCAAGCCAACGTAGGTCGTCCGTTTTTGACGTTCATGAAGGCTGAGGGCTTGCTCGACGGTGTGCAAGTCGTTCCCTATAGCGGCTCAGTTGCCAAGCTGGTGAGCGATCCCAAAACCGCCATTCAAGCCTACTCGTTCAGTGAACCATTCATGGCCGCTGAACAGCGAGTACAAGTCCGCAAACTAATGCTTTCCGACGTGGGCTTCAACCCATACGCTTCCTGCCTGATGTCGACGGATGACTATATCGCCGCCAATGGGGATTTGGTCGCGAGGATGGTGATTGCCTGTCGCGAGGGGTGGCAGCAGTACCTTGAGTCTCCTGAACAGACCAATGCCGTCATCCTAGCCGCCAACGCGCAGGGAATGAGCGACGCTGCGCTACAGTTCGGAGTGGCCGAACTTAAGCCACTGTGTCTTCCGGAATCGCTGCCAGCGGAGGAAATTGGGCATATGACCAACGAGCGATGGAGCCAATTGATCGAGCAATTTACCAAACTCGAATTGATCGATCCCAGCAAGGTCAAAGTCGACCAAGTCTTTTCGACCCGGTTTATCGATCGCAGTGGCCCGGGGGAATAAATTATTGTCGCTCGACTCACCCTGTCAAATACTACACTTCCAGCCTGGCTGCAATCTGGCGCGAAGATTCGAGCGACGAGGCTGAGCGCAATCTCCATTCGCAGGCAATTGCGGCCAATAAAGCGCCACCCAACAGCAACGGAAAAGGTTGCCATCCGATTGGTCGCGCGAGTGCTTGTGATAGATGCGGTCCGACGAACAACAACCCTAACAGGCATTGAAACGCAACGACAGAACGGATTCTCAAAACACTGTTGTAGGCGGCCTGGCAAACTAACACCAATGCCAACTCCAGTAACACCAAATCGTAGATGGGTACGTAAGGGTTGAATAGCGCATTGCAGCATAGCAGTAGTGGGACGGCCAATAGCTCGTGCAAACGCCCAGTTCGCCAATAGATGGCCACCAACAGGCTGATTGACATCCCCATCGCAGCGCATGCCAGTTTGCCATGTGCCGGAAGGACTGCCTGGAATAAAGGAGCTAGCCCATGAACTTTCCAAAACGGAGTCTCTAAGCTCCACTGTGAAGAAGCCAAGTGGGTCGCGAGCTGGAAATATTGCAGGACGCCTTCAGGACCGGTCGTCCACAGGGCCACTCCCAACCCAGCGCTTGCCGTTGGTACAAAACCGATCAACAAACGCGGACGGACGATAAGCGCTGCCACAATCAAAAGTGCGGCAAAGTTGGGCTTGTAAAGTGTCAGTGCCAATAGCATTCCAGCCATGGCCAGGTTGTCGCGACGCAAAAAATATAGAAAGCCGACAATGCAGGCCAGTCCCAGCAACGAAGACTGGCCACCAATCAGCGATTCCAGTACCAGCGGTGATCCAACCACGACCCACAACCAACTTGAGCGATTGTGAAACACGGAGTAATTTCGGTGCAACAACCACAAAGTAACTGCCAATAGTGACAATTGGATCAAGGTGAACAGTGCAAACGACCAAGCCATTGGCAATTGAGATAAAGGGACCATGGCTGCTGCCACGGTGGGTGGATAGCGATAGGGCCAGCTCTCCAGTGGATCCATGCTGGGGAACAAGAGGCTGGAACGCAGTTGGTTGCTCGCATCGTCGTACAATTCGTCGGCCGCACCATCGGACACTACCTGTCCAGCCACATAGAGCATGACATAGTCGCCTCCGAGCGGCGTTCCCGAGCGATCGACCAGATCGTTAAACGGGAAGAACCAAGCCAACCATCCCACAATCACCAACGCTGTTGTGACCTGTCCCGCAAAACGAAAACGCAGCATGGCCTCACTCCACGACTGATCTATTCCGTTGGTTGGCATGGAGGGTTTCTCGCAGCGGATTAAAGACAGAGAACAGCGTGGCCATCAAAACCCGCAGATCAGCTCGCGAGCTTGCAAAGATACCTCATAGCACGGTCGAAACGCGTTTCGGCGACAAGGTTTTGGCTGCTGACTAGTAGTTTGGCAGGTCGCCCACCCTACTCCAGTGACAGGATCGTTAGAACCAGAACAGGCCCGACGGCAACTTAGGCTGGATAGCCTGACCTACGTGAATTGGAAAAGCCAGTGATGCTTGGCCTGGCTTCGGCGAAGGATACGAAGCGATCGAGTTGTGTGTCCCACAGCTTGAGTCGCAAGCAACCGACAATGTCCTTAATGCGCAGCGATGTGCGGCCAGGGGACTGCAGGGAACTAAGCCCTGCCATGGCTTCAGGTAAGCGATAGAAGGGAATCTTGGCGTTCAAATGATGCACGTGGTGGTAGCCAATATTGCCTGTCAGCCAATGTAGTACTGGGCCGAGCTCCAGATAGCTGGATGATCGCAAGGCCGCTTTCGTATACGACCACTCTTCGCAACGACGAATCTTTGCGTCTGGGAAATTGTGCTGAATGTAAAACAAGTAGGCCCCGGCGGTGGATGCGATCCATGTCGGCAGGACCAACACTAGTATCGCTGTTTGCCAATCGGCTAATAGCCACAATAGGGCGATCAAACCAGCATGGGTGCCCAGCGCTAGTGGAGCGTCCAAGTGCCGACGTGCGTCCATCAATAAGGGACGGATGCACATGCCAAAAGCGAAGACCGTCAAATAGCCGAGGACGATAACCCACGGGCTGCGGGCGATGCGGTATTCTAGTTGCTCGCGCGGGGAAGCCGCTGCATATGTCTCCGTGGTCATGATCGGAAACGAACCGATGCTGGCACCAAATAGTTTAGAATTGTGACGATGGTGGTGATCGTGTGAACGCTTCCAAACGCTGGGAGGTGTCAACATGATATATCCATAGATTGACAACAACAATTTAGCCAGCCTCGAGTCTTTAAACATGGCTTGGTGTTGGTAGTCATGATAGACAATAAAGACGCGAACCAGTATCAGACCGGTCAACAGGCTTCCAAGCAAACGCAGCCACATCGGCTCAACCACCCCGGCTACCCAGACTGCAGCGGCCAGCGCGACTAACGTCGTACCGAAATGCCACCAACTTCGCCCACGTTGTTCGCAAGCGTAGCGTCGGCTATCAATCAACAACTGCCGATCAAGCGCTTTGATGGATTCACTATCTGACCTGTTTACCACATCGGGTTCGGTTTCTAAAGCTAGTGTGCTCAATCCCTGAGGCTCCCCAATTCTTCCCGCGAGGTATTAGCCCAGAGTCTATCGCAGCGAAGAATTTAGTGGCGATAAACGAGCCATCGTATTGTGGTCGCTTCGGAGGATAACCACCCCACTCTAGAAGGTCAATGGCGAAAACAAACGCTCGGGTAGATAAATGGCTAAGTTGCGGAGTTTCGGCACTTAGTCACAGGCCATCGTCGATTTCAAAGTCGCTCGACTCGCCGAGTCGAGATTTGGGCGGTCAGCCTTTGTAGGGTGAAGGCTCTCGACTCGG
>JBGSNE010000298.1:0-73849 GCA_041739785.1 Pirellulaceae bacterium
TCTTAAAACAAAATAATTGGGCACTGGCAGCAGCAATGGAAACACTCGACGACGAAACCAAAAAATAAAACCACTAATCGCCTACAGGCACCCACACCGATTGATGTTTAGTCAGCAGTCTCCTCCGGCTCGGCGTTAAACGAATTTCGCACCTGGAAAATTGAACGGTATTAGCGTTAAAGCCAGATTATTCATAAGCCGAGGAGCGTAAGCCCAATGGCAATCACTTGGTAAACCAGCCACGTTGTGAATAATCCGGGTTAAACGTCTGCGCGCTTTGCATGCACGGTATTATTATCGGTTACCCGGGTTATTTCTTCTTTTTCGATGGAATGTCGAAAATGAACTCTAGCGGCTTGCTCGACTTGGCGACAGTTTCCCTCAATGGGGTTGTTTCAATGGTGTTATAGACAGGCGGCACAATGTGGGTCAACTCTCCCGCAGACATTAAATCCGGACTATCGATCGCTCCTTGCTTTTTCAACATGGCTTCCATAGCTTGTTTCTGCTGAGGAGAAATAGTCTCTTTCCAAACGTCAGCGACGATGGTGACCTTGTAGTCACCGGGTGGTAGGCCGTCATTGATATTTTCAAAGGAAAGTGTAAACGTACCATCCGCCATCACGCTTGCCGATGCAGGACGCCCCGGTTCAACAGGATAGAAGGTTACCACCCCATCTTTCACCGGGACGCCGTCCACCAGTACCTTCCCACCAGCCGGCTGAATCGTTCTGCCACAACCGGGAAACAACAGCAGCAACACTAAAGTCAACGTAAGCAGGCATTTCGATTTCAAGTTAATCCGCCCTTGCATAGCTCTGCGCCTCACTGTTCAACGGAAGCAACTTCGCCACCATTGATTGAAGCCAAACTGCGATATATCAAAATGTCAACGTTTTGACTGACAGACTGCACGTGACCATCGCAAAAACCAAAGTTTGCGATGCCCGTGTGGAGGCTCGAAAACGGATGGCCATGCGCGCCACGCAACACATTGTGATTCGTACCACCTATTCGATAACTTGGGTCGTTGATCGCAGAGTTCGTCGTCAGAATATGCCGAGGCGGATTAGCACACAGGCCAGGCATCTGATTGTAGGGACCTCCACCACCTCCCCACCACCACGGAGCGTAGCCTTCAGGCGCAGCAGCCGTGTTGTTGTGAGTTGTCAGGTTATTGCCCGCAGTATTGACAATGGCACCGGTGGTGATCGCTAGGTAATTCTCTCCAATAGCCATCGTATTGGACGTTCCATCCGGGAGGTCTCCAAATTTCCTCAATTGATGGGTGCCAAACAAACCGTCGCTATGGAGATCTCCGCGGTTAATCCGGTTCGGAAAAGCTCGATTCACTCCTCCTTGGACACCAAAATAATCTCTGGCCCACGAGGGACTCACGGCAGAAGGGCAGCGCGCGAACGGAATGCTGATACTAAACCCGCGTCCAATATTGACGTCGGTTCGAAGTTGGTCGTAATAGGAATACGACCAAGTTCCTGGTGGCTGAGGGTTAAAATCAAACACTTGTGGTCCTGCAGCACTCGGGGTGCCACTAGTCAGTATGTTGCCGGCTTCCAGATAGGGCAAAATCTGTAAGAACCAATTTGCGCCGCGACTCGTGCCAGTCGGGTTAATAACACCGTTTGCCAAGGGCCACGACAAAATTATGTCACCGGCTGGGAACGCTTTCTTGCTGGATTCGTGATTGTGCAGCGCCAACGACATCTGCTTGAGATTGTTTGTGCATTGCATTCGCCTGGCCGCTTCACGAGCTGCTTGTACGGCGGGCAGCAAGAGCCCCACGAGAATGCCGATGATCGCGATGACCACCAACAATTCGACGAGGGTAAAACCCAAGTTTCTCTTCATTGGAAACACCTTAATACTGAGGTAGGAAATTAGGACGCGGAGGCCCGATTGTATATCGCCCCACACTGGTGATCTTGGACAATAACGCCTAGCAAGAGTACTTTTCAGCCATGAAGAATAAGTAACCTACCGGGTTTGAATCTTCGCCTGCGGTAACAAACGTCGCCAAGACTTGCGAGCTTTAAATGTCTGCCGCACGACGACTGGCAAAGTACCGTTTACGATACTCCGACGGGGCCAGCCCAATGGTTTTGCGAAACTGAAAAGCAAACGCGCTCTGATCATAGTAACCGCAGTCGAGAGCGATCTGCGTAATGGGCTCCTCAGTATGTGCCAATGCGCGACAAGCCTGAGCTATGCGACAGTATCCAATGAAATCTCGCGGAGCCATCCCCAAGTACTCATGAAACTTGCGGCCGAGTTGGCGCGTGGACAATCCAGCTTGCTTGGCAAGATCCTCCAGCGGATGCTCGTCCGATGGGCGATTCCGAATTCGTTCCACCACGCGATCCAAGCTAGTCCCGGCAAGTAAAACACGTCGTTGATGATAGGGCTGAACGGTCCCCATAATGCCAATGATTTCGCCTGATTGATCCACTACCGGAAACTTGTTAGTAACGTACCAACCGATAACTCCAAAGCGTGGATTGACCAGCAACTCAACCAAGTTGAACAGTGGAGTGCGCTGGGCAATGATCCGACGGTCATCGTCGAAGATGCGGTCAGCGATTTGTTTCGGATAGAGGTCGTAGTCGGTGCGACCAATCAGACTTTCTGGTGCGCCGTAGTCTAAACATCGCAACGATCCATCGCCAAAGGCCATGTACCGTCCCTGAATATCTTTGACAAAAAATGTCACCCCTTCCAGATGATCGAAGAGTGTTAAGAATTGTTGCCAAGGCGCAACGCGTGCGAAAAAACCCGCAGTCAAGTGCGCTGGTTCGGATGTAGTAGTCACTGGAAGCGCTCTTGTCGTGTTATGGTTAGCACGTTTTGGGGCAGGACAGGTTATGGGCAAGACGTTGTGTAACCAAGGTAGCGAGATTGGTTGGCAGGCAGAAAACAAGGTTGGAAACCAGAAGAATCCGACAGTTGGACTGGTAGATTACCAGGGCCTAGGAACCGATTTTCAAATTGCGACTTCCAATTTGATTATCGCAAATCGCAGCGGCAATAGCAGCAGGTGTCCTGGAAAAATAGCTGACACTAATGAGGTCGAGTAGAAGTAAAGCGACAGGGGGGGTATCATAGGCCATCTTCAAGCAAGCCCCCCTAAACCAGGATCAACATTTTGGCTGAGCGTCCCTTTCACGGTATAATTCCTCCGTTGGTCACTCCTTTGCGTGATCGCGACCAGTTAGATGACGTAGGTTTGCAGCGTCTAATAGAACATGTGCTCACAGGTGGGGTGCATGGAATTTTTATTCTGGGGACTACGGGCGAGGCGCCGAGCCTCAGCTATCGACTGCGCCGCGAACTCATCACTCGCGTGTGTGGCCTGGTGAACCATCGCGTACCGGTGCTGGTCGGGATTACCGACACGTCATTCGTGGAATCGGTCGCACTTGCGCAGCACGCGGCGGATGCCGGCGCATCGGCAGTCGTGCTTGCTACTCCGTACTACTTCCCCGCTGGGCAAACAGAGCTCAGCGGCTACGTCCGGAATTTGGTTGCGCAATTGCCTCTGCCGTTGGTGCTGTACAACATGCCCAGTCTAACCAAGGTGTGGTTCGAACTTGAGACTCTGCAAAAACTGGCGGACATTGAATCGATAGTGGGCATCAAGGACAGCAGCGGCGATCTCAATTATTTTGCCAGCTTGATTGGCCTGCGCGAGTTGCGTCCGGATTGGTCGATCATGATTGGCCCGGAAGCCAAACTCCCCGAAGCGATTGCGTTGGGAGGCGACGGCGGAGTAGCTGGAGGCGCTAACGTATTTCCCTCATTATTCGTACAGTGCTATCAGGCGGCAGTCGCTGGGGACAAGCAGCGACTTCAGGAGTTAAGTAGTACTATTGACGATTTTCAACAGATTTACGACATCGGCAAATATGCCTCCAGGCATATCAAAGCCACAAAGTGCGCATTGTCACTGTTGGGGATATGCGATGATTTCCTGGCCGAACCCTTCGATCGTTTTCACCCACCGGAGCGAGAACGCGTGCGAGTGTTGCTGGAACCAATCGTTGATCGTGTGCGTGGATTAACAGCGTGCGGCAAATAGCCGTCGCGTTGTCGTAGTGGGGTGTCCGGGAAAAGGTGTCCGACACCAAAAGTGCGAAGCACCCGAAGGGCCGTTCCGGCTTTTGGTGTCGGACACCTTTTCCCGGACACAGTTTTTTTATTCTGCTGGCTTCTATAAGGTTGATGTCAATGTCCTTGGGTGTAGCTTTCAAAGCGTTTTTTGCGGCTCTATTTAATCGCCAAGCGGCGGAGCGATTGCGTGCGGCACTACAAGCCGAACCTCAGCAGCCCAACTTAACGGACAGACCAGCCGAACCTACCTCCACTCCCCAACCAACCGCCAAGCCTACCTCGCCGGTTCGTAGTGAAGCCTTAACATTGCTCTCGACCCTGCAGCGCGAAGCACGCTTGCTCGACCTGGTCCATGAATCGCTTGACGGCTTTGAGGACGCACAAATTGGTGCGGCCGCTCGCGAGGTGCTCCGCGACTGCCGCAAATCGCTCGATCGTATGTTTGCCATTGCACCCATTACCAACGACGAAGAAGGGGCTACCTGTCAATTGCCTGAACAACCGTCGCCAGCCAAATACCGCTTGGTTGGGAAATCGGAGGGGCGTTCCGGCGCAATTGCCCATCGTGGTTGGCAGGCCACGCGTTGTGAAGTGCCGAAGTGGAGCGGCCATTCCCGCGAAGCTCTACTTTTAGCACCTATCGAAGTCGACGTGAGCTAGGCTTTATCAATGACCCACCGGTCCAACCCGAATGCGTCGGTATTCGATCTGGCCACGGTCGCCTTCTAATCCTATCGGTCCAGTCTCGGGGACTTTGAACTCAGCTTCCAAAACTTCACCATTGCATGTGCAGTGCGCTGTGCCACCTCGCACGTGGACCACCAACTCATTCCAATCGCCGGCGCGATACTTTTTTAATTCTTTGTAAGGCCCGGCCAACAGGAAATCGCGACATTGTAACTGCGGTTCTCGCAAAAACACGCCACTGTCTGCATTGGGTGTGGCGCGGAACTCCAGCTTCAAAGTAAAGTCATCTGGAAACTCGCGCGTCGTCCACAACTGTTGAATCTTGCGACCTTCCGGCGGCGTGGTGACTACCAAACGATCATGGATGGCCAGGTACCGGCCGTCGGGTGATTGCGTTTTGCCAGCCAAGTCGGTCTTCTCGGTAACAATCGGCCAGACCGGAGCATTGGCATCACTGGCCTTCCAACGCTCGCTTTGAGCAATCTGCTTCTTGGTGGAAGGCAACAAGCACCAGCCGGTAAGATCACGACCATTAAATAGGCTTTCAAAACCATCTTCAACTTGAAAATCATCGGCCGCAGTTTCAACGAACCCAAGCGTGGCTAGTATTGGTTGCAGTGCGGCCGACCACTTGGTATATCCGAGCTGATTGGGATGCAACAAATCGGGGAATTCTTCTTGTTTTGCATTGCCTTCAGCGTCGGCAAACAGCGTCCAGGTGTCGAGCACTGTGACTTGTGGATCACCCTTAACCGCGGCAGCGTAAAGTGCATTGATCTCTTTGATCTTGTCAGAGGGGCGTTTTTTATCGCTACTACTGGGGAAAACTTGGCACACAACGATCGGCATCTTGTCATTATGAGCCTTGAGGCCGGCAATGATCAATTGGAAATTGACCGCGATCGTCATGGGCTCAGCCCCTTCCTCCAAATCGTTGGTCCCCATTAGCAAGACCACTCCGCTGGGATGAAGAGCTAGCACGTCTGCTTGCAAACGCATGAGCATACCACGCGTTGTGTCGCCGCTGATGCCGCGATTGGCTTTCTTAACGTCTGCAAAGCTCCCGCCGAAATCATCGCCCCATCCCTGAGTGATCGAATCGCCCAAAAAGACAACCGCGTGTTGATCTTCGGCGACCCGCTTGGCCCACCCGCTGCGTTTGTTCCGCCACAGATCGCGGAACCAATCGTAGCGTCTCAGCGGTCCCGCACCAGGCAGCCCATCGTCGCTGTCAGGTAGTTCGAATCGGGCATCTAAGGTTACAGTCTTAGCTGCAATATTCGCCTTTTCTTGTGCCAGGCCCTGATTCAAGGCCAACGCCAAGAAAATCACTCCCGTTGTCACCCCCACAGCAATCCGCATGTTTACTCTCCGCTTCAAGTTTCGTTGTTTGGTACTTAGTTCTGCGCTTGACCCACTACATCCAAAAATTGGTGCGTCGACACAGCCCACGGCGGCTGGTAAAACGATTTGCGTGCAAAGATGGTAGCAGAAGTTGCTTGCCTGCGCGCGGCTAAAGCGTCTTGAGATAGGCAACCAACTGCGCTAGCTGTTCTTCGGTCAACTCCGCGCCGCCACCGATTTCGGTCGGAGAATGCCAATTCGTTAAAACGTCTTCCAACGACTTGGAGCGACCGTCGTGCAATAGTCGTACTTTGGCATACACGCCCACCAAACTCGGAGTATTGAAACCAACATATTTATCCGACTCGCCACCCAAGCCTACATCGTGAATTTCGCCGTCGGTAAAACGGGGACCGGCATGACAGCTAGCGCAACCAACTTCCGTAGAGTGAAAGAGTTGCCTTCCCTGTTCCACTGTGTGGGCAGCGTCGCTTGATGGTTTCGTTAAATCAGATAGGAATGGGTTTGGCGGAGGCCGTAGCGAGTTCAAATAGGCTTTGAGGGCGGCCACATCTTCGGCTGAGGCTGCCTTGCCTTGCATGGTTGAGACAAACGAATTCTGTAACGATTCTTCCAAATCCTCCTGCCAGCCGTGCCACGTCCACGGGCCGGTCTCAGTAACACCCAGCAGCGGCAGTACTGTCTTGGCCGTCAACTCAGTCCCATCGTTCCAAGTATCCATAGGTTTGGCATTCGATCCACCATCTAAATGGCACGAACGACAACTGTACCACTGATCCAAGCTGCGGCCAGCATCGTGAAAGATCTCCATGCCGCGATGTATGACTTGCAACTCTCGGTCGGCAACTGGGGTTCCCAGTGATATTGTCTCGCTTACGCGGCGACTGTCGAGATCGACGACTTGCAAAGTATCGAGCGTATGATTGACAACATAAACAGTCCGATTGTCTTGGCTGGGCTCCACTCCCAACGGTCGACCGCCGAGCGGGATGCGATAGAAGGCATCTCGATTGCGAGACAATCGCTCGTCGATCAAATCGCCTGGGCCGCCAGCCCCGATAAACGGCATGTCAGCGATGCGATATACCAGTAGTTCGTGTGTCCCCGAAGAGGTCACAGCCATACGCGTTTCATCGGGAGAGATCGCCAACCCATGCGGATCTGCAACGGCCAGGCGAGGGACATCGAGCGAAATTGCTTCACGAGTGGCCGGTCCATCCAATCGCACTCGCGCTATGCGACTGGCCAAGACCCAACCGCGACGAATATTGCCTGGATCGATGGGATTGCTTCGGTAGATCATCCATGGAAAGTAGACGTATTGTCCATCGCCTGAACAGCGCATGATCCCCATGTTGATACCGCCGCTGAGCGGTTCGTCGTAGGCCGGCTCTCCGCTGGGCAAATTGAACACGGCCAGCGAGCTTTCGCCGCTGAGGCCTACCGCTAGCTTGTCTCCAGCCGGTGATGCGGCCAAGTACCTGGGCCACTTGCCCACTGCGAACCTGCGGAGTAGGGAATTATTCTTCAAATCGATTTCAGCGACTTCGCCCGACGCAAGCAATCCGACGTAGGCGCGTCCAGAGTGCCGGTTAACCGCCAAGCCCAACGGTTCAAAACCGACATCCACTGTAGCCACAACCCGCAACTGCGTCGCATGGCCAGCCTCTCGAATCACTGCAAACCTATGCACCTCTCCCGATTCACGACAACTAACCAGCAATTCGTCTCCTGCAAGTTTAACACAGCTGGCTGGGCGATCGGCGCAGGGAATTTCGTCGATCACTTTCCGCAATTTCAAGTCGATTAGCGTCAGCGAGTTCGAAAGCTCGTTGACGGTCACGGCCCAGGATTCATCATCGGCTAGCACCAGTTCAACGGGTCCGCGATAGGCGGCGCGGTTCTTGAGATTAGTACTTGGCTCATTGGCGTTGGCGAGATTCGTGACGGCAACAATCACACCGACCAACAGCCAGCTTCGGAAGGCAAATGGGTCAAAGGTACTTTTGACAGGCATACTGGTTTCCATCAAACGTCGGCGGGACAATCTTTCTCCGAATCACCACTTAACCCTATCTTAGCACGGATGGCAAAGTTGGGGCTCGGATTTACTCCATGGTCCAGCCATCTCGCAATACACCGTCTTTCATAACGATGGGAATCCCGTCGCGGATGACACACGGATCGTGCTCGTCGCTCGAATCAATTCCCTTACTATTGTGCACCACTACGTTTTCGCCGATTTGGCAATTCTTATCGAGAATAGAGCCGATAATTTTTGAACCCGTCCCAATGCCCACAGGGGGGTTCCCTTTGGCCAAGTGGGACTGCACTTGTTCGTCAGTATCAAAATAGTCGGAACCCATGATGATGCTATCGCGGATAGTAACGTTTTCACCAATCAGGCATCGCAGGCCGATGACGCTGTTTTCAATGGTCGTACCACTGCCGATGCGGCAACCATCCGCGATGAGGCTCCCTTCAATATTGGCCCCTTCGATGATAGCGGGGGGCAAATAGCGAGGCCGGGAGTAGACTGGAGCTTGTGGACAGACTAGATCAAATGGCGGGTTGGCTTGAGCCAATTGAAGATTGGCCTCATAGAAAGCGCGAATCGTTCCGATGTCTTCCCAATAGTCGTCAAACAAATGAACTTGCACTCGTCGACTGCGAATGGCGGCTGGAAAAACCTCTTTGCCAAAATCTTGGTAGGAGGTTTTATTTAGAATTTCGAAAAGTAGATCGCGATTGAAAATGTAGAGTCCCATGCTGGCTAGGCACTCGCGGCCTTTCGATTCAATGCCCCGCGCGTCAATCCAGGCCGGATCCATTTTGACCATTTCAACTTCGCGCTCCGTCTGCGGCTTTTCGAGAAAACCAGTCACTCGACCCGTTTCGTCACAGCGCATGACACCCAACGCATGAACCTCCTGCCGATGCACCGGAATGGCGGCGATCGTTACGTCGGCTTTACTTTCAATATGGGTTCGCAACATGTCGCGATAGTCCATGCGATACAGCTGATCGCCCGACAAAATTAATATGTGCTCGACACCGCGTTGATCGAGGTGGGGCAGGTTTTTGCGAACCGCGTCAGCAGTCCCTTCATACCAATCGGTCCCTTCCATGGTTTGCTGCGCAGCCAGCAATTCCACGAAGCCGCCCGAAAAATGGTCGAAGCTATAGGTTTGACGAAGGTGCCGGTGAAGCGAATTAGACAGAAACTGAGTTAACACAAAGACACGGTTGATGTCGCTGTTAATACAGTTGGAGATAGGAATGTCGATCAACCGATATTTGGCCGCCAACGGTACGGCCGGTTTGGAGCGAATTTTGGTCAGCGGAAATAGTCGAGTTCCGCGGCCTCCACCGAGTACCAGCGCCAAAACAGATTTGGGATTCACGTCGTACATCATCGTCTGTCCTAAGAGCCAAACAAAAAAAATGTCGGACACTTTGGGGACCAAGCAAACTCACTGAGGTTCGTACTACTGTAGAGAGTGTCCGACACCTTCGTTTGTTTGGCTCTAAGTGCTACCGCCTGAACTGCAATATGAAATGTATTTACCCTGCAGGATACCAGTTCGCCGCCTCCCGTAACAGCACCTACCACCATAATTCGAGCCGTAACGAAAAGAGCTGATTCGATTGTTAACAGTCTGTCTGGAATCGGTTAAAGTATTAGCGCCCGATTCGAACTAGACAGGTTGTCAATGGATTGCGTATCACCACCTTCGCGACTATCAGCTTGAGCCTTGATCTTAACAAAGTGCCCTCCATGGATGTTGTGAAAATTGCTCAAGAGCTAATCGCGATCGATTCGGTCACGTCAACTTCCAATGCGGCCGTCAGTCGCCGGCTATGCGAACTACTACAGGAACTCGGGTTCGAAACAGAGACCCTTCCCTACATCGATGCACATGGCACCAGCAAGGTGAGTTTGGCGGCGCGACGCTCTCCGGTGATTGAGACACCGGCGATTGGGTCGGCGATTGGTTCACTGGCGACGGGTGACGCGGCAGTAGGCAGTGGGGGAATGGGCTTCTTTTGCCACAGCGATGTGGTCTCTGTCGATGGTTGGAATTGTGAGCACGGCGGCCCGTTTGAGGGAAATATCGCGGTCGGACGGTTGTGGGGACGCGGTGCCTGCGACATGAAAGGCCCTACCGCTGCCGCGCTATCAGCTGTCGCCCGCATTGCCCGCCAGGATCAAACCGCTCCTATTTACTTTTTTGTTACCGGCGATGAAGAATGCGGCATGACCGGCGCCCGATTGCTCGCCGAACAATCGACTTACTACCAAGAACTGGTCGTCCAAAACGGGGTCGGCGTCATTTGTGAACCGACCACGCTGAACGTCGTCAATACTCACAAAGGCGGATGTCACGTAGACATTAAAAGCACGGGGGTGGCCGCCCACAGTAGCACAGCCGAGGGGAAAAATGCCAATTGGCAACTGATTCCACTACTTACATTCCTCGGTGAACTTCACACGCGTTGTGAGTCCGAAGCACGCTTTCGCAACGAGAGTTTTTCGCCACCGACAATGACCATGAACTTGGTCATCGAAAATTGCCCCAGTTCAGCCAATATCACTGTTGGCCAAGCAATTTGTCGGGTATTCTTTCGCCCTATGCCTGAAACCGATTGGCAGTTCGTGCTGGACGAATTAGTGCGTGAAGCGCAGGCACTTGGGTTGGAGGTCAATCAACTCCCACCCCTGCCACCGCTAAGTACGCCAGCGACGAGCCCGTTTGTCCAAACCGCTTTACACTTGCTTGGGCAGTCGACTCCACAAGCAGTGAGCTATGCCACTGACGGTTGCTGCTTTGAACAGTTGTCAGAATTAATCGTGATCGGCCCAGGTAATATCGAACAGGCGCACCGATCTGATGAATGGATCGATGTGCAACAACTATTGCGCGGCGTCGACGTCTACCAACGCCTGCTAGAACGTTATGCAACCCGTAAAGGCACTACGAATTGACAGAACTTAAACCGAGCCCTGTTGGGTTACCCACCGGCTACTCGATTCGTCCGGCAGTCGATAGCGATTTGAATTCAGTGATGGGCCTGTTGCGTCCATTCGTCGAACAGCGCAAGGTACTGCGGCGCACGAAAGCCGAAACAACGGCCCTTATGACAACCGGTTTCGTGGCTGAATTCGAGGGAGAAATCATCGGTTTTTCGGCTGTAGAGATCTACTCCAAAAAGCTCTCTGAAATTCAGTGCTTAACCGTGCGTGAAACGCATCAAGGACGCGGCATCGGCGGCACTCTAGTCAAACACTGTGTGGAGCTCGCCCGCAGTCGTGGCGTGATGGAAGTCATGGCCATCAGCTCTTCCGATAAATTCCTAACCGATTTAGGTTTCGACTATTCGCTCCCCGACCAAAAGAGAGCCCTGTTCTATCAGCTTCGCAGTCGAGAAGAGGTCTATCGCGAAATAGAGCAGTTGGGAGAGTGATGGTTATAAGGGCTGGTCATCGTATGTAGACGCTTCATTCAGCTTGCCTAGCCAATTTCAGACATCTGGCGACGATGCCTGCCCCACCTGCGGCAGCAAACCTGCGGCGGCAAAACAGACCAGCGCCTGCTTGGTACTTGCCACGTCATGCACTCGCAAGATTTGGATCCCTTGGGCAGCCAGCGCTAGACTGATTCCCAACGTGCCTGCATCGCGAGACCCCTGCTTGTCACCGATGAGTTGCGCGATGAATCCTTTCCGCGAGTGCCCGACCAAAATTGGCGAGCCCAATTCAAGAAATGTAACGCAGGATTGGATCAATTCCAAATTGTGAGCGTGCGTTTTCCCGAAACCGATGCCCGGATCGAGACAGATCCGCGGTGCGGCAATTCCACCTGCTAACAGCGTCGACCTGCGGTCGAGTAAATACTGATAGATCTCCCGCACGACGTCGTCATACTCGGGTGCATCTTGCATTGTTTGCGGACGGCCGCGCATGTGCATGGCGCACACGCCCACTCCGGTCTCGCAGGCTAGGGCGATCATCCGTGGATCGCCGTCCAAACCTGTTACGTCATTGATACACTCCGCTCCCAGATCGATTGCCGCAGCGGCCACTCGACTTTTCGAAGTGTCGATCGACAGCGGACATTGCACTCTCCCGGATAGTCCTTCGAGGACCGGCACTATGCGTTTGAGTTCCTCATCCTCGGCAACTGGCTCGCTATAAGGCCGCGTGCTTTCGCCGCCGATGTCCAAAATATCGGCACCAGCATCCTCCAAACGCAAGGCGTGATCAATGGCTTGTCGGACAGCGAAATAGCTACCACCATCGGAAAAGCTATCCGGGGTAACGTTGACAATCCCCATAATCGCCGGCAACTGCCCAAAGGCTATCGAGCAAGTACGCAATTGCCATGCTTGACAACGATTTCGGCGAAGCTCATCGGAATTGTTCATGAATGAGTCGTTCATGAATGAGACGTTCACGAACGAGAGGCTGGCTCAATAGGCCAAGCCGGAGTGGTGGGAGGGCTACGGAAATCGGTATCCGCGATAAACAGTCCACCTGCATTGGGCGATTGGTCACGTCGCTCGGCCGGCATGTGCTCGACCGCCGTCGTGATGATTAACTTCACCGAGCCATTGGGCATCTCCAACAACAACGGGCACGTCGCTTGCGGACTCAATGGCGTGCGCCAAATCTGCTCCAACTCGCCACTTAGTAAACTGTACTGGCGTGTCTCTCCAAAGTCGGCGGGATTCGGATTATAAAAGCTAATGATCGCGCTTTGTTCATCGGGCGTGATGGTCATTCCATCTGGGACACTTTCCAAGTCGCCCAAATCGACGACTGTCTCCGGCTGGGATAGCTCCCCGGCCTTAATATCCAGCCGATAGCGGACGACTTTGCGAGTCGGTGAATCGATATCAATCAAGTGCAGTCCACCTGAGCCTGAATCGATAACATCTTTGCCATTGCTGCAAATTTGGTCGCCGCGCAGGCGAATTAACTTGCCATCACTTCCGCGATATAGATATAGACCAGCCTTAGCAGTTTTGAATTCCAGATCCTTCGTCCCGAAGACTACATTGCGGGCGTGGAGCGTGCCGTCATTAATGATCGTTCCTGAAACATCCGCATCCACTCCACCCACCAGCGGCTGCCAAGTGCGATTACTCGTGCGAAACAAACCCAGTTCACGTTCGCAGCCTACGATAAAAGTTCCTGCTTCCGTCGTCGGCTTGGCAAAGCCTGGCCGACCAGGTAATTCGAAGGACTGATTTTTGCTGGTGGTCACATCGTAGATATTCAGTGAGCCATAGGTAGCATCTGCCCCATGCTGAATTGCCACCCAGCTAAACCGCCCCGCCCCCAACGCCGTAGGGCCTTCGGGCAGGAATCGCAAGTGGTCGCTAGCGGGCAGGAAAAGTAGTTCCGCGTCGGAAATTCGTGGCATTGAGTCGGCTCCTTAAAAACCCAGAGTAGGCTACTCGCCACTGATTGATTTGTCCACCACACGCTCCCTAACGCCTTCCAACTGGGGCCCCCCGTACGTCAGGCTTTCCAGCCTGATCACCCCGTACGTCAGGCTTTCCAGCCTGACTGTGTTGCAGCTTCTGGTCAGGCTGGAAAGCCTAACCTACCAAAATCGCGAGCTAAAGAGCCCGCCTCGCAAAAACCACCCAAACCTCCTACTCGGGCTGGTTTTCTTAGTCAATCGATCTGGCGGCCAGCCGCGCGGGCTGCAAGAATCAGGGGCTGACCAATCTTCAAAATCGTTTGGGAGTCTATGGCTCATGGCACGCAGAAACCAAAAAATCCGAGCGCAAGACAGCGAGGCGGAATATCAGCGCCCCAACCAGCCACGCCGTCGTGGAGGGAAATTAAAATATCTCTTTGGATTGTTTCTACTGACCGGATTATTGCTGATCATTTTCCTCCCCACGATCGTTGCCCGGCGCTCAATCCTGGTACCGCTCATCGATCGTTTTGCCGGCATAGCACCGCTAAAGGTCGATTTAGAAAGTGTGCAAGCAGGTTGGTTTAAGCCGATTGCCGTCACCGGTGTCCAATTGTTGGATGGCGAAGGGCAGTTGCTCGCCAAGGTGGCTCAGGTTGACACTGAGAAAGGAATCTGGGCCTGGATTCGCAATAGCGCCGAACTAGGGACGATCCGCGTCACGGGAGTGGAGGCGGCAATTGCCAGCAGCGGAGGTACGACGAACATCGAACAAGCGTTGCAGCCGATCTTGGACAAGTATGCCACCAGTGACCCGACCTCCGACGACTCGCAGAACACTACGGGGATCCCGACCGGCAACATCGAAGTACTCGACTCCAAATTTCTGTTAATGCAAGCTGGGCGGCCGGAGCAATGGGTCATCGCGATTCCCAAGCTGACCGTCATGCTTCCCACAGCGGAACAACTTATCGGCCCCATCGAACTTCAAGCCACAGTGTCAGACATTTCGGGGACGGTAAGCAACAGTACTGGAATCATCGCCGCCAGTGTCGCGCAGAATTCGGAGACACAAGCCTTCGACATGCGGGCGAAACTCGATAGTATTCCGGTTGACTTTTGGCACGTGATTCATGCGCGCCTACCCGAGATTCCAGTAGATGAATTGCATGGACGCGTAACAGCCGTGATGTCCGGCAATATCGTCGACGCCGATCGCTGGAGTTTTGATGTTCAGCAAATCGAATCGCAGGGTTTGCAAGTTGTAGCCCCCGAATTGGTCGGCCAGAATCCAGCGCAACTACAATTCATTGCCGCTTCAGGACGTGCCTCCTTGCAGAATGCAATACTCAACGTCGAAGGCGCTCAATTAAAATGCGATTTCGCACAGGCGTCTGCTTCGGCCAGCATCCCTTGGCCAATCGAGATCCCAACGGCCAGCGATCCCTTTCTGAAAGGAAGTGTGATTAACGCCTCGGGTGCCGTCGATCTACCCAAACTCGCTCAGGCAGCCGAATCGCTCATTCCACTGCGCGAGGATACTAAACTGATAGCTGGCCAAGCTCGATTTGCCGTCTCACAACAGCTCGACGCTCAAGGCGAACCAACCAGCCGAGCACAACTGGAGCTGACCGGGCTGCAGGCCGAAGCTGCGGGACAACAAATCAGCTGGCAGGATCCGTTAACCGTGGACGTGGCTGCTAACCGCGGTCCCTCAGGGCTACAAGTCGCTGCACGGGCCGCTGCGGAATTCTGCAATATCGAAGCTGGTGGCGCAATAGATGCAGGGCAAATGAATGGCCACGTTGATCTTGAGTTATTGCAACAACGAGTCAGTCAATATATCGAACTCCCGATCAGCACGATGAACGGCTCGGCCGACCTGGCCCTGTCGTGGAAGATGGCTTCCGATCAGACTGTTGAAGCCAGTGGCACGCTCAAGACCACTCCCATGGTCATTGCTGCGACCGGTGGTGGACAAATCCAAGAACCCGCTTGGAATGGCGAGTTTAGTGCGGCAGCAAAGTTGGTGGATGGCACTCCCGAACAGATCTCACGCGCACAGCTCACACTGAAATCGCGCGACGAACAACTCACGATCGATTTGCAAGAACCACTTTCGTTGATCGCCGCCACGGCCGATATACCAGCTCTACCACCAGCCCAGTTCACGTTCAATTTGGACGGTGACCTGGCAAATTGGAAGCGTCGTGGCATGATGTGGCTCAGCCAGCCTCCAGAATTTTCCATCGCGGGGAACGTCAGCTTGGCCGTGGGTGGACGCATCGATATGAATCACGTCGAAGTGCTCGAAGCCAATTGGCGAACGCAACCACTGCAAGTGTCGACCCCTCAAATCAGTTTGGCCGAACCGCAAATGGTTGGCAACTTCAAAGGACGTGTGGATACCAACGACTTGACGCGCCTAGTGGTGGAAAAACTGGAGGTGCAATCGACCTCGTTTTCACTCGGTGCACGCGATTCGGCCAATCCAGATGGCAGCGGTAGTCGTGTGGGACAAGCTATGTTCCTGGTCGATCTAGATCGCGTCATGAAAAATGTGCAGAGCCAATCCGCCGCACCCGCAGCAGTCCTTCCGCCGGGTGTGACAACGACCGCAACCACTACCTACAACGCGACCGGTCGCGTCCAAGGGCAATTGGCTTGGCAAGTCAGCCCACAAGCGGCCGCCTTCGAACTGCGGGCCGATGGAGAAAACATCGTGATCCTGAGCCAAGCTCCCACCGCAATTGCCCCCGTCCCGATGTGGGAAGAACCCAAAGTCACCACGCTCGTCAATGGCAACTATATCGTCGAGAGTGGTGATGCCAACATTGACAACCTACAACTTCAATTGCCATGGATGAACTATGCCGGCAACTTGGCATATCGCACTGTTGCCAGTCAGCAATCCATCGTGATGAAGGGGCAAGCCGTTTATGACTCGGTCGCACTGAGCAACAAACTGGCTCCGATGACTGGCAATCAAGTGCAGCTTTTTGGTCAACAAACCGTCCCCATCGATGTCTCCTGGACCAGTTCCACCGACCCACAGGCCTCCTCATTGGCAGGTCTTAAAGCGGTGACGCGCATTGGTTGGGAACGAGCGCGAGTGGTCGGGATTGAACTTGGTAAAGCTGACGTACCGGTCAACATCGACGCCGGACAATTGGCTACCGCTGCCGAGTTTGCCGTCAGTGGCGGCAAGCTGCGGTGGGATGTAACCAGCGATCTGACCGCCAATGACTTAGTCATTCTGCAAAAACCGATGACGGTACTTGAGAACGTTCAGATTACTCCCGAGATGTGCCAAGGTTGGTTGAAATACGTCGCGCCACTCGTCGCCGAAGCCACCAGTATCGATGGCCGCCTGAGTCTCCGGCTTGACGACGCGCGACTCACACCCGCCGATCCTAAGAAGCAAACGGTGGCCGGACAGCTTATTATGCACAACGTAACCGTCGGGCCCGGCCCTTTGTCAAACCAAGTCATTGGATTGGTAAAACAAGTCGACGCGATTCGCAAGAAGGATTTTACGCAAGCGGTCAGTAGCAGCCAGCACGTGTGGATGAACATGCCCGAACAGCAAATTGACTTTCAGATGGCCGATGGTCGCGTGATCCACCGCAACGTTTCCGTTAGAGTCGGCGATGCCAATATATCCACGGCGGGTTCCGTTTCGGTTGATGGACAGTTGGAAATGATGGCCACCATGCCCATCCCCGACGACTGGATTGAGAAGAGCCCCTTGCTGGTCGGTATGCGCGGGCAGTCGCTGAACTTTCCCATTGGTGGCACCTTGTCTCAACCGCGAATTGACGCCCAAGGTCTCCAACAGTTTGGACGTCAAGCCGTACAAAGCGCCGCCTCCGGCTTGATTCAACAACAGCTCTCGAAAGGACTCGGCAAACTCTTCGGCGCTCCACCGCCCGCCGCCACAGCTCCCGCCACGCCCCAGTAACCCTCCCACCTCGCGGCGTCGGCTCACCAGTCTCGAACGGCATTTCGTTTAACCCGGATTATTCATTGGCCAGAATTGGTTTCGAGAGAATCGTCGCTGATCTCAATTGCTCGAACATCTCAATAGGTTCTTAAGTTAGCCTCTCATTTTCGTACTTGCACTCTATTGCGCTGGACTGGCCCCCTGGTCATCCGTGCCCCGGCTTTGCCATCCGTGCTAGGCTAATGACTTGAGGATAGCACGGATGGCAAAGCCGGAGCACGGATAGAACGATGGTCTGATTAAGCAATAGTCGCAGCTTGCGCAGGCGACGGCACAGGCGGGTCGTTAAAATTCACTCCTACGGTTGGCTCCACTCTGCCGGCGCCTGCGTTGCCTTGAACCACTTTTAAAACCTACTCATGGTTGGCGCGTCTACGGATCGCATCGCCATCCGCTCTCGCTGCCCATCGGCTAGTCCGGCTAGGCGTTAAACAAATCAGTATCCAACTCATGCTTTCTTGCACGATCCCCGGTCTCCGACACACCAGCCACCGACACACCAGCGGCAGCGTCTGCCAACGCCTTCGCAGCCTCAATCAAGCGATGCAACCAATCCAGCGTTACGCAAGCTCAACATTTCTCGCAATCCGAAATCGCTGCCCATCGGCCACTGCGGCTAGGCGTTAAACAAGTCTACTGCTGTTGGCTCCACTCGGTCGGCGTTAAACAAGTCAGTGCTACTCATCAGCTACTCATCAGCTACTTCGGTTTGGGACTCAGCGAATGGGCTGCTCTATCAACCGACAGCGCTCGTTCGTACTCGACGGCGCTCAATGAAATGACATCGCTGGTCCTGGTCTTTTCATTCTTGACGGTGTGCAAATAGCAACCGACATAGGGCTCTGTGACGCGCGCTTTGGCATCGAGCGGCGCAACAATGAGCAATTGCAATCCAAACTTTTCGAACAATTGCAATGCATACTCGGCATAGCGATCGTCCACCTTGGAAAACATTTCATCGACCACCACGAAATGTAGTCGATCGTCGGCTGGCTCTGCGGGATCGATGTCGAATTGATAGGCGATGGCGGCGACCAGAATAGTAAACGCCAGCTTGGCCTTCTCTCCTCCCGACTGACCTGAGCTATCTTCGTAACAACTCCTCTCCTGACCGCTAACCGCATCCAATTCACGAGCCGCAAAGTCGAACCAGCGACGGACATCGGTCACTTTTTCCCGCCAACGTTCTTCCTCGCGCAGCCGTCGAATCAAACGTTCGATACGGATAAAACGCGTTTCGTCAGCGGATTGATTGCCGTCAAAGGCATCACTCAAGCAATCGCGTAGTAGCGTTTGAAAGTCGCGAATCTCGCGATCGGCTACACCACGCGGCTCAAGCCGCATGTAGGTTCCCGCACGATACTCCAGCTGTTCTAGCGACGCATTGAGAATTTCGATCTTCGACAATATTTCTTGTCGTTCACATTGCAGCGCTGCGTGGAATACGCCCAACTCTTGAATCACTTTTTCGTTCAGCCGCTCGCGGAAGCGTTGCTCATGTCGCGGCAGATCTTCCCGTTTCAATTGTTCAAGCAACCCCAGGAAGCCGTCCACGTATAACCAATCAGCCCGCAAGTCATCGCGTTCCTCAGGGTTATCGCTCAAGAATTTTTGCATCGAGCGGATCACTTCCGAACGTAGCGGTTCGGCGCGCTCGCTGAGCCGATTTAACTGCAATTGTATCTCGCGCGACGTCTCGGTTTGTTGCTCGGCAAACTCAGAGAGCTCTCCCAAGTGCGATAATCGCTGCTCTAACACACCAGCCAGTGCGGGGAAAACCAATTTATGTTCTTCCAATTCACCCGACGTCCCGCGCTCTGCCAACACTTGCAGGTGGCGTTCCAGCGCATGGTCAGCCCGATCGCTTTCACGCAACAAATTACTCTCTGTCGCTACTTGTGCATCGCGTTCTGCTTGAGCGGCAAATCGTCGTTCTATGGCCACGTCCAAACGCTCGCGCAACGTGCGTACCGCATCGTTGGAATTTTCAATAGCCTGTCGCTCCGACTCCAGCGCGACAATCTCTTGTTGATGACGCTCCGTATCGATCAAGTCAAATTCGGGAACGCCCAAGGCTGTGTCGATAGCGGCCAGCTTTTTAGAGAGTAGTCGAGATTGGCTTTCTGACTCCTCAATCGCTTGTTCAATGCCGTGTTCACGCGCGCGGTGCGCTGCTAAGCCAGTTCGCAAATCTTGCACGCGCTGCGCATTGTCCCAGCCCAGCACAAACCGCTTTGCGTCCAGCGTTTGAGGTCGATCATCTTTCTCGTGTTGCTGCATGCCGAACTTAATATGTCGCTGCGGGGTGATCGCCAACCCCGGCGCACGCTGGAATTGGTCGAGCGTATCGCAGCAGCGATAGTCAAACCGTCGTTGCAATTCAGCTTCCAGCCACTCGGCTAACAGTCTGACCCGCTCATCTGCCGAGTGATGACGAAAGGTCAATTTGCGAACCAAGGAATCACGATGTAGCTGCTCGCATGAGCCCGAGTCAGCCTTATTTTTCGCGGCGGTTCTTTCCGGGACCCGGATGTAGACCAATCGTTGCCCGCGGCCCCGCGCATCGCGCAGCGCATGGTGCTCGATATAATGGCTGACCGCGCGATAATGTGCTTC
Organism: Pirellulaceae bacterium; assembly: GCA_041739785.1. Lineage (GTDB taxonomy): Bacteria > Planctomycetota > Planctomycetia > Pirellulales > Pirellulaceae > Aureliella. The sequence goes on from JBGSNE010000298.1 coordinate 20,227, forward strand.
AGGGACCAATAGACTCAGTGCGAATCTACGTAGCACCATTTCAATCGCCGGCTGCCAATCTAGCTCGGCCTCGGAGACGCTCAGCAGTTCGCAGGCGAACACCAGTTCGGTAGCGGGCACATTCAATTGCTGAGCCATGGACAAGCGAAGTTCACTCAACCAACTGGGCAAATTTCCTGATTGCTCACTCAGCAAATCCAACTGGGCTTGCTCGTCGTCAATGGCTGTACGCACTTCATTCAGTTCACGGGCTTGCTGTAAACGCAATGCAGCTAGTTTGGTCGATTGGCCAGACAACGCGTCGCGTACGGCTTCGAGTACCCTAGGTAGCTGCTGAAAGTGTTCGCGAGAGTCCAGTGTCAGTTCGCCAACCAACTCGGGACCCAACAAGCTGAGCGCATGCTGCAAACGCTGGCGCTCTCGACGTTTGGCCACCAAAATAGCTTGTTGCGTCTCAAGCAGTAGTGGCAGTTGTTGGAGTCGTTGCCCCCCCGTTTTTTCGATTTCGTTCTTCAGGTAACGCTGAGTCTCATCGAGCGCGTCGATCTCCGATTGCAATTCGTGCTTGCGTTGTTTAGCTTGTTCAATCGCATGCGTATTGGTATTTAATCTTGGCTTTAGCCAGTCCACCATCCGCGTGCGGAAGAAGCTGTCCACGGCATCGAGCTGCTTTTGGCAGCTCTCCATTTCGGCTGCCAATTCGCGATGTCGCGCTGCGGCCTCCGCAATTGGCGACAGCAATTCCACCTGACGTCGCGCCTTGACCAACGACTGGTGGGCTTGGCTGAGCTGTGTGAAGTGGGCTAGCAGACCTTCGATCCGCTCGCGCCACGGATGGGGTTCGAGCATGTGATCGCGAATAAAGCGATTGAGACTCTGAATGTCCTTTACGGCCACAGTCTGATTGAAGACATCCATCGCCTTGGGACGCATATTGGTGCGCCGCGCGATCCAAGGCAAATACTCGGTGTACTTCGTGGTGGCTTGAAAGCCTCGCTCGCGCAACTGCTTGCCAATTCGCTCGCTGCGTGAGAGTCCACTCAGGTCGGCGGCTATACTCCGCTCGGCATCGCAGTAGGCGTAGGTCTTGTCGACTTCACCCTCTCCGGTGACCTGTAAGACTTGAGCGATAGTAAAAGCAGCTCCCGTGTCCGCGCGTTCGAAACAGGCCAATAGCACTGAGTAGTGATTGTCATGTGGACGCAGGTAATCCGTAACCGACCCCAACTCTTCGTCACTCGAGCGTCCGCAGGCGCCACGAATATAGGTTCGTTCGTCTCGCTCTCGTTTCTTGGCGCCTGCCGCCACGTTGTAATTACGAACCCCGGGCTGCACCAACAGGGTCAACAAAGCGTCGACCAACGTCGATTTTCCCGATCCGTTTTGTCCCACCAATAGCGCAGTGCTACCATCCAAAGCCAGGCTATAAACATGGCCGGAGGTACTGTCGAAGGTCCCCCAGTTGGTCACTTCCAATTTCTTCAAGCGATAGCCGGGCCGCGTATTGGTCAGCCATGCGGGATCGCTCCAGGATGTTGTTTGAAGATCGATTTTATCCATGGGCCGCGTCAGTCGATCCTTTCTGTTGCAATTGATCTCGAAGGCGTTCCAACTCGGCTACTGGCAGACGAGCCTTAAGTATCCGTCGTACCTCCCAGCTGCCAGGAGCATCTCCAAATCGGCCAACAAATCGAAGTGATTCGAGTTTCTTCATAGCCACGTCGAGCGATTTCTGTAAACGAACTTCGTCCTCGCCGGTTGGGAAAAACGCCTTCCACACCTCAAACAATTCCGATTGCTCGACGACACAACGTCGATTGTCTAGATCCTCTTCTTCGAATCTGCGCAATTCATCGCGTAGCACAACACACAGTAGCGTCGCGTCATAGCCTAGCCGCGTGCGACGGAACAATCGCGGCAACTGTTGGTATTCGTCGCGCGCTTCGTCGTCCGCCAATTGTCGCAAATAGGCCAAACCTTCCGGCTCATCGACCACCAAGGACAATCCGATGCGTGCGAAATAATCGGACAGCGGCGATTGGTAGCGTAATGTCAAATCCCACGCGGCATCGTCACTGTAGATTGGCCCTTGCAACAGTCGGACTGCCGCCAAGCTCCAATCCTTGTAGGCCGGCAATGCATCGGCCGACCGCGATTCACTTCCCAATGCCTCAATCACTGCGACTCCTCCGAATTCCCAATTTCATCAATTGCCCTTGCAAACCTCATCGTCGCACGGCTCTCCGAGCCGTGATCCCCACTGTCCTGCGTCCCACTGTCCTGCGTCCCTGTGCCGCGATCGCCTGTGCCCACTCTTCTATCGCTCAATGTCCTAAACACAACTTGTGGCAACCGCAGCACGCGCCCGCGCGCACCCTTCCATTCGGTCGGCAATTCAATCGTCTGACTCGGATCGATCTGATGACCATCCTCATGCGCAATTTGCAGGTAGCCCAACAGGTCGATCGTCCCCGTGCGAATCGGGAAGCGCTCTAGTAACTCCGCAATCGTAACCTCCGTCCCTGGCTGAGTGGCCCGCGAAATATTGCGACGCATCGTCTGCCAATCGATCCGTTCCAAAGCAACTAGCTGCTTCAATGCCAGCGCGTGTTCGTGGGGATCGCTTTCGGTCAGCTGCAATTCGACTTCAGCGAACGGTTCCGCCTGCGACCAAAACGGACGGTCAAAGGGAACTTGAATATCGATCTCGACTTCGACCTCCAAAGAGATACCGTTGGGTGGCGACTGGCACAATCGGCTGGCCTGCGCGCGGATATCGCGCAACACTTGAGCCAACTGCTGGTGATGTCTCGTGCTGCGTGAATCGAGCAGTCTTCTGAGTGTATGGCTTAAATGCTGCGTGGTTCGAAGGATTTTCTCTGCTTCGGTCAGCAGCGTGGGAATCATGGTGCGCAGTATTTGGAGTTCGTCGTGCCGCTCCGCCAACGCTTCCAAATGTGTCAGCTTCTGCACCAGCTCGGCGATCTGTTCTTGGCTGGTGGGATCATGTACCAACTTCAGGAATTCAAAAAAGCTCCGCCCGTGTTCGCCACTCTTGAGCACATCCTCTGCGTCCAGCGCAAACTGGAGCACCTCACCTCGCGATTGATTTTCCGCTAACAGCCGTTGTTGCACTCCGCGAGTGATCGACTTGAAGCGTTCCTCCACGGCTCGGAACTCGCTTTTCAACTGCTCCAATTGCGATACAGCTAGCGAGAACTGTTCACGCACCAAAGCCACATCAACATTGCGTTTGCAACCCACCCCACCCAGTCGCGATCCAGAACTTTCGTCGCACGACTCTCCCAGTCGTGTTCCAGTACTTTTGTCGCACGACTCTCCGAGTCGTGTTCCCTGCAATTGTTGCATTGCCCCCTCACGCAAGCGTTCCAGTTGTCGGTCGATGTCCGCTCGCTGACGCTGGAGTTGTTCGATCTGCAATCGAGGTTCTGGACTCACGGCAGCCTCATCTCCTCCTACGGCAACTTCGTTCAGTAGATTTAAGATCGACCGTAGGTGCGATTGCGTACTGATCGCTGAGGAACCTCGCGTTGCTTTGAGCACGAAGGTTAACACCAATTCGCTATCGGCCGTCAATTGATAGACGGGCTCGGATTGGTTCTCGTCGATGAATCGCTTCAACCAACCGCAATCCCCAGCGCACCAGGTGGCCAGGTACGTTTCTGCCTTCAGACGCATTGCTTCGCGACCGCGTTGTTCCGAATCTGCCGGTTGCTCACCAGCATTAGTCAAACCGATCCCGACTGCTGTCAAATGCATTTCGAGTTGCGAAGCCAATGCCGAATGCGATTGGGTAATCTCGCCAGAACGTTTGAATTGTTGGAACAAGAAATCCAGAATCCACGCCGCATTGGGAGACCGGAGCAAATGGACTGCTGGCGAGGTAGCGAAAAAACGATGCAAAGAGCCGGGAGACATTGAGATGTGTTAGTTACCTTCGTTTTTCAATTTGTAAACTACTTCAAGTTTTATTTGGTGAGTTGCCGGCGCTAGTGATCTATCGATTAAACGCTACAGGCGTGAACGGCATAATCGGCATCCCTTGAAAGCCGTCGGCGCGGAGTCCTATATTGTAACTCCCGCCCCTACGCGAATGCCCTTAAATCGCGGTTTGCACTCAGTGTCTCTAGTTACTCGGTGGCGGGTTGCCGGCTTCACTTGACTTGATTGAATGCCTGTAGAGCTCAAAAATCAAGGCTTTTTCGTCTCAATTTGGATCGAATCGCTGGTTGACAACCCACCTAAGTTGCTTGAGTGCTAGAGTTTACAACTGCGGTCGTCCCTGCGGCCGAATTCGCCGTTCACCTGGAGACAGCTAGAGCCACCGATGATTGTCCTATTGACCAAGGATCTGTTTTTTGTTCCGACCCTGCGTTCCGCGGCTTCGAACCTGGCGGTTGAGGTTGTGGTGGCACTGTCAGTTGATTCCGATAAGCTTACCGCTCTTGTCGCGGACGAGGTTTCGGCTTGGATCATCGATCTAAATTCGGTGCCGATTGATGAGTTGCCGACCGTCGTCAGCGCGCTGCAGGGTCGTTTTCCACAAGCCAAACGAATCGCCTTTGGTCCGCACGTGCAGCAGCAGCGACTGCAGGCCGCCCGTTCGGCGGGCTGTGAACAAGTTCTCACGCGAGGCCAATTCGACAGTCAGCTCCATAGCCTGCTCCCTACTTGGCTTTAGTCGGGATATTCTTGCCGGTTTGAGCCGAAGCCTGTGAGCGGCCGGGTAACTCGCATTGCCCGGTGCGTTGCCGGCTTGTTGATTTAGTGAGCCTCAGGCGATTGAGCGGCCGGACGGCCAATATTGCCCGGTGCCTTACGGCCCACGGCTCACCCCGATTCTGCCAGCATCGACTAAATCTTCAAGCCGCTAGCCGTGGGCCCCGCTGGGTAAGCCCACGGCTAGCGTCTGAGGTTCACAATGATCACCAAGTGCGTGCCATTTGGCTTGAGTCCCGCTTTCATGAGTAGTCCGGGGATGTTGGGCACGCGCTCATGGCCGCCACGACCGTTACGTTCGAACCGTTTTGGCAACTGATTCCTCGGCTCTCAAACTTTCGCTAGCCGATACAGCTTATTGCTAGCCGATAACTGGCTACTAGTGCTCTGTCCAACTTAAGAATTAGGGTTCAACGCGCGTCGGGAAAAGGTGTCCGACACCAAAAGTGCGAAGCACCCGAAGGGCCGTTCCGGCTTTTGGTGTCGGACACCTTTTCCCGGACAACCCCCAAATTAAACGTGGTTGAAGCACTAGTGCATTTCACATGGATGTGATGAGACACCCTACGGCACCATTGTTTATTGCGGTAGTCTGCTGCCGCTGTCAAGAGTTGTAGGCTCCATAGTTTTACTGACGTCAGAGAACCATCCAGAAGGGAAACGCAACGTGGCTAGGAAGCTTCAAGGGCATTTGAAATTGCATATTGACGGCGAGAGTAGTGTGGCAGTTGGTCCAGCTCCGTTGCGCTCAATCGACTTGGCGACTACCATGAAGGCGTTTGCCGATGCCACTGGTTGGACACCGCGCCCCACCGGAGGTACGCCTCATCATCCGCTGGATACCGCTCACGACAGTGATTCTCCGGTGCTCCCGTTGAGAAAGCGGATGCAATTGATTAGCAATTATCCGATGGATGGCTTGTTAGATGCTGAGGATTTTTCGCAGCTCGACGGAACCAGTGAAGAACTTGCCTGGACGTTATTGGAACAGATCGATGGATTGGTGCAAGAATTGAGCTCCGCCGAGCGAACGATCGAGCGACAGGAAGCGCAGCTTGCAACGTCACTCGGAGTGAGCATTCGGCACGATGAAGCAGAAGCACTATCGGGACGATTGAACGAGTCGTTGCATCGGGCCGCTGAGTTGAGCGGCAGCGACGCTGCTGCGTTGTATTTGTTGGACGACAGCACCAGCGAATTGAAAATGCGCAGCTGTTGGGGCATGCCAACCTCAGCACTTTCTAAACCGGCGCGCGATCTACGGGGCTCGCTAGCCGATTTGGAAGCCCTAATGGGCAACGCTGTGTTACTGGAAAATACGGCACTTGCCCCTGAATGGAATTGCCCGGAGAACTACGCGGCCGCGTTGTGTGTCCCCATTGGTTCTCCCACCATGCCCCACGGTACGCTCTGGCTCTGGAGCGATCATGTCCGTGACTTTGGCTCCGCGGATATCGATGCGGCCAAGGCTGCTGGAGACAAGATCCTGGTCGATATCGAACGCAGCGTTTTGGCCGACGAAGTACTGAAAACTCGTGGGCTGAACCGTCAAATCGAATCGGCTAGTTTGGTGCAGTCCTCACGTCTACCTAGTTCGCAACCGCTGCACGAGGACTACGAAATTAGTGGCTGGACGCACCAGGGCCAAGCTCTAGGTGGCAATTTTCACTCTTGGACCGTCAATCGCCAGCAATTGATTTGTGCAGCCATGGGCTCAGCAGCCTCGCAGGGAACCGCGGGAGCACTGGTAGCTACCAGCTTACAAACTGTCATTGAAACTTGTTGGAATGCCAATCATCGCCCCAGTCAAGTTTTGCGTAAAGCCAACGATATTTTATGGGCCACTGATGATGGTGACTGGCGCAGCGCCGTGTGCTACCTACAGATTCACCCCGCATCCGGGGCGCTGCAATTCGCTTTGGCCGGTAATATCCAAGCCTTCATCATTAGTAGCCGTGGCTTCCGACCACTGGGTGGTACTTCGACGCTGTTGGGAGTGCAGCCCGACAGCCACTTTGACAATCAGCAGTTGGCGTTGGAGGCGGGTGAGTTGTTAATGATCGCTTCGCCGCATGTCTTAGGAGGCATTGAGCGAGGTGGTTTTACGCAGGAAGCATTGCTCAAGATGATTTGCGATATGCAAGATGAGGCGGTAGAAGACATTACCGACCATGTAGCTCGGTTGCTGCCCTTACGGGCTGACGATTCAGCCATCGACTCCGATCGCAGTCTAATGATCATCCGCCGCAGGTTTTAACTAATTCTGCCTTCGTCAAAGTCCAAAGTGGACCGACGCTCCGCGTCGGTCCTCAACGCGTCGGTTCTCAATTAGCAACGCCCTTAGACCTAGCGACTTCCACTAGGTTTGCTAAAGTTCGTGCTCAATTGCCTGGACTGGATCCGATGGCACAGGTTCCTCGGAAGTAGCCCCGTCCTCCATGGACTGGGCCTCGCTCGAATCTTGCCTAGGAGTGAGAATAATCTTGTCTCCCTCAATGACTAGGCTCTCAAACTTTCGCAACTTCTTGGCAACGTCGGGATCTTTAACCATCTCCTTGGCGAGATTCTCCTTGCGAATCTCGCGCATGTAATCTTCGGGGACCGATTGTCCGTTGACTTCTGCGTCCTGAAGTGTGACGATCAGCACGCCATTCTCGAGTGAAGCCTCCAAGGTAGCCGAACCATTAAAGAACCGTCCCTTGCCACCAGGAATAGCGTTGGCGGGTATGCTCACGTCAGCTTGAACCAACCCGTCTTCGATCTTCACGAAAACTTTGCCACGCAGGTTCTCCTCCTTGCTAATCAGCGCATTGACATCATCAGCTGTGAGCACAAGTTGCTCGGGAGTGTCACCCACGTCCACTTTTTCTTGAAAGGCCTCAACCCGTGATTCGAGCTGTTCAAGTTGCTCTTCGTTAACTTCGACCACCGGAATTGGCCGAGCCTGTTCGGAGGTATAATTGGCAACCTGTTGATTGTAAAACCAGACAGAGCCAAAACCAATCGCAACCATGCTCCCAACCATCAAGAGCACCATCGTCAGGCACCCACCAATCAGGCAGCCCCAGGGAAACGGCTTGCCGGCGGACACGTAATGAGGCGGTCGATACCCCGGCTCTGGCGACTGAAATGCGCCAGGCTCGTGCATCTCGGGATTAAGAATCTCAGGCTCTAAAATCTCCGGTTCCAGTTCCTTGCGATCTGGCATGTCGGAATTCGCAGAATTGTTCACCAGCCGTCCATTGATTACGAAATATTGTCACTTCTCGGCGAACGCCCGACGGGGAAAACGCATGTGCCTTTAGCGTGGAGTCAATTGGTTAGAATCTCACCCAGCACGAGACGTCGATCATCGACGGTGCCGTTGGCTAAGGCGATCCCCTCATTGCCGCGCAACACAATCTGATAGAGCATTGATAACTCATCGGTGTTGAGCAACCCCATCGAATGATAGAGGCGGGCTTCAAAAAGCTTGGACAAATTGCTGGTGTTTTTATCAATCAACAGCTGTCGCATGCGGCTTTGGGCATGTTCGGGTTTGAGGGACGGCATACTATCCAAACGCACTTTTTCGTCGAACATAGCAAAGCAGCGATCGATGTTCTTGTCGAGCGAATCGTCCTCGATGCCGCGCATTTTATTGCGTTCGATTTCTACATTATTGAGCGTGCTGGTGGCCGCCAGCGCTTTGCCGTCGAGCGACAATAAACGCAAGCGGGTGTCGTTTTCGACATATCCCCGACGACGATTCTGTTCGGCCTTCACGTCGAAGATAAACAGGCCATCGACTTTCAATTCAGCCGCCTTGGCTAACAACTCGGCTTGATTACCTGTACCGATGAAAAACAGTCCTTGGGTAATATTGCTCCCGGGGCTGACGGGTGTGCGTTTGCTCTGCGTTGAGCCTCCCATGCCTTCTCCGCCGTATCCGCTTCCTTCTCCACCTCCAAAGCCACCACCTGAGTAGCCACCGCCTGAGTAGCCACCCCCGGCGTAGCCCGGGCCAAAACCAGGTTGGCCCATGCCAGCGGCAGGTTCTGGTTGGCTCTCTTCGATGTCTTTGAAGACCGTTCCCAAACTACCAGAGGCCCAGCGATTTTCAAATTTGGTTGCCAACGCTTCGCCAAACGAGCCGGTTAGTTGTTGAAACGTGCGCTCGGAGCCGCTGTTAGCACCAGCCCGCCCCCCGCCGAAGCTTCCGCCTCCATACTCTCCTCCTCCGCCGCCACCGCCTTGCGAGCTCCCCAACGGTTTAAGGTCTTGAAGGTCATCCGATGCGGTAAGTATCACACCCACCGCAAAACGCAATGTCAACGCTGGTCGCAAACCAACTGTCGACCATTTGGCTTGCGACAGAAATTCTTTTGCCACTTCGTCGTCAGCAACAATGGCATGAGCGTATACCAGGTCAACGGCCTCGCGCTCTTTACCTGAAGCAAACGCATATTCGGCTTGCGATCGGTAGTCTTGTTCATCCAAGGGCACAAAACCAGCACCGCTCAGAGAGGTCTTGATCCAACTTACTAATGACTGTTGTTGCCGTGGATCGGGACGACGGGGGATGGCCTTGGGAGGCATCTGCCCGCTTTCCAATTGCTCCAGCACGGCGCTCCACAGGGTAGCATTTCGCTGATCTTCAAAGTTACCGGTCAAACGATCTAACCGAACGTCTCCCTTGGTCAACTGAGGTCCGTGGCATTGCACGCAGTTCTGGCGTATGAATTGAATCATCGTTCCAAATTGTGGATTGGCGTTTACTCCACCATAGCCCGACATGCCTCCGCCATAGCCCTCGCCCGCATAACCTGGGTTATAGCCAGCCATGCCGCTATCATAGCCAGGACCATAACCCCCTTCCGACATTCCACCTTCGTAGCCTTCGCCTCCGTAGCCACCCCCTGAGTAATCGCCACCCATAGAACCCGCATTCATATCGTTATCACGAAATGATCCGCGACCACCACTGTTTGAGCCACCACCATAGGCGCCACCACCGTAAGCTCCGCCTCCACTGCCACTCCCGGAATCGGGTTCACCTCCATAGCCACCCTCGCCGCCGTAGTCAGGGCCGTTGTAGCCACTCCCTTCGCCGGCTGGCTGGTCCCCACTCGCCGCCGCTTGCGTGCCGGAGTCTGCTTCCGAACCACCACAGCCGCTGAGTCCGATGATGGACATCGCCAATAGCATCGGGCGAGCCAGCAACTTGATCGACAATAACGAGACGAGAGATGGACGCGACATGATTGAGTCCTGTGTTTCAAAGCAGCAAAAGTTTTTAATGCAGCAGCTCAGACTGGAAAGAATATTCGTTAGACTATCATAGCCGCAGCCGTTCAGCAAATCGCTTCGAGATTTGGCATTCTTCATTATGAACGCTGCCCCTTCGAATGTCGAGCTTTTTGGGGCATTCAATTGCCCCCCAATCCGAGACTATTGTGACCCAATTCCGATCAAATTAGGTGAGTCCACGTACATGTTTCGACTATCAATTTCAGCTTTGCTCCTGACCGCAATCACGTTTCTCAGTCCAGTCGCTTGGTGCCAGGAAGGAAAGATTGCCATCCCACGCAAGCAATCGGCACCTCCCGGTCCGCCACTGTCGCCGTCCGAGGCCCTGGCTAAGATGACCGTTCCGGCCGGTTTTCGCGTTGAACTGGTGGCAGCCGAACCCGACCTGGTGAACCCGGTCGCCATGGCCTTCGACGAGCGGGGAAGGATTTGGGTAACGGAGAGTTTTGAATATCCCAGGCATGAACCCGGTCCGGGACGCGACCGCATCAAGATTCTGGAGGACACCGACGGCGATGGTCGAGTCGACTCGGTAAAGATCTTTGCCGAGGGCCTTAACATCCCATCGGGAATCGCTGTTGGTCACGGTGGTGTGTGGGTAGCCAACGCGCCCGACATTTTGTTTCTGCAAGACATCGATGGCGACGACAAAGCGGACAAAAGCGAGGTAGTGGTCACCGGCTTTGGACGCCACGACACGCATGAGCTCCCCAATAGTTTGACCTGGGGGCCCGACGGCTGTTTGTATGGACTCAATGGCGTGTTCAATCCCTGTCATGTTGAGACCGACGGCAAGATTTTTGATTTCACCTGCGCTATGTTTCGTATCGATCCCAAGACACGTAAGTTCGATCTGTTTTGCGAAGGGACAAGCAACCCATGGGGGATTGCGTTTGATCCCGAGGGGCAGGCCTTCATCAGCGCTTGCGTTATCGATCACTTGTGGCATTTAACCGAAACCGGCTATTACCACCGCCAAGGTGGACCTTATCCTCCGCATACGTGGAAAATCGAATCGATCGTCGAACACCAGCATCAGATGGCCGCCTATTGCGGAATCACCTATTTTGATTCAGCCGCCTATCCGACGGAGTATCGTGGACGATTGATGATGGGAAACATACATGGCAACTGCATCAACGTCGATCGACTGGAGCGGCATGGTTCGACGTATAAAGGCTTCGGTGAAGACGATTTTCTAAGCGGCAATGACGTGTGGTTTATGCCGGTGGTGCAAAAAGTGGGGCCAGACGGTTGCTTGTATGTACTCGATTGGTACGATCGCTACCACTGCTATCAAGATGCTAGCGCCGATCCTGAAGGGGTCGATCGCGGCCATGGTCGCCTCTATCGTGTAGTGCATGAAGCCACCGGGCGACCAGCTAGTGTTTCGCTCGCCGATGTATCCACTAGCCAATTGGTTGATAGCCTCAGCGATGCCAACATCTACGTGCGCGAAACAGCCCAGCGCTTACTGGCTGAGCAAAATTGCCAGGGCGTCGTGTCCAAACTCGAAGAACTCGCGCGAGACGATTCGCTCTCCCGGCAAACGCGGCTACACGCGATTGCGTCGTTGCTAGGGGGCAAAGCCCTCACCACAGAGTTCGCCAGCAAATTGCTGGCCGACGCGGACAACTCCGTCCGCGCTTGGGGCGTTCGGGCGGTAGGTGATTTGCATGCCGACCACCAGACACTCGCCCAACAATGCGCGGCACTGGCCAGCGATCCATCGCCAGACGTACTGCTGCAATTGGCCATTGCCTGTGGCAAACTCAAACACATTGATCCACTTCAGACGTGGGTCACGATTCTCGCCGGCTGCGGGGATGACCCCCTGCTGCCACACATCGTTTGGCAAAACTTGCATGCCCGTCTCCCAGCTGAAAGTGGACGGTTGTTGGCGCTAGTCGAATCAGTCGATTTAGAGAAAGCTCCCGGGCTTGCCGATATGCTGTCGCATGTGGCCGAGAAACTTCAAGAGTAGTTGTAGGCACACAGCGTGATAAAAGTAAATGTTCGCTTGGAATACAGACAGCGGGGAAAACACCGTCGTCCGGTAATTCACATTGGTTCGACAGGACAATCCATGGCTTCCAAGGCAGATACGATTTCATGAATGCCCCACTGGGGGTCTTCGGCGGACAGCAAATATCTTGGCCCCTCGATGGACAAGTAGTCTGGACGGTCCTCCACCAGTCTGTTGGAAGTCTCGGCGATGCGCAAGCTCTCAGCCCAGCTCTGGTAGCGAGATTCCCAATCGAGCCCAGCGTCGATTGCTTGCCTGTCCGCGGTGCAGGGAGTCAAGACCATCGTCAACTTGGCCAGCGGAAATTGTTGGCTTGCTGGCGGATTGATTGCCTGTTGAAACTCGTCGACGCTTGCCAAACTGATCCAGCGTGACTCACGCGATGCTGGTGAGTCACCCAAGGATACAACTGCGGCCATGGATTGTCTCATGATCTCTGGTAACCATTCCGTCTGACGTGCAACATCGTCGGCAATTACCAGTAGATTTCCCGGCCCCGTTTGCAACGACTGGCATAACTGAGCAATGCTCCATTGGGAAACTGGGTCGATCCAATCGGCTGCAACATCCAGAGCTGGAATGAGAATGAAGCGCCGCATGCACATCCGTGGATGAGGGATTTTTAATTGTGGCGTCCACACACGGTGATCGTCGTACAGCAGAATATCGAGATCGATACGCCGTGCCTCCCATCTGCGATCGCGCTGACGACCGAGCGCCTGCTCCACTTCGCGGATCGTATTCCAAACATCGATGGCACTGTGCTGCGTCTCGATGGCGGCCACCGCATTGATGAAAGGGGGCTGCCCAGCAGGACCACCGACGGGAGGCGTGCGAAAGAGGCGACTCAACTGATAGTCAGCCCCCTTGGGAACAAGTCGTCGCTCAAGGTATTCGGAGGCCTTACGGATTGCATCCGGCGGATGGCCGATGTTGGCACCAAAGCTAATCAGACAGCGTGCCATGTGAGGAGTTTGCCTTCTCTATCAACGTGGCGTAGGCTTCCGACCCGCGGTTACCGCGATCATTAAAGCGGAGAACACTGTAAAAAAACTGAGCGTAGGACGGCTTTGCGGCTACCAACTAGCGAAAATCAATGTCCGCAGGCCTAAGGACGCGTTAAACCTTCGAAATTCCAAAGGGCCGTAGTGTCGCGTTTCTCAGGGTCAGCCAGTAGTCCGACTTGACGCCCCATGCGAACCTGGACGACCTGGCCCTTCCCCGTCGCGCCTTGATTGGCCATTTCCACCGTGACGTAATGTTTCTTATCTTGTGCGACTACGCTAACGCCACGTACAAATTGCCATTCAGCTTCAGGTCCCGAAGCAACAATCATCTTGGTTAGGGCATCATTGAGAAACTCGTCAACAGCGTACTTTTCTTCCTCCTCCATCCCGCTGTAATACTTTTCAAGATTTGTGCCGGTTAACTGACGGCGACTCTCCACTTGCTTGAGCTCCAGCGCTTCGTATGTATTGCCAGCCGCTAGCGTATCGAGGAATAGTTTGGCATGCTGCGCCGCCTCTTGATAATGGTAGTTATCGACACCGCTACGAGCACTAACCGACCAGGCGATGGCTGTTGCCGATAAAGCCAATCCGATCTGAGCTAGCCAGCGTCCTCCCAACTGCGTGTCGCGGGAAAGCTTCCAGACGACCGCAATTCCAACAGCCAAAGCCAATATCGCGGCTGGCAGTAAGATAGTTGAAAACGCCGCCAACAGACTGAACAACCCCGCTGCGAAAGAACCATACGCCAACCGACTAAATGGGGGTCGATCGAAGGCAGCCCCTTCGTCGAGGCTCTGAAAAGCAGGCCGATCGATAATCTCTGGTGTTGACATCTGCTTTTTTAAAACTCCCTAAACCTAATTTACGTCAGGATTTCCAGACTGACCAGAATTCTATTAGTACGCGGGAGGTTAGGCCCGGGTTTGCACTTCACCCAGAAAAGGGGAGCCAGTTGTGGGACCTTTGTATCCGCAGTGCGGCATGCTGGCGAGGTCAAAGTCTATCGCTGACTTTGAATCGAGTTAATCCCACTACGCTTTTTTAGGAGGTGCCATGATTCGCTGCAGTTCTTGCAGGCTGGTCATACCTTGCGCAATCGCCAGGACCCCTTCCTCTTGAAGCGTGAGAAATCCATTCTTTCGCGCGACTGCTAAAACATGCGCCGGCTCAGGTTTTTGCTGCAGCGCCTTGCGAATCTCGTCATTGATTTGCAGAAGCTCGAATATCGCGGCCCGACCGTAGTAACCGCGACCGTTGCAGCGCTTACAAATCTCGATTTCAAGCGGTTTGCCATTGGCATCGACGCGTTGTTCTGGCGGGGGTGGAATAAACGGCTGGTACAAAGTCTGCACGCGCCCGGCCGGTAGTCCCAATTTCTGCAGCAATTGCGGGGATGGTTGAAAGGGCTGACGACACTCGGTACACAAGCGACGTAACAGTCGCAAATTGATGACACCACAAACGATTTTGATCATCGCCTTAGTTGACTGAGGATAAGTCGCTAGGAGCTTTAACAGGGCTTCGACGGCAGAAGGGGCGATCACACGAGTAATTGCGTAACGCGCCTCGTCGATCACTTCGCCACAAATCAACTTGGCAATCTCAGGACTGAACAAATCGGGCAGGATCAATGCGTCGGGCTGCTTCAGCAACAGACTCTTGAGCACCGTCATCGGTGTTTCGCCGGCCGATTTGTCAAACGTGTGTTTGGCGATGTTGATCAACTCAGGGTCATCCGACGTGACATCTTCCACACTATGGAAATCGCGGACGAACCGATCCGCTGATTCAAGTCCCACGCGCCACATGGTTGGTAGGCCATGACCGGGGATGCCACTAAACAGGAACAGCGATTTTTCAGCGTTGAGCATTCCCCGCAGTTGCACCTGCATCTTTTCCCGCATCCCCAGATCGCCAAGATTATTCAGCACCTGTTTCTTGGGATCGATCCGCATCAATACACGCTCGCCAGTGGGAATCCCTTGGCTAGTAAAGCTGACGATCCAATCATTCCCTTTCATTTTGACCGGCAACGTGCCGACTTGACGCGATTTGCGATCCGTTGGATTGAGACTGCACAGTTTCTTGAAGATGACCAGGACCCCGTCGCCAACGGCGCGTTCCATGGCGGGCATGGCTTCCCACAATCCGTCGACGCGAAAGCGGACCACCACACCCTGTTGCGAAAAATCGAGCAAGATTTGATCTGCACGCGACACGAGTGCTTGGGCCATCAGCGTCGAGGCTGCGGCAAACTGCTCCATCCCACGACAGGCAATCATGATCCCTTGCTCGGCTTGTTTGTCACTCGCCTTGGGCTTGAATTCCACCTCCGGTAGATTCTCCATTGATGAACCCGACGAGCTCGACTTCTTTTTTTTACGGCCAAACATGTGGTGAACTTTTCTGATTAAGCAATAGAAATGGCAGAGAGGGGCAGGCGAGGTGAAAAGCCAGGGATACCACTAAGTACGGTGACGAGCGGACCAACCGCAAGCCTGCCTCTCGGTTAGATGATACCTGGGGTGCTGACAGAGATCCCCTTGAGCGCCATCTTGAGTGCATCCTTGTTGGGAGCAACGGCAAAGGCCGTGGGACGGTCGATCAACTCCTTGTCAATCAAGTCCTTGAGACTCATCGTAAAGTCTTGCATCCCTTCGGCAGCACCGATGCGAATCGCATCTGGGAGTTTGGCGTCCTTTCCTTCCAGCACGAGTTTTTGAATCATGGGTGTAAAGGTCATGATCTCTACGGTAGGCACGCGTCCCACGCCAGGTTTGATGCTCTTGAGCAACTTCTGCGCAACAATCCCCTTCATGTTAAAGGCAATCGCCGAACGAATCGCTCCGTGCATCTCCTCGGGGAACAAGTCAAGGATACGACCGATAGTGGTGGGAGCACTCGACGCGTGAATCGTTCCAAATACCAAGTGCCCCGTTTCGGCGGCGTGAATGGCAGTCATAAACGTTTCCTGGTCGCGCATTTCACCCACCAGAATCACGTCAGGGTCTTCCCGCACAGCATGCTTCATGCCGATCTCGAAGTCCACCACGTCTTGTCCGATTTCGCGTTGATTGATCAAGCACTTGTCATCTGTGAAAACGAACTCGATCGGATCCTCAAGCGTTAGAATGTGTTTGCTATAAATCGAGTTGATATAGTTCAGAATCGAACCGATCGTGGTACTTTTTCCTGATCCAGTTACCCCGGCCAGCAACACCATCCCTTGGTCGTAGTGACACAGCGTCTCGATGGAGGGAGGAAGAAACAGACCTTCGAAGGGAGGGATATAGTTATTGACGCGCCGCGCCACCAACCCGACTTTGCCTAGTTGTTTCAACATGTTGACACGAAAACGCCAGCTGACGCCATCGACGTCAACCACGTAGGCAAAGTCAGCACCCCCGTCTTTCTCGAAAATGCCTCTTGCGCGGGCATCGAGCATCGGCACCAGCAAACGCACCATCTCTTCGTTGTCGATGGGTGGTCGGTTCAGCGGTTTAAGAGTTCCATTGACTCGCACAATGGGCGGCTGTCCGACTTTCATGTGCAAATCGCTCCCCTGCAATTTGACCAGTGCTCGAAAGATCTTGTCGACCTCTAAGGGCTCGCGCTCGCTGAGCAGACCTTCCATTAAGCGGTCTATGGTGGCGTCACCGCTGCCCGCTTGGGGAGCTTCAACAGTTGCCATGCAGTTAATCTCCTAACATAGTTTTTTAAACGCAGCCTGTAGCGGAAGTCGCCAAGACTTTCGGCAGTGTGGGGTGTGATTCGGTTGCCGAAAGCCTTTACGATTTCCGCTACGAAATCACGCGCACTGCTATGCCGCGTTCGGCCATAATGCGCTTGGTCTCACCTATTGTATACTGACCAAAATGAAAAATGCTGGCTGCCAGGGCCGCATCCGCTTTTCCCAGTTGAATTGCATCGGCTAAATGTTCCGGACAACCGGCACCACCGCTAGCAACGACGGGGATGCCCACCGCCTCAGCCACTGCGGAAGTGATCTCAAGGTCGTAGCCGTCGCAGGTCCCATCGCAATCCATGCTGGTCAGCACAATCTCACCGGCCCCCAGAGCTTCTATTTGCCGGGCCCAAGCAACCGCCTCGAGTCCCGTGGGAGTCCGCCCGCCATGGATATGGACTTCCCAAAACTCTTGTGATTCGCTCGGTTCTTGAGGTTGGGACGATGAACTTTCCGTAACACTGGGACGATAAACGCGTTTGGGATCGATGTTGACCACGATACATTGGCTGCCAAAACGCTCCGCGGCTCGAGCTACAAACTCGGGATCTTTGCAAGCCGCCGTGTTGATGGACACTTTGTCACAACCGGCTTGGAGCAATTGCCGAATGTCGTCCAATGTGCGAATCCCGCCCCCCACGGTCAATGGCATAAAGACTTGTTCAGCTGTCCGACGGACTACGTCTAAAATGATTCCGCGCTGTTGATGACTGGCCGTGATATCCAAAAACACCAACTCGTCGGCCCCTTCGCGCTCATAGCGGGCCGCCACTTCGACCGGATCGCCCGCATCGCGCAAGTTGACGAAGTTGGTCCCCTTCACTACTCGACCCTGCTCAACATCCAAGCAAGGTATGACGCGTTTGGCTAACATAAATCGAATGCTCAAAAATTGCGTAGAGGAAAACCATCGTCGCTCGACTCTCCGAGTCGAGACCAGCCCGCGCATGCCTCGAAAACTCACCATCAAAAAACAATTGCGTAAACAAATAACCCCACTCGACAATTAGTCCGACTCGACTCGGAGAGTCGAGCGACAATTAGTCCCACTCGACTCGGAGAGTCGAGCGACGATGGGAGTCGAGCGACGATGAAAACGTGAACGAAAAAAGGAGGCCCTGGAGAGCCTCCCTCAATCTTAATGCATTGTCACCATTCTTGCGCCAGGCTTAAAGCCCAAATGGATTGTCCCCCGCGGCGGGTGCCTCGCCGGCCGCAGGTGCATCACCAAACGGATTGGCGGTGTCGGCAGGCGGTGTGTTAAATAGGTCCGCTGGCGCGGCTGGCTCGGTAGCATTGGGTGCTGCGTCATTGGGCACAGCCGTTTCGGGCATGGCTGGTGCAATATCATCCGCAAACGGATCGGCCGTTTCGCTCATTTCAGGTTGTGTTGGCTTCGGTGGATCTAGCCCTGCGTCGTTGGCGCGGATCGTCTCGCTCGGGAAGGGCGACGTCCCAGCGTTGCTCGGGGCGACGGCCGCGGGACTAGCAGCTTGCTCCATGTACTGACGCGTTTGTTCCATCATCAGTTGCTGTTGCTTGACTTGTATCCGCGCATCGCGACGCGCCTGCTCAATCTTTGTGCGTATGCTCCCTTGAATCCGAGCCAACGCGTTGCCAACATCAACGACTCGTTTTCCTTCCGCCTCTAAGCGAGCTCCATTTTCGAAATCCATTTCGCCTCCGAAACCCGCGCGTTCCCGAGCCAGTCCTCGGTAGTAATGGGCGCGTGGATCCTGAGAGCCGCCATCGACCACCTGGGACAAAACTTGATCCGCTCCGGTAAAGTCATTGCAGAAATAGCGATGTACTCCCTCGCCATACAATTCAACCAGCGCGTCGTGCTGGGCATACGCGGTGGATCCTAACAGTGATATCAGCAGTGCAAAGTGGAAAGTGCGGGGCATTGCCCTGGCTCCTTGTAACAACAATCGATGAACCCGTGTGAGTCGAGCGATCCCCCCAGTGTGAGTTGAACCGTCTGGAGAGAGCTTACAATCCCTACGATACTAGTTGCCTCCCACCCGGGAAGCAACTAGCGGGCTGATGATTTATTCGTTTAACCCGCAGCCGAAGTCGAGGTTCGCCCCGCTGATCCTCGCCTTCGGCTGCGGGTTAAACAAAATAATCGTCAAGTTAACACTAAATCAACAGCCCGGAAAAGCCGGACGTAGACGTGGTATATTGCAACCGACATGCAAAATCTCAGGTTATCCCAAACTCGACGCGAAATAACTGCGGCTTGCCGAAAGTGCTCTCCACCATGAAAACCATCAACTACACCTGTTTCCTACTGTTCGGTCTGACCACACTGACCGTAGCCGTGCAGGCGGTCGAGCGCCCCAACGTCGTGATTATTCTGGCCGACGACCTGGGGTATGGCGACGTTGGGTTTAATGGCGCGGCCGACATTCCCACTCCCAACCTCGACGCGTTAGCCAAGGATGGTGTGCGGTTCGCCAATGGCTATTCTTCCCATCCCTTCTGCAGCCCCATGCGGGCAGGACTGATGAGTTGCCGCTACCAACATCGATTTGGCTACGTAACCAACGTGGCCTTTGACCCGCACAATACTCGCCTGGGCTTGCCAACCAGTCAGACCACGCTTGCTGAGCGAATGCGGCAAGCGGGTTACCAGACAGGCATGGTTGGCAAGTGGCATCTGGGGGCGGCTGCTCCCTTCCATCCGTTAAAACGCGGCTTTGATTTTTTCTATGGCTTCCTTGGTGGAGGACACGATTACTTTATTGTGGATACCACGGCACAGCTATCGGAAAACTACAAGGCGGCTCTAGACAACAACGGACAGCCGGCCGGGCTCGACGGTTATTTAACAGAAGTTCTAACGGACCAAGCCCTGCGGTTCATGGGCCAAGCGGACAAAATGAAGCCCTATTTTCTGTATGTGGCCTACAATGCGCCGCACGGACCGCTGCAAGCCCCAGACGAAATAATTGCCCGTTTCGATTCGATTGCTGATCCCAAAAGGCGAACCTACGCCGCCATGGTGGCCAGTATGGATGAGCAAATCGGACGCCTCCTAAGTGAGATCGATGCCCGTGGCGAACGCGAAAGCACCTTGGTCGTATTTCTCAGCGACAATGGCGGGCCCGAAAATGCCAACGCTTCCGACAATGGTCCTCTGCGTGGCCAAAAGGGTGACGTCTACGAAGGTGGTATCCATGTGCCGTTCTTGATGCGCATGCCTGGCACATTGCCGGCAGGCAAAGTGTTTGACTCGCCGGTAATCTCGATCGATGCGGCACGCACCGCCTTGGAATTGGCCGGTGCGGAAATTTCCCCCGAGCTGGAAGGAGTCAACTTGATCCCTCATGTCTGCGGTGAATCGTCCGGTCCTCCCCATGCAGCGCTGTTTTGGAGGATGGAGCGTGATCAAAAGACGGCAGTCCGCCGCGGTGACGACAAACTCTGCGTCGTGGATGGCAATGCGGAACTATTTAACTTGAAGAACGATCTGGGAGAAGCCAGTGATTTGACGTCGGGCAAACCAGAGGTAGTAGCTGAATTGCAGCAATTGTTTGAGGACTGGAACATTCACAATCAACCAGCCATCTTCCCAGGTTTCCGCGAGTACCACGAATTGCTTAAGGAATTCCATCAGCGAGTGCAGGACAACTCGCAGGAAGCAGACGCGGAGAAAAAAACTTAAACATCTTAGTGACCTGAGTAGACCGCATAGAACCAGACGGTACCGCTATCGGCAACAGCCCTTTCTGGCCTATTTCCGGCCCAAACACTCCTTGGGTGCAACTGCCAATCATTGCCCGTTGGGACTAAAAACGATATTGTTAGGGGAGAATGTGTCCCACTTCAAATGCGACTAGCGAACCTGGTCGGACAGTCACAAACTCATATATTGAAATTGATTCATTAAGAGGAACAATCCATGCGTTGGCAAGGTGAAGCGGGCAGCAAGAACATGGAGGACGCGCGGAGCCTCAAGGGACCAGCCATGGTCGGCGGCGGGAGTATCATCGCTGTGATTTTAGCGGTTGTGTTCACGCTCATGCGTGGCGGAGACCCCCAGCAGGCGCTGCAAGTCGGCGTACAGCAATTTCAGCAACAACAACTCCAAGCCGCAGCGGCCATCGAAACGCAGGGGGACATCGACACTGAGCACGATGAAGCCTACCAATTCACCAGCGTTGTGCTGCGATACACCGAAGATGTGTGGAACGAGATTTTTCCTGAGATGGTTGGCAAGCCGTATCGCGAACCCAAGCTCAAGGTTTTTCGCGGCGCGGTGGATAGCGCCTGTGGCCAAGCCACCTCGGCGGTGGGCCCTTTCTATTGCCCCGGTGACATGAAGGTTTACCTCGATTTGTCGTTCTTCGACGAAATGCGAACTAAGTTCAAAGCCGAAGGGGATTTCGCACACGCCTATGTCATAGCCCACGAAGTGGGACACCACGTGCAGAATCTGCTAGGACTGTCGATGGACGTGCAGCGCAAGCAAGCCCAAGTAAGTAAAGTCGAAGCGAACAACCTAAGTGTCCGACTCGAATTGCAAGCAGATTTCTTAGCTGGCGTCTGGGCGCATCATGCACAGAAGAAGATGCAAATTTTGGAGAGTGGCGATATTGGCGAAGCTATCCGCGCTGCACAAGCCATTGGCGACGACACACTCCAACGCCAGTCAACGGGCCGCGTCGTCCCCGACGCTTTCACCCACGGCAGTAGCGATCAGCGCATCCGCTGGTTCACGCTTGGCCTCAAGACCGGGAATTTTGAAGACCTGAATCTACTATTCACTTTGCCCTACGAAGAACTGTAGTTGATGGCGCGCCTGACGCCCGATGACACTCACTTTGCGACCGAAACTGTTCGCCTCGGGCCACGTAGTGAACCTCAGGCGCTAGCCGTGGGCTCCAGCTTAGTGAGGCCCACGGCTAGCGCCTGAGGTTCACAGTGTGCACAAAGTGAGTGCCGTTTGTCTATACGGGCTGGTGCGCAGACTTCCGCTACGAGGATTGCCGGCGTCGGCCTTTGCGTTCGCTTACTCCAATCCAAACAGACCCACGGGTGGAATGAGTTCTCCGCCCAAATAGCCTAATCGGGAGGTGGGTAGAAAGCGGGGCTCGATGTTGAAGTTGAACGAAACGTTGTCTCGACCGCTGTCGATATTGACCCCCACACGGACGAGAGCCGTCTCGCCGATGCGCGTCAGGGCGATATTCTGACCAATGGAACCGGTGTTCCCAAAATCAAATGCGGCACCGCCACTGACAATCCATTTTTCATTCAAGCGATAATTGGCGTAACCGTTGAGTATGTTCGCGCTGATCGGACCCTCTAGCGACAACATGCCAATGTAGGCATCGCCACGTCCAGGACGACTGACTTGTGCTCCGGCCGATACGGTCTTCAATCCCTGTGAGAAGACATCAAAATAGCCATCCGACAGCAACGTCAACCGATCGCCAATGTGGTATCGGAAATCATAATTGATCGCACCAACATCCTCGCCAAAATTATCGCGCTCAGCTTGAGGATAAAAAATGAAATCCGTATCGAACGTAATCAAATCGACGATGCGTTCTTGCCCGGGTAAACCGCGTTTTGTCTGCCAGCGTTGGTTGATTCCAAATCGGGCTTGTGTCATGTCATCGGCGATCGTTCTGGCCCCGGCACTTACCCAACGCTGCATACCATTGCGAAGTGCATAGTTGCGTTCGTCGAACTGGGCCGGTAGCGTGCCACCAAAGGTATTGAAAATAAAACGCCGTCGAAAATGCTCCTGAGAATTGTCGTCCAGCGGATCGTAGAGTGGAAACAGACTCAGGTCCTTGTTGGCGTCGGCGTAGAACAGATCCGATTCGAGCGTTACTTTATGCGCCATACCCCGCAGATCAAAGAGACGGTTTTCGACGTTGGGATAAACTCGCCAAAACGGAAGCGAGGTTCGCAACCCGGCTTGTCCCACCAACCGCGTCTGATCTTCTTGGTTGATATCTTCTTTCCAAAAACCTGCCTCGCCGGAGAGGTAAGGGACAACATCCCAAGCCCCCAGAGTCAGCGGTAGGCTTAGCTCCTGCCGTGTGGTAGCAACCAGCCCTTCGCTATCTGATTCGTAAGGCAACGCACTGAACTTAGCCAACTCGGCGGGATCCAATGGCGCTGTAGCTGAACGCTGGTGCAAGTAGCCGACACTTGAGTAGGCACTATAGGTAAAACGTTCGCCGAACAAATCCTGACCGAGAAGATAATGATCAATCTTCGGCAACGACTCGGTCTCGGTAAAGAAGTCGTTAACGCGCCCGTTTCCGGAGATATCCAACATGCGGTTACCGTTATAACGCCGCAAGCGAAGACCGCTGGTGAAGTCCTTTTCAGTATCCCATTCGTTTTCAAAATACTGTTCAAGGACATTTCGGTCGCTGATGTAGCCGCTTTCCGCCATCAACTCCACATTGGGAGACAGGAAGATCCGGTTACGTCCCAGTATGCGACCGCGATTCTCTTTTTCGGGTGTCAGGTTGAGGCGATCCAAGCCGAGCACATCCAGCCCTTGATCATTGATGAACCAAGCGTCGGTGAAGCCTGTTCCCGGTGCACCAAATAGCCAAGTTGGGCGATTGTATTCAAAGCGCGCACCGGCGGCCGGTCCACGCTCAGATAGAAAATCGAGCGACCCTTTCAGGCTGGTCCCTTCGGGTCCTTGGATGCCTAACGTTTGGTAGATATTCCAGTCGGTGTAAAGTTGGAACCCAAAGATCTTGTCGTTTTTAAATTTGATACTACTCAGATAGAAGCTGGGTTCTTGCAGATTTGTGCCAAATGTCGGCCAATAGAAGATTGGCACGCCACCCAGATAGACAAAGTTATTGCGCGCCTCGGCACGCATGTTGGTCGATCGCGAGGCGTCCGTTGGAGCGTAAATTGATAAATCCGTTTCGTCGCGATTGTCGGTAAGAGTCACCTCATCGGACTGTAGCCAATAGCGTGGAACGCCCAGCCGACTGCTGGTCATCGCGGCACCGTAGGCGGTGAAGTTTCGACGATCCTGTAGTCGCATCACGTCGGCTTTCAATCGCAATAGCCCTTGATACTGCGGCACAGGTGTCAACACTTCTGCGTCCAGCACCATCCCATATTCGCTCGACACGTTGTAGTACATGCGGTCGGCGTAAATAACGCGATTCCCCTGATTGAAAACAATGTTTCCATCCAAATACAATTCCAGCGGTCGGTCAGGTGTCGATTGTCCCAAGTAGTTTGCGTCGGTGCCGCGTCGCCACACTACGGCATTGTCCGCTTCCAATGACACCGTGCCCAATTCGATGACCGAGCCATCGGACTGTGCAACCTGAACACCACTGACCACCAATTTAAAGCCGCCAGTGATTTGACCAATCATCTCATTGCGCTGCGGATCTGGCATCCACGTAATGTTCTGTCGCGAGTTTCCGCTGCGCGGCAAAAACTGAAAACTCTTCGCACCCAATGGGCTTGGCGCAATCGGCTGCCGAACGACCTGCGTGGCCGGAGCTGGGAACAGAGGACCGCTCGGTGCGGGCGTTGGCGTAATGCCCGCCGCAGGATAGGGAGCCGAGCCGTTTTCTGGAATGACGAGTCCGCTTGATGGCAAGAGATCACTGTTGCCCGTGCTCCCCCGTGAAGCACCCGAGCCATGCCACTGGACCGCGCCCGGAAGTTGCGGGACTTGCGTGGTCGTGACAGCTGATGTCGAAGGTGAGGGTAGCAATCCAAACCCACCGATAGTGCCCTGTGTCCCTGGGCCTCCGGCTCCCGACCCGCTCCCTAGCAGTGGCGGCGCCAGCACGTTGCCACCGGAATCATGGCTGGGGCCGATGAGTCCCGCCCCAGAGGGCGATTGCGAGAACTGCGCCAGCTGCACTGCGCCACTCGGCTCGCGCGACCAATCGAGGTTGGGGATATCGTGCCGCCGCACCTGTTGGATGTTGTCTGGATAGCGGATGGGATGGATGCTAAACAATCGCCCCATCCAACGATGGTCGCTCAGACGCCTCCCTTGTCCCCAATCTGCGATGGCCGAACCATTGAGGTACACGATGACCTTGCCGGGATGCTCTTGTCCCCATCCGCTGCGCTCGAGCCACAAAATGATTTCATCTGCCGAGGCGTGGAATTCGCCTTGTTGCAAGTGGCAACTACCTTCGAAAGCCAATACGTCGTAGTCACCACGGCTTTCATGCGCGACGCGTTCGGCAGTGATTTCAATGCGATATTCAGGTGGAATAAGCGGTAGGTCTAAGTCGCTGGCGGAGACGACCGTAGCCACGGCCAACCACAGGCCTACTGCGCCACTCACGAACGGGGTGCAAAGACGAAAGCAATTCCACAGCGAGCAGAATCTCTGCGCACCGTGACACAGCGCACGGAGGCCCTTTCGCTGCGAGCGATCAATTGATTGTTCGGTGCATTGGCTGGAAATGCCAGTCACCTGACAGCCTTAATAATCGAGTTGAATTAGCCGGCACAGTCCTCTGTACCGTTCGCCTATCGCAAGAAACCTGTCAGCGCGCAGTTTGTCTGCAGACTGTTGACACCTTGCTTATAGGAGAGGGGGGGGCCGCAAGCCAAGAGCAATCAATGGCAAGCCGAGTGCTCTGTCCAGCTTAAGAATTAGGGTTCAACGCGCGTCGGGAAAAGGTGTCCGACACCAAAAGTGCGAAGCACCCGCAGGGCCGTTCCGGCTTTTGGTGTCGGACAACTTTTCCCGGACAACCCCCAAACCTAATGTGGACGAAGCACTAGGCAGCCCTCCCCGACCAATGCCGACCACTATTTGCGAAAAAGCAAAACTTTCTCTCAAGAATTGGCCTATCCCCATTCAACGGCCCTAGCGTAGACTCCGCACGTCGCTCGCGAGGACTCTTAGAAGTGAGAGTCAATTCACCTTGGAGGTGAAGGCACGGGAGCGAGGTTGGCGAGCGGGTGTGGCCGCTTACTCGCTAACGACACACCCGACAAGTCGATTCAGTAGGTTGGAGGATCTGCTGAGCCTCGAGCTCGTCGGGCACTATTGGATGGATCCAGTTTCGACACTTTGTCACGTGTGTGCTGCTTGCCTACGACCGGTTGGTTCAGGAAAGTTTAGACGCAGGCGATCGACTAGTAACTAACAGGAGATTCGAGCATGGATGCTCGTTCGTTTCGCCCAGTCTTGGGTTTGGCCAGTATTCTATTCGTAGTGTTCTGTACCCCTGCCTGGGCTCAGTTCGGCAGGCATCAGCAATTCACTGCCCACAGCGAGAACTTTATCGTCTTCGCTTCTTCGCCACAGTGGGCTGAACAAGTCGCTGAGATGGCGGAGCTGAATCGCCGCAATTTGGCTTTGCATTGGCTCGGCAAGGAACTACCCCCTTGGTCAGAACGAGTACCCGTGCATGTCGAAGCCGGCGATCACTTGGGCGCTGGTGGTGAAACTCGCTTTTCACTACTCGGCGGCAATCGCATTGGGCAGTGGATGATGAGTGTCTCTGGAACCCAAGAGCGGATTCTGGATAGCGTGTTGCCACATGAGATCACTCACACGATCTTCGCCACCTACTTCGCTCACCTTGGAAAATATGTTCCGCGTTGGGCCGACGAAGGGGCTTGTACGACCGTCGAACACATCTCAGAGAAAAAGAAACATCAAGATCACTTGAAGATGTTTTTGCAAACCCGCCGCGGCTTGGCCTTCAATCAGATGTTTAACCTAAAAGAATATCCACCCGACATCATGCCACTGTATGCACAGGGGCATTCGGCAGTCCAGTTTTTGCTCGATCAAGGTGGCCCACAAAAGTTCGTCAAGTTCCTCGAAGCGGGCATGCGCAGCGAAGCTTGGAATTCTGCGCTGCACGAGTTCTACGACTATGAATCTATTGGGCAATTTCAAACACTGTGGAACCAGTGGTTAGCCGACGGCAGCCCAGAAAACCTACTGGCTTACGCTCCCGGTTTGCAACGTACCGACGCCGGTGTGCAGCTGGCCTCCAATGCTGTTCCTGTTACCACTGGTTCGACTCCGCAGAGCGTCCCGCTAGCTTTTGCGACTCAGCCCGAACAAGTCAATTTATCGGCCAGCTTGGCTTCAAGTGCTTCCATGGGTGCCCCGTCACAACTTCCGCCGCTTGGCAACGAGAGTTGGTACAAACGTCGACTACGGGAGGTGACGGGCGAGGAGCCACCACTATCTACCTTCCGGTCCTCACCCAATTCATCAGTGACACAGATACCTGCCAATGGTGTTTCCCCCACGCCTCCGCCCTTCCCTCGTCAGCAATCAGTCGGACGAAGCATGGCGCCGCAATCCAACGGCATCCAAGTACTCGATTGGGGCAATTCGGAACCGGTCCCTGGTATTCAACCCAACCTCCGTCTCAGCTCGCCTTCTCCCGGCATGGTCCCCATTTACCGCTAAGCTCTCTAAACGCATAACAGTGGGTCGCACATCCGTGGGTCGCACATCCGTGGGTCACACATCCGTGGGTCGCACTTGCCGAGTGCGACTTTCGCGCAGGAGTTGGGAGTTGGGAGTTGGGAGTTGGGAGTTGGGAGTTGGGAGTTGGGAGTTGGGAGTTGGGAGTTGGGAGTTGGGAGTTGGGAGTTGGGAGTTGGGAGTGATTATATAGCGTAAGCTTGCAGCACCCATCGAGCTGGCTTGCATTATTTATCGCGAAGCGATTTGAGAAATTAGCCGGAGGTAAGCGCAGCGCCACCTCCGGTAGGCGTGCAACCGCATGCCGCATCCCGAAGGGATGCCAGCCTATTCGAATACCCAAGGCGCAACCTTCCCTTGCGAACCAGCCCACTATTAATCGAGATACTTCGGGTCATATTCAATTCCCGCTCGTTCGAGCAACTGCTTGAACTCTTCTCGATAGTCCACCTGTGAATGGTGTTCTCGCTGAGCCGAAATATACTTCTTGACTTGATCTCGGGCAGTTGCGCTAACCGTGAAAATTCCGAAGCCTTCCTGCCAAGCAAATTGCGGCACCTTGATTTCTTGGTGAACCCAGAGCGTTGCAGCCTTCTTTAGTTCGCGGAGAAAGTCGGAAATAGTGTGTGTCGTTTTTAATCCTACCAGCAGATGCACATGATCCTCGATGCCACCAATCGCTTGTGGAACTCCCTCTAGCCCACGACTCGTCCCACCTAGATATTCGTGCAATCGCCCCTCCCACGCCGAGTCGATCAAAGATTGACGATTTTTTGTGCTGAAGGTGATATGGTAGTCAACCGGAGGTGGCGCTGCGCTTACCTCCGGCTAATTTCTCAAATCGCTTCGCGATAAACAATGCATGCCCATTCCTTGATTCTCTCACCTCTACTCGCCACCGATCTCCATCAACAATCTCGCGTCTCCGGCTCCTTTGCTCGCCACACATCTCCATTAACAATCTCTCGTCTGCGGCTGCTTTGTGCCACCCATCTCCATTTCAAACCCGCCCCTGTCTCCCCACTCCCAGACTCCCAGACTCCCCACTCCCAGACTCCCAACTCCCAGACTCTAACTCACCCCGCACCGGTCGTGCGGGGACCGCCGACAAGCCTACGAACTAGCCAGACAACAACCAACAACACCACGACCCCCACCGCAATTTTCACGGCGGTGATGGCTGTTTCCGTTTTGGGATCGAGCTTTTCTTCGACGACAAAGTCCTCCTCACCAAAATCTTCGAATTCGGCCATGTCCATATTGAAATCCAATTCCCCGGGGAGTTCGGTAGCGACGGCTGGCGATTCTGCTGGCATTTTGGCGGAGGTATCTTGCGCGAAGTTGTTTGGGAGAAACATTATGTGCATCGCGGCCAATAGCAGTACAACTCCGGATACTCGTTTTAGATCTTTATTCGTCATGAAATCACGCTCCTAAGAAATGAATCGACAGGGGTTGATGAAGAATTCAAAAACACGTCGATCGGGGACTCAAAGCTTCCCTCGCTGAAGGAATCTCCTCATGTTATACTCGACTTGCGCTTTGTCTTAAAAGGTGTCTGCGTCTCAGACCCCTTTTGAATCAAAGCTGCGTGCTCCGCTGGGCCCACGAAGCTGGCCTAAGCCTATCGCAGTTTGCAATTCCCGCTCTCCGCCTTACCTCCACGACTGGAACACCCATAGCTCATGTGCGGAATTGCTGGAGGACTTTGGTTTGACGAATCCCAGGCAATCGCAGCCAGTACACTTGACGCGATGACTGATTCGCTCGAACACCGCGGCCCAGACGATCGCGGTTGTTATCGTGAGGAGCTCGTTCATGATCCCGCCGGAGTAATACCGGGGGTGGCGCTGGGCTTTCGCCGTTTGTCGATTATTGATTTGGCGGGTGGCCATCAACCACTGTGCAATGAGGATGGTTCGGTATGGCTGGTCTTCAATGGTGAAATCTATAACTATCGCGAGCTGCGACGACGACTGGAGGGCTCTGGACACAGTTTCCGCACCGACAGCGATTCTGAAACGATCGTGCACCTCTACGAGGACTTGGGGATTGAGTGCTTCGAGCACTTGAACGGAATGTTCTCGGTGGCCATTTGGGATCGCAACAAAAAGCAGCTGGTCCTGGCCCGAGATCGCTTGGGGAAAAAGCCGCTCTTTTACCAGTTTCTGGGGGGGCAGCTATTGTTTGGCAGCGAACTCAAAGCGCTGGCTGCCTCACCCACTTTCCGACGCGAACTGTCGCCCGCAGCCATCGATCAATTTTTGACGTATCAGTACGTCCCGCATCCCAATTCAATTTATCAGGGCTCC
This sequence comes from Pirellulaceae bacterium, assembly GCA_041739785.1. Lineage (GTDB taxonomy): Bacteria > Planctomycetota > Planctomycetia > Pirellulales > Pirellulaceae > Aureliella. The sequence goes on from JBGSNE010000298.1 coordinate 49,781, forward strand.
AACAAACTTCCCCCTGGTCATGTAGCAGTTATTCGCGATGCGAATATCAATGTGCAAAATTACTGGCGCATCGATTGGAAGCACGAATGCGATCTCGACGAAGCAACAGCAGCCAGGCAACTCGACCAATTGCTTCGTGACTCCATTCGCTTGCGGTTGCGCAGCGATGTTCCGTTGGGTGCATTTCTTTCCGGAGGAATCGACTCGTCATTAATCGTTGCGTTGTCGCAGGCCCAGCTCGACCAACCACTGAATACCTTTAGTATCGGTTTCCGCGAAGCGGACTTCGACGAAACTAAATACGCGAGACAGGTAGCCGCGTGGGTGCGTAGTGAGCATCGCGAATATCGGGTCACCCCCGATGCTGTCTCGATCCTGGACGAATTGGTTTACCATTACGACGAACCGTTTGGCGATAGCTCGGCGATTCCAACCTGGTATCTGTGCCAATGGACACGGCAGCATGTGACGGTAGCGCTCACCGGCGATGGAGGGGACGAACTGTTTGCGGGTTACGAACGCTATCGCGCACTGACGCTTAGCCGTTGGCTCGACCGTTTGGCCGGACCGGTATTGGGAAGTCGTTTTATCCAGGGCTTACCTGCTTCCAACCGCCAGCGATCGTTCATCAGGCGTTTGCAAAGATTTGGTGAAGCGCTCAATCAGCCCTTGGCCCGCCGGTACATGAATTGGATTCAGATTTTCCCCGAGCAGCTACGCGGCGATTTGTATCGCGAGGAATTCCTAGCACAACTCCCCGATGAGGATCCATTTGAGTTTTTTGAAACCGCATGGAACGGGCTGGCACCGCGAGATGTTGTGAGCCGCGCTTCGCTGGCCGACTTGGTCACCTATTTGCCATGCGACTTGATGACCAAAGTCGACATTGCCTCGATGGCTCATGGATTAGAGTGCCGCCAGCCATTGCTCGACTATCGCTTGGTCGAATTCGCCGCGTCGCTTCCCAGCCACTTAAAGTACCGCCGTGGTATTGGCAAACGATTGTTGAGAAGTGCTTTCGACCGCCTATTACCCCGGCAAATCTGGACGCGGAAAAAGATGGGCTTTGGCGTGCCGTTAGGTAGTTGGTTTCAGAACGAGCTGCGAGCTGTCACCGAGGGGCGATTGTTAGGGACCGACGCTCGCTGCCACCAATTCTTTCGTCCCGATGTCTTAAGACAAATTGTTGATCAGCATATGTCGGGCCAGGTCAATCAGGGTTATCGCTTGTGGAATCTTTTGATTTTCGAATCGTGGCTGCGCAAATGGCAATCCTAACGGCCAAACAAAAAAGGTGTCGGACACTTTGGGGACCATGCAAAACCACTGGATATCGTGGTACTTTAGAGAGTGTTCGATACCTTTTTTGTTTGGCCGTTAGTCGCACGACTCTCCGAGTCGCGTCGCTGACGAAACTCGCGGCGAGATCGGCCACGATGTGTCTCCAGTCGAGATTCTCCCCGCCGCCGAAAGCTGCTATGATGAGGCGATAACATGATGTTAGCTCATCATGGTCCTCTGATTGAGACCTAACTCTCCTGAGAATTTAACCATGCTGCGGAATACTACGGCAGTCGTTTTGGCTGGTGGCAAAGGAACGCGACTGGAGCCACTCACCCTGGACCGTGCCAAACCTGCCGTCCCCTTCGGCGGATGCTATCGCATCGTCGACTTTGTCCTCTCCAACGCCATCAATTCGGGGTTGCGGCGTCTATTGGTGTTGACGCAGTACAAAGCGCTCAGTCTGGATCGCCATATTAATCTAGGCTGGCGCCAGTACTTTTGTGCTGAATTGGGGGAGTTTCTCGATGTTGTACCACCGCAGCAACGAATCGACGAACAGTGGTACCAAGGTACTGCCGATGCCGTCTACCAGAATATCTTTGTGATCGAAAAGGACCGCCCCGAGTACGTGTTGATTCTGGCCGGAGATCACATCTACAAGATGAACTATTTGTCGATGATCGAATTCCATAAGGAAATGGAAGCCGATCTGACAGTTGGCGCTCTAAAGGTTAGTCGCGAAGAAGCTAAGGAGTTTGGAGTTATCCAAGCCGACGAGAACAATCGGATTACAGGTTTTCAAGAAAAACCGAAAGAGCCGCAAACCATGCCCGGCGATGACCAGCACTGCTTTGCTTCGATGGGGATTTATATCTTCACCGCCAGATTCCTGTTCGAACAATTGTGCCGCGACGCCACCGAACCAGGTAGCAACCACGACTTCGGCAAAAACATCATCCCTTCCATCATCGATAGCCATCGCGTATTTGCCTTCCCATTTCGCGATGAAAATCGCAAGCGTCAGGCCTACTGGCGCGACGTGGGTACCATCGATGCCTACTACGAAGCCAATATGGATCTAATCGAAGTCGATCCGCTGCTCAATCTGTATGATCAGGACTGGCCAATCCGTACCCTACAGCCCAATTTACCTCCGCCGAAGTTCGTATTTGGCAGCGATGGTAACCGCGATCGCTGTGGCCAAGCCATTGATAGCATAGTATGTCCAGGGACGATTCTCAGTGGTGGACAAGTCAAACGGAGCGTGATTAGCACCAATGTGCGGGTCAATAGTTGTGCTTCCGTTGAAGAAAGTATCGTTTTCCAGGGGGTGAATATTGGACGGCACGCAAGAATTCGGCGTGCAATCATCGATAAAGAAGTTAGCATTCCCGCAGAAATGGAAATCGGCTATGACTTGGAACTCGATCGCCGTCGCGGGTTTGCGATTAGCCCTGGGGGGATTGTAATCATTTCACGCAATGATTCTCCCAGCCATGTGGATGGTGCGGTCTACGCCGATCCCCCCACAACCGTATTGCGGTAAGTGAACCCTGCCCAGTGTTTTTTTAGGAGCCCTCAGTGTCCGAGAATAGCCATGCCCGAGAATAGCCATATATTTCTGCTCGGCCTGGCCGTGGGAACCAGCCTACTGGTCATCGGTCTGCTGCTGGGATATTGGCTGGGACGCAAGTCGGTTCCGCCTGATACGATCGATCGGCAGAAATTCCTGTCATTCTTGCAGAATTTGTCAAGCTGGACCCACGAATATTCGGGGGATGTTAGCCGCTATCAAACGCAATTGACTGCCATTGACGAAAAGTTTCGTTCGAACGCGACACCGCAACGCGAAGAACTGTTGTCAACCGTGTCGCAAATCATGGAAGCCAATCGACATTTACAAGCCCGCTTGGAGAACGCCGAACAGAAACTGGAAACACAAACGGATCAAATTTCCAGCTATTTAACCGAGGCTCGAACCGACGGCTTGACGGGACTATTTAATCGCCGTGCATTTGACAAGGCCTTGGATGGCTTGTTCGCCGACTGGAACAACAAGGGACAATCGTTTTCGTTGGGATTGATCGATATCGACCACTTCAAACAAATCAACGATACCTACGGTCACCCCGCAGGAGACGCTGTGCTCAAGCAGATTTCTCAAACGCTGCAAGCAGAGTTGGGCCATGCCGTGTGCGTGGCGCGCTACGGTGGTGAGGAGTTCGCCGTGTTGTCGGTTGCACCAGCCGAAAGCACTGCAGCGGCATTGGACAAACTTCGTGACGCGGTAGGAAGAGTGCAAGTGAATCACGATTCGCAGATTATTTCAGTTACGCTGAGCGCTGGTGCTGCGCAAATTGAAGCCGACGACAAAATTGGCAAGGTCGTTCGGCGTGCCGATGAAGCGCTTTACGCTGCGAAGCTTGGTGGACGAAATCGCGTATACCTACACGATGGTACTATCTGCCGCTTGATAACTCTTATCAACCCCAACACCAGTGGCGAACGCAATGGTCCAACGCATGGACAACCAACAACTAGCGCCCCCGATTTAGCCGCTGGCCAGAAGCCCGCCGCCGAATCTCCTGGAGGAAGAATCTCCGAGCGACTTCGGCGAATCGTCGAAGAAGAATCACAGCGCTTAGTCCAACGTTGATCCATCGGCGTACGGCTCAATTAGCTAAGTAGGGCTTGTATGCTGAAGCCCTCTTCCATCATCTTTCGCAATTGAGCCGCGCCACTCTGTCGACCCGAGCGATAGAAAATGAACACTTGGTCATGCGCCTCCAGGTTGACTTGCCCCAACGGCAAAAAAGCCGCGCGGCGCTGGGGAGTGAAAAAGCTGCGAATCTCGCTTTCGTTTTCTCCCTTGAGCAGAAATTGATTGGAAAACGCTAGGTCATCCTCAAAGTCGATATCCTTGAAGCCAAAGAAATCTGCCAAGCGATGAAAAAAACTCTCAGGTGTCATTGAAAACTGCGGTAACTGAAGTGAAGTGCTGGTAGCCATAACCACGCTATAGGCTGGCGTTTGCTTGTTCTTGCCACTACCGATGCTGTACCGATAGTCGAATAGGACCAATCGCAACTCCCCGGAGTCGACCATGGTTGCCAGCGATGCCTGTCGACTGTGCCCAACATGCGCCAGTTCGAACGTTTCAAACAGCGCTTGGTCGCTGCCGACCAACGTAGGGCTGAAGGCAAGTCCCAGTTCTAGAGCGGCGGCTTCTACAGCTGCTTTTCGCTTCTTTTCCGCCTGGATTCCGTAGAACACGATAGCGGCAAAGATAACCGCCAGCAGAGTAAACATGAAAACTGGAAACCACATCGTTGCCTGCTCCTGAGTGTGTTGCTGGTCGTAAAAGCCGGCTTATTCATGAGCCGAGAGGGGGGAGAGCGCGGTTCCTATTCAACTCGATAACCGAGGGCTCACGCCCTTCGGCTCACAGCGTCATGAATAAGCCGGGTTATAAGGGCGGTTTCGCCTACGCACATTTGGCACAACCGGTCTATTTTGAATTGTCTGAGTTGAACTGTTTTGATCTTGAGTCGAATTAGGAAAGATTTTGCGCCTGCCGGACCAAAGTGACGTATGGTTCCGATAGCGGTAAATCTGCGGGCTCAGCGTAACCTCCACTTGGAATTGAGATTGTACGTTGGCCGTTACTGAGACTAAAAAAACAGACAAGCTCGGCCACGGATGGCAACCGAGCGCTGTCTGCAGCGCTGTCTGCGGCGTTGTCTACGAGGAACAAACACAATGTCGAACAAACGCGGTAAGGTCTACGTCGATAGCTTGGTTCAAGGAGCACTGGCGCGCAGAATTGTTGCGCATTGGTGTATCTTCTTTGCACTCTCGTTAATCTCGCTAGGCGCCTTGGAACTTTTCTTGGGTGATCCCACTTTGTCACTTCAGGGCCACTTGGGCGTGCTGTGGGGCAAGTACGCGTTTTTTGTAATCCTGATGGTCTCGATTCTGCCAACCTTTGTGTATGACTCTATGAAACTCAGCAATCGCTTCGCCGGTCCGGTAATGCGATTACGAGAATCGATCGGAGCACTGGCCAAAGGCGAAAATGTCCGAGAGCTGAAGTTCCGCGACAACGATTTCTGGCGCGAATTGTCTGACGACTTCAACGTCGTCGCATCTCGTGCCCAAGAGTCGAAGGCCTAGGCCTGGTCTAACGTCAATCTCCGCGGATTCTTTTTAAATGAGACAGCGCATGGCCTCACATCCCAAATCATACCATTCCAGACGCGGCACGGCTGTCGTTGAACTAGCTGTCTGCCTGCCGGTAATTGTACTGCTGGTTTTCGCCTCGCTGGAAGGTGCCAATATGCTCTTCTTGCGACAAGCAGTCGTGCAGTCAGCTTATGAAACCGCCAAGTCTGTTGCCAAGACCAATGGCGTTCAGGCGACAGCACAAACCCTAGGCGAACAAGTCCTGAGCTCGCGCGGTGTTCCGTCACCCACGGTTACGTTTACCCCGGCCAACGTGCAGACGCTGCTCCCCGGTACCCCATTTACCGTGACAGTCGCGGTGCCCAGTAGTGCACGGAGTATCACCGGCATTGGTCCCTTCAATGGGTTAACCATTCGAGCACAAGCGACGATGCTCAAGGAATAGCCCTCGGGCTATGTTCACCAAGCATCACTCATCAACGTCAGTAATTCCCTCCAGGGTACGCCGCATATGAACCACCAACATAGCTATCGTCGTTTTTCAAATTGTCGTTATCCCCAGCGTCGGGGGGCGATGATGATCCTGGTCGCCGTGTCGATCGTGATACTCTTGGTGGGGGCGGTATTCAGCGTTGATGTAGCCTACATGCACATGGTCCGCGCAGAATTGCGAACGGCCACGGATGCGGCCGCTCGCGCCGGTTCGGAGACATTGGCTCGTACTCAGGATGTCGCTTTGGCACGCGCAGCTGCAATCGCCGTGGCGGAACAAAACACAGTGGCTGGCGACGGCCTAACGCTGTTCCCAGAGGATATTCAAGTTGGCAGCTTGTCACCTAGCGGAGGCCGCTTCAACTTCGTCAACAACGGCGCTCCACTGACAGCCGTACGCGTCAATGGTCGGCGCCAATCGACGTCCGCCGATGGCCCCGTGTCATTGTTCTTTGCCAAGGCTTTTTCAACCAATGATTTCGAACCCATTCAGTCCGCCACCGCCGCAGCGAATGTCCGCGATGTGGCTTTAGTGCTTGACGTCTCCGGTTCAATGTCCGAAGCAAGTGGTCCTGGAACGCGACTAGATGCCTTAAAGGCAGCGGTGAACATCTTCATCGATGAGATTGCTGTCTCCAGCCCAACTACCAATCTTTCGCTCACCAAGTATTCAACGACTCCCACGAAAGTGCTCGCACTGACCAACAACTATGCCTCCATTCGAGCCCAAGTGAATGCCTTTACTCCAGCCGGCTTTACAGCCATCGGCAACGCGCTGGTTATGGGGAGCGATTCATTGGTCAGCGATCCGCTCGCCCGCAGTTTCGCCTTTAAAACTGTCATCCTGATGACCGACGGCAATCACAATACGGGCCCCAGCCCAGCAATCACGGTGGCCACGCCAGTGTCCCGCGGTCAAACAGTACACACGATTACCTTTAGCGCCGGTGCCAACCAGCCGTTGATGGCTACGGTGGCCGGAGCCACTCAGGGGGGCATCCACTTGCATGCCGATGATGCCGCCGATTTGGCCGCCGCCTTTCGTGCCATCGCTCGAACACTGTCAGTGACGCTGGTTGAATAACCGTCAGCCCAAATTCGGTTTCGACTCTCCGAGAATCGTCGCTCGAATCTCAGAGTCGCATGCGGAAATAGTGCTAAGTATAGAATCAGTCCAACAACTTCAATGAATTCTCGAATCGGAGAGTCGAGCGACACTTGTTGCCACTCTCCACAGAGAAACCTCGGGATGTTAACTATGAAACGCGGCAAAAACAACAAAAACATGCGTAGCGGCGTAGCGACCGTCGAATTCGCCATGACTGCTCCAATATTGTTTTTGATGCTCTATGCAGCTCTGGAGCTGGGGCATGCAAACATGGTTTACAACGCCGTGGAAGCGGCTTGCTACGAAGGAGCTCGGGTCGGTATCGTACCCGGAGCCAGCGCCCTTGAATGCCAAACGGCCGCGCAGCGAATTCTCGACCTCTCCAACATTCAAGGCGCAACAGTCCGCGTTACGCCAGCCAACTTGAACACCAACACGCAAACCGTTCAAGTCAATATCGCGCTACCCTACGCAGGTACCGCGATCATTCCGCCGACCTTTACGCGTTTGCTGAATGTTAGTCGGCAATGCGAATTGGTGCGTGAAAAGCCATAACGGAATTCGCCAAGAATTTTGGCAGCATCATCACCCAATGGTATTCCATCGAAAGTCTGAGCGACTTCCGCTACGGTCTAAACCGCTAGCGCCAACCAAGTTGCAGCCAACCGTTGTCGATCTTCATGACAGCCAGCGCAAACTTTGGCAGGTTCGGAAAACGGTTTGCCAAATCGAGTCGCTGGGTGACAATCTGTTCCTTAAAGAACATGTCGAACTTCCCCTTCAAGAACGATCGCAGCGTAACCACTCGCAGCCCACGTGACGCGCGGGCAAAAGTGACATCGACCAACCCCTCACGCGTCAACGTCAACACGCCATCGGAGTAACTCGGCGAATAGACGGCTGTAACAAATGCTCCGTCGTCCAGCGATTGATTGCCACGAGTCATCTGAGTAATTCGCAATTTGATGGTCACTTTCGCATCGTCCAGCTCGATTTCGACTGGGCGATAAGTAGCCAAAGTTATGGACCAGGCTTCACCATCCGCTTCTTTTTGAACTTCGTCAGGAACTGATCCGGTCGCTTGACGTGCGTAGTCATCTAGATCGGCGCTGCGGATTGTGCGATCTCCCAGCACCAGGTCAAGGGCATTCACAACGGCCGATTGATGGGCTTCAACTACCACATCGCAGCTTTCAGGCTTGGCAATTGCGCTCGATTGGAAGGCGGCTAGCTGAAACCCAGTCGCCTGCCGCACCTGCCCGTGGACCGCCGTATCGTCCGAATTAAAACTGTAAGCCGGCAGCGGTACTCCCAATCTCGCTAACTCAGGAGGTGTTTGGCTTTGCAGTGATGCCCATTGAACACGTGCTGCAGACAATTGCTCTTCGACTTGTTGTTCGTATTGCCCATAGATGCGATTCTGCAATCGGCCTTGAGCAATCGAGTCGGCCAGTGGCTTTTGCTCAGCCGCTTTACGTTGGGCGATACGGCGCACTATTCGAAAGCGATGGTCAATCGTATTTATGGAAGTTTGCAGGTTGGTGGCAACGCTGGCCGAAGTCGAGGAAATACCGCTAGGAGTCACAAAGATCGTTTTGGAAGCATGTACGGGTGAATAAGCGGTAGTGCCAAACACGACACCGCGATTGTAACCGTTGCTGGAGGTGGTAACGTTGGCGTTCAGGTTAAGTCGCAGCGAGACACCACCGAGCATTGGCAACAGATCTGCGCTGACTTGGCCAGTCAAACAGGCTTGCCCAATAATACGTGTCCCCAACAGACACTCGTTGACTCCATTAGGCTCCGCCACGGAACGTGCCACCAGTCGATTGATCAACCCTTCGCGGACATGCAGCTGCACATTAGGTGTAGAGAACTGCTGGCGAATTTGAGCCAAGGCCGCGGGTGCTTGATTCATCTCATGTAAATAGTTGGCCATCAAACCAACGGCAAACGTGCGATCGGTCCCCGCGCCGGTAACGGGATCGTCGAGCGTTTCAACGAGTTGCTTGAGCTTGATCTCGAGTTGTTCGATGGTCTTGTCAGGCGCGTTGCCATAACGCAAGGCCCGAACCACGTCTCCGATTCCTTGGCGAACTTCGAGATAGGGCGACAATTCGAGTCCCGGATAGTTTTGCCGCATATTGGTTTCGAGCCCCACCAGCGTAGTCAAGTCCGGTCGCGCGGCCCGCAGTTCCTCCTTGAGCGTTTCCAGCTTGAGAAACTCGCCCCATGCCTGCCCGTTCGCGCTATTTGGATTGGTGAAGTTCTCAAGGCGGGTCACCGCAGCACTCAACCGCTGCTTTGAATTTTCCAAGTTGGGAATCTTAGCGGGATCCAAGCTGTTGATCGCTTGGATAACGGCTGACTGTAGCTGCCGCGAGGTCGGGTCGGAGCTGGTGGCCGACAACGGTTTTTCAACGGATTGATTCACAGACGCACTAGCTGCCGAGTCAGGCGACACACTGGACAATTGGCGACCGCTTGAGTCAATGGGAGCTGGAACGGTTTCACCTCCCGCTTGAACCGACGGAACCATCGACGTTGCGCCTGCCACGCTTCCTCGCACAGTGGTCAAAACGCGTCGAGAGTCGCTCGGCGATGGTTCGCCCTGAGCCCAACCAGCAGATTGCTCCCCCAGAACGCCGACCAACGCGACCGTCAGCAATCCCCATGCCAACTTTCTAAAATTGAATCTGGTCGTATTAGTCACCATTATCGCCATGCTCCGCATCGAAATCGACATCTATGTTGAACGACACTTCCAGCCAATCCAAAAGCGTTTGAATTGGCTGACACGAATGCCGGCGAAGTTAAGGATTTCCTCATAGAGAAATTCGCTAAGAATTTAGGCAATAGCCGTTTTCCCGCGAACTGCCGAAATTCTTGGCGAATTCTGCTACGACTTAACCGCCTACCATTCGTGTCCGATACCTTTGTAAGTTGCCATTTAGAAAATACAGTTTCTCTCACATATCCAGCTTTGCAAGGCTACAGCCGGCAAATCCTCCTGATAACCCCTAAAATGCCAACTCCTTCGATGAATCCAGCCTCGATTATTGCCAAGAAACGGGATCTGCATGAACTTTCCCGCGACGAGACACGGTTTATGGTCGACGGTTTTACCTCAGGTGTAATTCCCGACTACCAGATGTCCGCCTGGGCCATGACAATCCTGTGTCGCGGTATGAACGACCAGGAAACGGCCGACCTTACCGACGCCATGTTAGCCAGCGGCACTCGATTGACGCGTCCCACAGAGCGCCCCAGGGTCGACAAGCATTCGACGGGCGGCTTGGGAGACAAAATTTCACTTATCCTCGCGCCATTGATTGCGTGCTGCGATTGCGATGTGCCGATGCTCAGCGGTCGGGGTTTGGGAATTACCGGCGGAACGCTGGACAAACTAGAATCCTACGCTGGTTACGATTGTTTCCTTTCGCAGTCGCAAATCGCTGCGCAACTTGAGAACATAGGGTGTGTCATTACTGGCACGACGGACGAAATCGCACCAGCTGATCGAAAGCTCTACGCCCTTCGCGATGTGACCGGTACGGTTCCCTCGATTCCTCTGATTACCGCCAGCATCATGAGCAAAAAGCTGGCCGCGACGCTCGATGCACTTGTCCTGGATGTCAAATTTGGATCGGGCGCGTTTATGCCTGGGTTATCTGACGCGCGGCAGCTGGCGCACAGCCTGTGCACAACGGGCCTACGCATGGGGGTTACCACACGCGCTCTGCTAACCGACATGAATCAACCGCTCGGGCGGATGGTAGGGAACGCCTGCGAAGCCAATGAGGCGGTGGAAGTTCTGCAAGGCGGCGGTCCCAGCGACGTCCGCAAGCTAGCACTTCGACTTTCGTCCGAACTCTTGTTAGCCATCGGCCGCTTCGATTCGCTACCGCTGGCGACCCAGGCGCTGGCCGAAGTTCTGCACAGCGGACGAGCCTATGAGCGTTTTGCGTCGATGGTGACTTCCCAAGGAGGTACGTTCGCTGACCGATTGCCTACGGCTCAGCCGTTTGAGTTGCATTCCCCCAGAGACGGTTGGATAGACAGGCTCGACGGTCAAATCATCGGCCAGACAGTCATCGGTTTGGGAGGAGGCAGGCAACGGCTGAACGATGCGATCGACCCCACCGTGGGGCTTGAAATGCTGGTCCGCATAGGCCAGCGAGTCGACCGCGGGCAACCACTGATTCGCATTCTGGCCCGCAGTCCCAAGGACGCCCAGGCCGCTCAGCGAGCGTTACTCGCCGGTATTGCCCTGAGCCCCGAACCGGTCGCAGCACTCCCGTTGATTGTCGAAAGCTGATTCCCTGTCGCAAAAGTCCCTGTCGCAAAAGTCCCTGTCGCAAGAGTCCCTGTAGCGGAAGTCCCTGTAGCGGAAGTCGCCAAGACTTTCGGCGGGCAAGTTGTCCCTTGACTGGAGGCCCCGAAAATCTTGGCGATTTCCGCTACGGAAAACGCGTCTGGGCTCGTACTCCACTCCAATTCGGCACAATCGCCCCGCGCTGCTTGACACTTCGGGCGATAGCTGATAATTTTTTCAGGCTCGTAGTTCGTCAGAGACGATTGCGAAAACAACGCATTGAGGGGGATTAGCTCAGTTGGGAGAGCGCTTGCATGGCATGCAAGAGGTCAGGGGTTCAAGTCCCCTATCCTCCACCTTCAAAACCCTGTAAATCCTGATGGACTTACAGGGTTTTTTCGTACCATCGATCGAGTCGCTGTCGAGATCGCTTGCCCTCCTGTTTGGGTCTCCAATGGGATACTACTACCATGAAACATCCGAACGCGGCCACCTGGCCTGGTGTGCTCAAAACCTAATGGCACGAAAAGGCGTTGTACACGGTCACGAGCGGACTTCTGTTGGCGACCTATGTCTTTTTTTCAGCGCTGTTCTCGGCAACCCATCAATGGCTGTTCTTCGAAATCGCTTTCTCGCCGATTCTGGTCGCGATCACCTATGCCGTGAGCGACGAAGCTCTTGGTCGGTCCTTCAGGCTCACCCTATATTGCCTGTTGGCCGTCTGCCTGCCAGTCGCTATTGGCGAGGTTCAAGCTGTCGTCTGTATATTGATGAACTAGCAAAACTTCATCAGTCCTATTTAATGAACGCTGGGTGGCTAGAGTTCCCCAACGCGGGCGAATTAACAGAAGTTAACAAAGTCAACGGAGAGAACTCTGTGTACTCCGAAAACTCCTGTTCAATAACGAGTACAACAATAAAAGCTTGGGTTTGCTAGCCACAAGAATACCCAACATACCTGCCGGCACTTTTGTGCTATTTCCTGGCACGAACGTTAAGGTTTGTCTGCGCGACTTGCTGTAGTTTAAATGGTCAAGCTCGACTTTCTGCGCGAACTTGGATTGCGGAAGTTGAAGCCCAGTTTATACCATTGTATTACACTTTTCAGGACAGCTATGATGAAGAAGAGTCGACGCGGATTCACGTTGGTCGAATTGTTGGTGGTGATTGCCATCATCGGCATTTTAGTTGGGCTGCTGCTACCAGCCGTACAAGCTGCTCGCGAGGCAGCTCGCCGCATGCAGTGTTCCAACAACGTCAAGCAATTGGTGCTGGCTGCACATAACTATCATGATGCCTACAAGAAGTTCCCCATCGGTCACCACTTTGTAGGTACACCCGCTGGTACTGCCAATCGAGGATTGGCTTACGCCTGGAGTTTTGCTTTGCTCCCGTACATCGAGCAAGGCAATCTCTATAACCAATTTGATACGCGTTTCCCTGTTCATGAAAAGACCGTTACTCAAAACGGCATCTTGGCCTCAACCACTCAGGCGGCATTTAGCTGTCCGTCGGACATCAAACCACCGACCATCGATTTGGCATCCGAGGGAATTCGCCCAACTGCCACCAGCAGTTACAAGGGAATCAATGGAGCCTACAACAACTACCACGTACCCGGAAACGCTGCCGGCCTCAATAACGGTGTTTTCGAGCGTGATTCGCGCGGGGTTTACGGCATCCAAAACATGAGCGATGGCACAAGCAATACCGCGATGATTGGTGAAACTCGATGGGGAATGAATGGTGCCAACCCTCGAATCACACGTACTTATTTGTATGGAGCGGTTGATCCAGGGAACTACTGGGCCGGCGGTGCGACCGAGTGTCTGCTGGTCAACGGCTTTCGCGCGATCAACTGGCCGCTGACCAACGCCGGTAATCGCACCGCGGGGAGCTTTCATACTGGGGGAGCTCAGTTTGGTTTTGGCGATGGCTCGGTACACTTTATCAGCGAAAACATCGACCACACATCGTCGGGTTGGTTTGCTGCAGCACCGTACATGCAGGGCGCTGCCGCCCCATTGAATACGCTCCCCTTCGGAACTTACCAGCGTCTGTTTGCGGTCGGGGATGGCCAAGTCATTCAGCTTGACCTATAGCTCTGTTGGGCCCAAGCTATTGTTGTTCACCGTCAACGCCCCGCGTAAAGCTGGGCGTTGTCTTTTTGAACGGTAAGGTGCTGATACCTAAGTATTTAGAAAGAAGAATCATGAATAGGTTTTCTGTTGCTTTTGTTTCGTTTTCTTTGGCATTGGCTGGTTTCGCTGGCTGTGGTTCTGGCGGTCCCGATATTGCACGAGTGGAGGGGACGGTCACCATGGATGGCAAGCCCCTACCTAGAGCTTTTGTGGTCTTCATTCCACAAGGTGGTCGTCCAGCGGCGGCGGAAACCGATGCTAGTGGAAAATATGTGTTGGAATTCAGCGGCGGCAGAAAGGGTGCCATTCCCGGAAAAAACAAAGTTGAGATCAATACCGCGCGGCAGCCTGAACACGAACCAGACGGCACGCTCATACCGGGCGTCAAAGAGAGTGTCCCGGCCAAGTACAATAGGAACACGACTTTGGAGTTCGATGTTGTCGACGGCCAAAAAAACATAGCCGATTTTCAACTCGAATCGAAAGGCAAAGTCGTGGCTGAAGCTGGCGCTTATTGACACACGAATCATGGATTCAGACTTTGCGAACGCTGAAGAAACAAGACTGGTTTCATGCAGATGGTTTTCCAATCGCAGTCGAACGTCGCGATCCGCAGGAACCGTTTGGCTTGCACGCGCACGAGTTCTCTGAGATTGTTGTGGTGACGGGGGGCAAAGGACACCATGTGACCGGGGAAGACTCCTGGCCACTGTCTGTTGGCGACGTTTTCGTGATCGGTGGTTCCTGTCCGCATGATTACGTAGACATGGAACGCCTGCAGCTGATCAATATCCTGTTTGACATGGACGCCCTATTCCTGCGATTGTACGACCTGCCATCTTTGCCGGGCTATCATGCGTTATTCCACCTCGAGCCGGCCTGGCGTAAACGACATGAGTTCAAAAGCCGGCTACGGGTAACCGCCGGTGAGTTACATGCCACGAAACTACTGGTCGACCAACTGGACCGCGAATTGCAAGAGCGAAGCAGCGGATTTCGCTTCCTAGCCACTGCGGCCTTTATGCAATTGGTTGGCTACCTCTCACGATGTTATCGGCGACCGCAGAATGCAGACTCACGATCGCTGCAGGGTATCGCCGAGGCCATCGCACACTTAGAAACTCACTACTGTCAAGAGATTCATCTGGATGAACTCGTGCGCATCTCAGGTATGTCGCGCCGCAGTTTTCTGCGCGCATTTGAATCCTCGATGAACTGCACGCCCATCGCTTATGCAATTCGTTTGCGAATCGAACGGGCGGCGGAACTACTTCGTACATCCCCCCAGGGCATTACGGACATAGCCTTCGATGTAGGTTTCAATGACAGTAACTATTTTTCGCGACAGTTTCGCACCTGGATGTCTTGCACGCCGCGCGAGTATCGCAACAAAATGCGAGGAGAAAGCAACTGAGTATAACAGGTTAGCTCGAAATACGCTATCTCCAACTGAACGTAGTCGCATGCTCCGAGGTTCTGACATGACCACTCAAACCAAGCGATTGTTCCTCCTCGCGGCTATGCTGTTCGTCATTTGCAGTTCGATCACCATATGGACCGCTGTCAAGGTTGTTGCCTGGGCTCGCGATCTGCCCAACCGCATCGTGATCGACGGTGACGCTGTTGCGAACTCGTTCGGCTATGCCATGGCCGAATCATATCATCATGCTCTGCGCGGCAGCGACCCGGCAATGCAGCTTCAGATACTCAACGATCATTTCACCCCGGCGATCGCCGAGAACGCTGACGCGTTGACGTGGATTCGCGACGAATACCGTGATGACATACTTGGGCTCGTCGATTCAGACGATGTTCAAGTATCCGCGATTGCGTCCGATTTGATTTTACTTCTTAACGAAACTGACTAAACCGCCGCACCTTCGAACGGCAGATAACCTTGCGGTCTACCCGTTGCACCGCTTGCGCGAAATCGCAAATTGAGGACAAGAGGGGAAATGGAGCAACGGGGACACTGGTCTTTTTCTGGGGACGAGCAAACAACTTGCGAAAGTTGAGTGTCCCCGCATGCTTCCGTTGTATATTCATCCGTCCATCCGGATGCACAGATGTAACCGAATTTGGTGCGCCGTCCTCATGTAGTGGTGCTGAATTGTGTTGCGGGGGTAACGGAACAAGTTCTAGGTGCGGCGGATCAATGTTCGGTTCTGCCTCAGGCGTAGGAAATTTGGTAATCTTACAGCCTCTCCTGCTCCTCCCACATCCTGATAAAAAAGGCTTCCAACCATGAAACGTATCGATCGATTCCTGTTCGCTATTGCGCTTTTGTTCTTAGTCTCCGATGTGGGGCGCGCTGCAGACCCAGAGTTGCGACCGCTATTCAATGGCAAAGATCTCACCAACTTTCAGTCCAATGGGGCGGACGAGTTTTGGCGAATAGAAAACGAAGTGCTGATTGGGGAGAATAATGCGGAACAAAAAGGGCATTACCTGTGGACAGAAAAGCCCTACAAAGATTTTATCCTCGAATTCGAAGTGCGCTGGAATGCAGCCACAGATCGCGGTGTGGACACCGGTATTGAGTTGCGAAATCCAAAACTACAACTACAACTCGGCGTGTCGGGTAGTCTCCGCGTGGATATGACGGGCTCGTTCTATACCGGTGGCAAACCGGCTTACCCGGAGGTGGGCCAAGCCAAGGAAGCAAAGAAATTGATGCATCCCGAAGGAGAATGGAACAAGTTTCGAATCCAAGCCAAGGGAGACACGTTTACCTGTTGGATCAATGACCAGAAAGCCTCCGAATATACCGACCCAAAGTTCTCGGGTGCAGCTCCCTTGGGCTTGCAGATTCACGGCGGCGTGGAGATGAAATGTGAATTTCGCAACGTAAAAATCGCGGAACTATAATCCCGGTCGCGGGCGATTGAACAGGAGAATACAGAAGCAACAGAGAGTTCTCTGTTTTCTCCGACAACTCCTGTTCAATGATTGTCGATAACTTTCGACGAAGACTGGCCTCGCCGTCAGATCTCAACTTCAGCTGCATCCTTGGGCAATGCTCGGCTCATCCATATTGGCGTCGCGATAAACCAGCCGATCGTGCCAGCGAGTGCTGCCCACTTCACGGCGTCCAGACCAATGGCACTCGCGAAATACAGTAGGCAAGGAACGATTACGGCACTGAGCGAGATCAAAGACATGATTTTGGCAGGCATGTTCATCGGATATTTCCTTGGCTGATCGAAACGGAGCTCTGTGTGAACTTGCTGAGCACAAGATAGATGACACCGCAAGCTATCCAACAGGGAATCACCGCGTAGGCGGCGAACAATCCCTGACCAAAAATCAGATATAGTCCAATCGCAACTGGCAGCAGCCAGGCAATCAGCACAGCCACATTGACCTGAATTCCTGAATGGGTCGCGTATTCGTCTCGCAGTCCGAATTTCTTCATCAAATAGAAGTCCACGAAGATCACAGCTCCCATCGGCCCAAGTACGGTTCCATACGTTCCGACGAAACCCAACAGCTGAGCCGACAGATTCGGGAACGCTCCAGCGATGGTAGCGACAGCACCAGCCACCAGCGTCATAGCCGTTCGCGAACTCTTGGGTAATACACCTTGGAAGGCCAGACCGGCGCGGTAGATCGTGGGATTGGCAGTCGTCCAGCCCGCGATCACCACACATAAGATTCCCGTCCATCCCAACGCTTGGAAAGCGAGTAGTCCTGGATTGGCCGCGACTTTTCCGTCAGTTCCCAAAGCCAGACTAGGAGTCAGCTTGATCAACGCAGCGAGCAACAGAGCAGCCGCAATCCAGGCCATGTAGTGTCCGAGGAACATACCGATGGCCGGTGCCCATCCCGAAGCTTTACTGCGAGCAAATCGGAAAATCGAAAGATCAGCCATCCCAAAGTGCATGGCTCCGTTACACAACCACGCAAACACCACGATTTGCCAAAACCCAAAAGTTTGCGGTCCATTTTTCTCTTGCACGAATTCAATCGCATCCGTCCAGAATTTACCTTCGGTGATGGCTGCCATGCTAGTGGCATTCAGTTGGACCAATGAAATTATGCCACACGCAGCAAACACAGCGATCATCCAGGGGGCCGCAATGTTTGCGACTTGGGCGACGCGTTCGTATCCGCCAGCGGCCACCACTGCGATCACCACGCCAACAATGGACACCAAGGCAGTAAACGAAGGATTGCTCAATCCAAGCATCGACTCAGGTACGTCGAACGCGATGTTAAAGGGCACGCCGACAGCCGACGCCGACACGGTAACCATCGCCCCAGCTAGGAAGCAGAACAGCAGACCGTTGATCAGATTGTAGAATTTGACCAGCGAGCCACCGGCAATGCGCTCCAGTTGGTAGTACAGCGTCATCCGTTTCGCCATAGCGATGGGTGTGACCAGAAATCGCCAAGTTAGAACAGCGAGGAAGTTACCCAGTAGCAGCCCGAGGATTAAATCCTGCAAACTCGCTCCCGCTGCCAGAAACAAGGGCCCAATCATGAACTCGGTGCCCGCCGCGTGTTCGCCAGCGTACATTCCCCAGAACTTTCCCGATCCGAGCAACGCAGAATCGGGAACCCGTTCGCGTTCAAACTCTCCGCCTGAATTTGAATTGTCGTCATTCATGAATGTCCCTTTGTAGACCTCGAAAGAATCATTGGAATTGGGCACTAGTTTGGAGGCCGAAAATCAAAAATCCAAATTCGTCACTCATCAATCGTCAATCAGAACGCAAGCTGTTGATTTCCAATTGATGAGCGATGATTGTTGGGTTTTGATTGGAAGGAAATGAAAGACAATTTCGCTGACGAACCGGATGTCGGTAGATTCCATTTTTCCCCTGGGGTTTGCAACCCAGGCTACCCAATGCCACCGCTTCGCGGTTTTAAAAAAATCGCAACTTCAAAAGCCGTGGGCGACGCGTACTTATTTGTTTTCACTGTTCGCCAGCCCAAAACCCTCGCGGCAATGGCACTCAAGCGTCCGTCTCACTCAGTTCAACCGCTCGCAGCGACTGGACGCTGCTCTCGTATTCGCGAACTTGTGCTAGCCACGCACCGTCCACAGGTACGCCAGAGGTATGGCAGTAGTAATTCCACACGCTTCCCAAAGGCATCATCTTCTGTTCTTCCATAAGCGCCAAGCGGGCCGTTAGGTCGCCATCGCATTCAAGCTGTCGTAGCTTCTCAGTCGGCTCCAATAGTGCCGCCAACAGTGCTTTGAGTGTGTTTCGAGTGCCGATGACCCAGGCTGCCACTCGGTTGATGCTGGCGTCAAAGAAATCGAGCCCGATGTGTACACGCTTCAAATATTCGCCACGCACAATCTCTTGCATGATCGCTTGTAATTCTTCCGTATACGTTACAACATGGTCACTGTCCCAACGCACTCCGCGACTGACATGTAGCAACAGTTCCGGCACGTACATTAACACGGAAGAAATCTTATCTGAAATTACTTCGGTGGGATGAAAGTGCCCCGCATCTAAGCACAGAACTTTGTTTCGCGAAATGGCATAACCCATATAAAATTCATGCGATCCAACTACGTAGCTTTCGCTGCCAAGTCCGAACAACTTACACTCCACAGCATCCAGGGTATGAGCCGTCGATAGTTTCTCGGCGAAGATTTCGTCGAGCGAGGCGGCTAGCCGCTCGCGAGGACTCTTACGGTCGGCCGGTGTGTCTTTCCAACCGTCTGGCACCCAAAAGTTGTTGACGCATGGGCTACCCTGAGCCTCGCCGATCGCAGCGGCAATTTTGCGGCACGCAATGCCGTGACCGATCCAAAACTGACGGATGCCTTTGTCCGCATGGGCTAAGGTGAATCCATCGCTGGCGTGCTGGTGCGAGAAGTAGCTCGGGTTGAAATCCAGCTTCACACTCTGACTTCTTCCCCAGTCGATCCAACCTTGAAAGTGTTCAACGCCAATTGCGTCACGCTCCACCGCTTTGTAGAACTCGCCATACAGAGCATGCAAATTTAGACGGTGCTTTCCCGGGATCAGCGAATAGGCCAGTTCGAGATCGCTGCGCAGTTCACTGGGCGAGCGCGCTCGTCCCGGATAATTGCCGGTCACGGCAAGTCCATTGCCAAGCACACCGCCGCCGCCTTCGAAGCCGACTACGTCATCCCCCTGCCAGCAGTGGACCGATATTTCGACATCTCGCAGCGTTTCCAGAGCACGCTCCACGTTTATGCCGAGCGAGTCATATTGTTCCACTGCGAGCCTAAAAGCTGTTTGATTGTCTGCTGAGTTCGTCATGTCAAGATGTTGAGCACACGGAAAAGTGAACTAGTCATTTAAGGGAAGCCACAGCCAGTCTTCATCCTACGTCTGCGGGCCAATGAAAACCTTGACGATCGTGTCACGCATTAGCACAATTGTGCCACCCGCCTGGAACTGAACCGATTGTATCGCATCGGCCTCGGCAAGTGTCGATCGAAAGGTTTTCACCCTTTGCCGAGGAACACTTCTCCGCAACGTCGAGGCAACCCTTGGCTGCTTCATGTCGGAATCAATGATTTCTGTGTCATCTAGGTGACGTCCGCCGGCGATCGAAAAACCTTGCTGGATGACAATCGGTGGTGAGTTGAACGCCATGATGGGATTTGCGATTTTTCTGTGCGTACTAGCAATACTGGCTCACCCCCCCCCTCGCCTGCGGCACATGTTATAATCTAAAGTAACTTTAGGCTTCTACAACGGTTATAATTGACGATCACCATGGAAAGATTTCCACACTACGATGTTGATCGAATCGAAGGGGTCTTGGTCGTCTTTTTCGCGGATGTCAAGGTTATCAATCGCGAATCGATCATCGACATACAGACTTCGTTGATAAAGTATGTCGAGCGCACCAAGCCTGAGACTTTGATCTTGCACTTCGGAAAAATAGCAGCCATGTCGTCCGAGTTTCTTAGCGCGCTGCTTCTAATTAGAGAAAAGGTTATTGCCCACGGAGGTGCCCTTAAACTCTCCAACATGAGCGCCGTGGTGCGCAGTGTATTTCGCCTGACGAATCTGGAGGGCCGTGTGTTTCAAATTTACGATTCGATGCCCCAAGCTCTTGATGCATTCACCGAAGAAAATGTCCAATAAGGCGTTGATACTCGTCGTTGACGATAGCCCTACGCAGTTGCATTGCATGTGCACGCTGTTGGAGACGCATTACGCAGTCGAAACCGCCGCCAACGGTGCTTTGGCGGTGGCGGCCGTTGAAGAACGCTTGCCGGACCTGGTTGTCACCGACTTACAGATGCCCGAAATGGATGGTCTTGAGCTGGTGGCAAAACTCAAAGCCGATTATCCTGATCTGCCGATTATCTTGACGACCAGCAAGGGTAGTGAGGAAATTGCCGCTCAGGCTCTCAGCCTTGGCGCGGCCAGCTACGTACCCAAACGTCACCTCCGGGAGGAGCTGCTGACAACGATTGCGCGGATCCTCTCCATGCGCGACGCTGGACACAATATTTCCACTCAGCCATCATTGGTTGCTGCGATTCGTCTGGAGTTGATATTGGACAATGACGACAGCCGCGTTGCCGATGCCATCGCGCGGATTGAGAGTGCGCTAATGGAATTGGGTTTGTTGGAAGCCGGAAAGCAAATGCAAATTGCAACTGCTCTGGATGAAGCTCTAGTCAACGCCATCATTCATGGCAACCTGCAAATTTCTTCCGACCTACGGCACGCTGACGATGGCATTCACTACCTCCGGGAAGTACAGCAACGGAGAATGTCAGAACCGTATTGCGGGCGACGGGTGCGTATCGTCGTCGATGCAAACCGCCACCAGGCAGCTTTTACTGTGAGCGATGAGGGCCCGGGCTTCGACTTTTGTTCACTACCCGACCCAACCGACGTTAGCAATCTCGACAAATGCGGCGGCCGAGGTTTGCTGCTCATCAACGCATTCATGGATGAGGTCCGGCACAATACAGCCGGAAACGAAATCACCATGATCAAGAGGAAGTCATCGGACCAGTAGAGTCATTCCCACCACGCTTTTTTCAACCCGCCCTCCACTTGCTGCATCACATGAACTCCAAGTGCACACCTTGACTCGTATTCTACTGATCGAGGACAGTCCGTTGACGCTGGCCATGATTCACGGCTGGTTGCGGGCTGGATTACAATTCGAATACGAATTACAAGTTGCCGAAACGCTGCAGAGTGCTGAGCAAATACTGCATTCAATAGACTTCGATGTCATTGTGCTGGACCTGAATCTGCCTGACAGTGACGGGTTGCCGACCTTCAATTCCATTCAGCTACTGGTTCGCGAAACTCCAATCGTGATACTGAGCGGCGAATCCGACCAACATTTGGCCATTGAAGCGGTTCGTCGTGGGGCTCAAGACTACATTGTCAAAGGTCAGACCGAAACAAATCCACTTGCGCGAAGCATCCAGTTTGCGCTGGAGCGTTCTCGACGGCAGCAAGCTGAAGTCGCGCTGCAGTCCTCGGAAAACCAGATTGCGATCGCGCAGTCGATCCAGCAGCGACTACTGCCGCCAGACACTTTCGCCGTTGACGGGTTTGAGCTGTCCGGCAAGTGCGATTCGGTCGACAGGACGGGCGGGGACTACTTTGACTTCTTCCTCTTTCCTGATCAGTCGCTGGGTGTGGTGCTGGCTGACGTCTGCGGTCATGGTATTGGTTCGGCGATGTTGATGGTCGAGACCCGCGCGATTCTACGCGCCTTAGCTCAATCGGAACCGGAGCCTGGCAACATCCTGTCCAACGCCAATAAATTGCTGACTGGTGATCTGCTGCAGGGTGGTTTCGTGACGCTGTTCATCGCCAAAATCCAGCCTCAGTCGCCCAGCCTGAGCTTTGCCAGTGCCGGGCACCCGGGCTATTTGATTGACAACTTAGCCAGACCACTTGCCTTGCGCAGCCAAAACGTACCATTAGGGGTGATGCCCAATGAACGCTACGACACCCACGACGCGCAGTTACAATGTGGCGACTTGTTGTACATCGCCAGCGACGGTATTTCCGAAGCCTCTGCGGATAACCATCACTTCTTCGGTGAAGAACATGCCTTGCGAGCGGTTGTCTCCAATCGCGATCGGCCAGCCCGCGAAATTTTGGCTCATCTGTTTGCCGCAGCTGCCAAATACACTTTGCCCGCTACGGCCGCCGATGACCGCACAGCTGTCTTAGTGCGCAGACTATGATTGAAGTTGAACTTGCTCACAACGCATCTCAAGGTTCTTGGCTATGTTCTTGGCCACGTTCTTGGCAGCGAATTAAGATGATCGTAGAAATGGACTCTGTAGCCTTGGCTGTATTCTTGAATAGTCGGCCCACATAAGGAATCTTTCCAAGCAGTGGGACCTCTTGTTCCACAACCACATCCCGGTCGATCGGCCCGCCGCTGATGGCAATTGTTTCGTTCGCTGGAGCATTGCATGTCGTCTGAATGGTATTGACCGAAACGCTTGGTTGTTGCACGGTAAGCGGTCCATGCTCGGATTCGAAAGTAAAGGTGTCCATGCCTGTGAATTTCGACTGCAGGAGCTTGAACTGCAGCCGAATGTTTTCATTGTCCTCACCCAAATCACCGGTCAAATCCAAGCCGATACCGTCATGGATTGTTTCGACCCTTGGCTTCAGCGTTGTCGTGTCATGGCCGTTTTCGTCTTTCGTCGGTTCGAATGCCGCAACAAACGGTACCAGTCGACCAATGCGCACACTGACTTCTTCTCCGCTGTGTCCAAGCATTTTGGGTGAGGAAACAACGTTTCCTGCTCCAATCAGCGCGTCGATCTGCGCATCATTCAATGCTTCGGATAGCCGAATTTCCGACGTTGTGGCAGTATTCGTGAAGCTAGCCGGAATGACAGCCGAGTTGGGGCGCGAACCGGTGTTGGACGGGTACTTAATAGTTGATGATGCGCCAACTAGGTTCCATTTTTCGGTGAGAGGCTTTGCTTTTTCTGTCGGCACCTCGACGACACGAATCGTGTACAGCAGCTGGGCCATGGAACGATCCACAAGCGAGCCGGTGTTTTCTTGCGCGATAGAAACTGTGGAGCTCGGCAAGTAAACGAGGGCGCTAGCCAACAAGAATGACCTAACCCATTTCGGGAAACAAAATTGACCACCTTGTCCAAATTGCATCATTCGTTCCAATCGTCCGGTGGTGTTTACTCGTTGCTCACGTGACAGACGGCTACGGCACCGCCAACAGAAAGTGCTTTCCTTCAATTTCAACCCGGGAAAAGGTGTCGGACACGAATTCCGCTACGTGTTAACCTCGTGCCATTCGCGTCGGATACCCTTTCCTGACGCCGGATTTAAACGAGAGCAAAGCCTAATGCGTTTGCTATATCCCCAAGCTTGTACCCCTAGGTAGGGAAGCACTGCAATGGCAGATCTTCGCATCCCTCAAGACGGAACATCGTTTAAGCCATCATTAACGCGGATTTGCGATACTTCTCGGTGATCGCCGGTACTGATAGGGCTTTTTTACCCTCCCGCGCGCCCAAGCTCGCTATCAAGAGTGCATGTTTTCGCGGGAGGGTCGCTAGGTGAGTTCTACGAACCTAGCGG
>JBGSNE010000299.1:0-25932 GCA_041739785.1 Pirellulaceae bacterium
TCTTAAAACAAAATAATTGGGCACTGGCAGCAGCAATGGAAACACTCGACGACGAAACCAAAAAATAAAACCACTAATCGCCTACAGGCACCCACACCGATTGATGTTTAGTCAGCAGTCTCCTCCGGCTCGGCGTTAAACAAATCCTGCACTTGGAACATTGAACGGCACTACGTTCAGTGAGTTGGAAATTCCGACGCGGAGCGTCGGGCTACTTTGGTTAGCGGGAGATGGCTTCTAGGCGAGCGAGGGCGACCATGAGTTGGTGCCAGTGGATGAGTAGTTCGAAAGTATCGAATTGGGTTGAGTCTTCGCGATCGAAGCCGATTTCGTTAATTTGGATCGAATTGCCCAGTACGCGGACACCCTCGACCACCGACAGCTGGCTTTTTTCTTGAGGATTCAGCTCTTCGTCTTCGTAGACGGGAACTACCTGACGCATGGCGCAGTGCACGGCCCACAGGGCTGCCTTTTCGCCATCTTCGGCAGAGATAATGGTCCGTACATTGCCGCTTTGAACGTAGAATTTAGCCATGAGTTTTGCTTTCGAAATCGAATTTTTTAGGGGGACAACAACCAACGTTGGGAGTTGAGCGGCCAACTTGCCAGCAGCAGCCCAGCTCGCGAGCAGCAGTACTGTCGAGCCTTGTCTTGGTACCCTTAGATATCGCGTCCCCGCGGACACCTTTGGTCATAGGGCGGCGGCTTTTGCAAAATTGTGCGAAATAGGGTTTTCAACGTGGCGTTCGTTAAGGAACAGGAGAAAACGGAGGCAACATAGAATTCTCCGTTGCCTCCGTATTCTTCTGTTCCATCGCCCGCACTGGGGGAATTCGTTTGCAGGCACGACCAGCCGAGCAGCACGAGGAGCATTGGGGGAAGACGAGTACTGGGGGAGAAAAACGGTTTTGGTGGGAGAAAAACGTCCAATAATTCAAGGCGTAACCTTCTGAGGGACCGAAACCCGGGTGAGACCTAGGGGTTTACACTACTCTACAGCTCTATCATCAGCCCCTTGCAGGGGAAGTTGTTAGGGAAGATCGTCGCTCGCTAAATTCGCAGTTTCATTCGAATTTGTGGCACTTCCCGATGAACTGCGCAGACGAAGCTGGATTGGCGAACTAAAATCAATCCTGGTTGCCACCCCCGCTCCTTCTGCTGCTTACTTCGTGTCCCGCCTCCTATTCACCTCCATCCCAGCTGGTGCTCCCGCCTAGCTTCGTAGGACAGGTAATGAGATCCATGAAATCAAACCACATCCCTTCCGCCCGCACTGGGAAAACCTTAGTCGTCGCCATCGTGCTGTTAGCCATGTTGGGTGGCGGTGGGTACGCGACCTATCAGCTGGGTGGGTTTGGTGGTGGCCCGCTGCTAGACGAAATCGTGACGGAAGCGGTCATTCGCGGTCCTTTTGATCACATTGTCCTTGAGCAGGGTGAGATCGAGAGCAGCAGCAATATCGATGTCGTGTGCCAAGTGAAATCTCAAAGTTCTGGTAGTGGCGGCGGCACTCCCATTTTGTGGGTGATTGAAGAAGGTACGTATGTCAAGACAGGGGATAAGCTCGTTGAGTTGGATGCATCGGCCCTTGAGAATCAATTGAAGACGCAGCGGATCGCTGTTTCTAGTGCCAATGCTCAGGTGATCAGCTCTGAGGCGGCAGTGCGAACTGCGGAAATCGCTCTTCAGGAATATATCGAAGGGACGTTCATGTCCGAACGCAAGGCAATTCTCAGCGAAATTGATGTGGCTCAACAGGGTCTGCTGAATGCCGAATTGAAGCTGGCTAGTGCCGAGCGGCTGGCTGCCAAGGGGATGTACAACAAACGCCAAGTCCAAGCCGAAGGGTTTTCGGTTTCGAATGCTAAGAACGTGCTCGAATCGGCAGAAGCTCGACTGGGGATCTTGGAGCGTTTGACCAAGGAAAAATTTAAGGTTCAATTCGAAAGTGATATCGAAGCGGCCAAGGCCAAGCTTGAGAGTGACACGAGTGTCTTAGCCGAGGAGGAAGATAAGCTTCGGGATCTTGAGGATCAAGTTGCCAAGTGCGTGATTCTTTCGCCTGCCGAAGGAGTCGTGGTCCACAATAATCAGTACAGCAGCCGCGGTGGTGGAGCAGAATTTGTGGTTGAAGAAGGAGCCATGGTTCGCGAACGTCAGACGATCATCAAGCTCCCCGATCCAACGAAAATGCAGGTCAAGGCTTCGATCAACGAGCAGAATATCACACTGATCGCTGAAGGTATGGCGGCTAAGATCAAGGTCAATGCGGTTGACGGAGATATGCTGGCTCGCATTAAGCGCGTCAATAAATATCCTGAGCCGGGAAGCTTTTTTAGTTCATCTGTCAAAAAGTACTCGACGTTTGTCGAAATCCTCGCTCCCTCCAGTGCCATTCGAACCGGTATGACGGCCGAAGTGCGGATTTTTGTCAAGCAAATTCCCGATGCGCTGCAGATACCCGTTCACGGAATCTACGAATTCAAAGGGCAACACTTCTGCCTACGAAAAAAGGGTGAGGGCAAGACTGGCGGCTGGGAAACAGTTCAGATTAAGATCGGTGCGACCAATGATAAAATGGTTACGATCGACGAAGGCTTGTCAGAAGGAGATGTGGTGGCGCTTAATCCCCGCAAGAATCTTGATTTAATGGAATTGCCTGAAGTTGATGAAGTTGGTGATCGCGACAAGCTGGCTGAAATTGGTGCCAATGCCGGTGAACCGGTCAAACCGGAAGTGGAAGAAGCGCCCGCCGGCGGTTCGGGGGCGGGTGGTCCCCGTGGTGGAGGTCAGGGTGGTGCTGGTGGAGGTCGCGGTCCTGGCGGTGGTGGAGGACCCGGCGGTGGCGGTGGTGCGGGTGGTGGTTTCAATCCACAAATGATCGTCGATCGCATCTTCGAAGCGGACGCAGATGGTGATGGGAAGATTTCTCAAGAAGAAACGGGCGGCCTCGATGAGCGCATGCGCGATCGCGCTGCCGAGTACGATGCCAACTCCGATGGCTTTCTCGAGAAAGCAGAAGTGCTCCAAGCCCTTGAGAAACGAGCGAAAGAACGCGCCGCTGGTGGCGGAACTTAAACCTGAAGCCTGAAGCCTGAAGCCTGGAACCTGAAACCTGAAACCTGAAACCTGAAACCATCCCATGCACGCTTGCTCGATCCGCGATTTAAAAAAAGAGTATGTGCTGAAAAGCGAAACGGTCCGCGCCTTGCGTGGGGTTTCCTTCGATGTGCCGGAAGGGGACTATGTGGCGATCATGGGCCCCTCGGGGTCTGGTAAAAGTACGCTTCTGAATCTACTCGGTTGCCTGGACCAGCCCAGCGGTGGTGAGCTGTTGTTGGGGGCGGACAATGTGGCCACGATGTCCGACGATCAACTCGCTGAGATTCGTTCGCGGCGGATCGGCTTCGTTTTTCAATCGTACAACTTGATTCAACAATTGACTGTGGTGGAGAATATTCAGGTTCCGCTTTATTACCAAGGCAGGCTAGGAGCCAAAGAACGCAAACGCAGTGTGGATTTGGCTGAACGAGTAGGCTTGGGAGATCGGCTGTCGCACCGTCCCACGCAACTCTCCGGTGGTCAGCAACAGCGCGTGGCCATCGCCCGCAGCCTAGTGAATGACCCCTACTTTATCTTGGCTGACGAAGCTACAGGTAACTTGGATTCGAAGACCACGGCCGAGATATTGGCGATCTTCGATGAGCTCAATGGCGAAGGACGCACGATCATCATGGTCACGCACGAAGATGAGGTGGCCGAGCGTGCTAAACGCATCGTTCGCTTGCGTGACGGCCTACTGCAGTCCGATAAGATCAATTCACCCGAGGATCGCAAAGCCGCCGCTGCACGCGCTTTGGCCTTGATTCCCGTTGGCGATCATGAAGAACAAGAAGTCGAGGCGTAATAGGTCATGCTTTGGTTGCGAACATTAAGTTTAGGGGTCAAGAGCCTACTGCTTCACCCGTTGCGGTCGCTGCTAACGGTGCTCGGTATCTTTATCGGCGTAGCGAGCGTGATTTGGTTGCTGGCCATCAGCGAAGGGATCAGCAACGAGGCGCAGCGTCAAATCGAAAGCCTCGGTGCCGACACGATTATGATCCGCTCCGTCGAGCCACCGTCGGATAAACTCAACGCACAAGGGGTAACTCCCTACGGCTTGACCCGATCTGAATTCGATATGTTGGTCAAAACCATTCCGACCATCAAGAGCGCTATTCCCATCCGCGAAATCAAGCGCAAGTTCACTCACAAGAATCGTACGGTGGAAGGGCGGTTAGTCGGTTGCACTCCCGAGTACGCCGAATTGACTCGCTTGTTTATCGATCGCGGGCACTTTATTAGCGACGCTGAGAATTTCCGCCGCGAATCGGTTTGTGTGCTCGCCTCAGACGTGGCTGCCACACTTTTCCCCTACGAAGACCCGATTGGCAAACGCGTCGATCTGCCTGATCACAAAGACTACTACCGCGTCATTGGTGTGCTCAAATTCCGCAACGATTCTGCGGCCATCGGTGGTTCGATGGAGGCGCAGAGTTTCCGCAACGACATCTACATACCGATTAAGACTCTCCAGTCGAGAATCGGTGACACGGTCGTGCGGCGGACTGGAGCTTCGTTCAGTGGTGAGATTATTGAACTCAATCAGATTACACTGCAAGTCAACGGAGTTGATGAAGTGAAGGCGACCGCGGACTTGGTTCAGCAAGCCCTGCGCAACCATGACGACATGGAAGATATTGCGGTAGTGGTGCCTCTGGAACTGCTCGAACAAGCGCGCACCACACGGATGATGTTCATGGTCTTCATGGGGTTGGTTGCGGCCATCTCATTGTTGGTCGGTGGGATTGGGATCATGAACATCATGTTGGCTACCGTTACCGAACGGACGCGTGAGATCGGGATTCGTAGGGCCTTGGGTGCGAAGCAAAAAGACATCGTAGCCCAGTTTCTGGTAGAAGCGGCTGTGTTGAGTGTGGTCGGGGGCATCACTGGTATTTTGGCCGGAGTGTTCTGCAAGCCAGCCATCGTGTGGACTCGTGAGTTTGTTACGAAGACCTACCCAGATACGATGGCAGCCTTACCCGACGTAGTTCGCAACGTCACCCCGGCCATCGTGCCCGAGTCGATCCCCATAGCCTTTGGGATTTCCTTGGTCGTTGGTGTTGTGTTTGGTCTTTTCCCCGCTATTCGCGCCGCCCAGATGAACCCCATTGAAGCTCTGCGGCACGAATAGCCGCTCCCGTGGGTCGCTCCCGTCGATTGCCCCGTAGCTGAACGCGATGTCGCTAACTTCGTTTAACGCGTAGGCGAGGCTCACCACGTTGATCCGCGCCTACGGCTTTAGAAGTTGCGCTTCTTAGCGCCGAAGGCACGGAATTCGATAGCCTGGGATGCAAATCCCAGGTCATTGAAGCATCCCCGCGTTTTCCGGTTCGCCAGCGATCGACCGCGAATGCGGTCGATCGCTGGCGAACCGCATGTCGGTAAATCCCATTTTCCCTGGGGTTTGCACCCCAGGCTACCAAATGTCACCGCTTCGCGGTTGAAAAAGCGCGGGCTTAAAAACCTACGGCTGCGGGTTAAACAATAAGGGTGCAACACCCAATCAACAGCTCGCTAGCTGCGGGTGACCGGAGCCCGGTAGTCCTCGGCTGACCTTCCCCATTCTTTACGCTATCATAGTAGTTTCTGGGAACTGACTGACGAAACTCTGCGTCTTTCTCCATTGGCAACGCATGCTGAGTGAAGATTTACAAACGATTGCGCGCGTCCGAAATGGCGATTCGGCGGCGTATGCTCATATTGTCGATCGCTATCAACGACGACTATTGGGGCTGCTGGTTCATACTTGTGGTGATGCCGAATTGTCGGAGGATATTGCGCAAGAAGCCTTTGCCCGCGCGTATCAGAAACTTGCATTGTTCTCCGGCGAATCGCAGTTTTATACCTGGCTAGCTCGTATCGCGATGAATTTGCTGTTCAGTGATCGACGTCGCAAGCGATTGGAGAATCAGGTTCGTCGCGAAGGATTGGATGTGGCCTTGGACACGGATGCATTTGCCAATCGTAGCGGAAACGCCCCGCCTGACCACCAATTGGAACTTAGTGAAACTCAGCAGTGCGTACGGCAAGCCATTGAGATGCTCGATGAAGAGCGGCGTGTGGTGGTGATCCTGCGTGACTTTGACGGCTTAGATTACGATGCCATCGCTGAAACGTTGGACATTCCGGTGGGTACTGTTCGCAGCCGACTGCACCGAGCGCGATTGGAGCTGAGATCGATTCTGCAGAAAAAAGCAGTTCAACTTGGGTTGAGTAGCCTATGAATTCCCCTGACAACGATCATGTAAACCATCCAGACGGTGGCGATCTGGTGTATCAAGAAGAATGGCTGTCGGCCTATTTGGACGATGAGCTGAGTGCTGCGCAGCGGGCTTTGGTCGAACAGCGGATTAGTGACGATGCGCATGTTGCGGTGATGTTCCAGGACTTACAACGCGTGCGGAGTTTGGTTGGTAGCCTGCCTGCATGGGGAGGTAGGTTATTCCCTCTCCCAATTGATAATCGCCTGTTTGAGTTAGCAACACCTGATGAACTCCATAGCGATCGTCCTCAGGGCCTGACCGAGGCCGCAGATGTTGACTCGACCGACGAAAGTTTAGCCGAGACCGACACTGCCATGCAGCGAGATGGAGACTATCATGATGAATTGCATCCAGGGGTTGAATCGGCGTTGTCTTCAGCCTCAATAGAAGGCGTGCGCGTAGTTGTCAGCGAGCCTGTGGGAACTCTGGGCCAGGATGGTCGTCAGTCTGCTGGCTGGCCGGGCAATTGGTTGCGTCCGGTGGCATTGGCTGCCAGCTTGCTGTTTGCGTTGGGATTGGGTTTGTTGTTTTGGCCGGATCGTTCGCCGCGAAGTGTGGCTACAACGACAGACTCGCGCATAGCGCCGTCGCCATCCATGGACAAGCAAGCCGGTCCTAGCCTATCCGACGCGGAAACTCAGCCGGCGGTAGAAGCCGAATCAATCGTAGCGCCATCGATGCACGCCGCCGAGGGGCTTGCCGCGCCGGCGGAACGATTTTCGATGGACAGCTCAAATAGCAACGACCAACGGGCCCGTGGTGGCGGTTTGGGGGGCGGCGCTTTAAGTGGCGGTGAGGTGGCTGCGGATGCTGAGGAAGTTGATTCGATGGGGCGCAACGCGTCTCCTTTGGCACCCGCCCTCGCGATGCCCAGCAGCGACATGTTGCAAGAAGATGCGACTACTCCGGGAGAGAAGAAGCAGGGAGCTAGGAATCAGCCGCAGAGTGAAATGGGGCAAGCCAAAGCGTTGCCTCCGGCAGGTGTTGCCGCAATTCCTCCAGCCGCAGAATTATCTCCGCTACAATCAGCAAAAGCAGATGCCCCGTCCAGTGTCCCGTCAAACTCCGCACCACTGCAACTAGCGCATTCGGACGCCTGGAGCGATGCCGAGGTTTATACCGGTTTGGCACGCCTCTCCCCAATCCTCAATTTGCCGCTGGCGAATAGTTCAGACAACCTGAGGAGCGAACGCAAGACGGAGGGTAGCGACGCGAACTTCGCCGCCGCGGGCAACGATTTTCCTATCGCAGTCGTGTCTCGCAATCGCACGGAGGCTGACGGATCGCAGCTTGCCGCTTTGCTGAAACAAAACGGTTTTGGGTTGACCGGTATTTCGCAGAATAATTCTTCAAGGCAGGTCCCGGGTCTGATCACTTTTGGATCTTCGGAATCTCCCCAGCCTTCAACCATTGCATTGTTCGTCAACCGGCAACAAGCTGATCAGATTTTGCAGGCTGCCGCCCAAGCTGGAGAAATCTCCGCTAATCCCGTCTGGATCATTGCGGCATCCAGCAAAGACGCTCCCCAGCAAGACTCGCAGAAAGTGGTGCTACTCATTTCGCCCCAATAGTCGCTCGACTCTCCGAGTCGAGTCTCATTCTTTGCCCAACACTCCGAGTGGATTTCCATTTT
Organism: Pirellulaceae bacterium; assembly: GCA_041739785.1. Classification (GTDB taxonomy): domain Bacteria; phylum Planctomycetota; class Planctomycetia; order Pirellulales; family Pirellulaceae; genus Aureliella. The sequence goes on from JBGSNE010000299.1 coordinate 8,002, forward strand.
GCAATTCGACAGTTCGCTTCGAGTCTGCTATGCTCGGAAGCGTTGATTCGATTCTTGATTTGGAGAGTCGAGCGACGATTAGAAACGATCGCTTTCCGAGAGCCCTTTCCCATGTGGATATTCCGTTAGTGTCGACATCAACCGATTCTGGTTTGTCTGCTGCGCTTACCTCCGCAGCTTGGCTCGAATCGCTGGAACAAGCTTGGGTAACTGCTCGCAATTTTCTAAGTGACGAGCGGAATTCGGCCGAGCATTGGACGGGTGAACTCTCGACCTCGGCACTCTCTACGGCCACGGCAATTAGCGCCCTGTCTCAAGTTCGCAAATCACAGAGGGGAGTGGTTGCTGCTCGAGGTTCTACGGAATGGATGGCCACACAGGGGTCAGGACTTGACTCGGAGCGTCGCGCGACGATAGCTGCAAGTTCGGACTCGGAGAGTCGAGCGACGCTGGATGAAGCGATTGTGACGGGGTGCCAGTGGTTGGTCCAACAGCAAAACGAAGACGGCGGTTTCGGCGATACCAATCGTAGCCATTCCAACATTGCGACGACACTACTTGTGCTGGCCGCGTGGGAGCTAGCGCGACAAGCGATTGACGGCGAAGCTGCCACTGCAAACCAAGCAGTAAATTGGCGTAACGACATCGAGCGTTGTCAACCGGCCGCTTGGCGATACGTGGAGGCACAAGGGAAGTGGGAAGGCTTGCGTCGTCGTTATGGCAAGGACAAAACATTTGTCGTTCCCATCATCACCAACTGCGCTCTGGCTGGGTTGGTCGAATGGGATCAGGTACCACCATTGCCTTTCGAAGCGGCTTGGTTGCCACAGGAATTCTACCGCTGGGCGCGTATGCCCGTTGTTAGTTATGCGGTCCCAGCGCTAGTCGCCATCGGTCAGGCACGCTTTCATTTTGTTCCTCCGCGCAATCCACTGATGAAGGCGCTCCGCAGCCGCGCCGTACGACCAACATTGAAAGTTTTGCGGTCCATGCAGCCCTCAAGTGGCGGCTACTTGGAGGCGACGCCACTAACCAGTTTTGTATTGATGAGTTTGGCGGCCGTAGGTAACGCTGATTTGCCGGTGGCCCGTGATTGCCTGAGGTTTATTCTTGGTGCGCGATTGCCGGATGGGAGCTGGCCCATCGATACCAACTTGGCCACGTGGGTAACGAGTCTCGCCATGAACGCACTGTCTCGGCGCGGGAAGATCGATTTGTCGGATGCCCCGGCGTTGGAGAAAGCAACCCAGCCGGGGCTGGTCACCGTCAAGACCGTGCGGTGGTTGTTGAGTTGCCAACATCGTCAACGGCATCCGTTTACTGGCGCCAATCCCGGCGGTTGGGGCTGGACTGACCTGAGTGGTGCGGTGCCTGATGCGGACGACACTCCGGCGGCACTATTGGCTTTGAGTCGAATTGATTGGGATCAGCCAGCTTGGCTGCGATTGGAGCAACAGGCGTTGGAGGGAGTGGGGTTGGGGCTCAATTGGCTTTTGCGACTACAGAATCGCGACGGAGGCTGGCCTACTTTCTGTCGCGGGTGGGGGAAACTTCCATTTGATCGAAGTGGCACCGATCTTACGGCGCATGCATTGCGGGCTATGCACGCTTGGTTGCCTCACTTGGAGCGAGTCAATGCGGCCGGTGGAATGGGTGCGCGGCGGAGCCAAAGCCTGCGCGCGTCACGGATTGGGTCAGCCACGCGTCGCGGCTTAGCCTATTTGGAGCGAACTCAGCGCAGCGATGGAAGTTGGCTCCCACTGTGGTTCGGCAATCAAGACCAGCCCAATGACGTCAATCCAATCTATGGAACCGGAAAAGTCCTGCTCGCCTACGGCTCATTAGAACTAAATCGGTCGCTTCCGGCGCAACGAGCAATGGAGTACCTGCAACTGCAGCAAAATGAAGATGGAGGCTGGGGAGGCGGCTCAAGTGTCGAATATGCAAGGGATAGGACAAAATCGACGACCAAGCGACTTAACGGAGGGCAAAAACTGCTTTCTTCACCGGCACAGCCCCCGTTTGGGTCGCATACCAGCACGATTGAAGAAACATCGATCGCCCTGGAGGGTTTAATGTGTAGTGGCCAGAGTCCCTATGATGCAAGTATAATGCAGGCTCTCGATTGGCTGGCGCAAACGATCCAATCGGGAAACCTCAGTTGTGCTTGGCCAATTGGTTTTTATTTTGCCAAGCTGTGGTACCACGAACGACTGTATCCCACCCTATTTAGTTTGAGTGCTTTAGGGGCTGCGCTCGAATCAGCCCACCCAAGCCCGATTGCTCGGTAGCGGAGGTCACTCAGACTTTCGGCCGCGCCTATAACCAATTCACCAGGAGCGACAGCTTTGTCATCAGCTTCCATTGAACCCAATACTAAGTTGACGAGCAGCGTATCCGACGTCACCTCTACTGGCGTTGAGTCAGTGGGCAGTGAGTCGGTGGTGGGCGGTCACTCAGCGGGCGGCTCATCACAGAAGTCTCGCCGTCGCCGAACAAGCCATTTAAAGACGGTCCCCGAGACGCGAGAACTGCGCGAGCGGATGAAGTTGCGGTGCGACGAAGTTGCCGACCGCTTGGACAAGGGGCGGCCACTGTCGAAGGATGGCATGGAGACCGTTGCCCGCCAACTGCTTGCCGAGGATGGTTTATCCGAAGGCTATTTGGGCTGGACCATGGTGATGCTCAGCAGCGCGTTTTACCGCGAGCAAGTAGCGGCCACCGATCCTAGCCGTCGACTGTTTCTATTGCCTCACTGCTTGAAGCATGCCGAGGGTTGCCCAGCTGACTACGACGAGTTTGGCATGAATTGTAAGAAGTGTGGCGCGTGTAGCATTGCCGACTTCCGCTCGATCGCTGAGGATCTGGGGTACAAAGTGCTGGTGGCTGAGGGGTCGCCCGTCGTATTAAAGATCATCGTCAGTGGTTATGTCGATGCGATTGTCGGTGTGGCTTGTTTGAATGTTCTGGAAAAAGCCATCGATAAAATTCTATTATCCGGCATTCCCTGCATGGCCGTACCGCTGTTGTCTAGCGACTGTCGCAATACGAGTGTCGATGAAGAGTGGGTCAGCCAGATGATCCTCACGCGTCAAGAGCAACCTGCAGTGCAGACACGGAGTTACGTGCATTTGCTCCGCGCGGCCCACGACATGTTTCAGGGCGAGACTTTTGAGCGTTTGGTGAAACGGCAGCGAGATAGTCGAGCTTTGGATGATAGCCAGCCCGACCCGTTGGCAGGCGTCGATCCGATCGCCGCAACCGAAGCGCTCAGTTTGGATTTTGTCAGTCGGGGTGGCAAGTATGCGCGACCGTTCATGACGTTGGCTACCTATGATGCGTTGAGCGGAGGCGAAGCGACCACGCATGTTGGTCCTCAGGTGATTGGAGACTACCCTGATGATGTGATGCGGGCGGCCATGAGCATCGAGATGTTTCACAAAGCCAGTTTGGTGCACGACGACATTGAAGATGACGATGGCTATCGCTATGGAGCGCCCACCATGCATCGTCGCTATGGCCTACCGACTGCCATCAATGTGGGTGACTACTTGATTGGTTTGGGGTATCGCATGGTCAGTCGTGGTGGAGCTGAATTGGGTGCTGACTGCACAGCGGATATTCTCGATTGTTTGGCTGGAGCCCACACGCGGCTGGCTGAGGGGCAAGGGGCTGAGCTATTGTGGCGCGATGCCAAGGACAAACGTTTGACACCGCTGGACGCCTTAAAGGTCTACGCGCTCAAAACGGCTCCTGCATTCGAAGCGGCACTGATAACCGGAGCTCGATTAGCAGGTGATCTAGGCGGTATGGCGGAACCGCTGAAACTATTTGCCCGCAACATTGGTGTGGCCTTCCAAATACTAAATGATTTAGCCGATTGGGAAGGGGATCAACACAATAAACTAGCCGCTGGAGGCGATGTTTTGGGTGGTCGCCCCACCCTGCTATGGGCCCTGGCCTTAGCCAATCTTCCCGAGAAGGATCAGACGCGATTGCTGGGCTTGGTGAGCTACGATTGCGAACTGAGCGACGTCGAGAAGATTTCACAGGTGCATCAATTGTATCGTCAAGCGCGAGTCTTTGAGCAGGCCCGACGCCTGGTGGAAAAACACCAACAGCGGGCCTTGGAGGCAGCTTCGCAAATCGAATCGCAGCCTTTACAGCGACTATTGCTATATCTAATTGACACGGTGCTCGAGCAAGAGGAACCTGCAGAGCCGAGTGTGGTGGCTATCGCCGAGCACGGCCTGTTGCCTGTTATCTCGAAATAAGCCTAGGGAGGTTCCCAGTGACCGAAGCTACGCCACCGGCGGTCGAACTAGATGAACTCATTGCACTGTTCTATGCCGACGCAAATGAGTTAGGCCAGTTCACGCACTGTTTGTCTGCTGACTGCCCTGCGGAATACCGTGCCATGCTCGATCATGAAGAGCACATGACGGTCACCGTGGAGCGCAGGCATGCTTCGTCCGTCGATGTCCAAGTGCTCGACAGTCGACTGACCAATTCACATTACATGCGCAAGATTATTCTGCGGCGGCAATCCGATCAGCGCGTGGTGCAGTATGGTATTGTTCGCTTGGCTCTCTCCGCTTTGCAGCCTGTCGTACGCGATGAAATCATGGCGCAGAAAATTCCACTTGGTCGTGTGCTTATCAATCACGATGTCTTGCGGCAAGTGCAATTGAATGCCTTGTGGCGAGTTGTATGCGCTCACGAATTAGCTGAATTATTTGAGACTCAGCCGGGTAAGATCACCTTTGGTCGCACCGCCCTCATCTACTGTGACGGCGAGCCTGCGGTAGAGTTATTGGAGATCGTAGCACCCGAAGAGGAAACATAGCCCAACCACTGCCTAACTTCGATGGCCATCTTTACCAAGCAGTCCTGGCTAACGAGTCGTTGCAGGAGCCCTTATGACCCGGATTATTCATGACCTGGTGAACCTCAGGCGCTAGCGGGCTGTTGATTTAATGGAAACCCGACGCATTAGCGAGGGACTATCCGCCGTTGCAGGCTCGTTGCATGCCCCTCGCTCACGCAGCGGGTTACCAAAACGATTAAATCAACAGCCCGCTAGCCGTGGGCCATACCAAGCTGGAGCCCACGGCTAGCGCCTGAGGTTCACTATGTGGCCGGTTCACAAAGTGCGTGCCATTGGATTGCGATTCAGCTAATCAAGCTGGTTGTGCGGGACTAGGACCAGGCGTTAATTACTTGGGCCAAGTGCTCGACGTTGGGAGACTGGACCATACTGTGGTGATGGCCAGGTATGGTGTGCACTGTGACCGCGCGGACCAAGTGCCGCCAGCCGCGATCAGGCGATACTTTTATCTTGAATGGTGTCTCGGACGGACGAAATAAGTCGATGTTGGCAGCCAATGGTGCCAGCCGATAGGCATGTGCGAGCGCGACGTGATGATGGAATAGGTGCTGCAATTCCTCCAGCACGCGAGCGACCACCTCTGGCGGAGATTGGTCGTCAATGACTCCCAATCCCTGGGCGTGCTCCCATAAAAAAGGAAGTTGCTCGGCAGGTGACAGTTGGCCCAACTGATCGAGAGTTAAGTCAATCCCGTATTCTAATCCGACATTTACCAATTCATTGGCTGGGACCAAATCGGTAGAGCCTTCAGGAATGGTGGTATCAAGCAAGACCAAAGGCGCTAGGGACTCGCCGCTCTGTAATAATTGCTGAGCCATTTCATAGGCTACCAACCCGCCTAGCGACCAACCGCCGAGCATGTAGGGGCCATGGGGCTGCACTTCCCGTACAGCTTCTAGGTAATCGGCGGCCATTGCTTCGAGTGATTGAGGCATTGTTTCTTGGCCATGTAAGCCACGCGCGCGAATGGCAATTAGCGGTTGCTCGGGATCGAGACGTCGCGCCAATTCTCGATAGCAGATCACAATTCCGCCCGGCGGATGGACCATAAATATTGGCCGGCGACTGCCACTGGCTTTTAATGGCGCTAGTAGCGGGTGCATCGCGGAGACGTGACTGATCGGTGCGTCATTTTTGCTGGGGCCCGCGGTGGCCATCTGCCGCGCGCGGGTCAGTTGTTCATTGATTGCGTCATCGCCAAATCGTGCGGCCAAAACGGGACCATGCAGCTCGGCTAATCGCGTGGCCACTTGTCCAATATCGGCCAGATCGAAAAGCAAGGCGGTCGGCACGTGGATTCCCAGTTGTTGGCTGAGCTGACTGGTGAGCATGGCCGCTCCCAGGGAACTGCCGCCAGCATCGAAGTAATTGACATCGATGCTTAAAGAGTCAACTTGCAGGCTTTCGCACCACGCGGCCGCAATGAATTGTTCCAGCACTGTCGTGGGAGGTGTGAAAGCTGTAGGGGAGATTGAACTTGGAACGTAATTGGGCAGCTTTGCTCGGTCGACTTTGCCGCTGGAGGTAAGCGGCATGTTGTCCACGATGACGATTGCGGCGGGAACTTTATAGTGCGGTAAATGCTGCGCAGCGAATTGTTTGATGGCAGCGGCCAGTGGTGCTTGGTGCAAGGTGGTCGCTGCACGATGTGGTAAGGTTGTATCAAGTTGGAGAACCTGGTGCACCGAAGACTGATGTGCACAGACGTATCCGATCAGTTGCGCTTCAGGCGTCCCAGGGGCGATCAACTTGGTAGCGGCTCGCTCGACGTTTGGGTGCGATTGCAGGACGGCCTCAATTTCTCCCAATTCAATGCGGTAGCCACGGAGTTTTATTTGATGGTCGGTGCGACCGTAGAATTCAATTTGACCATTGGGCATTCGTCGTCCACGATCGCCTGTCAAGTACATCCGCGTGCCAGCTGAAACGAACCGTCCCTGAAACCTGGCATCTTGGGACAGTTGCACAAATTTGCGGCCAGTCAAATCAGGATCGTTCAAATAGCCACGCGCTAGTCCTGCGCCGACGATGGCTAGCTCTCCCGGAACGGTGTCAGGAACGGGACGTTGATGTGGATCGAGTACTAGGATTTCGGTATTCGCAATCGGCCGGCCAATGGGGACTGGGCGTGCGGGCGAGTGATCGGTAACGTCAACAGCCGTCGCTTCAACGGCCGCCTCAGACGGGCCATAGAAATTCCAGAGTCGTGCGTTGGTCACGTGTCGCAATTGTCTGGGTAGATCGGCTGGCATGGCTTCGCCGCCGGTGAAGATCAAACGCAGGCTATGGCAGCTGGCGAAACGCGGATGGGAAACGAGCACTCGCAACAAACTGGGGACAGCCGGCAGTACTGTGATTTGATCGCGGATGATCTGGTCGATCATGGCTAGGGGATCGAGGGGAGTCTCCTGGTCAGGCCACACCAAGGTGGCCGCTTGCGTCAATGTAGACCATGCGATTCCCAGACCAGCATCGAACTGATGTGAAAGCAGCATCAGTACTCGATCGTTGGAGGAAAGCGAAACGGCCTGCATTCTCCAACTTAGGGTATTGCAAATCGCACCATGGTCGACGAGTACCCCTTTGGGTTTGCCAGTAGAACCCGACGTATAAACGACATAGGCCACATCGTCGGGCGAAGGGAGTGTAGTTGTGCAGGCCACATCGTGCATTGCTTTGTCAGTCAACGCAGCTTCATCGAACACAGACTCCAAATCCAGGCACTTTTGTGGATTCAATTTGCTAAAGTAGGGATGCTTTGGATGCCCCAACCAAAGCTGAGCGGCCGTGTCACGCTGCAGGCTGGTCGCGTCGATAGCAGGCTGCGTTAGGTCAATCGCAGCGGGAGCATCCCCAGCCAGCTGAACTCCTAACATCCCGATAAAAGCCAGCGGTCCCGAAAAACTACACACGGGGATGAGAGGGAGCGAGCCGCGTAAGTTGGCAACCTGGTGGTCGCGGCTATTGGGGATTTGTCTCGCGATTGCGTTGGCCAGTTTCATTAGTTCGACGAACGTGATTTTTCGATCGGCGAATTGTAATGCAATTTGATGTGGCTGCTCGTCGGCTACCCTGGCGATCATTCCACAAACGGTACTAGATTGGCTCGAGTCAATCTTATTGGCTGTTTGGGCGCTAAACTTAGGTTCTGCGAGTGCAGGTTTGACTGTCGATTCTTGCACCGCGTTGTTTGTAAGGGTCAGTTCATTTTCACACGCTTCTGGCTGCCAGGGAACTTGTGAAATGGAAACGTCCGGATGCTCAACTAGAGACTGCAATAGACTCGAGAAATTCCTGGCCATGGCGGCAACAGTATCGGTCTCGAACAGTGCACGACAAGCGACGATCATACCGCGTAAACTTCTGTCGGTCTGCTCAAATACGAATTCCAGGTCGTAGTGGCAGGTTGGGTGGGGAACGTAGAAACTCTCTTGCCGCAATCCACCAAAGTCCCAGGCCTGCGTTTGGTTGGGAAATAAAAACGCAGCGCGTCCTGCCTCCGATTTCACCTGCGCCTTTTCAAACGTGCACGAGACTTGGAATAGCGGGCTGCGAGATGGGTCACGAGGCAATTTTGCGTCGTGAACAATCTGTGCGATGGGGTAGGCTTCGTGCTCGAGCGCGTCGAGCAAATGGCGGCTGGTTCGCTTAATCAAATGCGCAAACGAAGGGTCCCCCTCTAAGTCGGCCACGAGCGGCAGCATGTTGATGAAAAAGCCAACGGTTTGTTCGTACTGTTGTTGGCTGCGACCAGAAAAGGGGCTGCCGATAAAGAACTTGTGTTGTTGGCTGTAACGAGCTAGGAACACTTGCAGGGCGGAGTGAAGCACGCTGAAGGGGGTGGCATTGAATCGCGCTGCCAAGGAATTGATTTGTGGCACCAAGCTATCGGGGAATTCCAGGAGAGTGCTCGCCGCCCGGTTTTCAAACACGGCGGGACGCTGGCGGTCGGTGGGGAGCTCAATAACGGGGGCAGCTTGGCCCGCAATGGATTGCCAATACTCTCGGAGTTTGGCCCCTTTGGAACTCGCGATGATAGTCTGCTGATCAGCCACGAACTGAGCGTAGTTATTCTGAGCTGCCGGGAACTGGGAGGGCTGTTGTCGCGCAAACTGCGGGTAGGCCTCACGCAGCTCCTTCAAAATAATAACCAACGACCAAAAGTCGACGACGATGTGATGCGTCATCGCCAGGATAATGCAATCGTCTTCCGCCAAACGCACCACGCGTACTCGCAATAGTGGTCCTTGCTCCAAATCAAACGGCTGCTCGCATTCTCGCGCGATGATGTCGCGGGCAGCGGAGTCGCTACCACCGGGCAATTCGATGATTTGAAAGTCGGGTAGCAAACCGGTTTTGATGATTTGATTCAGTTCACCATCGGCATCGGTAAAAGCGGTGTGCAGGCACACATGACGCGCCGAAACCCACTCGATCGCTTGTCGCATTGCCGAGATGTCGACGGCTGCGCGGATGCGCGTGGGCAGGAAGACGTTAAACGATGTGGAATGCGGATCTCGGCGAAAGGCATGCCACAACCCCTGCTGGCCGATCGACATTGGGTAGAGTTTTGCACGAGCCGCTTTTTGCTGCAGAAGCTTCGTCAGCATTTCGCGCTGCTCGACAGTGGTCAATCCGTTCAAGTCCATGCGTGAGCTCATCAGTCAATGGTGCCCGAGGGTTTGAAGATGCGTTGGTTAGTGCCGAAGGCACGGAATGCCACCGCTTCGCGGTTGAAATAGCGCTGGCCTCAATAGTCCGCAAGCTCCGCGTGGACAAAATTCGACATATGCACTACTTCCACAGTACATCCACGTTGACTTGTTCATGTGCACGCAGGGCGATCGTCAGGCGATCGCCGTCCGTGGTCAGCTTGCCAATTTTCCCGCCGAGATAATCGACTCGTGCGGCTGAGGCGAGTTCTCTCAGTAGACGCACTTTGGCGCTGGATGATTTTCCTTCTAGCTCCGTGATAAACAATCGCACACCGACCAGTGTGCCCTGTGAGTCAACTAGTGGCGCTTCCAGATCGACGGTAACGCTGCGCGTATCAACAACTGCGAGCCAACCGCTGGTTGGCTGAATGGTAGTGGAGCGATCGAATGTCAGTTCGTAGGGTGAGTCTACAAATTGCTCCGCGGCCAGCGCGGGATGGGGCAGGTCAACAGCTACACCGATGCGATGACTGACTTGAGTGTCTCCTTGGACAGCCAAGATCGTCTCCAGAAAACGCTCTTCGGTGCGTCGATGAAAGGCGAGTCCAGCGGGCAAGTAGTGCGTGCGATAGTCAACTTCATCGATTTCAACCAGCGTCGACGTGATTGCGCGGCCTCCGGACCAAGCTTGTCGAACACCGCCGGCATAGGTGCGTAGGATAGCCGCCTCCGTAGGCCAAGCCATTCGCAAAATGTAGGCCGATTGCCAAGGATTGTCTGACGCCAGCGGAGCCAAATCAGTGAGCCGAATATTGACTTCGACGATGCGACTGCCACGCCAAACTTCGTAATCGATTTCGAATTTGGCCACCCGTCGGCCATCCAAGTCCAAGTGTCCTATCGCGCGAGTCACTCCACAGATATTGCTACTCGTTAGCATCCGCACGTCGCTGGCCACCATCTCTGAGTAGGTAGTCTTACCTGTAGCCGTTGAAGGTGGACGTTTCGAATCGGTGGGAAGCTGATCGCGGCGAGCAATCATGAGGCTCAATCGATTGCCGCGCTTTGCCGGGACATGCAGGCTGCGCAGGTGACCACGAGAAGTGTCGATTTGGGCTTCCAGAAATTCGTTGCTGAGAAGTCCGCCGCCGTCGGCCAGGGGACGTTCCTTGGAGGCTGAGGAACGAGTTTCGCTGTGTAGCGGCGCGACAACAAATCCCAGCGACGGTATATCAACGCACGTTACGCGCCCTTCGCCCACGCGTCCCTCAGCAAAGTGCCAGCTTTCACCGGACGTGAAATGCTGTGTAGGTAACGTATGGGTAGATACGCGGATTGGGGCGCAGCGTGGATTGAGCAACAGTCGACCAGTATGCTGCCCAGCCATCGGATCGCCGCTGTTGGTTTGTGTGGTGGATGGTTTGAGCAGTTGTTTCGCCAAACTTTCTAGTGCTTGAGTGCGCAGCTGATCTGCCGCCTGCGTTAATTCGCGCTCTTGGGCGAGGGCATCCGCGGGGCAGTCGAGCAATCTGTCGACGCGATCTGTCAAATCGGCCAACGCCGCTGACCACGCTGACAATTCAAGTGCTTGATAGACCGGTTCAGCCGGAGCGGAGGGAGCAGACCTGGTGGGAATCGAGTCGTCGCTGATCGGATCGCTGTGGGGAGTGCTTGTGTCGGCGGCGTTGGGTTCGTTTTGGCGAATCGTGGATTTGCGGCGCGCGTCACCGAGTTGATGAAACTGTTCGAGCTGTTGGGCGAGGTTGAGTAGATTTTGCAGCGAGCGGCAGCGACTCGTTAAGCGAAAGGTCAACTGGGTAGCCTGGATTAGTGTTGAGGGAGACTGGCTCGGGCGTGGCTCCCGGGTACCGGCCGCAGACACAGCACCGGCACCTGCACTTGTGCGGGTGGCTGCCACCAACCAGTTGTGGCGAAAACCGGCAGCGGCCAGTCGTTCTTGGTGATAAGGCTGATCGGTATCGGCGAAATAATCATCGACCAGTTGCCACTTGCCGAGCGCTGGAGTGCGGCGGGCGACAAGCGACAATAGTTCGGCGAACTCGCAGTTTTGATTGGGCCAGTGTGCAAAGACGATCGTAGGGACATGTTGATGATCGAGTGCCTCGCCGACGGTCCAGCCGAGTGCTAGGTAGCTGTTCGGATCAGCCGCATCGAGCACATTGGTCGACAGGGCGGATAAGAAGGTGCCGTCTGGAGCTTCCCAAGAGATTTTGGCCTGCGAGCCTTGTGGGTAGCTTCCTTTAGACCAAGCGATCAACATGCATCCCTCGAAGCCCCAGCGCCTGAGCATGGGTACGCTCTCGGGCGTCAGTCCATAGCTATTTCGGGCGAAGACACGTGGAGGTTCAAAGCCGCAGTCGCGGTAAGCGGCACGACCGCGCGCAAAATCACGCGCAATGGCTTCACGACTCATTAAAGGATGCGCGCGTTCCCTATCTAAGCCGCCGATTAAGCAGGCTTGACGGTTAGCCACTGCACTCTGCAATTGTTGGAGTCGCTCAGGATGTTGGCTTTGCAAATCGCGGAGCAGGTGCCCCGATGCTAGAAACGCTGTCGGTGGGGACGTTGGTTGTGCGGCGGCCGCCAGTTGTCCAGACAACGATTTGCCCATGGTCGTGTCGGCCAATAACGTGACATCGAGTAGGTGGACGTCGAGAGAATAGTAGTGATCGCGTTCCTGTCCAAGTGCATCAAAGCAGGATTGCAGCAGACGTTCTGCGCTAGCTCGGTCGTCGCTTAGAGTGGCTTCCGCAGCAGCCGTCAATTGCTCACCAAAGACTAGCAGGTCCAGATTGCTGGTGTAACGCAGCTGCCTTGTCATCAACTGAATCTGCAGAAACGCGTATCCCAAAGCGGCGAAGTCGACCAACAGTGACTCGACGAGCGTCTCCGACGAAGTAGCTGTTGTTGGGCAGTCCGAATTGGACGCGTCACTAGCGTTGGCGAAGAAGCCGGCCGATTGCGCGGCGTCCAGTAGTTCCTGTTGGAACTCGCGCCACTGAGTACTGTGGGGACGGAGTAAGCGACTACCGGCGGAAGTGATTTGCTGCTCGGCATCTGTCTCGAACTTGTCGTGGGAGATTTTGGGGAGGACGAACAGGATGTCCTGCAATTCACCAGGGAGCTGACTTGCGTTTTGCCAGCGGGGCGGTGCAGCAGCGGCGGCGATTAGCCGCGGGTGCCACAATGCGATCCAGCCGCTGAGCAAATCGCGAGCTTCCGAGGCAGGAAGCGAGCGGGGATAACCCTCTAATTCGAAATTGGGAAGGAGCAAGACAAGATCGCGAAGTTTCATCAGGAAAGACCCAATCGGGGAGTTCAAACGGCGACGGAGGGGAAAAATCGATAAATATGGCGCTGGAACAGCTCAGAAATTTGACACAGGGGGGCTAATCTCGATACTCTTTATAAGGTGAAGGAATCTTTTCATGCGGGTCAATCTCCGCAAAAAATAGTGCGGACTCCGCAAAAAACAGGGCTGAGAAATATTTCATTAAAGCTTTGCGACGGCAAGCACGGTTTGAGAATGGGTTTTTTCGAGCCAACTTTTCCGTATTCCGTTCGGGCGAATCGTTGTAACTGACATCAGTTGAGGGTGCGAATCCAATGGCCAAAGCGTCATCTGTGTGGGGAATCGAAATCGGACAAAGCGCATTGAAAGCGCTCCGTTGTCGGCTGGATGGTGACCAAGTCATTGCCGAGGCCTTCGATTATATCGAGTATCCAAAAATCCTCAGCCAGCCTGAGTCGGATCCTGAGACAATGGTCCGCGAGGCGCTCGATACGTTCGTCAAGCGGAACGATTTGAAAAAGACCACCATCGCGTTGAGTGTCCCTGGGCAAAGCGGTTTGGCAAAATTCTTCAAGCCACCGCCGGTCGAGTTGAAGAAAATTCCCGATATCGTCAAGTACGAAGCGCGTCAGCAGATTCCATTCGAATTGTCCGATGTGATTTGGGATTATCAACTGATGGCCGGAGGAGAGATCTCCGATGGTTTCGCGTTGGAGAGCGAAGTTGGGTTGTTTGCGATGAAACGCGACGCCGTCTACCGGCTCCTCAAACCATTGCAGGCGGCCGATCTAGAAATCGATTTGTTGCAGTTGACGCCCCTGAGCATCTACAACATGGTTACCTATGATCGCAGTTTGGCCGACGATCAGGATATGAAATATGATACTGAGCATCCACCCAAGTCGACCGTTGTGCTGGCGATGGGGACCGATGCCACTGACTTGATCGTGACCAATGGTTATCGCGTCTGGCAACGCAGTATGCCCTTGGGAGGCAATCACTTCACGCGACAGTTGACTAAAGAATTGAAGCTGACGTTTGCTAAGGCAGAACACCTGAAGCGGAACGCGATGGAGGCCGATGATCCGAAGCTGATTTTTCAAGCCATGCGGCCGGTGTTTAACGACTTAGTAACCGAAGTTCAGCGTTCGATGGGTTTTTTCCGCAGCATCAATAAGAAAGCGGAAATCGGTTCGATCCTCATGCTGGGCAACTCGGTCAAGCTTCCTGGTTTGTCGCAATACCTGAGCAAAAATCTGGCGATGGACGTCGATGTTTTGGAAAGCTTCACGCAACTGTCGGGGGCCGAAGTTACCGGAGCGGCGGCCTTCAAGGATCACATCTCGGCGTTTGGGCCGGTGTACGGCTTGTGTTTGCAGGCGTTGGGCCGCGGACCGGTGTCGACCAACCTGGTACCCAAAGAAGTCCTCAAGGAACGCTTAATCCGCTCCAAAAAGCCGTGGGCGGTGGCTGCTTCCGCAGCGCTCCTGATGGGCTTCGCTGGAAACCTGCTCTTCGCCGGAAATCGCTGGGCGCAAATTCATCCCGAAAAGTGGGATGCTGCCATGGCGGCTGCAGCCTCAACCAAATCGACCAGCGATGCCGAGATTTCGGAAGACGCCACGCAGAAGCAAAAAGTGGAATTGCTCAAGACGATTGGGACCGAGGTGAGCGGCAGTAGCGATCGACGTCTCCTGTGGATGGAGGTGATGACCGCACTGGCCAACGCGCTCCAGCGCCCTGAGGGTTTTGACGTGAAGTCGATTCCATCCCCCGACGAGTTGCCTTACATCGATCGCACTGATATCCACATCACCAAGATTGAATCGAAGTACTACGAAGACATTAGCAAATACCTGACTTCCAAAGTGGAAGCCGGCTATGAGGAAGACAAAAAATCGCGTCTGACCTTGCTGGGATTACTGGAGATTCCACCGGAGGCCGAAATGGGCCTGGGCGATGAAGCTGGGGCCGAAGCGGGCTACGGCGCCGATGCAGCCGGCGCAGACGCGGGCTACGGCGGCGGTGCCGTCGGTTACGGCGGTGATGTTGGCTACGGAGGTGAAGGTGGTTTGGACGGGGAAGCAGGACCGAGCAATGCTGGCGTGGTCTTCCAATTGGAAGGTTTTCACTATCACAATGACAAGAAATACGTAGCCGAGGGTGAGGAGCGCGAAGGCTTTGTGCTCAAACACCTGGTGCACGAACTGGAGACAGGGAGCGTCCAATTGCCCGGCAAAGATGGACAGATGGTCGAGTGGACCTATCAAGAGTTAGGCTTGAGCCACCCGTTTGTCGTCGACAGTGGTGTCTTTAAAGAAGTCAACCAGATCCCCAATCCGGCTTGGAAAAAGATGATGAAGGAAGCTGGGATGTCGACCACCGGTGGCATGGGCGGCTACGGCGGCGGTGAAGGGATGGCTGGGATGGCGGGGATGGGTGGTATGCCCGGGATGTCGGGTATGCCGGGAACCACCACCGCCGTCAATCCAAAAATCGATCCGGACGTCAAGCGGTTTTTCGATGCTCCGAAATTTACGTTTAAGCTTCAACTGATTTGGCGCGTGACGTCCTTAACCGAGCGCTTGGAAGCTCGAAGGTTGGCCGAAGAAGCCGCAGCGGCTGAGGCTGCGTTGGGCGAGGAGATCCCCGATGACTTGGCCGCCGAGCCTGAATTCAACTGACGATTTTGAGGCGAGTTTACATCTTGCCTAGCAACAGCTCGGGCGAGCTTCCAGCTCACTCAAGCAACAGTATGCAGTCGCGTGGTACGAACCGCCTCGTCTCACGCTCTTGCCAACTTAACGTAACAGATTTCAATACGGCCGACGTCATTTCAGCCAACTACAACACAGCCAACTACAACACAGCCAACATCAACACAGCCAACATCAACACAGTTCCTGGGGATTTGAGCCATGGATAAAATCAAACAGTTTCTGTCGAAGGCAGCTAAGCACCAGTTCTGGATCATTACCGGTCTGGCAGTGGTGCTTGGGATCGTCGGCTACTTCATGGCCAGCTCAGAAATCAACGGCTTGTTCGAAGAGCAGAAAACGGCACTCGATACGCATATTGGCGATATCAAAACAGTTAGCGCGGCTGTCCCCACGCATCCTAACGAACACTCCCAGCGACAGATGGATCAGATAATCGAGTCGCTGCGAGTCGATGTGGAAGGAGCTTGGCAGCGACAATTCCAGCGTCAAACGGAATTTCTCCAATGGCCAACGGAAATCAACAATCCGGCGTTGATCGAAATCATGAAGAAATACACGCCGGTCGAGATCAAGTTGAGCTACCCCAACGAACCGTATGGACTTGCCAAGACGCAAAAGCAAGCCTACGCGGCTTACTTTGACGAGCAAATGCCACGCCTAGCCGAGATCATTGGTGTCGAGTGGGTTGGTAAACCCAGTACGACTGCGGGGGGGGGCATGGGCATGGGAGGTTATGGCGGTGAAGGGATGGGCATGGGTGGCTATGGTGGTGGTGAAGGGATGGGCATGGGTGGCTATGGCGGTGGTGAAGGCATGGGTGGCTATGGCGGAGGAGCCGGCTATGGGGGTGGAGCAGGCTACGGGGGTGGAGCAGGCTACGGTGGCGGCATGAGTGGCATGGGCATGGGTATGGGGGGGATGGGCATGATGTCCAACAAAGTCCCCGACTTGGTGACTTGGCGCAAACCTAGCCAGGACGAGCTTATCAGCGCTATTCAGATGTGGCGCGGCGATTCACCCACGGCCTTCGAAATCTATTACACACAGGAAAATATGTGGATCTTGGAAGGACTCCTGAACATCATCAAGAGGACCAACGGAACGGCCATTGCCAATTTTCAGTGCGCGATCAAGGAGATCAAGTTCATGAGGATTGGGAAAACAGCGGTCGGTAAGGCCGGGAACATTGACAAGCCTGGTGCGGGAGCTGGCATGGGCGGTATGGGCATGGGCATGGGCATGAGTGGTATGGGAGGCTACGGTGGCGAGGGCATGGGAGGCTATGGTGGCGAGGGCATGGGTGGCTACGGTGGCGAAGGTGGCTACGGCGGTGAGGGGATGGGCGGCTATGGCGGCGAAGGCATGGGTGGCTACGGCGGTGAGGGAATGGGAGGCTATGACGGCGAAGGCATGGGTGGCTATGGTGGTGAGGGTGGCTACGGCGGCGGCTACATGGGTAGCGGTGGCGGCGGTATGTCGCGTGACCCGGCTGATAAACGCTATGTCGACGCCAATTTCCAACCTGTCAGCGGCGAAGACCTGCGGACACGGATGCAAAGTGGTGAACCTGCCGACGCTTACTTTGCCGTTGCCAAACGGGTTCCGGTCCGCATGCGATTCAAAATTGATCAACGCAAAACACAAGAGTTTCTAGCCAATTGTGGCAACGCCGATTTGATGTTCGAAGTCCATCAAGTTCGCTTGGGCGATACCGTTCCCGCTGCCGTGGGGAGCACCGGTGGCGGTATGATGGGTGGTATGAGCGGCATGGGTGCCGGCATGGCAGGTGGCTACGGTGGCGAGGGTGGTTATGGCGGTGGAGGCTATGGCGGCGGTGAAGCCATGGGCGGCTACGGCGGTGGAGAAGGCATGGGTATGGGCGGCTATGGTGGTGGTGGAGAAGGTGGTTATGGCGGCGGAGGCTATGCTGGTGGCATGTCGGGCATGGGTATGGGGATGGGTATGGGCATGTCTCCTGTCGAACGCGATCCATGGGAACTGGATATTGAGGTCTATGGAGTTGTCTATTTGTTCAATCCTCCCGACATTGAACGTTTGGGGCTAGTTAAAGTGACTGAGGATACTGTGGTGGACGGCACGGTCGATGCAACGCCAGATGAAACCCCACTGCCGCCCCCTGATGAGACCGCGGCACCTGCCGAGGTTGGTGTCGAAGGCGCAGTTGCCGATCCAGCTGCCCCCGCAGCCACCCCAGCGGGAGAGTTGGACGGCGGTGCAGCAGGCGCTAACCCTGTTGGACCAGGAGCTCCTGGGCCAGGAGCAGCCGGTCCAGGAGCAGCCGGTCCAGGTGCAGCCGGTCCAGGTGCGGCCGGTCCAGGTGCGGCCGGTCCAGGC
>JBGSNE010000319.1:0-94503 GCA_041739785.1 Pirellulaceae bacterium
GGTACTTAGAGAGCGAGAGTTGGCACGATGCCAACTACATTCGCGTCAAGGAGGACGCTACTCAGCGACCGTACTGCTACCACCACAGAGCACTGTCCGCATCTCACGATCACTGCCCCGCGCAGCGGCTTAGTTCAACGCAATGATTAACCCGGCCGCAGTTCCGCAGGCAAGGCCAGACGCGCTTCCTCCTCCTAGCCACTGACCGGCACGTGAACTTGCAATCAGGTGCCAGCCAACCAGCGCGACCGTCACAGCCACTGCAAACAGCCCCCAGGGAAGATGAATTCCAAGTTGTTTTCGGTCGAGTTTCACGAGCCGTACGTATTCGGTGAGGGTAGCGTGGGACCAAGCAGTCGCTTGCGTTAGAAAGCTGCGACACTCGTTCTAGTTGGGGGGAGCCTCAAAGTCAATAAAGCTACCGATCATTGGTGACGAACACGGCAGTATATATGGTCTACCGCGAGTTTTTCCATGGCGAAGAATTTATGTCTGCCGCAATCCACGTGCACTTGAGTTAGCCCGGGATTCCGAAGCAAGTCCAATGTATTCGTCCTGTTTGCAATGTTAGCCCCTACAATGCGCCGCCGATTGCTTTTATTGAGTCTATTGTTCTGCGGTTTGACGTTTCCAGTTGGTGGCGTAGAGCCCAATCCTACGCCAAACGAGCCAGCGTTAACTAATTCCGCTGTGCCGTTGGCCAGTCGAATTGTCAGCGGACAAAGCCAACTGCCACTTTCAAACTGGCTGGAGCACCTTTCACAACCGCTGCGACGGACGGATTTGCGCATCCATTCGTCAGCTTCCTGTGCATCAACAGCTTGCCACGGCGGGCCACGACCAGGAATCGCGGAGGAATTGGCTACTCGAGGTGCTGAATACCCAGTATGGCTTGAGAAAGATCCGCATGCTCGATCCTGGCGAACCATGTGCAGTCAGGCTTCCCTTAACATTCTCGAAAGACTGAGCATCCTGCGTGACGGAAAGATGCTCGATTCAGCCGCGTTCGACAATTGTCTGAAATGCCACAATACAACCCGCGGCTACCCGGCAAAGCAAGCACATAGCCGATTCGAAACTCAAGTTGACGCGGTGACATCGACACAGGCATTTCACGCCGAAGGGATCGGCTGTACAGGCTGTCATGGGCCCGCGGGCAATTGGCTAAATGATCACTATCGAATCAGTTGGAATGATTTCGACAGTGCTACTAATGGGCTGGTACCTAACAAGAATCTTTTGGCTCGAGCTCGCATGTGCGCAGCTTGCCATATCGGCGACCGTGATCGAGATGTGAATCATGATCTGATCGCGGCGGGACATCCGGCACTAACTTACGAGTTTACGACTTATCACAACATGCTCCCCAAGCATTGGCGTGAATTGGAACGGTCCACCTCGATTGATTTCGAAGCTCAACTGTGGATAGCGGGACAAATCGCTGCTTTAGACGCATCGCTAGCACTGTTAGAATCCCGAGCCGACACTCGATCGTCGGCCGGCACTTGGCCTGAATTTGCCGCATTGGACTGTTCTGCCTGTCATCAAAGTCTCAGACTTGACAGAGAAGACTACTCGGTTGTCAGTCAATCGCGCATCGCAGGACTTTCGCATTGGAATCGCTTCGGCGTGGAGCAATTATTGAAACTTCACCAGATTAATCAAGATAGCGATGCGGCCCACAACTCTGCAGTTCAATCGTTGGCAGTCGCTGTGCAACAGCTATCGAAACTCGTAGGTAGCCAAATTGTGCCGGACGCTCAGGCCACACAGGCGTCTGCCAGCCAAGCGAGGCGGGCGTTGGACCTCTGGTTGAGCCAGACCGGCAATCGCACTATCGAGAACTTTTCAGCTGAGCAACTGTCATTCCTGGCTGCCGAATCGCTGCACGACAGGCCACGTTTGGAGTCTTGGGAGTACGCCGCGCAAAGCTATTTGGCAGTGATTGCTGCTCGTCAGGCTTGGCAGGTTGGCGAGTCATTGCCAACCGTTTCCGAAGCAAGACGATTGCGACAAGCATTGCTATTTGGGCCTGAAACAATTTATCTCTCGGTACCCGATGAGCCTGGCCGCAGCATCAAAGAAACGGCCCAGAGCTTAGGTGCCCGGTTAAACCGCAGTCCATTGCCGTCTATGTTGCTGCCCGAGCTAGTGCCAGGTCAACCACGCAATTTAAACCTTGGCGGCAAGCCCGAATTGCAGTTCGAACCAGCTCCGGAACCTCGTGATAAGATAGAATTCTGACGTGATGTCATCCAAATACGTACTTAGGATGTTAAAAACTCTAAATTCAGCCGGCTGTTTTCGGACGATGCTTGGCTGCCAAGGGGCTTATATCCTCCGTCGCGTAAAGTCAGTTGAATATATACGCTTCTGTAACCGAGATTGTCGTGAACACACTCACTTTAAGTTGCTGGCTACCATCTCTGGGGCTGGTAACTATTTTACTAGTTTCACAGCGAGTTTCAGCTCAACCAGCCGTGGCTACGCATGGAGCTTTTTCCGAACAGTTGTCGAACGACCTAATCTATCGAGCCTGGGGCGCCAATTCGGTAGTCAGGCAATGCGGCCTCTGCCACTACAGTCCTGGGAACGAATTCGCAACTCGCAACAGCGATTTTTGCGACCTATCCGAGGTAAAGACTTGGTTAGAGAATGACAAGCACGCAATCAGCCGCCAGCGTATCGAGCCGTTGGATCAAACGGAAATTGAACAGTACCGACGCACGGGCTCGGGTACTTGGGTTGGCCAAAGCAACTACGTAAGCCTCAGAATGTGCCAGAGCTTGGGCTATGATGTCAAGACGGAAACGGGCTATGCCCAGTTTCGCGATAACTGCCTAACTTGCCATGCGGGTTATGAACCCCACACTTCAGCAACCGACTTTACTCGCGCTGCTCCCAATCGCCCCGGTATCGCCTGCACCTACTGTCATCAAATTGGCGATCGTGTGGATTGGATCGACCGCCATAGTAGTTCATCTACGGAACGGTCATGGCGATTGCTAACACCGCCAGCTAAGGCAGCAGCTGGCATGCGCGACCTTATTGGCGCTCGAGCCCAAGGTGATATGTGTGGGTCCTGCCACATTGGCGATCATCGCCGCGGCATGTTCGTAACGCATGCAATGTATGTAGCGGGTCATCCACCGCTTCCCAATTTTGAGCTCCAGAAGTTTGTATCGTCCATGCCACCGCATTGGCGCGATATGAAACAAACCTACGAGAAACTCGCCGCGTTTCCAGATCGCGACGCGTACTTCGCGCAAAACGTTGAACTGGGCAAAGCAGATAGTCGCAATTTAGAAGCCACGTTTTGGGAAACACGGACTATGTTGCTCGGTGCCCTAGCGGCAGCCGAACATGCGGCTGCTTTAAGCGCCGAAGCCGACACACATTGGGGCGACTATGCTCTCTATGATTGCTCCGCTTGTCACCATGAACTGCGTATCTCGAGCTCACGACAGAAAGGTCGTAACGAGCAAATTCCTGGACGACCAAGGCTGCTTGAATGGCCAACACCCCTGTTGTCCGTTGCTCTCTCAATCGCGGAATCCCCGACAAGAGTGCGCGACGCTGGAATCGAGCTATCTAACGTCATCAACGCGACGCCATTTGGCGATCCCTCGCTGTGTATTCCAGCTGCGCTGCGACTTCAGACGGCGCTACAGCAAACAAGTGAAACACTTGCTACCAAACCCATTCAGTTGCTCCAGGCGCGGCAGGTCCTGCATGAGTTGGCGAATACGGCTCCCGACCAACTCGTTAACTACCACTCCGCACGCCAAGTGGTCTGGGGCATACAATTGGTCGACCGCGAACTGTTTTCCATGAGGCACCCGCTAAACGAAAGTGCTCGTAATCTGATAAACGCCTTGGGACAACAGGCTCAACATTCATTCCTCTCAACTGAGCTTCCGTCTCGAATAAGCGGATCTCTTTACGACGTCTCAGAGGAACACGCTGATGGGGCTCAAGTCAGTTACTTGGCCGCAGAACTTGAGCGCTTACGACGATATGATCCAGAAATCATCCTGTCGCAACTCCGCGAATTGCGGGCAGAACTCGAATAGTTGCAGACGAGTGCATCCTACGCTTTGGTAGGAGAGTGGACAGTGAGATATTATTTTTGCATTAAGTTCCAAATCGGGTCAAATTCTCGCTCGGATTGAGATAGTAGTTCGGCAGTTCGATTGAGCAGGATGATCGTAGGACGATCGGCGGGGTAACTCTGCAACACCGAGGCCAAGAGACGAGCGGTAAGGTTCAGATCCTGCTTCTCAAAGGCGATTAACGCCTGTTCATACTCCTCACACAACTGCCGATGCTCATCGTTTTCGCAAAGTTGATAAAGGTCGATCGGTTGTTCAATGCCCACGACGCGAACTTTGGCAAGTCGACGCATTTGAAACAAATCACGGCCAACCGCTGCGGCCGTTTCACCGGTAATTAATCCCGGCACTCCAATTTGTTTCGTGATCCCTTGAACGCGACTCGCCAAATTAACCGTGTTGCCTAATGGACCATATTTAAACTTTTTCTGCGAACCTGTGTTACCAACGCTCGCAGGACCACTGTTGATTCCGATGCCAAAACCGAAGCGGTTGGGCACAGTATCTTTCCATTTTATTCCGAGCGGAACAATTTGCGACAACATTTCCATAGCAGCTCTGCAAGCTCGTTGGGCGTGATCTGGCTGATCGGCGGGCGCTCCAAACATGGCCATCAATTCGTCGCCGACATAGTCGACCAGCACGCCGTCGTGATTGAGCACGCACTCACTCAGCGATGTGAGAATATCGTTTATCCAGCCGATGGCTTTGGTAGGGCCGATCTTTTCGGTGACGGAACTGAATCCCCGAATGTCGCAGAATAATACCGAAACAATGGTTTCGCGGCTTTCGAGCAGTTTATGATCCGTGTTCAGCTGAGCCAAAACAACCGGCGAGAAAAACGGGGACATGGAATTGCGGAGTCGTTGTTCCTGCTGGATGGCCAAGGTGGACGAAATTCCACTGGCAAGTACATCGAGCATGGCCGCCTCAAGTTCGCCGATAGGACGATCTGCATTTGTACCGCCGCTTTCGCGATCACCATATAGAGCCCCCACGATTACCTGTTTATCGTCAAAAATTGGTGACACGACCGCACGATCGACATTCTGCATGGAGGCCGCCAACCGATGTTCCGAGAAATCTGGCTCCATAATCGTTGTTTTAGCGGTGGATTCCATATTGCTCAGCAGACTATGGCTAAAGGGACGATTTTCTGCGCGGGATATATGTGTCCCCTTACGGAAAGACTGCGTGCGGCAGGTCCATTTATCTCCGGTTTTAAACAAGACAGCCACTCGATCTAAATCAATCATTTTGATCGCAGCAGTCCCCGCGGCGTTAAAACATTCGTCGCTCCCGGGCGGGGCCTTGAATGCTTGTAACACTGTACGTACAAGGCTAATTGCTAATTCCCCACGCCCCATCGGCAAGTCTTGTTGAATCATCGACAAAAGATTCGTTTGATCTTGGTCTGGCAATTCTCTGTCAGCATTGAGGATCGTGAAACACAGACTAGAACCCGGACGCAATTGCGGCGTTACCGATTTTGCTTTCGAGCGCGACAACGCCAAACGCAATTCAAATTGCTCGGAAAAAAAGACACTGCCCCCCATGCCCAGAGCGCCCCGCTCACCAGTAGGTAGTACGACCTTGTCCGCCAACTCGATATCGAATATGCGATGGGTATTTTGCACGTCGAGTTTTCCGTTGGCGCCGATTTCAATTCGAAGGAAAAGCCGCGGTATGGTGCGGTCGCTCAAGGAGACGACGATCAACTTCCGCACCGATGCAGATTTTCTTTCAACAGCACCACTACCAGCCCGCGGAGGCTCGAAGACTGAAACGGGGGACGGTTCGCCTTCGCATTGCCGACCGACCGTAAAGGGCGTTGTGATCATGCCTTCAGACAGCAGTTCATGGCTGCGAAACAATTGATAGTGGACCTGAGTTTCCATGAGTAGAATTTGAGCGCAATAGGGCAAGCACTTACCTGAAGACTGTAATAAACATTATTAGGCTACTTTCGTTCACAACCGTCGCAAATACAAGCCCCTGGAAGTTCAACCTACAGACCCTTGGCAGCTTGGAGACCATTGTCGAGACATTAACGTTTTGGCAAAGCCGCACTCTGTATGTCAAAGATGCGCGAGTCAAAAATATCGTCGCTGGTCCACCATAGCTCGCCATCGGGACGGCGAAACAGTCGGAAAACTTCTTTATTGTCCAGTGGACGAGCTCCCACACGACCGAAGACAGATATCTGATTGCCGCTCTCGTCTACGGCGCGATCTCGGTCCATGCCGCGGCTGATGGCCAGCGCGTGCCCGTCCTTAGGGAGTTTATGGCTCGCGACCAAATAAGGGACTGGTCGTGGGCTAAAACCGTCATTACCTGGTACTGTTGGACCGGTCAGTTGAATGACCTGCAAACCATTTTTGCCATCGGCAACATAGGCGAATTGGCTGACATTGGTGATTCCCAATTGTACATCATGGGCATCATTAATCGTGCCATTCGCGTTGTAGGTTTGGTCGATGAAGGTAGCTTGTGGGTTGGTAATATCCAGAATTACCAAGCCGTGTTTTCCGGCAGCTACATAGGCATAGGTTCTAGCGACGTAAATTGCATGGGCATCGTCCAACAGGACAGTTTGCACGACGTGCGGATCGGCAGGCTCCGTGATGTCCAAAACAACAACGCCCTGCTCATCGGTCACGAATGCAAAACGAAACTGTGCATCAACTGAATGCGGGTGCTGTACCTCTTCGCCGCCAAGGATAGCGGTGATGTTGGGACGCAAGGGATCTTCCAAATTCACAACAACTAGTCCCTTGTCACAGCATACGTAGGCAAACGTGCCGACGAAGCGAATTGCCTTGGCACCGCAGAGTAGGCCATTGGGATTGAAAGTGGCTGCACGTTCGAGAAAGTTATTGAGTGGGTTGCCGTCTAGCAGGGTTCCAACAGCCACCACGATCAGCCCCTCGTATTTGTCGGCTACGTAAATGTAGGCATACATGGGGTGCACCGAGGGTTCTTCATTTTTTGGATCTTGTTTGCGAGTTGGATCGGGGGCGATGGTTGTTGGTGCAGCCACTGCCTGAGCGTACTCGGTACGAACGTACAGGCGTTGTCCGAGTGGAGAGACAGGCGCCGACGTGATACGTTCACTAAATCCCTTGTGGTCAATGAATGCTATGTCGAATACCCGCAGACCGCCTGGGCCGCAAGCGGCATAGAGGAATTCACCACGATGCTGCAAGTCGAGCACTTCAGGTTGGCGATATTTCAACGTAAACGCTTCCAAAATATCCCGTCCTGGATGTTCGTGCGCATGCTCGAGCTTCAAGCCGTGTTCCACATGCTCACGGTACCGATCTGGGAAAGCGGTTGCATGTAGCGAACTGCCAATTACGGCTTGGGGCTCCTCGCTTTCGGTAACGACCACTGCTTCAAAACCATGTTCGCCAGCGGCTACATAGCAATACTTACCAATAAAGTTGGTGAAGCCGGTGCCCTGCATCGTTAGCTGCGCCATGATGGCGTTGTTGTCGAGGTCGGCGGATAAATGGCAATCGGTGCAACTCTTGGTTTCAAAGGTTCCGGGCCTTGCTCCGTGCGCTTCGTAGGCGACTCCTGGTCCACCGCGGACGGTGTGGGGTACGTTCGTGGAGAAAGCGATACCGCTCAAGCCATCGCCGCTAATCGTTTGCTGTTGCGCATAGATGGACTCGCGACTGGCGTTGTAGCTGCTCACATGGATAGCGCAACTACTGCGAGCCGGTCCAATTCGATTCCCCGTAACATTACCGTCGCGCGCCAGCATAAATACATCGTCGCGCAAGGTTTGAAAATTATAGGAAGTACGGTTTCTAGTAACTTCACCGAAATTGTGAAGGTCCGGGCTTTTTATGTTCGCTTTTTGCGGCAAGTGGCAGCCGAAACAACTTGGATTCCAGCTACTATGACAACTGATACAGGACATGTTGGAATCATTGTGTGGGCAGTTTTCGAAGTCCCCGTTGCTGGTACCTCCCCAAACCACTCTACCATCGTCCCCCAAGCGTGCACTTTTGGCCGCATGGCTGCGCGGATTGTAATGCTTGCTTTCTGGCCGCACCGTATCGGCGGTTTGAGTTATTTCCCACCACCGCTCCGCGTCCACAGAGCTACGCTGAATCAACTTTGGTTTCTGGCCTGGCTCGTGTACGATTTCGAATTTGGGTTTGCCAAAGGTGGTGCGTAGCGCCAGAAGATTCGTTCCATTGGGCTCAGCAGCCGGCCCAGTAGTTTCGAGCCTGGGGGGCGCGCCCGATGCGATCTGTTTCTCGACTTTCTCGATCAAGCTTTCGGTTGGCTTTCCATGGCAGTCAATACATTGGATTTCGATCGCGGCCCGTACTTCTCCGTAGAGCTTGGTATTGCCGTGGCTATCTTGATAGAAGTGGCAATCCGCGCAGTGCATGCCGCGTTCCATATGGATATCCATCATGTGAACCGGCGCGCCATCCCTTTGCTTGCCAGTCAGCTTCTCCTGTTTTGTAGGTGGCAACATGGCCTGACGAAGCATCTCGTTGGTAACTTGGTCAATGCTATTACCGCGCCAATCCAACAAATTCCCCGTGCGGTCTTTCTTGTAAACGGCGCGATAAACCCAGCCATGTCCATGGAAGTCGGCGAACTGAGTGTGTTGCAAATGAGGGTTGAGATCGCGAACATTGGCCAGAAACTCTGGATCGCCCCACAGGCCACGCACTGCAGCTTCTTCCGGATTGCTACTGGTACGCTGGATGTATTCTTGAGCCGTTATTTCTTTTTCGTGCGGCGGATACATGAACTCGCCATCCGTTTCATTGTCCCACCACATGTATCCCAAATACGAATTCAATACATTGGTGCCGGGGTGCACATGACAAACCATGCATTGGCTAGTTGGAAGTCGCAATTCGAACTTATGTTGTATCGGGTGTCCCGCTTGATTCTTAGGAATCATTGGATCGACAAACTGCACCCAGGTGTCCTTTTCTGAGGCTGCTAGGCCCCCATTGCCGTACTTCGCCAGAAAATCGCTGGCAATGGGGTCACGATCATTGGCATATAGTACGTGGCAGGCTGAACATCCACTGCTTCGATAGTCACCGGGATGATCATTGGTGCCCAAGAAATTGAGAGTTGGATCGAGCAGCCGAGTCTTTTGCAGACCGATAAAGACCGGATCGGTTCGGTTCTCAGTTCCCAAACCTCGAGTGCTCAGTCGCTCGCGCGGGCGCCCCGGTTCTTCCAAGCGTTCTGGAATGCCAACTTCAGGTCGAAAGCGACCACCACGTTCGAAAATTCGCAGTACATTGCCGGGCTGTGAGATTTGGAACATCGGCAGCGGTTCGAGAAATGGCAAGACGCCTTTCTGCTGGGTCTCTTGGCTAGTGGGCTGCGGATCGCTTACCAGTCGCTGTGGCACGCCGTTCATGCTATAGCTCTCGCCATAACGCGGGTACTTTTCTGAAATTGCTCCGTTGTTGTACAAAGCTGCTCCCCATAACATGCAACCATGAGTCATCATGCTAGTGCGCATTTGCAACACTTCCTTAGCATGGCATTGGCCGCAAGCAATGTGCGCTACGCGCGAGTCACCAGGATTCATGAATCGCACAAAATCCGGTGATTCGTGATTAAGTATTGTGTAGCTTCGGACTGGATTGCCACCTCCTTTCCAGGCTGCCGGATAGTTCGCTGGCACATGTGCCTGATTGAGATCAATCGTGCTGGCGTTGCCACCGTGACAGTCGGTGCAGCCAATTTCAATTGAATTAAGCGGGTGCATATGCCCAACGTTGGTGTGGCAATGGATGCAACTGCGGCTCTTGACGGATGCTTCGGCGGCCGACTGGCGCATCATGTCGACATGCCGTAGTTCCGCTGGGATCGGATACGATTCGTTGTCAGCAACCCCCAATTGCCTTGCGAAAGCCCACGGATCTTCTCCTACCGAAGAAACGTTGGGAATGTCCTGGCCGTCTGCAAAGTGCACGTGATAGCCGGAGAGCGAAGGCAAAGCGATGCTTTGGGCGGGGACGGCTCCCAAGGCAGGCTGGACCTGGGCAAACATCCCCTGCCCATTGTGGCTTACGATCGCCCAGGCAAGCATGAGAGTCCGCCAAGACATTCTAGCCGGCGATTCGTAAGGACGAATCATGAGAGCAACTTCCTTGTCGCAAATTGGGTGAGTCGGCCGCAGCCGCACTCGACAGCTCGATCAGAATTCGAAAACTGTCTCCAAAAAAGCGGCCGCCGGGTTTCGCGTAATTCCGTTCAAGTTCTGAAACAGATCCTTGAAGCCATCACCGGCGATCAACGTCGAAAACCCACCTAACATCACTACATTGTTATTGAGCAACGGTCGATACTCGGCTCCCAAACTGATATCGGCGCCAATAAAGTTACGCACATCACCCGTAAACAGGTATGTCTCCAACACCTCAGTTTGGTTGAACCACAAGAAGTTCGTATTGTGAATCAGTTTCAACTTAGGTGTCAAGTCCGTATCGACTCCGATGTTAACCAAATGCAGTCCCGGATTCACGTAGTTGGGTTGAGCTTGGAATTTTCCGTTCTTCAAGCTCGGTGTTAGACTCAGACGATTCGTAAGTTCAACGCCGAACAACCGAATCCCCTGCCGGCCCCAATAACTAAATTCAGTACCTGCGAAATTTGGGTTGGCAAAAATCGGATCGAAGCCAGTGGCGTGCTCATTATTGGGGTCGGAATCGCCAGAGCTGTAGAAGTAGGACGTGCGAAACCTTACCCAGTCTCGATCATACGAGAGCTCCAACGCGGCCATCCAGGCGCTTATTTCTTGCCGGCGGCCAGCAATCGGATTCAGTTCGTCTCTTCCAAAAACGTAATAGATAGCATTTGAGACATTGATGCGCTCCATGTGCCCATTGCCAGCAATTCCCACATAGTAGCTCCTAACGTCATGCTCAGCAAACACACCTACTGGGTCAGGACGCACCAGAAAGCCATTGCGATCAAATTCTAGGCTTGGTTTGTCTCGGTTGTAATGGAACGATGCGCTGGCCGTATAACCTGGAAAAAGAAAATCCTGACGGTAGTAATTGGCGATCCACGTATTCTGATGCCGGTCCTTGTCCAAGCGGTTGAGCAGGCTATTGGTATCTTTTTCAGTTTGATCGAACCATAGAATATTGTACTGATCGCGATTGGCCTCTCGGGTTCCAAACAGCCGCACAGCGCGGTTCAGGTCGGAGAAGACAAAGCCACGAAAATCGCTGTTAAACGACTGACTGCCTGCCCGTACAGATGCAAAATCATAATAGGGACTGGTATCCGCCAATTTAGTTTCTATGAACCATTCTTCGAGCGTAAAGTCTTGGCGGAAACGGCTTTGACCATCCCGCACATCCGGACTAACGATGGCAAGTTCGTCTGCGACCAAATGATTTAGGTTGTAGATAAAGTTGGCTTTCACACGCCAGTCAGCGGGCTTGAATGAGCTATTGCCATGAAACATCTCAATAGCGAAAGAGTTGTTCTGTGTGAAGAAATACTGATCAGGATCACCGAAGAATTCGGCGGAACCCGGATTTCGAGTCGCCTCGAAGGGAGTGGTGGGTGTTGGGAGTTGACGGCCTTCAAACAAGGTCTGGTTTCTGCCCGTAAGTTTCAAAAACGTATGTTGACCAATAAGCGGATAGTCACCCTTGAGAACATTTTCGTTGTAGGGATCCCACCAGCGTCCCTCGACTCCCGGATAGTCATCTTGCCGGGGATGGCCTTTGTCGTAGCGGTCGTAATCGGGAACTCCAATTCTCCACCGATCTTCCACAGGCACGAATCGCGTGGTTGTTTGTACTTCAGTAGGCGCCACCCCGCTGGGACCACTAAAACCATAGGGGGTTTCCTGAGATTCGAATAGCTTGAGAGGCTTAAGCGGAGCCAGCGGCAGAGGCGCAGGCAGCTCCCGAGTAGGAAGAGTCGGATCTCGAAGTACTTTGGGAGCCGCAGGCAGCTCTGAAACCCCCTCAAATTCTTGCGGATCGGCGTTGCCTGCTGGGTAATCCGTCAACTTGTAAGACTGCTGTCCGCGAACCAGAGTAGGATACAAAACCAGCCCGCAGACAAGCATTATTCCCGCTAAATGCTTGCTATTGAGCCTCACGTAACGAGCCCCCGCACGGGAATATTCTACGAAGTTACTGACTTTATCGGTTAGTTAAGCTGGGTGGCTAAATCATAATATGCTGATCGCGTTGACCTTTATCCCGTTTTGGCTGGTTGTTGATATGAAGAAATCGAGAGTTCGCCCGCATGCCTGGCAATTTGAATCACTAGAGCCCCGGTTGATGATGAGTGTCGACTGCCAACCGCTTACGCACAACTCTGAGTTTCCCGAAGATGTTAATGCAGACCAGCTGGTGTCACCCATGGATGCGCTGACGCTAGTCAACGCTATCAACTCCAAAGTCGCGGCACAGCCACTGTGCTCGCCAGTTGCCAGTGGTGAGTCAGCCGCGATGTTGGACGTGTCGGCTGATGGCCTATTATCGCCGATCGATGTATTGCTAGTGGTCAACCGATTGAACGCCGAAGCAGAGGAGAGTCGCGATCCTTCCATTCGCGATCGGCTACGATCAGAGATGAGCGATGTAGAAAAACTTGGCGCGCCAAGCCTTATTAACGAGTTTGATGTTGAGACGCTTCTTCAACGCGCTTCGCAAGCCAGCGCCAGCAGTGACGCTATCATTGCAATTGTTGACCGGACAGGACGAATTCTAGGTGTCCGCGTTGAGGCGGGTGTCGACGCGGCACTGCAGAGCGATAGCGCACAGCTGGCATTTGCTATCGATGGTGCGGTGTCCAAAGCTAGGACGGCCGCTTTTTTTAGTAGCAATTCTGCACCGCTAACAAGTCGCACGGTTCGCTTCATCAGCCAATCAACAATTACCCAACGCGAAGTTGAATCGTCACCCGGCAATTGGGACATACTTTTCAAAGGGCCCGGTTTCGTGGCTCCCATCGGAGTGGGAGGGCACTTCCCACCGGAAATCGCCTTCGCACCGCAAGTCGATTTGTTCGCCATCGAACATCAAAGTCGCGATCGGCAACTTCTCAGCGTTGGGCCAGATAATGAACCCGGCACGCTGGATGACATCAAACTGCAGAATCGATTCAACGTTCATCCGCTAGATGTTGCGATCGGTGCCGAAGCCTATTTAAATGAATGGCCAGAATCGTACGGTGTTCAATCAGGTCAAGACTTAGCCGCTCAAGCGCGGGGAATTGCCACACTGCCGGGCGGCATTCCGCTGTTCAAAATGGTTGCAAACAACCAAGGTGTCCTACAGCCCAATCTCGTGGGTGGAATCGGTGTTTTCTTTCCTGGTCCTGATGGCTTTGCCACTTATGAACAGGGGTTCGTCCCGAGTTCCCTACGCGGCGGCGTGCCTCAAAGCGAATTGGAACGCAATAATGCGCCGCGTGTGCTCGAGGCAGAATTCATTGCGTTTGCTGCTGCCGCTGGAGGTGGAGTGATCAGTCCAATCGGAGCTTTCCAACGTGACGTAAGTGAATTCAATCAGTACTTAGCCCCCCTCCAGAACTTTGTGGTGCTCAACGGACGGTTCGATTTGGTGGGCATTACCCTGGAGATCTATGGACCGACACCGAACCGCAGTTCGCCGCTGCCTGGAATCGATCAAGTGATCCAGCTGGGTCGGAGTCTGAGGCCGCTTGGAATTTCGAGTGGCCATGATCAGATCGTGAAAGGCGCCGCCAAATATCTTGCGGGCCAAGCTGTACCAGAAAAGTGGCTCGTCGTTCCCCACGCTGCTAAGGACGGTTCGCTGTCTGCCGCCCAAGTGGAACAAATTATCAATCAAGGCATCGCAGAAGCGGAACTCACTCGAGCTGCTATTCGACTTACAAAGGACTTCCGGCCTGGCGCGAGAACTCGGATGGTGTTTGCGGTCGCTGATAAGAACGGCGAATTGTTAGGCGTCTACCGAATGCCTGACGCCACAGTTTTTTCTATCGACGTAGCGATTGCCAAGGCACGCAATACGGCCTACTACGCAGATGAGGCCGCCCTGCTCCCGCAAGATCGAGTCGACTTCAATGGCGACGGTGCCTTTGGTCCAATGTCTACCGATCTCCACGCGCCCGGCGACACATTGCCATTAGGCACTGCCCTAACCAGCCGCACCTTTCGGTTCTTGGTCGAACCGCGTTACCCTACCGGGGCGGATGGAACTTCTACAAGCCCTGCACCCCAAAGTTTTCTCAATATGCCCGGTATTGATCCGCGGACCGCCGAGAATTCGTTCGCTGCGCCCCTGCCATTCTCGATCTATTCGGATCCACTTTCCAGAAGCACCACAGCCTACGACTCGTTTGTCCCCAGTCGCAATTTCCGAGATCCGGGCGACGTTGGCGTGAGCATTGGCGACACTGGGACGCGCTTCCCAACGGCCAATCAAAATGGAGTTGTTTTCTTCCCCGGGAGTTCGCCGCTCTACTTGAATGGTAAATTGATCGGAGGTTTGGGCGTTAGTGGTGATGGCGTAGACCAAGACGACGTTGTCACTGCGGCGGGCCAAGTGGGGTTCGCCGCGCCAAACAATATGCGGGCTGATCAATTCGTTGTCGGTGGAGTTCGACTGCCCTACCAGAAATTCAATCGCAATCCACAGGGAACTTGAGCGCCCCTCTATTTTTGCCGCTCTTGGGATCGGTTGCGAAAGTCGTTCATGTCACAAGCCCGAAATGTCTATTTTTAAAGCGGGTCGGTCATGGAGGCTACCTGCTGTATTCGCCAACCAACGCAGCGACCAGCCCAGCAACTCGTCGGTTTGGACTCTTTGTTGAGGGTGCTCGTTGCCTCCTGAGTTGGTGCAACACTTTTGATCAGGTTGTTAAGATATGCCGATTGCGCAGCTTTTTACCAACTTAACAGTTACAACGAATTTGCGGCCAGTAAAGACCGATTGTATTTAGGGGGTCCAAATGGGTTAGCCCTGTTGCAGCTCGGGATAGTCACCACTATTGCAATTCGAAATGTGAATCGCGGAGGCGAAGATAGGGACTGACAATGCCAATCGGAAAGATGTTCTGCTATCCGCCGGGGTGGGTTGTCTGTGTCGTTATTTTTCTTCCCCGAGCCAGCAGCGAAGAGCCACAAGACGGATACAACACCGCTTCGCGCAGTGCGTCTGCCCCTGTGAGGCTGTCATTAAGTGATAGCCCGCAAATTGAACGTGCGGAATTCATTTTGAGCGACGCGACTGTGGAATATAGCTTGCATGATTCGCCTGCACACCAGCCTGGCGGTTCCGATTATCCAAACGTTGTCAGTCTTGATCCGGGGCATCCCGCCAAACCACTTCTAGATAGACCCGGTGATATCAACGTCGGGGACTGCTTGCCCGAGCGATATGGCTTGGACAATGCCGTGCGTGCTGGTCATCCCAACCAAGTCGCCTGGTGGGCTCGCTGCTCGTTTGACGAGCGCTATTCGGCTTGGCAGGTTGGCGGTGGTACATCTTGGATCTTGCCTTGGAAGTCACGTCACAAAACCCGCCAAGAAGGTACCTGGGGATCGGATTACCACGGCCTGTTTCAGCCGCATCGGGTTTGGATGGACTGGAGTTGTGAGCGACCACAAGGGGGCTTAGGTGCTTACGCCACCGACCGCAAATCGGCTTTTTGAAATCGAGCTGGCTAATCTCGCGCGGCGCATGTGATCGTAGTCGATTCATTCAGATTCCATCGCAATAAAACTAAAGACAGCGTACAAGACCTCCCGGCCTAGTGTCCTGGGTTGGCGTTCACATCGACAACGTCCTCGATGAATTTGACCGTGCCTTCATCGACCCAAGGTGTCATATCCGTGAGGAACTCCTTATATCGAGAACCGTAGTCATCGAAAATGATGAAACCTTGTGCCTTGATACGACGCGTCAACAATGTCTGCATCAACAGTGGCAACCGGTCTTGGCCTGCCGCGGCCATTTTCAGGCTCTACTTCCATTTTACGATAGTCACTCGATGACCACGCCGTTTCGCTGTAAACAATTCACGGTGCACCACGATCAGTGCGCAATGAAAATCGGCACCGACGCGATTCTGCTGGGAGCGTGGGCAGCGGCGGTGGAGCCAAAGCGGATTCTGGACATCGGCACTGGGTCTGGAATCATTGCCCTGATGCTGGCTCAGCGGTTTCCGGCGGCGAACGTCACTGCGGTTGAGATCGATTCGGCGGCCTGCGAGCAGGCCTGTGGCAACTTTGCAGCCGCCCCGTTTTGCGATCGACTAACTCTGACGCGTTCTGCTGTTCAGGACTTTCGACCCCAGGGCCAATTCGACCTGGTCGTCTGTAACCCGCCGTGGTTTCAGAAGAGTTTTAAGCCGCCAGATGCTGCCAGAACGATGGCGCGACACAGCGACTCGCTGAGTCTGGAGGAATTGGGGGCGGCTGCCTGCCGGTTGCTGAGTCCGAGCGGAGTATTAAATGTCATTCTGCCAATCGAACAGGCGATGTCCTTCACCGCAATCGCAACAGCCCATGAACTGCACTGCCATCGCGTGTGTCAAGTACGTCCGACGCCAACTTCACCGCCGAAACGGCAACTGCTGGAGTTTTCGAATCGCCCTCCAGAACAAGTCGACTGCGCGCAAGAGATGGTTATTGAATTGTCTAGACATCAGTATTCGGACGAGTTTGGCCGGCTGTTGAAGGAATTCCTGCTGAAACTGTGAATCGGCAGGGAGAGTAAATATTTAAGGGTTTCATAACTAACTCTGGCTCGCGCTCCGCCCGCCCAACTGCTGCTGGGCGAAATCGAACTGAGGGTCGCTCCCGAACCGCCAACATAGCGGACCCTAAATATGACTCGTGAGTGGGCAGTAAAGTGAAACCATGCTAAGAAGTCACTAGCGTGGCGCCTACGAGGAGCAGTGCCGTGAATATAGTTCCGGCTACCAACGTCCATCCCACACGCCTAAGTTGCTTGGCTGGCGGAGGTGTTATCAGTAGATACCAACTTAAGGCGATCATCGGTAGACTGCTCAGTAGTTGTATGGCGGGTAGGAAACCGCTCGCCACCACAAGGAGTGTAAGCAACGCCAAAATGGAAATGTGTATCGTCCGTGGCTGACGTTTCTGAGCGGCGATCACACTGCGAACGGCCAGTGTGGTGGCCCAAAATCCAATCAGCCAAATGGCCCAAGTCGCAACGGCAATCTCCATTGTGAATCCGCCTGCCAACAGAATTGGCACGCAAGGTAAAGAGAGACCGGACACTCCCCACAATTGTCCGCCCAGCGTGCGATGCCGTCCCACCACAGCGACAACGAAACTGGTGCTCGCTAACGCCAAACAAGCCAACAGCGTCCAACGAGTGGATGGGCTGCCAGCGAGAAAAGCCGCACTCCCGGTCACGATCACAATTGACCCGAGTATCAACAAACGCGGCTTGGCACCAGGCGTGCATGCCTGTGCCCGATGGCCACGATGTCCCCAGGCGACCAACAGCGGTTCGTGTGCCAAAAAACCGGTAACGGCGGCTACGGCAATGCAGACTCCGGCCAGCGTAGGCCCTGTAACGACCAATGCTGTAAGTATTGGAATCGTCAGGATCGCATAGGCGCCATGCTCTTTCGGATGTAGCTTGGCCGCAACTTCTTTCTTTGCTGTAGGTTTGGCTACACTTGCCAAGTGTTTCTTCGAAGTGAGAGTGGCTAAGCCTCTCGGTTGCGATATGTCAGTCCGCCCCACCGTAGCATCTCGCGCTGGCTCCACTAGGTTTGTCCACTGCGTCATGTTTTGCTCGTATGTAATGTGTTGGCATGTTGAACCAAGAGACTCGGCGACCGTAAGGCGGCAGCCACACGCGCGGCAGCTTTTTGGCCGCTTTCGATGCAGCCTGGCACGCCGACACTACGCAGTGCACTACCTGCTAAGGCAAGCGATGGGTGGCGGGCAAGCTGCTGGTCCAAGAAGTCGACGCGCTCACAGTGCCCAACGTGGTACTGCGGCATGGCCCCCGATTGCATAGTTAGCTCGCGCAGAACGGGCGAACCCTTAATCCCGAGCAATTCGGCCAGCTCCTGCTCGGCCAATTGAATAAGTTGTTCGCGGGGAAGACGCAGCAACCCGCTTTGGCAAGCCCCGCCGATGAAGACCCGCATGAGTACGTGTTCCGCCGGTGCGCGATCGGGGTACTTCAAGCTGGAGAAACTACAGGAGAGAATTAGCCTCCGTTCGACGATGGGCACGACGAACCCAAAACTGCCCAAAGGGTGTTTGATCTGATCTCGGCGATAGCCCAGTGAAACGACCGCACAGCTGGCGTACTCGATCTGACTCAGCGTTTCTGCCATGAGCGGGTCGGTGGTGGCTAGCATCGCTGCTGCATGATTTGCTGGGGCAGCGACGATGACGCCATCGACGTCTAACCATTGTGGATTTCCTTTGGCAACTCGGATCGTCCATCGCCCGTCGTCTTTGGGAACGATCGCGCAAACTGGCGCATTCAGTCGTATTGAGTTCTCCGGCAGCGACTTGGCCAACGCGTCAACCAATGTGGACATGCCGCCGCGTAGCGTCATGAACTGACTGTAGCGAGCTCCGCCGCCACTCTCTGGTTTCGGCTTATCCTGTTTGCCTCGTTGGTGCAACATCGCCCGCAACAGACTTCCGTGATCACGTTCCATTTGAGGAAAACGTGGCATGGTCGCTGCTATACTTAGACGACTTGGATCCGCGGTGTAGATACCGCCCACCAAGGGCTGGACCAAACGCTCGAACATCTCACTTCCAAAGCGACGGCAAACGAATGATTTAAGCGATTCGTCGCCCGGTTGTTTTCTACTGGGAATGAAGTATTCGATTCCGGCGCGAAGTTTGCCTATCGTGCTCAAGATGCGCGTGGTCAGAATCGGCCAGATCCTTGATGGGGCCATTACTAGAAATCCAGCTGGTATTGGCTCCAATCGACCTTTGCACAACACCATAGCTCCGCGTCCCTGCGCGTTGGTTTCAATCAGTTCTTCTTCTAATCCCAGTTGCCGACAGAGATCGATGGCGATGGGAGACGTGGTAATAAAGTTGTCCGCCGCACTCTCAACAAGGAACCCCTCTTTCTTTTTCGTTTTGATTACGCCACCAAGACGCCGATTGGCTTCCAGTAGAACCACGTCGACGTGTGGCTCCGTCTGGTTCAAGTAATTTGCGGCCGCAAGACCGGAGATACCACCACCGATAACTGCTACACGTTGACGCATGTTTTATTCTTCCTGGTATGGAAGTGGCTCAACTCTCCTTTGGCGAATCGTATGATCGCGACTTGCCAACAAGCTGTAGCCAGGTCCACTAAGTTTTCGGTACGTAACTACAATCCGGCTCCTGGGCAAACATATTGCCAGTCACCGCGTAGGCTCGAGCGCGGCTACCGCCGCACACATTGTGGAACTCACACCTTCCGCACTTGCCCTCCAGTCGATCTGCGTCACGTAGTGCCCGGAAAATGCCCGATTTCTGATACACGTCGACCACACTTTGCAAAGGAAACACGCCACAAACCACTGGCAAGAAACCTGTTGGATGGATCAAACCCGTGTGACTGACGAACATCACTCCCTTGCCGTCGTTGACGCCAGCTGGAATGAATGCCTGCGGTCGCGCAACGTGGTCGCCGTGCTTGGGCATCTGGTGCTGGATTGCGTAGCGGCGATAGTGAGGTGCTTCTGTCGATTT
This sequence comes from Pirellulaceae bacterium, assembly GCA_041739785.1. Lineage (GTDB taxonomy): Bacteria > Planctomycetota > Planctomycetia > Pirellulales > Pirellulaceae > Aureliella. Next base: position 19,828 of record JBGSNE010000319.1, read on the forward strand.
GATCATGTAACCTTGTTGCTTTGACTGAGCCCACAGCCTAGCAAACGCTTGTTCGCACTGGTCAGCGTCTAACCTAGGCATCAGTCCAGCCCGTCCCACAGGTATCAAAAAGAAGACAGACCAGAGCGCGATCTCGAACTCCGCGAAACGCTCGGCCATAGAGTCAATTTGGTCCAAGTTGGCGGGTGTGAGTGTGGTGTTGATCTGGGTTTCTACACCCAACTCCCGGGCATCGTTGAGAATCTCCAGACTTCGATGGAAGCTTCCGACAACGCCGCGATTGGCATCATGTGTCTGCGCATCGGCGCCATCAATGCTAATTGCCAACCGTGAAATACCAGCATCACGCAGCCTGCGTATCGCCTGCCGGGTAACCAGCGGAGTTGCGCTGGGAGTGATAGACACTTCTAACCCACATTCGATTGCATATTCGACCAGCTCAAAAATATCGCTACGTTTGAGCGGATCACCGCCGGTAAGTATCAGCATCGGCGGCTCTGGAAATCGGGTTAACTGCTCGATCAGTCGTTTTGAATCGGCCGTTTTTAATTCCGCCGGATCACTACGACTCTGCGCACACGCCCGACAGTGCTGACAGACCAAGTCGCAGGCCTGCGTCAATTCGTAGAATACCAACATCGGACTATGGTCGAACGACTTTCGAGACCGCAGATGCGATGGTCGTGTAGCTTGGGAGGCGATCATTGGATTTCCTTTCTGGAAGTGGAAATCGCACCATTTCCTAGGTTCAGCGGTTGAGGTCGGAACGACAGGGCGGCCGCCGAAGCCAGCCGCTGACCACTAATTGGCTATTTCGCATCAAATCGATGAATGAGACTGGCGAATTCCACATGCCTAAATATACTAGCAGGATATGTGGATGTCCATATCCACCACAGCCGCTGAGCGGATTTTTGGCCATGTGAGGTGTGGCGGATTGTTACTGGAGCCGTTACCATACTCAGGATATGTACCTCCGCAGGTCGCCTGAGCAGGCGCATGTGAACATGGCTCCGGTCCCGAGGCGAACGCCCGGGACGAATTGGTGGAGCAATTGCTATCGCCGCATACTCTACAGTTTTGGAGTTCGATCATTGATCACGCAAACCGCTGAATACACCCTGCGCGCCGTCGTTTATCTGGCAGATCAGGAATTGCCACGAACCACCAGTGTGATTGCCGAACATACGCACGTACCAGCCGGCTATCTATCAAAAGTGATGCAGGGGCTATGCAAAGCCGGCTTGGTGCATTCCCAACGCGGGTTGCATGGTGGATTTGTACTGACCGCACCTCCTGATGAAATGACTGTCCTGCAAGTTGTCAATGCTGTCGAGCCAATTCGACGCTTTCACGAATGCCCTTTGGGGTTGCATGGCAAGCACCTCTGCCCCTTGCATCGCAAGCTCGACGATGCTGCCAAGTCGATCGAGGATACATTCGGTGACACGACCATTGCCGATCTCAACGATGTCCCCAAAAGCCGCAAACCACTATGTTCGTTTCCCAACGCCTAGCTCTAATCGTAGCCTGCCTAAAGCGTTATCAAGCCGAGTTGACGCTCGGAGTTCTCTTGCTTGTGCTTGCAGTCGCTGCCTTGGACATGAGGTTGCGGTAATCGTTGCCGCAGTTCCCTCCCGTCTCTTTTTTTAACCAAAACCGACAGAACTCTGTTTCAGCACAGAGCCCGTGTTAAACTAGGGACCGATCCGAAAAACTCGCTCAATCCTTGCTGCAAGGCAAATTCCCGCAGCGGACTGGGATTGAACGAGGGGACTTCGGATCGATTCTTAACAATCTGCTGGTTAGACTCGATTTTTTAAAAGCAACAGTATGAATCATGAATTACTGGCGGATGCCAGCCGTGCCCTGGACGAAAAATTCTATCGGGAGCAAGATGCCGGCCTGTTGGAGTATTTGCGTTCCCAGGCTGACGAAGACAAGCAGCGAGACCAAATTGCTGAAATCGCTCGGATTGATGACGTGCAAGTACTGGATAGCTTGATCGAAGTTGGTGTTACGGCCGAGTCATTTATCGCATTAAGCTTGTTTCCACTAGTTCGCGTGGCGTGGGCAGATGGGCAAGTTTCTGACGGCGAGCGCGATGCGGTGTTGCGGGCTGCCGCTGACGAGGGGATTTCTGAAGGTTCGGCCAACTATCGACTGCTCCAAGGGTGGCTAGAAGATTGTCCGAACTCGGCAATGCAAGAAGCTTGGCAGAATTATGCACGAGCACTCGCGAGAGAATTGGAGGCAACCAACTTGGCTACCGTGCGGAACAGCACGCTAAATCGAGCAAGGCAAATCGCCGATGCTGCAGGTGGATTTCTAGGACTTGGGAATCGAATCTCCAAGAACGAAGAGTTGGCATTGCTCGACCTGGCTCATGCATTTGATAAACCCGCCGACTTGAAGTAGCTTTAGGCCCGCTGCCAATGTTGGTCGAACAAACCAGCCCCCGCGTAGGATGATTCTCGTTATTCGTGGAGCTGGCGATGACGATTATGCGTGAGGCGTTGCGAAACAACCCTGTCTGAGCAGGCATGGCGTGGGGTAACAACTCACTTCTTGCCGCCACCTTTATTGCTATTACCACCGCCGCGTCCGCCGTTACCACCACCGTTACCGTTTCCGCCACCTTTTCCACCGCCGTTACCGCCACCCAACGACTGGCCATTGCCTTTGTTCTGACCGCCAAAGAAATCCGAGCTGCGTGGTGCTGGCGAGCCTCGTTCAACTGAGGGCGGAGCGCTTCCGCGATTGAAAGACTTCGACGCTTCTGAAGTTCCTCGCGGTTTTTCATCGCGACTGTCCGACATTACGCCAGGAATGTATTGTTTTGGGTTTGCGGGTTTTGAGTCCCGATTTGCACTGCGTTTTGAGTCCCAATCGTGCTTTGACTGGGGGGCACTAGAGCTACCGTCATATCGGAAGGAAGCGTTTTGTGACTTCCTGTTGACCTGCGGCGGCATCTGTCCGTTGAAGTCATGAAGCACGTAATCGTCGAAGGAAGATTTGGCTTTAACTCCACGCGATCCTTGTGCAGGTACGGAAAAGTTATTGGGACCGCCTGGAAACTTCATAGACTTCGGGCTTCCCCTTCCTCCTTGGCCAAAAGCGCTTTGGTAGCGCCCCATACTACCCACAAAATCGATCCCACGACGACCGAACTTCCAGTCGTAGTAGGCCAGCCATGGCACGGGGAGACCTGATCGTAACCCAATGTTGTGGTTACCGTAGCCCATGTCAAACCAAGGGCGATAGCCTTGTGCGGCATAAGATGGCCCGTAGAAGTCTCCGTAATAGAATCCCGGCTGTCCCTGTCGAGCAAACAAGTTCAGGAGCAGCGCTGCGGAGTTTGACAAAGGGACTTGGGGCCGGTAGATGTAGCCGGGATTCAAGTACGCAGGACGATAGAAGTCAATCGGAGCGTACAGCGTGCCGCGATCAGGTGGCAGCCTATCCCAGTAGCCCGTGTTATAGAAAAAGCCGTTCTGAGTACTGATATAGCAAGCTGGTTGCCAGGCCCAGTCGTCGTAGTGACGGGTCCAATACCCGCTGCGCCAACGGAAATCAACCGAGTCATACTCCCATGCACCAGGCAACCAAAAGTAATCTTCTCCGGGGGGCGGAACGCTCGGTCCGTTTTCGATTGATTGTGGCACGTTGGGCAGGTAGACTTGCTCGTCAATCCCTCTTATCGTTTCGGCCCAATAGCCACTTGTCCAGCGATAGCCCGTGCCCTGTTGGCTCCAAAAACCTGCCACCCAGGTTCGCCCAGGCGGTACTCTTCGGTACACGCCGCTTACCCAGACATACTTTTCGACTTGGTCATCCCAGGACCAATAACCGGGAATCCACAACATGTGGTCGCCGTCAGCGAGTACTTCTGGGGCTTGCTCACGAACGTTGGCCGGAGGTTGTTCGGAATAGACCCGGGGATTGTCGATGGAACCGGAGTCCGCATGGAATGCAAATGCCTCATGGACGGGTCCTTGTAGCAATATCTGATACCCAAGTTCCTCCGCGGTTTCCCGATCGGTAGCATCGATTTGTGAAGTTGCTGTCGGAGTAATTGCGGCCGTTGGAGGTGGCGGCTCCAGAATGGATTCAACGGAACTGACTTCGTTTTGGGCCAATACTGGATAAGCGGACGTAAACCAGACCAAGGCAAGCATGGCCATGACCAGTGAACGCAGCATTGTATATGCCAAAGTTTGCGTTCGATATTGTGCCATCTTGGATCCCTGCTTTTGAGCTAGTTCAACATTGGTGCGTCATAGACTGATCCAGCTTATGAATTGCCTAATACTTCTATTCTACTTACCAATTGCCGTCGCCGGTACGCCATTTGCCTCGCAGCCAAACTGAGTACATTGACATGTAGAACATCCCACGGCAGGGTGTACCGCAGAGTGTGCGACAGGTTGTGCAAGGAAAATCCATGATTGAAGTGACCGTTTTTGACGCCAAGCCCTACGATCGTGAGTACCTAGCGCGTGCAGCCGGCGCTGATCGCCTTGCCTGGCGATTTCACGAATTCCGGCTCACAGCGGCAACCGCTCACGCCGCCAAAGGCGCGCAGGCAGTCTGTATTTTTGTCAACGATCATGGCGACCGTACATGCCTGGAAGCGTTGGCGGCACTCGACGTGAAGTTGATCGCCTTACGCTGTGCTGGCTACAACAACGTTGACCTGGCAGCTGCCCATGCGCTCGGACTGGCCGTTGTCCGGGTTCCGGCTTACTCGCCACACGCTGTTGCCGAGCATGCCATAGGGCTCTTGCTCACGCTCAATCGCAAGATTCATCGCGCCTACAACCGCGTGCGTGAGCAAAACTTTTCTCTCAACGGCTTGGTTGGTTTCGACATCTTCGGCAAGTCGGTCGGCATCATCGGCACTGGCAAGATCGGTCAAATCGCGGCGCAGATTTTTCGTGGCTTTGGAGCGAACGTCATTGCTTACGATCCATACCCTGCGGCCGAGTGGGCCAAGACGTATGGGATCATGTATCAAGATTTGAATGAGTTGTTGGCAGCCAGCGATATCGTTTCATTGCATGTGCCGCTCTCGCCCGACACCATCGAACTACTCAACGCACGAACGATTGCGCAAATGAAGCCCGGAGTCTTCATCGTCAATACGAGTCGCGGCAAACTCATCGAGACTACGTCGCTGATTGCGGCATTAAAATCTGGTCATATCGGTGGTGTTGCACTGGACGTCTACGAAGAGGAAGAGGGGATTTTTTTCCAGGATCTGTCCGGGGAAGTGCTGTTGGACGATGAGCTATCACGCCTGCTAACGTTTCCCAACGTGCTCATCACCTCGCACCAAGCATTTTTGACGCGCGAGGCGCTCCATGAGATCGCCCGCGTGACCACGGAGAACATTCTCGCACTGGCAACCAACACACCGTTCGTAGATGGTACGGCGCTATAAGCCAGCATTCATCTAAAATAGGATAGAACCGTTGAAACTCACATTCCTTGGCGCCAATCGAAACGTCACCGGATCACGTTACTGCTTGGAAGTCGCTGGCAAGACGGTAATGATCGACTGTGGCCTAGTTCAGGAACGCGACTATTTATCGAGGAACTGGGAAGCTTGTCCAGTACCTCACGGCAAAGTCGACGCCTTGGTTGTCACACATGCGCACCTCGATCACATCGGGCTAATTCCAAAGTTCGTAGCCGATGGTTTTCGCGGAAAGATCTTTGCAACCAGGCCAACCGTGGCACTCGCTGATGTGATATTGAAGGACTCTGCAAAGATTCAAGCCGAAGACGCGAAATACAAGCGACGCCGTCATCGCAAGGAAGGACGCACCGGACCACACTCAGTGGTACCACTTTATAGGGACAAAGATGTCGAGAAAGCGATTCAGTTGCTACGAGGTGTCGATTATCGTGTTCCGACGGAGATCGTACCTGGAATCATAGTTACTTGGCACGATGCTGGACACATTCTTGGTTCTGCCTCACTGGAAATTTTGGTCCGAGAATCTGAGCGTGAGCGGACGATCCTATTTTCAGGTGATCTTGGGCAGCACGAAAAGCCGTTAATTCACGACCCAACCTATTTTCGAAATGCAGACTATGTCGTGATGGAATCGACCTACGGCGACCGGGACCATGAAGCTCACGGCAACGTTGAGGACCAGCTCGAAAGCATTGTCAACGAAACGATCAATCGCGGCGGCAATTTGGTGATTCCGGTTTTTGCCGTGGAGCGCGCGCAAGAGATGATATTCTTTCTCAGTCGCTTAGTCCACAAGTCTCGCATACCCGCTATCCCCATCTTTCTTGACAGTCCGATGGCCTATGATGTTACCAACATCTTTCGGCGATTCACGAGTTGGTTAGACGACGAAACCGCCCGAGTGATCGAGGCAGACGAACCGCCGCTTCACTTTCCCGGCTTAAGCCTGACCAGAACCGTTGACGAGTCAAAGTCGATCAATCGTTGCAAGCAGCCCTGTATCATCATGGCTCCAGCAGGAATGTGCAACGCAGGACGAATCAAGCATCACCTCCGTAGCAACGTTTCTAGGGCCGAATCGACGATCCTGTTCGTTGGGTTTCAGGCGGAAGGAACACTCGGTCGCCGCCTCGTGGCAGGCGAAAGAGAAGTGCGGATTCACGGACGCGAATACCAAGTGCGGGCAAGGATCGAGTATGTCTTCGGAATGTCAGGGCACGCGGATCGAACGGGGTTGATTCAATGGCTAACCCACTTTGAGCAGCCGCCGCGGAAAGTCTTTCTGACACACGGTGAAGAACATGCTGCGGCAGCCCTAAAGGAAAGCATCGAGTCGCGATTGGGATTCGACGTTTCTATTCCAGAGTATGGAACCGTGCATGAGTTTGCAGATGAGGGACCAACTCTTGTCGACCCCAGCCAGCCCAATGCAGTTGCGGTAACACGACTGCCAATCAGTGACGCTCAAGCAAGCGACGAAGCGGTTATCGAACCGGTAAAGGTCGACGAAATTTTTCCCGAGGCTTGTCCACAAGACCCTGACCTGGAATTTCTAGACAGTGCCACCCGTCGTCCGGTCAGTTTTCTTCATGAAGACCCATGGCGAGTGCTGCGGATACAAAGCGACTTGATTCAAGGCATCGAGGTAATGACCCGCGCCTTAAGGGGACAGCGCCGAGCTTTGGCCATATTCGGAAGCGCTCGTCTGCCCGAGAGCGACCCTGCGTACCAGCTGGCTCACAATACTTGCCAGCTATTGGGCGAACGGGGGTTTGCGATCATCACGGGGGGCGGTCCGGGAATCATGGCAGCCGGTAATCGAGGCGCGCGTGACGCCGGCAGTCCGTCGATTGGACTGAATATTGAATTGCCCTATGAACAAGCAGTAAACCCGTACTGCGATGCATCGTACACCTGCCGTTACTTCTTTGTTCGCAAGATGATGTTCGCGAAGTATGCCCGCGGATTCCTCATCTTTCCAGGCGGTTTTGGCACGTTCGACGAATTCTTTGAGTCACTCACCTTGATTCAGACCAAGAAGTTAGCGCAGTTTCCTGTCGTATTGGTGGGAAGCGATTTCTGGAGTCCACTCATCGACTGGTTGCGAACCAGCGTGCATGACAAGGGCTGCATCGACGACACGGATCTCCGGCAATTCAAAATGATGGATGATCCTCAAGAAATCAGCCAATGGTTGGATCAGGTTGTCACCTAGACACCTTGCCGTGAACTTCTAATGCAAGCGCGCCAGCTTCGTCATGAAACAGAAGCTTTCCGTTGACGCGGATTGCCTGGCGAACATTTCCATGCCCCATCTTGACCGATTCGGCAAGTGACAAGATAAACTACTTCGACATCGCGGGCAGGCTGTCATTCGTCGCCAAAGCAACCAATTCGAGGATTAAAACCAAGCTAGGTTCACCTTTCTCGCTAGGCAATGCCTAAGTTGTCAGACACTGCAAACGGCTCGAGGCGACCTTCGTCCTGAGGCGGTGCAACGGCATAACGTTGTTATTCGCAACATGGCCTTGAACTCTGCAAAGCACACGAAATGAAGTCATCGGGAATCAAGTCAGATCAGGCAGTTGCGCTGCGCGAGGAAATCAGCCTACTGGGCTCGTTGCTGGGCGAAACGATTCGAGCGATTTCGGGTGAGCAAGCCTATACTGCCGTAGAGAAGTTGCGAGCTCTGGCATGGGAGCGTCGCAGCGGAGTCGATTCGGCTTTCTGTCAGTTGGTTGACTTTATTGCAGCCCTGGGACCAGAGCAATTGCGCGTGCTAATTCGTGCGTTCACAATCTTTATGGACCTGCTAAATTTGGCGGAAGATCGGCAACGGGTGAGAGTGCTATCCGAACGCGCGGAGGCTGCCTATCCGAACCCCCATCGCGAATCAGTCTATGAGGCGGTCCAAGCGCTTAAGGCGCTTGGCACGAATCCCGAGCAAATGCAAAGCCTGCTCAACCGGCTGGAAATCGAGCTCGTCTTTACAGCGCATCCGACCGATGCCAAGCGACGTTCGGTGCGGCACAAATTGCGTCGCTTACGCGAACTGTTGATCTCCAGCGAGCACAATCTCACGCAACTTGAGCAAGTGAAAGTCCGTGAGCAGATGCGAGCGGAACTTATAAAACTTTGGCAGACGGATTTTATTCGTCCATGGCGTCCCTCCGTTTTGCAAGAGGTTGGGCGAGGCCTGTCGATCAAGCCGGTGTTATGGGGAGAAGTCCCGAAGATTCAAGAGCAATTGCGTGATGCAGTCCGGGAGCACTTCGGCGATCAATTAACAATCTCCCAGCCAGCCTTTCGCTTTGGCTCTTGGATTGGTGGTGACCGCGACGGCCATCCGGGTGTTACCGCTGAAATTACGCGACAGACTCTGGTTTGGCTGCGTACCGAGGCGTTCGAATTTCATCTGTCGGCTTGTCAGCAACTGTACGACTCGCTGAGTTTGTCCGAGCGGCAAATTCACTTTTCGGATGCGCTGACGAATGCCATTTCGCAAGCATGTCAGCGGTGGAGCCATCTAGAGAAGCGACTGGCAGAGTTGCCGCCAGGCGAGGTATGCCGGCGCTGGCTAACGGTAGTACGGTGGCGACTGAGTCAGACTCAGCAAATAGTTCTTGATGCTGCGACCGTTGATGGTGCTTACAAACGGGCTGATGAGCTAATTGCCGATATTCGCGTACTGCTCGATGCCGTTGAGGATTTGCCTTGCGGTGAAATCCTTGCGCGGGAAGTGCGCACGTGGCTCACCCGCGCACAAGTGTTTGGTTTCCATTTGGCTCGGCTTGACGTACGACAGGATGCACGAGTTTATCGAACCGTGTTAGATGAAATTTTCCGTCAATCGCAATTGTCCGCTGCACCGGAGGCGCTCTCTGAACAGCAGCGGCAAGAGTTGATCGTTGCATCGCTGAGTAAACCACTGTCAGTGGATGAAGCTCAGCTTTCCCCCGTCGCGCGCGACACGCTAGCATTGTTTCGATTGCTTCGCCAAACCGTGCATAGCTTCGGCATGGAAGCAATTGGTGGGCATGTGATCAGTATGACAAGCGCTCCCAGCGACGTGTTGACAGTCCTTTGGTTTTGGAAGCAAGCCGCCCGACAAACCAACCCAGCAGCGGATCAAGTCGACTTTCCACTACCCATCGTACCGCTCTTCGAGACCATCAGCGACTTGCAAAACTCGAAGCAAATTCTCAGTGGCATGTTTGCTTCGGCGGCTTATCGCGACCATCTAAGAGAGCAAGCAGATCGACAGATCATCATGCTGGGATACTCCGATAGCACTAAGGATGGAGGCTATTTGTCCGCATGTTGGGCCCTACATCAAGCGCAGAAGCAGCTAGCTAGCTTTGCCAGCAGCCAGCAGGTTGAAGTCACCTTCTTCCATGGTCGTGGCGGGTCGCTGGGCCGGGGTGGTGGGCCAGCGGCCCGGAGTATTCTTTCGCTTCCTGCGGGCACGTTCCGCGGTTCACTGCGACTGACGGAACAGGGGGAAGTCCTCTCCGATCGCTACGACGATCCGGCCATTGCCAACCGACATTTGGAGCAGGTATTGTGGTCTTCACTGTTGGCAGCAGGTAAACCTGTCGTCGAAGATAACGTAAGTTGGTGCGCGATGATGGACGACCTGTCCCATCGTGCACACGAGCACTACCGCGAACTGGTGGAACAACCAAATTTCGTAGAATTCTTTCGGCTGGCAACGCCGATTTCAGAAATCGAACAACTGCCGATTGGCTCGCGTCCGGCGCGTCGAGGCGGCGGAACGAACCTAAGTGACTTGCGAGCCATTCCATGGGTATTTTCATGGACGCAGTGCCGTTGTCTGTTACCAGCGTGGTACGGCATGGGGATTGCCGTTGAATCGCTTGTGGCTGATTCCGACAAGCTGGCGACACTACGTGACATGTACGAGAATTGGCAGTTTTTTAGGGCATGTATCGACAACGCAGAGCTTGCATTAGCCAAGACCGATCTCGATATTGCCCGTCAATATGCGAACTTGGCCGGAGATGCGGGGCCGCTTAAGCAGATCTTCGCTCTGATAACAGCCGAGTATTCGCGTTCGCGGTCGGCAATTTTGACGCTAAGCGAGCAGGATGGCCTATTGGATGGAACACCCTGGCTACAGGAATCAATTCGAGTTCGAAATCGCTATATCGATCCACTGAACTTAATTCAGATTGAACTGCTGCGTCGCGCCCGCGATACCCGATCGTCAATCCCTGAAGAGGAACTGAGACATTTAAGTCGTCTTTCCATCAACGGCATTGCAGCCGGCATGCGCACCAGCGGCTGAGGAGAAGCAAGGTAATCCATCCAGTTTTCTCAGGTCATTTATGCACTAAGGTCTGGCTTGAATTTAATGACCACGCAGTAGTTTTTTAGCAAGAGCTTTCTCAGCTTCGACGAGCAACAGGAGTCCTGAGGCTGCTACAACGATGTGGAGCCACATTCGTGCGTCGAGTGGTCCTACTTCAAACAATCGATTCGCTATGGGTAAGTAGGTGAAAATGAGCTGCAGGACAATCACAGCCGTGATGCCCCACCAGACCACTCGATTGCCGAAGAATCCGCGGTAATTGATAATCGAGTCGGTGAGATGGCGGCTATTAAACAGGTAGGCCACTTCGAAAAAAACAATTGCGTTGACAGCCACCCCACGGGCGACGGCCAAGCTACTACCCACATGCAACTCGTAGAAGAACAAGGCAAACGTACCAAATGCCATCATGGCCGAAACGTACAGAATTCTCCATACCAGTCCGCGGTCGAGGAGTGGAAGTTTCGGATCGCGCGGCGGCTGGTTCATGATGCCATCGTCTACGGGATCGAAGGCGAGGGTTAACGCCAGAGCAACCGTGGTGACTAGATTGATCCACAAGATGTGCAGCGGTAGTATCGGGAGGAGCGTTCCAAGCAACAACGCGGCCACCAGAGTCAAACATTCACCGCCATTGGTGGGTAGAATAAAGAGAATCGTCTTTCGCAAATTGTTGAAGACCGTGCGCCCTTCTTCTACGGCTCGCTCAATGCTGGCGAAGTTGTCGTCAAGCAGCACCATTTCAGCCGCTTCTTTGGATACCTCCGTACCGGTCTGCCCCATGGCTACGCCGATGTCCGCTTGTTTCAACGCGGGCGCATCGTTTACTCCGTCTCCTGTCATCGCCACCACGTGCCCCTGTCGCTGCAGCGCTTGCACCAGCTTAAGTTTGTGGGCTGGCGAAACGCGCGCAAAGATATCCGACTCCGCGGCGGCCTTGTCAAAAGCGTCAGCCTCTAATTGGTCGAGTTGTGCTCCGGTGATGGCTCCGTGTTTATCGCCTATACCGACCTGAAGCCCTATTGCCTGAGCGGTAGCCACGTGATCGCCCGTAATCATCTTTACCCGTATCCCGGCAGCATGGCATTTCCCTACAGCCTCGATTGCCTCTTGCCTTGGAGGATCCAACATGCCCACCAACCCCAGCAGTGAAAATTCGTGTTCAGTTTCTGTCAATTCAAGAACTGTCTGTAGCGGGTCGTGATGCTTTTCAGCTATTGCCAAGACCCGCAATCCCTTGCTGGCCATGTCGTTAGCCTCCTGCTGCCAACGCGCGTGTTCGAACGGATTATCTGTTCCCCAATCTTTGATGCAGCGAGACAGCACTGCCTCCGGCGCACCCTTCAGGTAAATCACTGCTTCGCCACGATGGTTGTGGTGCAGCGTTGCCATGAACTGATGCTCCGACTCAAATGGGATTTCGTCGGTGCGTGGCCAGGATTTCATGATGGCGTCCAGTTTTAGCCCGGCCTTACTAGCGAGCACTAGTAGTGATCCTTCCGTTGGGTCGCCATCGATTCTCCACTGTCCTCCGTCAAGTCGCAGTCCAGAGTCATTGCACAGGGCGCTGGCCATTAACAATTCGGCTAGTACAGGAGACTGATCGATTGAGACAGCTTTCTCATTAGCGTCGAGCACGTCGCCGAGCGGCGAATAGCCGCCACCTGTTACCGTGAATGTTCCGTCGATAGAAACGACGCTCGTCACTGTCATTTCGTTACGAGTCAAAGTACCGGTCTTATCGGTGCATATGACGGTCGTACTTCCAAGCGATTCGACGGCAGGTAATTTGCGTATCACGACGTTGCGCGCAGCCATGCGTTTGACCCCAATGGCCAAGGTGATCGTCATGATTGCTGGCAAACCTTCGGGAATTGCAGACACGGCCAGTGCCACAGTGGCCATCATCATGTCAATTGCTGAATGACCAAAGGCAACTCCTAATACGAAAACGAGAATGCAAAACAGAATGATGGCGACCGTGACTACTTGACTGAAATAGGCGAGTCGCCGGATCAGTGGAGTATCAACTCCTTGCACTCCGTGCAGCATGCCTGCGATACGACCGATTTGCGTGGCTTCGCCCGTCGCCACCACGACTCCGATTGCAATGCCGGTTGTAACTAGCGTCCCCGCAAAAGCCAGATTTCGTCGATCCGCGAGTGGTGCTTCTTCTGGTAAAACATCCACCGATTTTGCTACAGGCACGGATTCTCCCGTCAGCGGTGCTTCATCGATCTGCAAGTTCTTGAGCCGAAACAACCGTAGATCCGCCGGCACTTTATCGCCACTCTGCAACAGCACCACATCACCCGGCACAATTTCGCTCGCCGGAACGCTCGTTTTTTTTCCGTCTCGCAGAGCGATGGCGAGTGGAGCCAGCATCTGCTTCAACGATTCAATGGCCTGCTCCGCCTTGGCTTCTTGAATGAAGCCGATGATTGCATTGATGACTACAACGCCCAGGATAACTCCAGTATCGACCCAGTGCTGCAACAATCCGGTCGCCCCCGCGGTGGCCAGCAGAACGTAGATTAGCGGATTGTGAAACTGCAGTAACAATTTCATCCAGGCGCTAGTCCGACATTGTTCTGCGAGTCGATTTCTCCCAAATTGCTCAAGCCGTTCAGCAGCTTCAGGCGAGCTGATTCCCGACTCTGAAGAGGCAAGCGCAGCCAACGCCGCAGCTGCTGGCAGCGAGTGCCAGTTGTCCGTCAGTTCTATCTGCCCCGCATGCGCTAGCGGAGCGTTTAAAGTATTGACTTTCAGATCTTCGTGGATGATTCTCATGACTTTCGAAGCGTAAGAGTGCGTTGTTGTAGCTGAGTTGCCGGTTTGGCACGTATAGTTGCTGATCGAACTTCCTGTGTGCCATTCATATTTGGTCACTTAAAAAGCTCGAATGATCCGTTTAAAGGAACTCAGACCATGCCATCAGTCGCTAAATCGATGGCAACTTAGCCGAGACAAGCGCGGAACGAGCGACGGTTTCTTCGACGGGAAGAAACTGTCCGCTGCCAGCGTCGTACGCAAAGACCTGTCCCGTTTCAAACTTGTAAACCCAGCCATGCAGTTTTAGGTCGCCACGGGCTAATGTCGCCGCCACTGAGGGATGTGTCCGCAGATTTTCAAGCTGCACGAGAACGTTTTCTTCGACAGTCGCGGTCAGTCGAGGCGCTTCTTCAGTAATGTGCGTGTAGTTCTCCTTCATGATCCGAGACGTTGCTTCGGCGTGCTTGAGCCAGGCGCGAACCGCCGGCAACTCGCCGACTGCCTCTGGATGCAGCAGTCCGTTCATCGCTCCGCAGTGGGAATGACCACAGACAATGACGTCTTTGATCTTCAACACCGAAATGGCAAATTCGATCGTGGCCGCTTCACCTCCAAGCACCGCTCCGTAGGGTGGCACGATGTTGCCAGCATTGCGCATGATGAACAGCTCGCCCGGTTGCGTTTGCGTCAGCAGGCTGGGGTCGATGCGCGAGTCGGAGCAGGTAATGAACAGTGCCAGCGGTTGTTGCCCCTGGGCCAGTCGCTCAAAGAGCTTTTTTTGGGGCGTGAACAAAGTTTCCTGGAATTCGTGAATGCCGTCGACGAGCTTTTGCATGTGTCTAAATCCTTAGAATTTGGTTGTGAGCATAGTATTGAGCAGACACGCCGAAATGAGTGCGAGCGTATATGCAAATCGAATCGTAGCAGCCGAAATGGCTGCCAATACGGCAACCGCCAGCATCCCGAACGTGTGTGATGCTGGCCGTTCATGCAAGTACAGAGTTTGCACGAGCGGCGAAAGTCGCATTAAAGACGTAGCGGCGCCAGCAGATTGTTCGGGAGCCGATGTCCGGAAGAAGCAACTGGAGCTGGCTTGCCAAGCACACGCAAACTTGCCACGCGCAATTCGGGCATCAAAAACAGAGTTGCTTGCCGAGTATGCCGCGGCTTAACGCGCCTTTGGTTGAGGACGATCACAACTTCCGAGGATGCTACCTCATCGACAGGAGCTTCGCACTCCGAGAGGAAATGCATTCCAGCGCCATGCATCGTCCCGGACACCAACAGAACTGCTCCGATCAAAAACAAACAGTACAACCCTTTGGGAAAAAGGATTTTTGAAAGTTGAGAACAGTGGGTTGCGTTCGTCATTGTACAATCTTGGTAAATCTGCAGACAACGCCACGCGGGCAGACAAAAAATGCCCCAAAGACTGAAACGATCGATATGCACGTTTCGTGCCAAATGTTTTTTCGCAACGCGTGTCTAGCAATTCGAGTATTGCTAACGCCATGCATCGTTTCCGTTGGAAGTGGAGCGGGTGGCTTCCGTGGATTAACTGTGTGCGGTGTGCAGAATTTGGTCTCTCCGGTGGGCGTTTTCGCCCAATGTAGGTCACAAGTTGGGATTCGCCAGCCCAGACGTATACGCATTTCACATTTTTTTAGACAATTTGTACAACAGGTCTCGGAGTGAACTGTGACTAAGATCGAGTCGAACCCAGTCGGAAATGATTCCCAATCACTGGGCGACCGTAAAACTCGCCTGCGGGCGATTCTGGAAACTTGCCTGGCCAGTGGTACGCTTTAAGTGCGGCACGAGCGGATGACTGCCGCTCCCATCCAGGCCCGCTCAACTTCACTGTCAATAACCGTGCGTCATTGCCACGTTCTCGAAGCTCCTGATCGTCATCGACGATCAGCAACTCCGTTGGACTCAGAATACTCATTGGGTCACTTAACCGCAACCGAGTACGTTGCCCAGCGTTCTTGATTGATCGTGTCGGAAATCGCCAAGAATCTATCTCTCTCCAGGCTTCAAACGAGAAACTCTAACCGAATCGATGTCACCTAGTGACCGTTAGGGTTTAGACGGCACACAATTTGCCGACGAGTTCAGACAAGCACCGTTGATCAGACCACCAAGCCACAGGGGGAGTGTTGTATGGGGTACGGCAGGGATGTGGAAATTGTTCGTGCGCTTCCAGACATTACCCCTGTATAGGATCGCGGATTCGTATACAAATTGCCGCTCAAAATTTTACATCGTTAATGATATCTACAACGAAAGGTTAATAAGGAAATGCATCTACTCCTTGCTTTGGACGGGTCTAAGGAATCCATGGAAGCCTTAGACTTCGTGACTCGCCTCCCGTTTACCAAAAAACCTAAGATCTCGCTGATTACTGCGCTGACAGACATTATCACCGACGAAGTTGCGCTGCCTCTTCAAGAAGTTGAAAAAGAAAAGGCTCAAGAAAACTTGGGCAAGGCACAGGCTATGCTTGAGCCATTGGGTTATGTAACGGATCAAATCATCGAGTACGGGCACCCCAGCCGGCTTATAATGGACAAGGGCAAGGAGTTGGACGTTGACCTGATTGTAATGGGGGCGCGCGGGCACAACGCTGCGTATCGGGTAATCTTGGGAAGTACGGCAAATTTTGCTGCAAACCACGCTAGGTGTCCCGTGCTCGTCGTTCGGCCTAGTGCCAAACCTGCTGCGCGCGATCGTGATTTTAATATCTTGCTGGCCTATGATGACTCTCCGCAATCCAGGCTAGCCTATGAGCAAATGATTGGCTTCGATTGGCCAGAAAAGACGACCAATATCACGCTCGGTATGTTTTTTGAGAAGCCACACTTGCTGTCCGACGAAGAGGTCTACGACTCAGAATCACTCGCCGCAGCCAACAAGACTTTGGCGGTTATGCGTGCCAAGGCCTCATGTAAGTGTCCTATGACGCAAGTCGTGCGCGAGACCAAACACATAGGCGATGCTTTACGGGATTTGGTCGAGACAGAAGAAACGGATTTGCTCTTCCTTGGTGATACCGGCAAATCAGCCATTGCCAGGTTCTTTCTCGGGAGTATCTCGCGTCATCTATTGCATCATGTTAAATCTTCGATCTGGATTGCCAGAAAGAAAGAGTGGAATTAAGCACGCGATTATGAGTCACGCGCTATTTTACGCTTTGACTTCGACTTCAGCGTTTAGGGGCACATCATCCACGGCAATGTATTTGAAGAAATAGATTAGTGTTGCGACGATTCCCCAAGATAAGCCGACGGCGACACCAAAGTCTAAGACGCCGCGCCAGGGTTGTGGAAGCTGACGAAAGAGAACCACGAGCAGCGATATCACCGCGATTAGCACAACCACCGTAATTCGCCGCCGGCGCGGTGCGTGAAAAAAACCCATGCAGAACATCGGGGCCAGCACCAGACGCAAGGTTGTGCAGTGCTGGCGAAGATACAACGCACGCGCTGCCACGCGGGGAGAATAGCCGCGTTGAAATCCACGATATCCTTCGCTGTAGGCCATGAAGAACGTCCATGCCACTAACACGACGATGTGCACAGCATTCAGCTGGTAGCTTGTCGCATCGATACATTGCTGCAGCATTCGAGCAACTGCGAATCCGAGCAATGTGGTTGCTCCGCCGACCCCCCAAAACGCAGCTAATAATCCAACGATTCGAGGCAAATACATAAGGGATCGTAACTGGGGTGGAGGACTAGACGTGTGACGACTTCGAAATCGTTGTGCTTGTCGCGGCTTCGAATGGCAGCAGAGTATAGCATAGGATGGGCTCAAGCTTGATACCCCTGCGCACGATCCCAAGCGAACGAAATTGGACGAATAGCAAGGGCATTGGCCGCAGAAATCTTTCGCAAATCCGCTCCATCTCTCACGTTAGCCAACTACAATCGAGATTCCGTTGTAACCGTCGTGAATCGAGCCTGATGCGTCATGAACCTCAGAATGCTAATCTTGATTGCTGGCGTGCAGCTGGCTTCGCCCCAGAGTCTGTTAGCTGACTTTACTACTTTCCACAGCTGGACTTTGGTCCAAGACCTTCCCAATGCGAATTTTTCGGCCCAGGTAACTCCTGTGAACGCGACGTTGAGCGCTGGCACAGGTGCAGTCGCCCCAAGCGTTGACATTGGTCTCCAAAGTATCAATGCGAAAACGCCAAATTCAGCCTCAACTGGCTACAAATTCGATGCGACTTCTGATTTTTCGATCGGAATCGACTACACCTGGGCCTTCGACGGTACTCCAACCGGCATACTCGGACTGGGTTTTGGAGTCGGAGAAGATGGCGACGGGCGCAACTCGGCTGGAGTAGCCATGTTGACGCAAAATGGGTCCGCGTTGGGCCCATACGTCGGGGCCGCACGAATCGACGATGTGACGCAGTCGGCCCTCGTTTTGGACTTGCTGACAGCCTCGACTTTATCGGGCAGTCTGTTTGTGGAGTACCGAGCCCACAGTGGCGATGTGCTATTAGGCGCTGCGACGATGCCTGGTGCTGGTGCTCCTCAAATAACTGCTACCTATGCGGGCATCCAAAAGCAATGGACCGATAGCGACTTGATAGCCTCGTTCTTTTTACGCAGTGACCTGACCGGCTGGCAGGGAGTTGGCACCGCTGACGTCACGCTGAGCAACGTTCGCGTGCTAAGCGGTGGGCCAATCGCAGTGCCTGAGCCATCATCGACGTTTGCGCTAATGATGGTGTTGGGCTTGACGCTCAGATTTACTCGGCCTCGCAAGCTTCACTGTGCTATCGCGATCGTTTGATTGTTTCCATCAAGACTGTCTATCGCTTCCGGCAGCCGGAAGCGAGTTGATCATTCGTTGCTCATTGCCGTCATCAGCACTATCGGGTCACAATGGAAGTCCGCCCGCTTCGTATAGCTGGATCCAAGTCAAAGCGATCCGCGCTCATCACCTTGTTCCAAGCTGCTACGAAGTCATCGATGAACTTGTGCTGTGCGTCGGCGCTGGCATATACTTCCGCGATCGCGCGGAGTTGCGAGTTCGAACCGAATAGGAGGTCAACAGAAGTGGCCTTCCATGTGATGGCTCCTGTAAGTCGATTGCGCCCTTCAAAGAAATGCTCGCAGATCGGTGACTTTTTCCACTCGGTGTTCATGTCGAGCAGATTCACGAAAAAGTCATTCGTCAACGCGTCAGCTCTTTTCGTGAATACACCAAGCTTCATATTGTCGGCGCTCGCATCCAAGACGCGCATGCCACCGATCAAGACCGTCATTTCGGGAGCTGTTAGCGTGAGTTGATTGGCTCGATCGATCAGCAACTCTGCCGCAGGGCGGTTCAGCTCTTGGTGACCAAAGTAGTTGCGGAATCCATCCGTTTTCGGTTCGAGTACTGCGAATGACTCCACATCGGTCTGCTCCTGCGACGCATCGGTGCGACCGGGCGAGAAGGGCACTAGCACTTCGTGTCCAGCATTCTTGGCAGCTTGCTCAACGGCCGCACATCCACCTAGAACAATCAGGTCGGCCATCGATACGCGTTTGCCACCTGACTGCGAGCTATTGAAAGCCTGTTGGACTTTTTCGAGAGTCTTCAAAGTCTTGGCAAGTTCGGACGGTTGATTGACTGCCCAATCCTTCTGCGGTGCCAAGCGGATACGAGCTCCGTTGGCTCCACCACGTTTGTCGCTGCCACGAAACGTTGAGGCCGATGCCCACGCGGTTTCGACCAACTGCGAAACCGACAGCCCAGATGCGAGCAGTTTACCTTTTAAAGCTGCAATATCCTGATTGTCGATCAGCGGATGATCAACCACTGGGACGGGGTCCTGCCACAATTGCGGCTCGGCAACCTCCGGTCCGAGGCATCGCGAGTAGGGCCCCATGTCACGGTGAATTAGTTTGTACCAAGCCTTGGCAAACGCTTTTTCGAACTCCGCTGGGCTGTCATGGAAGCGTTTGGAAATTGGCCCATAGATTGGGTCCATGCGCAGTGCCAAATCGGTGGTGAACATGATGGGTGCGTGACGTTTTGATGGAATGTGTGCATCGGGCACACTCCCGTTGGCGGCTGCCCCCTTCGGAGTCCACTGGGCAGCGCCAGCTGGACTTTTGGTTAATTCCCATTCATAGGCAAATAGATTGTTGAAGTATTCGTGTGACCAGGCTGTGGGCGTAGAACTCCACGCGCCTTCCAATCCGCTCGTGATTGTATCTTCCGCATTGCCCTTTCCAAAAGAATTCTTCCAACCCAGACCCTGCTCTTCAAGGCTGGCACCTTCGGGCGCAGCACCGACGTACTTACTTGGATCCGCAGCGCCGTGAGCTTTGCCAAAAGTATGGCCCCCTGCAATAAGTGCCACGGTCTCTTCGTCGTTCATTGCCATACGGCCAAAAGTTTCCCGAATGTCCTTGGCGGCTGCGAGCGGATCGGGATTGCCGTTGGGTCCTTCCGGGTTAACGTAGATCAAACCCATCTGTACGGCAGCGAGAGGATTTTCAAGTTCACGTTGGCCGCTGTAACGCTTATCGCCTAGCCACTCGCTTTCTGGTCCCCAATAGATGTCCTGTTGTGGCTCCCAAACGTCTGCACGACCACCTGCGAATCCCATCGTCTCGAAGCCCATAGCTTCAATGGCGCAGTTTCCAGTCAGAATCATCAGATCCGCCCACGAAATTGACTTGCCGTACTTTTGCTTGATTGGCCACAGTAGCCGTCGCGCTTTGTCGAGGTTACCATTGTCTGGCCAGCTGTTGAGAGGCGCAAACCGCTGAGTGCCGTAGCCGGCACCACCGCGACCGTCGGTAACTCGATACGTCCCTGCGCTGTGCCAAGCCATCCGAACAAAAAATGGACCATAGTTGCCATAGTCAGCTGGCCACCAATCTTGTGAATTCGTCAACAGCGCATGAATGTCCTTTTTCAAGGCGGCGAGATCAAGATTTTTGAATTCTTGGGCATAGTCGAAATCCTTACCCATAGGGTTGCTTTTCAACGAATTCTGGTGGAGGATCTGCAGATTCAGCTGATTCGGCCACCAGTCTCCATTGGAGTAGACTCCAGCCGCCGTGTGTCTGCTGGTTGGGTTCGGGACGGCACCCATCACTGGGCAATAGGCCGGAGCTTCCAGTTTTTCACCGGCTGATTTGGATGTCGGTGATTCCTGTGCACAAGCAGAAGTTGCGCCGAAAAGCACCACCCAACATGTCGCAGCACGAGCCCAACGGATTGTTGAAGTCATGTGATCTCTCCATATAGTTGCAGGGAAGGGAGTCGGGGATGCCAATCTGCATCCACCATTCAGACCGGTTGGCCGCCGACCGAGAGATGTGGCGGACCAGTTAGTCAATCAGCTTAGTATTCGCTATTTGCCAGTATTAATCAAATGCATTTGTGGGATACTTGGTATGCAGTTTTCGTATGGCCAGTCCCTATGGGGTAGCTACAGTTAGAATTGAACTCAGGCGTCCTCTATTATGGATACAGATCAACTCTTGCATTTTCGAAGCGTCGCCGACTTGCGAAACTTCACCCACGCGGCAGAGCGGCTGGGAATCTCGCAACCTACATTGAGCCGCTCCATTCAGCGGCTCGAAGAGGAACTTGGCCAACCATTGTTTGAGCGGAAACCGCGCTCCGTCGACCTAACAGATGCGGGACAGTTGTTTCAGTCTCGGGCTGAACAGATTCTGCTCCTGCTCGAAGATTGCAAGGCCGAAATCTGCGACGACGGACAAAGTGGACGAATTCGCATTGCAGCCATCCCAACAATTGCTCCATTTTTCCTTCCGAATCTCCTGCGGACGTTTTCAGATGCCTTTCCCAAAGCCAGCCTGATCGTTCAAGAGGACACCACCGACAATTTGATGAAACGATGCAAACAGGCTGAGCTAGACGTGGCAATTGTCGCGCTGCCCATTCCAACGCGATATGTCGAAGTGGAAGAACTTTTCGAAGAGGAGTTGAGTCTCGTTCTGCCGCGCAACCACCCTCTAGCCGCCAAGAAACAGATCCGTGTCAGCGATGTAGAACACTATCCATTTGTGTTGTTGGACGAAGCTCATTGCTTATCTGATAGCATCACTTCATTTTGTCGACAACGCTCTGTACAGCCTCTGGTGGTAGAGCGAACGAGTCAACTGGTGATGGTTCAAGAATTAGTCTCGCTGGGGCATGGAGTTTCCATGATTCCAGAGATGGCGAAGCGGCTCGATCGATCCAAACGACGCAGCTACCGATCATTGCACGGCGTGAAACCGACTCGAACGATTGCGGCGGTTTGGAATCCCTACCGATTCCAAAGCCGGCTGCTGCGCGAGTTCCGTGCGCATCTGAGGGTATATGCGCAGGATTTCCTCAAAAAGTAATATTTCGACCTTTCTCGCCGCTCACCACCTGACTAGCGTTTTATCCCTGCTCCGGGCAAGATTAGTTCAAGCAATTCGGATTGCCCTCCAAAGTGTCAGACACCGTTTGAGACAAAGCTTAGTATTCGGAATAAGAATTTGATTGACATTTTTGGGGTAACATACAAAACGTCTTCAAGGCCCATCGATGAATGAACTGGTAACTCCTAAACAGGTGGGCAGGGCGCTCGGCGTCAGTGAATCATCGGTGAAGCGCTGGTGTGACAAAGGCGACATACCCACGCAATATACATCAGGTGGCCATCGCCGCATCGCCTTGGCGGATGTCCTGGCATTGGTTCGCGACGGCAAACATCACCTGGTCGCTCCTGAGGCATTGGGTTTGCCAGCTACCAGTGGCCAAAGCGTTCGAGTTATCGAGCGCGGCCGAGAGAAATTGACGGAGGCACTATTGGCAGGGAGGGAATCGCGTTGTCGCCAAGTTGTCATTGATTTATACCTGGCCGAACATAGCGTAAGCACGATCTGTGATGAAGTAGTGGCGGAATCATTCCGGACTATAGGCGAGCGTTGGTCGTGTGGCCAAGCCGAGGTCTATCAGGAACGGCGAGGATGTGAAATCGCCTTGCGCATCTTGCACGAATTGCAAACACTTCTTCCCCCTGTTAAGGAAGATAGTTTGCTGGCCATGGGAGGAGCAGCCTCTGGTGACCAGTATTCTTTGGGTACTAAGATGGCCGAAGTGGTGCTTCGCAGTGCCCATTGGAATTCGGTTTCTCTAGGCGACAACCTCCCGTTTGGCACGTTGGAAGCTGCGATTGCGGACAACGGACCCAAACTCTTTTGGCTCAGCTGCTCCCATATCATGGATCAGCAATCGTTTCTGGCTGGATACTCCGCGCTTTATGAAAGATTCGGCACGGACGTCGCGTTTGTCGTTGGTGGCAACGCGCTGACTAGCGAGTTACGACGCAAGATGAAGTTCTCTGCTTACTGTGAAAACATGCAGCAGCTCGAAGGATTCGCACAAACAATTCGCTCAGCCATTGAAACCGGCTCCAACTCCCAATCAGTTCCGCAGTAGAGATTGAACGTCAAAAAATTGGACAGCGTCACTTTCGGTCCCAATATCAGCTCGACGCGCGAGCGAGTGGGGCGCCGGACGGTCCCATTCCGGAGCGCAGCCTACGATTGAACAAGCGACCCACTCGCGCCGAGCTGATATTTCGACACTTCTCGCTGATCGCCGTTACGAAGGTTGATTTCACCCTCCCGCGCGTTGGAGAAAACGAGGAAATCGACCAGTTCGGGGGAGGGTCGGCAAGCGAGTGATGCGAGCTTTTCGGGGAGGGAAAACACTTGTTTGCCCTCCCCGCTAGGTTCGTAGAACTCATCTAGCGACCCTCCCGCGAAAACATGCACTTTTGATAGCGAGCTCGGGCGCGCGGGAGGGTAAAACCCCCTATCAGTACCGGCGATCAGCTAGGAGTGTCGATATTTCCGCAAATTCTAGCAACCGCCGAAACGCGCGATATCGGCTGCCCAGGCTTCCAACAAACTTGCTTGGTTCGCATTGCGGTCAACTTGTTCGGTGGCCAATAAGCAACGATCCCAGGCTCGAGTGGCACCCAGCGATCCAGACTTCCAAGAACGTCCACAGATAGCTAAGGCGGCGGCAAGTTCGGGATTGACCGACTGATCTGCAGACTGTGGGTTAGCATCGGGGTTGGATGAAGAGCGGCTTAGGTACAACGCTAGTTCCCGATAGAAGTTGGCCGCCAATCGAAAGACCAGCTTCAACCGCTCACGTTTGACGCGTGCATCCTTACCCGCAGCATCTGTGATTGCCCCACAGCTCTTGGCCAATTCCAGCAATGGCAACTGTGGCCTTACCAATGACTCCAACAAATGCGTGCGAAATTCGTCGAGCTCGGGGTCGATCATCAGGCGTGCTTCCGCCAAGCTGCCATTGGCTTGCTGTGCCAAGCTGGCCGCACGCTCGGTCGAGTCGGTGAGTCCCGCGCGGAGCAAAAGTGTTTGGAGTTGTTCCCTTTCGAGTGGTTTAAACAAGACAGCCTGACAACGCGAACGAATGGTAGGTAGCTGGCGTTGCAGGCTGGTCCCCAGCAAAATCAATAGGGAATCAATTGGAGGCTCTTCCAATGTTTTCAACAGGCAATTGGCGCCCTCAGTATTGAAATAGTCTGCATCGTCAATGATGGCAATCTTGCGGCGTCCGCCATACGGTCGCATGCTAATGTCATGGCACAAGCCCTCGCGCATCCGCTTGTCACGCTCGCCAATTAGCAAATCGATCGGAATGTACGCCTTGTCCTCTGGCTTGGCAATCGTCAACAGATCCGGATGCGTTCCTGCGTCGACTTGAACGCAGTCCTCACACGCACCACAAGCTTCTAATGAACGCGTGTCTGAATTGCGGCACAACAACCCTTTGGCCAGTAGTCGAGCGAAAGTGCGTTTGCCGATCCCTGCTGGGCCTACGAACAGGAAACTGGTCGCCAGCCGATTACCGGCCAACGCAATTTCAAACCATTCTTTCTGTCGTTGATGTCCGAGTAAGTCGGCCCACTGCATAGTGTTTGCTTTAAACATCGCTAAACGGAAGAAACGGTAGCGGAAGTCACCAAGACTCTCGGGTGTCGGACATCACGAACAGTCCATAACTGTCGGCAGTCTTGGCGGCTGCAGCGACGGGTGGGCCGCTGGTCACCGCTAAACTTATTTCATATGTTATCAATTCGGTTTCCTTTGCCCACCGTTGGCGAAACTAGTGCTTTGTCAAACCTAAGAATTGGGGTACAACGCGGGTCGGGAAAAGGTGTCGGACACCAAAAGGGCGAAGCACCCGAAGGGCCGTTCCGGCTTTTGGTGTCCGACACCTTTTCCCAGATCACCCCAAAATTAAACATTGACAAAGCACTGGATTGCTGGCCGGTTCCCCTGCTTTCGCTGTGAGACATGTCCCCTTTTACCCCCAAACCAACCGGAACTTGGATTGACTACTACGGTTACGTGGCTCTGCGCTGCGTGCTGTGTTTTATTCAGTCACTGTCACTTGAGTGCTGCGATCGCTGGTGTCGACTGCTGGCCGTTGCCATTGCCGACTGGACTCGAATTCGCCGCGATACAATAGATCCCAACCTGGAATTGGTTTATGGACCGCTGAGTACGGAACACAAGGCCTTGTTACGTCGCCGAATGTGGCATCATCTGTTGCTGATGATCTGTGAAATTGCCCACGCGCCGCGCAAGATTCACCGCACCAATTGGCGTGAGCATTTCTATGTGAAGAACAAGAACGAGATGTTTCAGACGATGATGTCGCCACGCTCAACAGTATTGGTGACGGGGCATTTTGGAAACTTTGAGGTGGCCGGCTACTGGGCAGGACTGATCGGAACGCCCACTTCGACCATTGCACGGCCGTTGGACAACCCCTACGTCAATGATTTCTTTGCTAAGTATAGATCGTTCGGCGGCCATCGAATTCTACCCAAAGAGGGAAGTTCCACTCAAGTGCAGCAAGTGCTCGATTCAGGTGGCATTCTAACGCTGTTGGCAGATCAGCATGCCGGTGGAAAGGGATGTTGGGTTGACTTTTTCGGCCATCCCACTTCTTGTCACAAAGCGCTGGCGCTGTTTGTGCTTTCTGCCAAAGCGCCCATGGTGGTTAACTACACCCGCCGACTCGATCGACCGTTACGATTCGAGATGGGGATGACAGGCATTGCGGATCCTGCAGAATTGGACCAGGAGATTGTCCCCGAGCATTTGCATTCCGTCGAAGAATTGACCGCGTGGTACAACCTTCGATTGGAAGCCGCAGTGCGATTGGCACCGGAACAATACTGGTGGCTGCACCGTCGCTGGCGCGAGGTACCACCAGCCCAGCTCAAACGGCTCGCAGCCCGCCGACGTGAAAAGGCTGCTAAGCATTCGCAAGCCGTTGTGTGACGGGCTGTGGGTTTGCCGTTTTACGGTTTTTGTTGACACTGGCACAGTTTTTGTTTGACCCGCAGCCATAGGCGAGGATCCGTGTGTCGAACCTGGTCTGCTGCTTGCCAGCGATCGACCGCATTCGCGGTCGATTGCTGGCAAGCCGGAAAAACGCGGGGATGCTTTGATGACCTGGGATTTGCATCCCAGGCTATCGAATTTCGTGCCTTCGGCACTAAATTGCGCGGGCATCAATACCTGCGGCTGAGGTTTACCTACGGCTGCGGGTCAAACGATTAAATCTCATGGCCCTTCCAACGCGTGAAGGCCTCCAAGGCGAAGAACTCGGGCAAACCGATTTGGTTATACTTCTCGGCGGTTCCTTTGTTGCGATCCTCGGCGCGTTGCCAGAACTCTCGTGGGTCCGCACCGGGAAAGAGCGCTTCGTCCTTTTGACTTTCGTGCATGAAGATCGCTTGCCGCTTGAGTTCAATGTCACTAGGGCTGAGCGGTACGGCGATCTCAATTTCGTGTAGGGCATATTCCTGCCAAGCCCCGCGATAGAGTAGCACTTCCGGAATGGTCCGTCCCTCGCGCTGCATTTCAGCCAGCACACACAAAATGGCTTCAGCGCAGACGCGGTGCGTACCATGAGGATCGGCCAAGTCGCCGGCCACATAGATCTGATCGGGCTGAACCCGTTCCAGCAATTCCCGAATAATGCGTGTGTCCTCTTCTCCCATGGGTCGTTTGGCGATGGTTCCCGTGCGGTAGAAGGGCAAGTCCAGAAAGTGCAAGTCCTCCGCTCGACAGCCCACATGCATCGCCCCTGCGCGGGCTTCGCTCCAACGAATCAGCGACTTGATCCTCAAGATCGTTTCATGATCGGGCGCGCCCGGTTTCTTATTCTCTAAGCCACCCGCCACTTGTTGTTGAACCTCAACCGACTTCTGTTGGTCAATTGAAAACAACCGGTTGTATTCTGTCACTAGATCGGCCACCCGCAACGCATCGTGATCGAAGACCGCAATGTTACCACTGGTCATGTACGCGATATGTACTCGATGCCCATCTTCCACCAAGCGAATGAGCGTCCCACCCATGCTGATCACATCGTCGTCCGGATGCGGGCTGAAGCACAGGCAGGTCTTGGCTGGATCGCGGCTAGCCGGATGGTATTCGATCGTGTCTTGCATCCAGCGAAAGACATGATGTGAAATTTTCTGTGCGGGGCCGTGATGACGCAGCAGTTGATGCAGATCGTGCTGACGGAAGTCTTCGTCGTCGAGCTTCAACAGTGCTTTGCCGGTTTGCTCGCAGAGCCACAGTACGGCTCTCTTGACCAACGCTTCATCCCATTCGACTTTCTCCAACAGCCATGGCATGGAGATACCCGTCAATAAACCAGCCGCCGGCATATCTAACAAAGTACGCGCGTCGACGTGTTCTAGCAGATAGGAAGCGGGAACGCGGTCGGTTATAGTTCCTTCCAGCGTCTCCGCTACAATCGCCGCCTTATGCTCGCCCAAAGCCAAGAGCAAAACGTGCCGGGATGACAGGATGGGGGACAAGCCTACCGTCAACGCTTGCAAGGGCACATTCGATTCTCCGAAGAAATCACTGGCGCACGCCTGGCGGGTGATGGGGTCGAGCGTACACAGTCGCGTACGACTCTTGCGCATCGAGAACGGTTCGTTGAAACCGATATGTCCATTGCGTCCGATTCCCAGAAGCACCAGATCAAAGCCGCCTGCGCTTTGAATTGCTTCATCGTACCGCCGACAGTGCAACTCAACATCGCTCGCAGCCACTTGACTGTCCAGGCAATGCACGTTTTCCGGCCTGATGTTGACATGATCAAAAAAGTGCTCCGCCAACCAACGTCGATGACTTTGGGGATTGTCATTCGAAATTGAGTAAAACTCGTCCAAGCAAAAGACGACTACGTTGGTGAAGTCGAGTTCCTGCTCGTGATGCAAGCGAATCAGCTCGCGATACGTTCCTACTGGAGTGCTTCCCGTGGGCAAGCCAATGACCGTCGTTTGCCCCAGGTCGGAGCGCTCGCGAATGAGCCTCGCGATGATTTGCGCGGCGTGGCGAGCTAAGTCCTTACCTGTCTGGAACACGAAGGCCGGCATGTGCGTTCCTGTCACAGGCCTAGCGCGCTGAGAAGTAGGTGATCCGGTGCTACTGAATTCGATGCTTGACACAGTGGATGCTTCTTGAAGGGCAAAATCAATAACTGCGAGAGCTGGAAATCGAATCGCATTCCCTAGCCCTCGTTGGCCAGAACTCTCTACAGAACTTCTCGTAGTAATTCCTATTCCACTAGTGTTGTCGAAAGTAGCTCGATGAGCAATCTTCGAGGCCTGTTCGCAACCTTATTTCTTGAAAGTTACTTGGGCCTGCCCCGTTGCGACTGGCGGCAGGCGGCTTATCATGGTGATTGTCGGTCTAACCTTAGCGGTGGACCGCCAAGCCGAAACGGATTTGGACCCGAAGTGGTAAAATCCGTTGAGACAAAGCGGAATTCGCCAAAAATTTCGGTAACGCGCAGGGACGCTCGATCCCGTGCCCCGAAACGCTGGGTGAGTTCCGCTACGCGTAACGGCTTTTGCCCGCAACACCTAACCAACGATCCTGGGTAGATTCCAGCATGTCACAAAACTCGCCAAAACAATGGTTCAACCTCGAAGAGCGTTTCTTTAGCGAAATTGACAATAAGCTGCTGGACAAGTTGCGTAGTGAAATGAACGTAACGCAAACCGCTCAAGAGATTATGCGGGTGACAGGGATCAATGATGAGAAACTGGCTGCAGAGATTGCGGAGAAGAACATTACAGTCGAAACCTTGTCTGCCTTCCGACTCGTTCCGTTGGTCGCTGTAGCCTGGGCCGACGATCGCGTGGAGGAGAGTGAGCGTTATGCGGTGCATTTGGCGGCTGAGAAAGCGGGCATCGCCAAGGAATCGGCTGCCATGGAATTGATTTCTTCCTGGACCTCGCGTCGTCCGCCGGCAGATTTATTGGATGCTTGGTGCGATTATGCCGTCGCCCTTTCCAATTCGCTCGATGGACCTCATCGCGATGTGCTCAAGCAAGAAATTCTCAGCCAGGTTAAGACGGTGGCTGAGGCAGCCGGTGGTGTGCTCGGTTTCGGCAGTGTTAGCAGCAGCGAGCATGCCGTCATCAGCAGAATCGAAGAAGCCTTGAGCTAATTGTCGCTCGACTCTCCGAGTCGAGATCGTTCGATAATTGTTATATTCTCGCGTGAGCAAGTTTTCAGGTTGACGAGCCACTCTTCAGATTCGCGTATCCGCGCAAGGTCTTTTATTATCCTCCGCCTCAGAGGGACCGCGCTTCGTGGAAACGGGTGAAGCCTGCTGCCGGCAGAAACAAGTCTCGACTCGGAGAGTCGAGCGACTATTCGCGCTAATTGACAAAGTCCGCACGGGGCTAAGTCGAATTCTGGGTTTTCTCGCCTCCGCTCTCGCTCGTTCTGCGCTTGGGTCGATTGAATGTGCTACGCTTCGGCGGTATTTCGTGGAAACTCGCCCTTGGAATGGGGCGCTTCGAAGGACGCTTCTGGATGCAAGCGGGACAAGGACAGTTCGAATTCTTACGCTCATCGCGACAGACATCTCTGTCGTCGCCCATCGCTCCACGTCCCGCCCGAACTTATTCGTTTGCACTGATTCTGAGTTGCTTGACGTTGATTTCTTGCTGTATTAGCTGCGCTCGTTTTCAGCTTCCTGCTATCGATCCCAATGGCTCAAGAATTTTTCTGCCTTTCCCAAATACTACACAACTGACTCTACCCAGCTTGCACGGCCAGAACGGACAGTCGGGAATCATTCCCCAACCGGCCTTTACGACACCCGCCATGCCGCCCCCTTGCATCGATGGAAGCTGTGCGACCGGGACCAAACACAAGCTGTTGAAAGAGCACAAGCTCGGACACAAACTGGACAAACGCTTTCCATCTCAGGGCAAAGCGGGGGAAATACAACTAACTCCCACCCGCATTGTCGCGCCGGTCGGGGGCGAAGTGGTTTTGCTGGCCGGCATTTGCGGCCCCAATGGCTATTTGGTGAATCGTGAACCGCTCGAGTGGATGCTTTCGCCCGATAGCGTGGGGACCTTCATCGAAGTCGGTGACGATTCCCCCGGGCAATTGATCAGCGCATTGACTTTTCACAAAGCTCCCAAAGTAGAGAAGCTCGATGTCGACTTTGCCAAGGGACGAACGAGCAGCAAGGAAACGCTCATCCATCGCGGCTCTCCTGATTGCAAGGACGACATCCAACTCAAGGAAGGCCAAACGTGGTTGAGTATTTCCTCCCCTAGCGAAGGTGTTAGCCGCGTTACCGTCTTGGCCCCGGACAGCGAAATCTGGGATCGACGACGACAGACCGCGACCATTTATTGGGTCGACGCACAGTGGGAATTCCCGCAACCACTTATCGAACGCTCCGGCAACTCGCTGCAATTCGTCACGCGGGTTACTAAGGCTGAAAACCTAGTTCCAGCCGAAGACTGGATCGTGCAATACACCATCGTCGACCCAAGCGTCGCAGCATTTGTACCGCCGACAGGCAGCAACGTAGCTAGGATAAAGGTCAACAGCGATTCACAAGCAATTGCCCAAGTTGTGGCGCCCATCGGCGCCAATGGTCAAGCGGCTCGTGGCACCACACCTATTTTGATCGACGTCATCCGCCCGGCCATGCCATCGGACAATCTTCCGGAAATTGTGCTCGGCAGTGGTCAAACGTTTGCCACCTTCAGCTCACCGGGATTGAATCTGCAAGCCTTTGGCAACGATGTTGGGTCGGTAGGCGAGCAGATTACCTACGTGGCCAGCTTAGGGAACCCCGGTGATGTACCTACCGAGAATGCGCGATTGCAGGTGAACATTCCTGTCGGCACTAAACTTGTCAATGCCGTTCCACAGCCTTCGCAAACGACCAACAGCTTTTTGCAGTGGGACCAAGGTGTCTTGGATGCACATAGACAGCTGGATGTTACGATGGTCTTGGAGGCGCTGCGGCCCGGGACATTTGATGTTACCTTCCAGGCTGCCGCCGCGGGAAATCTTCAAACGCAGTCGTCCGTGCGAACGGAAATTGTCGAGGCAAGCGTCGACCTGCGGTTTGAACCGACTCAAGGCGCCGCGCAGGCTGAAGTAGGACAAGTGGTCGAGTACGCCATCGACGTGAAAAACACCAGTCGCCAGACACTCACCGATTTGCGAATCCTCATCGAAAGTTCAGCCGGCTTGCCCGAAATCAACACGCAAACCAACCAAGTTGAAAAGAACATCAGCTTCTTGCAGCCTGGGTCAACACAGCCGTTGGGTGTTAACTTCGTCGTCCGCCAAACGGGACAGCTCCCGGCCACTGTACGGGTTTACGCCGGTGAAAATCTATTGGCTGAAAAAACTACTTCGGTACTGGGTGTCGAGCCGAGACCTAAGAAACCTGATATTGGATTGAGCATCGAATTCCCACAAACAGTTCGCGTGGGTAACAAAATCAATGCTTACGTAAGGTTGCGGAATCCAGGCGAAGTCAAACTTACTGGACTGAGTGTTGAACTGGCTTGGGACGCCGCCTTGCGCGCTGATGCTGTCGACGTGGTCAACAGACCTCGGTTCCGTATGGGCGCAGACAATCGATCTGCCGTTTGGGGAGCCCAAGATCTATTGCCGCCTATGTCAGCAAATTCGGGCGAAATGGTTCAAACCCTAACACTTTCCTTTGAATGCGTTGGCCCCGTTCCGCAGGGGGCGCTGAGCGCCCGAGTTACCGCCGCCGAAGGTGTCCAAGCCGATGATACGGTAGCCTTTCAAGCGGTCAGCGGTCAGGCGACGCCACCAGTCACTCCACCCGTTACACCTCCTGGCACTTTCCCGCCCAACAACAATTCAAGTGTGACACCGCCTGTCAACCCACCGCCAGCCGGCACCGACCCTGGAGCACAGGCTCGCGCTGGCAACTGGGAAATTGTATTAAACGACTACGGCGACCCGACTGTCGTCGGTAGCAGCATTCGCTATACCGTGACGATTCTCAATAATCAAAACCTGATCGATCGCGACGTGCGTATCGAGGTCCAGTATCCGCAGGGAGTCAATTTTGAATCGGTCAAAAATCTGTTTGATGGATCCGATGTCAACAGGCAATTCGGAGCGCAAAACACCGTGAGCTTTGCACCAATCAATTCAGTACGAGCGGGAGAATCGATCACGTATGTGTTTGTGCTGCGCCCCGAAGTTCCAGGTCGGATGATGATTCGCGCTCGCGTTTATTCCGCTGGACAACCCACGCCGCAAGAAGCCCAGCAGGACACGACCGTGCAATCTCGAACACAATAGCCGTTACACCAACGGTGTCTTGCCGGGTACGGCGAACTCAGGCTTGGGACGCTCGCCGTCGACCTTCAAATCCTTGGGGAACAGATCGAGTTGCGAATCCTTCGTGACGAAATCCCAGGTCACTTTCTTTCCGGTGTAGGCAGCCATCCGCCCCATCACAGCCGTTAGCGAACTTTCGGCCGTCTGTTGTAGTTCCACAATGGGACGCCCGGCGCGTATGGAATCGATCAGGTCCTTATGCTCTTGTTGGTAGGCGGCCTCGATACTTCCAGACATCTCCCAGACTTCATTGCCGGCATGGTCGGTAATTCGCGATCCACCGCTCATAGCGCTAATGGTGCATACGCCCTTGGTACCGTAGATCACACTTCCATTGTCGGTCTCGGTATCGGGAATCTGACGGCACATAAACGAACATACGCGATTGCCGGGGTAAACGTAATCAAGCTGAACATTGTCCCACATCTCGCTATCCTCCGGACGCGTGAAGCGACCACCACCGCCATAAGCCGATTCGGGAGCCGAGCCCATTACCCAATTCATGGCGTCGATATTGTGGACCGCCTGTTCAGCAATTTGATCACCACTGAGCCAGATGAAGTGCATCCAATTGTACAGTTGATATTCAGTGTCACTCATACCTTCTTCACGGTTCTTGTACCAGATCGACTGCGAGCAATAGCGAGTCGTAGCGCTGACGATATCGCCGATCGCACCGGAGCGAATTTGTTCAACGGCGCCGATATAGTTTACCTGGCGGCGATACTGGGTCCCTGTCACGATGGCTGTCTTATTGGCCACTGCTTGTTCGTGCGCCTTGACGCAAATTCGATATCCTGCCGGATCGACGCACGATGGCTTTTCAGCGAAGACATGCTTACCTGCCGCGACGGCTTCGGTAATGTGATAGGGGCGGAAGCCAGGCGAAGTGGTCAGCAACACGACGTCAATTTCCGGATCATCCAGAATACGCTTGTACGCGTCCAAGCCGGCGTACATCTTGTCGTCCGGTATCGCAACCTTGTCAGGAAAACGCCGTTCCATTCCCTTGCGCAAATTCGAGCATTTGCTGGCCAGCAAATCTGCAGCCGCGACCCACTTGATGTTTTCGTTGATCGTCAGTGAATCTTCAATTGCCCCTCCTCCGCGCCCACCACAACCCACCACCGCTAATCGCAATTCTTGCTTCTCCTGGGCGCTGGCCGATGACGTATGCACCATGGAAGAGAGAACCGTCGTTGCCGCGGCCGTCGTTCCTAGAAACTTGCGACGGTTACTGGCAGTAGGGCTAGGAGCATTTTGATGGGTAGGTTGAAGCATAGCGGGGCTCTCGTCGTCTAGGGAGTGAATAAGGGGAAACAATATTCTACAACAAATTCGCTGTATTCGTGGCGGAAGTCGCCAAGACTTTCGGCCGTACAAAATTCGTATCCGACGCTGCCAAATCTTTCGGCGGCGATTCACGAGTCGTCTGATACTCTCCGCCTACCGGCCGCCGTCTTCGGCTGCCCAGCGAATGGCTTGTATAATATGTTGCCGTCCGAAGGGAGTTTCTAGTGAACGCACATCGTGCCCCAACTCCGTGTAGAAGAAGCGTCCGCCATTTAGGGTGTTTGTCCACGCGATAGGGTGATCTTTCCCCATCGCTTTGCCGTCGCGCTGTTTGAACAGGTCGCGAACCGGATCGAACGTCGTTTCGTCCACGCGCAGCAACACTTGTATCCCAGGCAAGCCTGTGACAACTCGGTCATGGTTTGTCCAGTCGGCTTGGTAGTTGAAAGAATCGCCGAAGCCTGTCACTGCTGGGTGGTCTTTCGCATCGGGATCGACCACCACTCGGGCTTCCAGAAATTCTGAATCGCTGTTGAAATCGCATCCCGCAAGGTCGCTGAACCACTTCCATTCGGTTTGGTGGACCAGTGCTGCGTGCAGTGCTACGATACCGCCACCCTCTTTGTACCACTGTTCAATCTTGGCCAGCTGCTGTTGATCCATCAGTTTTGTCAATTCGTTGGAGTTGTTGAGGACCAGTACTTTGTAGCGATCGAGCAAATTGATGATGTCCTTTGGAGACTCGGTCACGTCGACTTGCATATTAAGGTCATTCGATAGCCGCGCCAACCAACCACTGATCGCTGCTGTTTCTGGATGTCGATACCATCCAGTCCCCGAGAATACCAGTACTGCCCCAGTGTCTTTTGGTCCTCGGTCCGGCTTTACGTCGCTGTCATGGGCTTTTGCAACGGAGCCTGAGAGCAGGGTGAAAACGCACATCAGATTAACCAATGCGCAACGGTGGACTAGTTTGAATAGCATCATTCAATTTTCTTTTCTAAAACTATACTTTTTGAATCGCGGCTTTCGTGAAAACCTATCGGCCTATCCAGCTCGACGCGCTCGCATGGCGGTGGAACGTCTGGTTGTTCAACTAACTATCGAACCACTCTTTGCGACGGGAATGAATCCACTGTAACGACGATAACGATTATAGCGGCCGCAATTGATTTGCGTTGTAGTTACCGTTGCAAATTACGTCATTCAGATTGTCAACCGCAAGCTACGTTATTTGAACCATTCATTTCCTTCGAGAGCATCCATGTTGGTTTCGAGTCCGTTTCGAAAAATTATTGCCGGGATGGGCGTCTGCCTGTGTACCTGTCTAATGGCGGCATTGACTTATCACGCCGAAGGCTGGACTTGGATTGACTCGGTATACATGGTCATTATTACCGTTTCCGGGGTGGGCTACGGCGAAGTGAATCCGATTAGTGATCCGCTACTCAAGATCCAAACGATGGCTCTGATTATTGTCGGTGGATTATCGGGACTGTTTTCGATCGGTGGATTCATTCAAATGTTAACTGCAGGCGAAATCAATCGCACGTTAGGGGCTCAGAAAATGACGCGCGAGGTAAAGAAGATGAAAAACCACACGATTATCTGCGGCTTCGGACGAATAGGCCGCACTCTGGCGGAAGAGTTAACCCTCAAGCAACTTCCATTTGTCGTAGTTGACGTCACCTTAGAGCGGTTGAATGCGGCCGAGGCCTTGGGGTACCGGATCGTCCGAGGTGATGCCAGCCAAGACGACACCCTGCTTCGTGCCGGAATCGCCGACGCGTGTTGCTTGGCATCGGTTCTACCCAATGATGCGATCAACGTGTTTATCACTCTGAGCGCGCGGGAAATGAATTCTCATCTGGAGATCATTGCCCGAGCGGAGTGCCCAAGTACGGAACACAAACTGCGCCGCAGTGGCGCCCACCACGTCGTCATGCCCGCCTCGATTGGTGCCCTGCGCATCGCTCAGATCATTTCAGGGAATGTTGGCGCGCAGTCGGCGGAACTCAAGCCTGCGACAGAATCTTTGCGCTTAGTACAAATCCCCGTTACCAGCCACACTGGACTCGAAGAGGCCACTCTAGAAATGGCCCAACAGGCTCTCGCCGAAATCGGACGAATAGTGGGCATTCAGCGGGCTGATTTCAGTATTGTCACTCAATTCGATTCTCTGCTGCCACTAACACCCGAAGACATCCTGCTCGTTGCTCAGTCCTAATTGCTCGACTTTTGATCAGGATATTGGCAAGAACATGGGGGCAAGAAAATAAGGGCTGGCAGACAATGCCAGTGAAATGTGAGCTCGAGATCGAGAGTTTGACAACTGAAGCGTTCTCAGAATTGGATTACGTGGTCATGGGGCACGCTTTTAAGTGTCAAAATCAGTTCGGCCGATTGGCGGACGAGCGAATTTACGAAGCGAGTCTGGCAGCTAAGTTGAATTTGAGTCACCTGGAAAGCTGTCAACAGCTGCCAATTGTTGTTTCTCACGAATCGTTTCGCAAAACATTCTACTTGGACCTCGTAGTCTCCCGTAAAGGAGTCTACGAGTTGAAGACGGTTGCCAATTTATCCCAAGCGCATATCGCCCAGTTGTTGACTTATCTTTACCTGCTGGACTTGTCACGCGGAAAGCTTGTCAATTTCCGCTCACCCAAAGTGGATGCAACGTTTGTCAATGCTCCATTGTCGCGTCAGGAAAGAACGTCCTTTGCGATTAATCTGGATAAATATCGCGGCGATGTACGGCTAACCGCGCTGGTCAAGCATATGCTGCTCGATCTTGGGACTGCGCTGTCAGTTGCTTTGTATCAGGAAATACTAGTTCACCTTTTGGGTGGCGAAAGTGTCGCAACTGCGATGCTACCAGTTACGGACGGGCATAGGGTATTTGGCAATCAGAGATTTCAGTTGGTTAACCAATCGGAATCATTTCATGTGACTTGCTTTGGTCGCGTCTCGGATGACTATGAACAGCAACTTCGTGCTCTTCTCCGATTCAGCCCACTCCAGGCTTTGCATTGGATCAACATTGACATAAAAACGGTCACATTCAAAACCATCACCCAAAACCTTCCCTAACCGAGCTTCTTGATTTTCCTGCCCCCATGTTCTTGCCAAGACTTTGCCGGTTTGAACGGGCATGTTCGAAATGCAACTCGCGACAATAGCAACGAGTTGATCGGACAGGTCGTAGACTAGCGCGCTGCAGCTTTTAATTTGGTAGGTGGAATTCCGTAGATGCGTAGAAAGGAGCGGGAGAATTGAAACGCATCGGCGATTTCTAGTTGTTCAGCGACCTCTTTGACTAACAGCCCTTCGTTAGCCAGCAGCGCGGCGGCTGCGTAACTCATCTTCAACGCATTAAGTATTGGTAGGCGCCACAGTCACAGAACAATCGTCTGGCAACGTGTGGAGTTCCTTTCGGATAGCAGACGTGCGAATGAACCATCAAAGGGCCAACCGGTGTCGTCCAAGACATTAGTGTGGCAGAAAATGCTGCGTACCTTAGAGTGGTCGAGCCGTGAGATTGTTCGACTCTACAATTTACAAACGCCTCGCCGTGAGCGGCTTCGGAAACATCCGAACAAACTAACTAAGGTCAACAATGAGGTAGATGATGGTTCAGGCACGACGTTGGCCACAATGGTTCCACTCCAGTTCTCTATTCGATTGGAACCGATCGTCTGAAACACAACCGGCAGAGTCAACGTCGTGCCATTCCAGCTGGCTAGGGCGGCTGAAGTGTTGGAACCATTGACGTTTACGAGATTGGACGTTCCGCCAGCAATGGGGACACTAGGGTTCGCGGTATTCGCAGCTCCAAAATCCAGAACGCCAGCCGTGAAATTTAGAGTTGCTCCGCTAAATGTCACGTTATTGGCGGCGGTGCCCGCAGTGATGTCTATCACTAGGTTTTTGTAAACTCCGTTAATGAAAGCATCACCAATACCAATAACGACACCAGATGCGGTAACTCCATAATTCCCACTTTCGGTTCCAATGGGGTTCGGTGCGACAGTAAACGGTCCGCTGGGATTAATGTTCGCAGCAACGCTGCTACCCCCGGTAAAAGTGAACACTCCACCAGTAAGGTCGCCCGTGATCGTTCCGCTGTAATTCGCAGTCAGTGCCCCAGGATTCTGCTGTAAATAGGTCAGGCCGAAAGCGCTCCCACTCAGTGTCAGACTGCTTAGCACAGGATCTACATTTAGGATGACTATCTCAGCTCGAACTTTTGTCGATACGAAAATGGTCGCAATCGCAATCGCGACGGCGCATCGACTGAAGAGACGAAGAATACTCATGATATTTCCTGAGGGGCTGGAAGACAAAATCGCTATTGCAACGCAATGTCGAACTCGATCATGCTAGTTGCCCATGACCAGGTAATCAAGTTAACACATAGATTTTCGCCTTTCTCGCCATTTACCACGTTCTCTCCCCCCCCGAACTGCTCATGTTTAGCGCTTGTATTTGACCAACTGACGTCGCATTGCACAAAGAACCAAGGCTAATCAATGAGGACAGTACAAGCGCCCCCTCCGAGATCGAATTCGGAAAAGTCCTGCGACGCTCACAAGCGACAACAATGTCATTGATGATGGCTCAGGAACAGCCACTACTGTCCTGTGGCTGCAATCATCAATCGCTGTTCTACCTCATTCGACTCACTCAGCTTGCTGCACGCCTGTGAGATCATAGTTTCGCGCAGCGCCCACTTGTGCATATACCAGCATGCTAATCAGCAGCAGGGCTATGCCGATCAAGCCTAAGACAAAATTGCGTTTCGTGGCGTTCATGAGCTAGTTCACCTTGTGTTTACGAATTCACGATGCGGTAAATTCGAACGTCCTTGCTCGCGGTACGAGTTACCGTTTGCGAGCCTTCGTGGCATGCGTTCACTCTCGGGCAAATCGTCGCAGTGTAGACGCGATTCGCGTGGAAACTGCAAGTATTTTGAGGGCGAAGGTAAATAGCCACCCCAGCTCTCGTCGTTTTATCCATCAGCCGCGATTGCGTATTCCAGAAATCAAGAGTAGCATATCCGTAATAGTTTGCAAGCTAGTTTTTTGGTGTTGGCTTCGCAGGACGTACCGCATGATGAGTACCATCGACTCAGTACCTTCGGGTCCATCGCAACCGCTTGGCAATCGTCGTCGGCGAAAGCAGCTATCCCCAACTTTTAGAATGCCAGGTTGGGGCTTCGCACTCATGGTTGGGCTATGGCTGCTGTTCTTAATCGTTTTCGGCTTGCTGGTGGTTGTTTCCGCAACGTACCTTAATTCGCAACCTGCTAATCCTGAGCGCTGGTTGGACCGCGGCTGGGCGTTGTTGTCCGCATTGGCTCTGGTATGGGCGGTCGTCAATTTGGTGTGGGCTCGCCAAGCCATGCGAGCGCTCGATCCACTGGCTATTTATGGTCACTTCGCCATGGCGATCGGCTGCGGCTTGATTGCCGTCGGTACGCACTCCGTTCTCTTTGCCCGCGCGTTGGGTACACAACCAATTGTGATGGATTACACGCACACCGCCAACGGAAGGGCGGGCGCGGGTAACGAGGCGGCTGTGGTGCCACCAGTGCAGGGTGACGCCGAAGAAGGACGAAAGATTTTTTCCACGACCTGTGTCACTTGCCATGGCCCCACTGGCGGTGGTATGCCCAACTTGGCACCTTCATTGCGCGGCAGTCCCTTTGTCGCATCAGCGGATGATGTTGCGGTTAGTGGCGTGATTCGACTTGGTCGGCCCGTAGGGGATCCGCTGAACAAGAGTGGCAAAGTGATGCCGGCCCGGGGGGGCAATCCCTTTTTGGGAGATGACAAAATTGCTCACTTGGTCGCCTTTATTCGGAACATTCAAACCGAAGGTGTGGGTGGGGGAAGTGCCGAGCAAGATCCAAACGCCGCTCCCGCAGTGCAATTGTCTAAATGGGTTGTGCCGTCCGGACCATCGCCGCCGAGCGGCTTGGTGAAGCTTGCCGCTCACGAAACCATCGGTGACGAACCGAGCATTAACGCAAAAAACTCTCAGCGTCGTCAGCAGTTGATACAAACGTTAACCCTATGCCTGACCGGCTTGCACGGATTGTTTCTGTTTGGCGTCATGATCGTTTCAAGTAATGTTCTGGTGCGCAGACTAGTCAATAGATCTTCAAAAGCGGACATGGCGATATGGGAAGTCGCGTCGATCGGGTGGATCATAGCCTTGGTAACGTGGCTGATCGTGTTTTTTTATGGTTTCGTATGGCTGGCATAGATTCAATAAATTTGCAATTTGAAGTGATAAGCGATAACTGGCGAGGATGCGGTAATGACAGAAAGCGATGAAAGCGAAACGCTGGACAACGAGCGATTTCAGTTTCCGCGTTGGGCAAACTATCTGTTTCCGGCGCTACTCGTTGCGGCTATCGGCGTGCTGACTTACTTGCCACTGCTGGGCACGCTTGCACTGTCTCCCAAAACACGCGCCGTGGGCTATCGACCCATTCAGCCAATTCCCTTCTCGCACGCCATACATGCGGGCAAGTTGCAGATGGACTGCCGCTACTGTCATACGACGGTCGAGCAAGCTGCCTTTGCCGCTATCCCTCCCACGCAAACTTGTCTCAACTGCCATGCGTCGATTAAGTCGGAGAGTCCCTTGCTGCAGCCGATGCGCACCAGCTTCGAAAAGGGGACGCCGCTATCGTGGATCAAAGTACATGACTTGCCTGACTTCGTTTACTTCAATCATTCGGCGCACGTCAACAAAGGCGTGGCCTGCGTGACCTGTCATGGTCAGATCAACGAAATGGAAGAAGTGCGTCAAGACCAACCGCTGTCGATGGCCTGGTGTTTGGAATGCCATCGCAGTCCGGAAACGAGTTTACGTCCACGCGATCAGGTGACCAACATGAGCTGGGATGCCCTGGCCGCCACTGGAAAATCGTCGTCCGAGTTGGGACGCGAGCTTTCCGAAGAGTATCACATCCAGTCCCAGGCCTTCATGACGAGCTGCAGCACATGTCACCGATAGAGCCAACACAGAACAGAGCGTTGTCACCAGATGGGGCAAAGCAAGGGACGCCAACAGAGGTGCTCTCGGATGTTGCGACCGAGATGGCGCGCGACGTAGTGAGAGAGGGTCAGGCTGGAAAGCCTGACGTACGAAAAGAGATTGAGGCTGGAAAGCCTAACGTACAGAGTGGGCCTCAGTACTGGCGGAGCGTCGAACATCTGGCGCAGTCTCCT
This sequence comes from Pirellulaceae bacterium, assembly GCA_041739785.1. Taxonomy (GTDB): domain Bacteria; phylum Planctomycetota; class Planctomycetia; order Pirellulales; family Pirellulaceae; genus Aureliella. The sequence goes on from JBGSNE010000319.1 coordinate 60,691, forward strand.
GAGCTAGAGCAGTATCTGGAAAGTGAATTTCCAAGTTTTGCCCAGGCGGCGGCGACAGCGCCGGATCGCCGCCAGTTCCTGCGTCTGATCGGGGCCTCGCTGGCTCTGGCCGGTGTGACCAGTGCCGGTTGTCGACGTTGGCCCGTCGAAGAAGTGCGTCCCCATACCTCGCGACCGGAAGGTTTTACGCCCGGAGTCGCTGAGTACTACGCCACTGCCATGGAAATGGATGGCGTCGGCATCGGCTTGCTAGTGAAGAGCTACGATGGTCGCCCGATCAAGATCGAAGGCAATCCCGAGCATCCGTTTTCCGTGGGTGCCGCCAGCGCGTTTGCCCAGGCCAGCGTGTTGGAGCTCTATGATCCCGATCGCAGTCGACATTTGCTGGAGCGTTCCAGTCGTCCTGTTTCTACTTCGATGGTTCCCAACACGGCGAAGTCCCCTTCCTTAGAACGCGAAAAACACAAACGCACTTGGGATGACTTCCAAGCCTTCGCCAATCCTCACTTCCAGTCGCTGCGGGCTCGCCAAGGCGAGGGGCTAGCGCTGCTTGTGCAGCCGACCAGCAGTCCAACCTGGCAGCGGCTACAAGCCGAGATGAAGACCGCACTTCCCAAGGCGCGCTGGTTCCAGTTTCACCCGCTAAACCGGGAGCAAGAATATGCCGGCAGTCGAGCTGCCTACGGAATAGGGCTGCGTCCACTATATGATCTAACACATGCCAAAACCATTGTCTCGTTCGACGCGGACTTGCTGGGCAGCCACCCCGCACACTTGAAACTCGCTCGCGATTGGTCCGTCGGTCGCCGCACCGCCGATGCTGGGGAAATGAATCGCCTGATTGTCATCGAGCCTCATTTGTCGATCACTGGATCCGCCGCTGATGTGCGTTTGCCATTGGCACCATCGGATGTCGAACTGAGCGTGGTATACGTGGCGCATCGACTGGGGATTCTAGCCAACGGCTCCGATCAAATCGACGAGAGTTGGCGAATCGTGCTCGATGGAGCTGTGCAAGATCTGGTGCGGGCTGGTGCCCAAGGATTGGTTGCAGCCGGGCCAGCTCAATCGTCCACCACGCATCAGTTGGTACAGGCGATCAACGAGCGACTTGGTTGCGTGGGGCGCTGCGTGTCGTATACCGAGGAACCGCTGGCCGAAGCCAATGGCAGCATGGCACAGATACAGGAGCTCAGCGAGTTGCTCCAAGGCAATGTGCTCCACACGCTGGTTATCGTCGGTGGCAATCCGCTCTATGACGCGCCAGCCGACGCACCTTTGAATCTGGAATCAACACAGTCGCGACCGTTGACTTCGATTCACTTGAGTCTCTACGACAACGAAACCTCGCAGGCCTGTACATGGCACTTGCCGGCGGCCCATTTTCTGGAGAGCTGGGGTGATGTCCGTGCCTGGGATGGAACTTATTCGGTACAGCAACCGTTGATTCTCCCATTGTTTGACGGTAAGTCTCCGAGTGAACTGCTGGCGCTATTATCTAGCCAGTCGACAGCAGGTTTGGGTTTGGTAAGGGCTACTTACAATCAACTTTTTGTTGGAGCCACTCAGCGCGATTGGGACCTGACGTTGCACGATGGTGTGCACAAGAAAAGCCAGTACCCAATCGTCCATCCGCCTACCGCCCGTTTCGATGCTTTGTATGTTCCTCCCGCGTCGGATGATCCCAATTGGGAAATTCAATTCATCGCCGATTTGAAGACCTACGATGGTCGCTTTGCCAACAATGCGTGGCTACAAGAACTCCCGGAGCCTCTGACCAAGTTGACTTGGGACAACGCCGCCTTAATCAGTCAAACAGATGCGGATCGAAACAGGCTTACTACGGGCGACGTCGTACGCTTAACACCACGCGGGGCGGAAGCGAGTGTCGACGTCCCGGTATATGTCATGCCGGGGCAGGCGTCGGGCTGCATCACGTTGCCCCTGGGATATGGACGCACCCAGGCTGGCCATATTGGCAATGCCGTCGGCACGAACGTCTATCCGCTCCGCACCACGGCCAGCCCCTATGTGGTGGCTTGCCAACTAGAAAAAACGGGGCAGAAGCATGAATTGGTGTCGACGCAAGTGCATCATCTGCTCGATGCGGTCGCCAACGCGGCTCTGGTAACACGTTTGGGACAGCGCGGCCAGCCTGGCTTGATCGTACATGAAGCCTTGCTGTCCGACTATCAACACGATCCTCAGGCAGTGCATGGCGACACACACGCAGTCCACGCCGCGCCGCTATTCAACTTGCCCAACCAATTCGACAAGCCACACAAGTGGGGCATGTCGATCGACTTGAATGCCTGCATCGGTTGCAGTGGCTGCGTGATTGCTTGCCAGGCAGAAAACAACATTCCGGTAGTTGGCAAAGCCAACGTGGCTGTCAATCGCGAGATGCATTGGCTGCGGATCGATCGCTACTTCAAAGGGGATATCGCGCAGCCCGATGTGGTCCATGTTCCGATGGCCTGTGCGCAATGCGAAAACGCGCCCTGTGAACAGGTCTGTCCGGTCGCAGCCACCGTCCACGACGCGGAAGGCCTAAACACGATGGTCTACAACCGTTGCATCGGCACACGTTACTGTGCCAACAACTGTCCCTATAAAGTGCGACGCTTCAACTACTTTGACTATCAAGCTTCAGACCCCAGAACACCGGCGAAGCCCTGGTTGGGCATCCCTGACGAACAGCCTACGACCGACATTTCACCGCTCAAGAAAATGGTCCACAATCCCGAAGTCACCGTGCGTATGCGCGGCGTAATGGAAAAATGTACCTATTGCGTGCAACGCATCGTCGAGGCACGCATTCAAGCCAAGAACGCGCACGCGCAGGGACTGCGAGAGTCGGAACTCATTGCCGAAGGCGAAGTCAAAACGGCTTGTCAAGCAACCTGCCCGACGCAAGCAATCGTCTTCGGCGATCTGAACGATCCCAACTCGGCTGTCTCTCAAGCGCGCAACAATGCTCGTTCTTATGCGATGTTAGATGGACAGAACCTAGCGCCACGCACAACCTACCTCGGAAAAATACGCAATCGAGACACCTGACTTCAATCCATTCCGGAGGTTCGTTTAACCCGCAGCCGCAGGCGAGGAGCCAGTCGCCCCGCAGCCGCAACGCTGAGAGAGAAGAGATGAGTTACATCGTTCCTTACAGACGGTTTTTGAAGCCCGCGTTTTTTTGGTGCTGAAGGCACGGAATTCGATAGCCTGGGATGCAAATCCCAGGTCATCGAAGGTTTGCACCCCAGGCTACCCAATGCCACCGCTTCGCGGTTGAAATAACGCGGGCTCCTCGCCTGCGGCTGCAGGTTAAACGAGATTTTCGAAAAGAATAATCACATGAGCTCAACTGCAACCATACCAACCAGCCCAACGAAATCGCAGTGGGAGTTGCAACTCAACCATCCCGCCGAACGAGTCCCGCTGGTGCTCGGCGACAACGATTTTACGACCGTTACCGACACCGTCACCGAGCTCGCTTTGCGGCGAACGCCGCCGATGTGGTATGTCGCCTTTGCCGTTTCACTATCGCTGCTGTCGATTTTGATTGTCACCGTGGGCTACCTGCTGACCACCGGCGTGGGTGTGTGGGGAAATAACAATACGGTGAGCTGGGGGTTTCCGATCATCAACTTCGTGTTCTGGGTCGGCATCGGTCACGCTGGCACGTTGATCTCGGCGATTCTCTTTCTTCTGCGACAGAATTGGCGAACGGGCATCAATCGTTTCGCCGAAGCCATGACTATTTTTGCAGTATGTTGTGCCGGACTCTTCCCAGGGATTCACGTGGGGCGATTGTGGTTGGCATATTGGTTGGCTCCTTATCCCAATGAGCTGGCCATGTGGCCTCAAGCCCGCAGTCCGTTGTTATGGGACGTGTTTGCTGTAGGAACCTATGCCACCGTTTCACTGTTGTTCTGGTACATGGGGATGATTCCCGATCTGGCGACGCTGCGCGATCGAGCTACCGGAAAATTTGCTCAAATGGCCTACGGTTTTTTTTCGTTAGGTTGGAATGGATCGAGCCGACATTGGTTGCGATTTGAGAAAGCCTATTTGTTGCTGGCTGCCCTGGCGACTCCGTTGGTATTAAGCGTTCACAGTGTCGTATCCTTCGACTTTGCCACATCGCAAGTTCCTGGTTGGCACACGACCATCTTTCCACCGTACTTCGTGGCGGGTGCCGTATTTGGTGGCTTTGCGATGGTATTGGTGCTGTCGATTCCGGCTCGCGAGTGGTTCGGACTAAAGGACCTGATCACGCATCGGCACCTTGAGAACATGGCCAAGATCATGCTTGGTACGGGGATGATCGTGGCTTATGCCTACTCGGTCGAGTTCTTCACGGCCTGGTATAGCAAACAGCACTACGAACAGTTTGTTTTCATGAATCGACCGTTGGGGCCGTATTGGTGGGCGTTTTGGTTGATGGTGTTTTGCAATGTGGTCGCACCGCAAGCAATTTGGTTCACTTGGGTGCGTCAGCGCGTGTGGGTGCTGTTTGGCATTGCTGTGATGGTGAATATCGGCATGTGGTTCGAACGATTTGTGATTGTGGTGACTTCGCTTCATCGAGATTTTCTTCCGTCGAGCTGGGCCATGTTTACTCCGACCTGGGTCGACTTGGGAATGCTGCTCGGAAGCTTCGGATTGTTTTTTACACTGTTCCTATTGTTTTGCCGCTTCTTACCGATGGTCGCCATGGCTGAAGTCAAGACGGTCATGCCCCAAGCCCACGTAGAGCACGGTGAACACCCGGTGCGCGCCGACTACCAGCCATCCCCTGATACGCCGCCCGAGTTGCGACGCGGGCATTGGTTTACATAGTTTAAAAGTTCGACTTGCGTATTGATTGTTTAATCCGTAGCCGTAGGCGACGAATAATAAGTGCAAGCCTCATGTGTGCCAACCTCGCCTACGGCTGCGGGTTAAACGAGTAGATTTGGAGATCGACCGATGAGTACGACAACGCCTACAGCGATAATGCCAGATGCGAGATCAGCCGCGAGGGAAACACGTCCCTATGCCCTGTTAGCTGAGTTCGAGACGGTGACGCAAGTCATGCAGGCAGCCGAGAAGGTGCGCGATGCGGGTTATATGGTCTGGGATGTTCATAGTCCCATGCCGATTCACGGTATTAACACTGCCATGGGTCTGCGACCGACGATATTGTCGTGGATTACACTCGCGCACGGGTTGGCCGGTGCGGCATTCGGATTATTGCTGACTTGGTGGATGAATGCCACCACGCTGCCAGGCTTATCTCCCAGTGTACAAGGCTACCAATTCCTGATTAGTGGTAAGCCCATATATAGCTTGCCCGCCAACATCCCCATTATCTTCGAAACCACGGTGCTGTTCGCCGCCATCGGCACGCTGCTCGGCATGTTGGGATTGAACAAGCTGCCGATGCTCTATAACCCGTTGGCGAAAAGCCGACGCTTCCTGCGAGCCACGGCGGATCGTTTTTTTGTTGTAATCGAAGCCGAGGATCCTTTGTTTGATTCGCAAACGACGCAGGAATTTCTGCAGTCGCTCGGGCCAAGTGCTATTGAACTGGTAGTTGAGGATTAAACGATGACCACTTATCAAGACGAAAGACTACCGGTCCCCACCCCATGGCGATTGGTGCGCGAATTGCGATTGCGGCGGCCACCCTGGTGGATGGTCGTGACACTAATCGTCGTCGTTGTGGGGACTTGGATTCCCCTGGCCTTGATCTTCCAAGCGCGTGGCAGCGATTCGCGACTACCGCGTGTGCATATTTTTCTAGATATGGACAAGCAAGCCAAGTTCACCGCGCAGTCAGCGCATCCTTGGTTCGTGGACGGTCGCGCGATGCGTCAGCCCATCGAAGGTACACTAGCTCGTGGCCACTTGCATCTCGACGAACACTACTTTAATGGTTTTATACAACCCACTGCCGCCGATGGTAGCACTGCCATTGAATTTGCAAATAGCTTTCCTCCGCAACTGGAAACTGATGCACAATTCATAGCTCATGGAGAAGAGCGCTACCGAATTTACTGCGCCGTGTGCCATGGCGGTTCAGGACTTGGAGATGGAATCGTCAACCAACGCGCGATTGAATTGAAGGAAACCAAGTGGGTACCAGCCACGAATTTGATGACGCAAGAAATTCGTGATCGGGCCACGGGTCAATTGTTTCAAGCCATTCGTGACGGTGTGAGAAACATGCCCAGCTACGGGGCGCAGATTCCGCCACGCGACCGTTGGGCGATCGTAGCCTACTTGCGAGAACTTCAAGCCACATCGCCCGTGGCGCCACCCGCAGTTGCACCTTCAACAACTCCAACCTCCAACTAAGTGGGTCGTTTCTGCCGGAAGCGACTCAGTGGGTCGTTTCTGCCGGAAGCGACTACCCTTTAGGTCAAACATTACCTTTTACCCAAACATCACTTTGATACTTAGTCACGCTCGGCAAGCGTGACCCACTTAGACAACAGGTGTGCCATGAAAGATTCGAAATTTCACGAAGAAGAGACTTCGTCAGCGATCGCTCCGGTCTTTCTGTCCATTCCACAGAAGGTCATCTTGGGCTTAGGTGGCGGAGCGCTGCTCGGTGTCCTGTTGATCGTGGCCAGCGTGAGTTTATACTCAGGAGGCTCGCGGCGGGTCATGCTGGCCTATCTGGTGGCGTTCGCGTTTATTCTCAGCCTTTCACTCGGATCGCTTTTCTTGGTGTTGATCCAGCACTTGATGCGCGCCAGCTGGGGAGTGCTTGTGCGACGGCCTGCCGAGATTTTCAGTTTGAATACGATCACGGTGGCCATTCTATTTCTACCCATTGCCTGGTCCGTAACGACCGGCAGCGGACAACTTTATCCATGGGCCAAAAGCGATTCGACCGTGAGTCCCACGCACCCAGAAGTGACTCCCGTAACGATCAGGCCAGTTGCCTCCGAAAAAGAGGATGTTGGCAATCTAAAACAGGACGCTCATTCAGTAGCCGACCATGTACAGTCAGCTGAGCACGAAACCCCAGCCCACGAGTCAGCAACGTCACCTGAGCTTCACAACGCGCAAGCTGTCAGCGATAGTCTCTACGTCCATCAAACTGTGGATAGTTTGACGCGGAGCAAGCAAAACTGGTTGAATCCGGCGGCCTATCTACTGCGCAACGTATTGTTTTTCGCGGTATGGATCAGCATCGCAAGTTTTTATTTTCGCCGATCGCGACACCTTGATCTAGTTGGCGGCGATGGGGATACGCGGCGTATGGAATGGTGGGCAGGCATTTCCGTCTTCGCCTTTGGCATGACGCTCACCTACGCGGCCTTTGATATGTTGATGTCGCTCGATCCTCATTGGTACAGCACGATATTCGGCGTTTATTTTTTTGCTGGCTGCGCCGTCGGTGGGCTTTCGACCAACCTATTGACGCTCCTCTTGCTGGAGCGGTTCAAGCTGTTGCCACCGCTGGTCTCCGAGGAACACCGCCGCGACCTGGGGCGATTGTTGTTCGCCTTTGTGTTTTTCTGGGGTTATATCGCCTTTAGCCAGTACATGTTGCTGTGGTACGCCAACGTCCCTGAGACCACGCGTTGGTTTGTCATCCGGGGTGCGTCGATGGCCGACGGATATACCAATAGTTGGGGCTATCTATTGGTTTTTCTACTATTGGGACACTTCATATTTCCCTTTTTGGGAATTATGTCACGGCATGTGAAAAGCAATCAGACGGCCATGGTGTTTTGGACAGTGTGGTTGTTAGTCATGCATTACCTCGACTTGGTCTGGTTGGTGATGCCTGAGTTGGGATCGCATTTGACGTTGGGCTTGCCAGAGCTGGCTACCCTGCTATTTGTAGTCTGCGTGTATCTGCTCGGCGCATCGCTCATCGCCACGCGCACATCACTCATTCCTACGGGAGACCCTCGTCTAAACGCTTCGTTGGCAGTCACGGAAGCCTATTGATATTGTAGGGCTATTTAATTGTTGGTCCGTATCAGAATCTGTATTGGTTGCGTCGTACTCATCGTCACGATCGGTGAGCTTCTGTGGCCAGGCACGCGTTCCTCAAACTACTCGTGCACTTCGCGTCAGACTGTCCATTCCCAAGTCTGTTTCCTACTGCCATAACAGTAGCGGAAGAATGCCTGCTAAACTGTGCAATGGGTCACGTCCGCTCGGTTACTACGAGCTTGTCGTTGCAATTGGCTGAGCCGAGAATCGAATTTTAAAAGAATTTCACTCTTCTCGTTGATTTAGCTGTTAAGTATCGTGCAGGAAATAGCTTTCGCTGCAGGCAACGCGAATTGGACAGTTATTTCCCGCACGATGCTAATTGAGCTTCGGAGTTGCATGAACTCCACAACTACACAAAGACTAAGTGATGGTATCGGAAGCCCAAGCCTCAAACAACGCACCGGGGCAAAGTGTTGGACTAGGAAACAAGCTGTTTGTGCTAGCAATCGTGCTGACAGCCGGTGGCGCTCTCTTCTGGTTGTTTCGAGGGGTCTTGTCGCTGGAATACCTAGCCAGTCAAGAGTCTCTATTGCGGTCTTGGCAGATCGACTACCCAGTACTCGTGGCGCTGTTGGCCTTTATGGGGTACGTCGCTGTCGCTGGTCTGTCGCTGCCTGGTGCCGCTGCACTGACCTTGGTCTGTGGCTGGTATTTTGGTTTTTGGAGAGGCCTTCTAGTCGTTAGTTTCGGCTCGACCTGCGGTGCGCTGGTTGCCTTCTTGATTAGCCGCTACTTATTGCGTGATTGGATTCACAACCGGATGAGTGAACGATTGAGACGTTTCAATGACGCATTTGAACGCGATGGTGCATTCTATCTGTTCTCGCTACGACTCGTTCCTGCTGTTCCATTCTTTGTTATCAATACCGCGATGGGGCTAACCAATGTTCGTGCGACCACGTTTTGGTGGGTCAGTCAACTGGGGATGTTGCCAGGGACGGCAGCCTACGTCTACGCGGGGGCAACTGTTCCCAGCCTAACTACCCTGGCGGACGAAGGAGTGGGGAGCGTTCTTAGTTGGCAAATGCTATCAGCTTTCGCGATACTCGGACTGCTGCCGCTGGCGACGAAGAAAGTGCTCAAGAAGTGGCTAGTAGCTACTAGCGAGTACTGAACTTCATGTATGAGCAACCAACAAGTAATAACTGGACACTGGCCACTTCTCGATGAATTATCTAAAACAACTTGGGCCTCTGGACGAACTCAATCAAACACTGCAGTCCAACGTTCATCCCTACCCAACCCAAGCGGAAGCGATTCGCAAGCTAGGAGATCAAAACAATCGAACAAAGCTCACGCCCTTGGTTAAATCGCTATTCAACAAATGGCTGCGCGGGACTCGGTAGAATATTCCGAAACTCAATCGTCATGAAGCGAGAATACGACTACTGGGGTTGTGGGGCTTGCATGCGTTCCTGGCCGACGGCCAGTGGTTGAGTTTTTTGCCATAGTTGAGTTGTGATCATACCCATCCCGCCAATTTGCTCGGACACTTGCCTCATTCCTTGCCATTCGAACAGTGGCTGTGCGTCAACGAGCACGCGCTGGGTCAAGCCTGTTTGCCAGCGGAAGAAAGCGTGCATCGCACTCAACAGGAACTGCGCACGTGGCCGCTGCCATTGAGATTGGGGATAGATGAAATCCACGTAATACAGCATGCCTCCGCTCCGCAGCCCTCCTAACCAACGCGGTAGATGGGTTTCCAGCTCAGTAAGACTGAAGCAGTCTAAGAAAAAACTGGTGACTAACACGTCGTAAACTTCCAACTCAGGTTCGAAGTCGAACGCATCGACCTGTAGGAATTCAAGCCAGTCTTGGCAACCAAGCTTTTCGATACGCGAGCGTTGTTGGCGTAGCATCATCAGACTATGGTCAACGCTGGTGATTCTTTTCGTTGCACACGGCTCCCATAGGGGCGCCGTGAAACAACATCGACGTTTACAGAGCTGTTCTAGCAAACGACCGTTCCCATCGCCGAGGATCAACAATCGCTTCCAAGGCGGCAGTTGGTCAGTCAAAGCCATCCGCGCGCATTGCAGTCGCTTGCCAAACGCAAGCCATTCAAGCGCTTGGTACACAGATGCCAAGCGGTCATAACCACGTTGCGATCGAGAGGCTACGATTGGTTTCATATTAGGCACATCATGATCGCCGGCGGTATCCACAGCATGGCATCCACCCAAACACCACGCATGTCGAAATGAGGTTGCACAGATCCCCGCGCAGAATCAGCCAATGTTGCAACAGGGAGAATCGACAGTGTGATCAAGCCGGTCGCGCTCGCCAAAAGTGGGAGCCATACCGTCGCGGGGAGTCTGAGCAGCAGAAAGAACCAGGGTAAGAGCGCTACCATTATCAGCGCTCTTGAGGTCTTACTATTTAAACTTGTTCTACCTGTGCAAATTGATGAAAACGTCTGTGCCCGATCCAAATGCCGCTCAAACCTCGCGACCAAAATGCAGTTGCCACCAAATAGAACGGCCAAAGCAATCGTGGAACTAGCTAACATCCTGCCCAGGTCATGATCCAACAACCAGTTGGCATTCGTCCAAACGGTCAGCGAAACACCAAACGCAAATAGTATTCCCACCTGGACTTCCTTCGTCACCATTCGACGATGCTTTATGGGCGGCTCCTCGCTTGGGCATTGAGCAATTGGAAATGAATGTTCACTCGGAAGGAAATGCACGCCAGCACCATAAACCAACACTGCAGAGGCGAGCAGCAGTCCGTTCTGCAACAAGGGCATGGGCAGGCAACTCGTCACTAGTAAGGCATTGGCAACGAAGACAAGACACCACAGTAAACGGAATGTGCGATTGTGTCGAAAGTAAAACCGGTGTCGCAGTGCATGAGGCCGAGTTACATCCAACCTCATTGCATCGAGCAAACGGTCCGCCACATAGATTAACCAAACCGTAGACGCCAACGCTCCCATTTCGGGCCAAGTTGACGATCGATCGCAAAAGCTCAGCATTAACAACTGCTGCCATGCTACAGCCACCAGCACTGCATCAAGTGAGAGCAGACTTGGCCAAGCCAAAAGCGAAGTCCTTGGGGTTTCAATTTTGTCCATCGACATAAACCAGTTCGAGTCTCTTACAGGATAAAGGAGCCGACCTGCGGAATTCTCGCTTTCGACTTGCCGGCTCCATCAGATGTTTTTTGGCTTGGTAATTAGCCGACTAGTGTACAATAGAATCACGCCTTCAAACTCCAGCTAGGCTTGAGCTGCATTGTACCTGCGAGTGAGTTGGTAGGTACAGACGATCGGTGGTTCGGTAAGGCAGCGTCAGCCGATCTGTTCGTTCATCGCTGCTGCAATTCGCGTCCGAGCGCCTTGAGAGAGTGACGCGTCTGCTTGGTAATGTCTTTGCAATTCAACATCTCAGACCTCGCCCATAGCTCAGCGAGTCCTAAGGCAATCCGCCAGACTTTTGTGAATTGCCTGAAAATTACTATCACGCTCGGATGGTCGACATACCGCCGTCGACACCAAACACTTGACCCGTGATCCAACCAGCATTCTTCGAAAGCAAGAATTCCGCGAGTGCCGCAACATCGTCAATGCTTCCAATCCGTTTAAGCGGATGGCGTTCGGCCATCGCTGTCCTCTTCAACTCGCTGGACAGAAAACGTTCAGCCAACGGCGTGTCGGTAAGTGAGGGAGCGATGCAGTTGACTCTAACAATCGGTGCAAGTTCAGCAGCCAGCGAACGGGTGAGAGCTTCCACAGCTCCTTTGGAGGCAGCCACCGATGCGTGCATGGGAAGCCCCTGGCTCACCGCCACCGAGCTAAACATGACCACAGAGGATGCACCGGCAGCTTTCAACGCTGGTAGTGCAGCCTGCAAACACTTCACCGCGCCAACGACGTTCAATTGAAAATCCTCCATCATCGTTTCCGGCTTCAGTCCGCGGATGGGGCCAAGATTGATCGAGCCTGGACAGTAGGCGAGACCATCTATTTGTTCGGGCAGCCAATCAGAATCGATGTCATCCTTGGTGATGTCCAATGGGAAATGTCGGATCTCGGGTGTGTTCGCGGCGTGTTCGAAAGTCCGCGAGATGACGAACACGGCAGCACCACTTGAGCTCAGTCGTTGCACTAGTCCGCGACCAATGCCGCGACTTCCACCCACAACTACGTAACTTTTTTTTAGAGGCATTCTGGGGCTCGCTTCGGAAAAGTGTTTGCTGAGTGGTTTGGGGGATTCAAAAAACAGCTTGACGAACGCGTCAGGCATCCAATCGATCGCAAGTGGGTAATGTAGGGCGGCTTGAAGCCGCTTGCCGTGATACCTTTGAGAAATAGGGGTTCCCGACCGACTAGCATGATAGGACTCAGACAACCCCTTCAAAGCCTGAGCTTCGACCGCTAGCAGGTAGATCTAAATGAGCAACGGCATCCTATTTTTTTGCAACTTAGCGGTCCTGGGCGCTGCGCTGCTCTCGCTCTGGGGGCTCAGTTTACGACTACGAAATTCAAGCATCATCGATATTTTTTGGGGGCTGGGATTTGCAATTGTGGCTTGGATGTCACTTCTTCTGAGTGGTGATTGGCTACCCAAATCGATGCTCTTGACGCTCATGGTCTCTGTGTGGGGATTGCGGTTGTCGAGCTACCTGGCTTGGCGAAACGTGGGGAAGCCGGAAGACTATCGCTACGCGGCCATGCGAAAGAAGCACGGACCGAAGTTTCCTATCGTCAGTTTGTTCACGGTTTTTGGCCTTCAAGGCCTGCTGACGATGGTCATATCTTTGCCATTGCAATTGGGCATCAACGCTCCTGAAGACTTGAGCGTGATTGCTTATGTGGGAATTGGCGTGTGGTTGGTTGGTTTGACATTTGAGTCTGTCGGTGACTATCAGATGGCTCGTTTCAAGTCGGATGAAGCCAACCAAGGAAAAGTTATGAACCAAGGGCTGTGGCGCTATACGCGCCATCCAAATTATTTCGGTGACTTTTTAGTCTGGTGGGGATTCTTCCTGGTTGCGGCCGAGTCGGATAGCTGGTGGTGGACCATTATTGGTCCGCTGCTGATGACTTTCCTCCTCGTCCGCGTGTCCGGTGTTGCTCTCTTAGAAAGTTCGCTCCGTCAACGTATCGATGGCTATGATCAGTACGTGAACAATACCAGCGCCTTTCTTCCGTTGCCCCCTAAGCGGGATAGCTAAGCAACTAGTGCTTTGGGGTCCGACACGAATGCTGCGAGGATAAACATTCACTCGTAGCGGAATTCGCCAAGAATTTCGACTTTTCAAGTGTTGATCGCAGGGTGCGAGCGAAGCCTTCCAGGTGCTGCATGTTATCGCAGAAAGCAGCGAATTCCATCTTCCGCCTCAACTCATTGTCCAGCGCTCTGCCCCCCACCACAAACGCGACATCTGCGTGGAACTTCTCGTACAGCGCTGAGTAGCCCGCTAAGAATTCAGCTTGGTCCGAGATATACGAACAACTGAGCCAGAAGATTTTCGGGCGGTTGACTGCTATTGCGGCTTCCAAAGTGCTAAACGGCAGATCGTCTCCTAGAGAAATGGCGTTCCAATTGGCGTCTCGCAGCACGAGCTCAACCATTTTCGTTCCGAGCGAATACTGGTCGCTGGCGGCGGCCCCACCTAGTGCCAGCGGGGCGTCGTCGCCAACGGATGGGAGCAGCGATTGCAACTCATGCATGATGTGCAACGCGATTTCACAACCACGCCTTTCCTGGTAAACCTCAGCCCGGCCGCACGTCCAGCGCTCTCCAATCTCTGCAAATGCGGCTGCGACAACGTCATCACAAATCACGGCTGGGCGGTGCTCAGCCAAGTACAAATCGAAGATCAGTTGCTTACAGCGAGCTTCGCTGCCTGCCAACAATGCCTCCGTCAGCATTTCCCGGGCGCGTTGAATGACGCGGATGGATTGTCCGCTGGTCGCTGGCAAACCCAGAGCTTCGGGCGCCAGCAGTGAGTATTTACCCTCGCGTACCAAAGTCAGCACGGTGGCTAAGGCGATTCGGCGATGGCCTCCGGCAGTGTATTGCGTTGCGATCTCCCCTTTGTCACACCAACGTTTCACAGATGATTCGCTCACTCCGAGCGCCCTACCCACCTGTTTGGGTGTGATCAATGTGTCCATGAAACTTCCAGATGAACGTTTTGAATGTTTATAAATACTGAAAAACGGGTCTAATGATCCCAACTTAGCACATTGTTCGCGAAAACAATATGGATTTGCCAGGATTTGTCCTCAGACCCTGTTTTTCAACCAATCTGAAATAAAAAGACGAATTGAACGAAAATTGAGTTGCGTAGCCTGCTGGTAGACGATACAACAGAGGCAACTGAACGTTTTGAACGAATTTACGCGAACCGAAGGCAATCCCATGATCAACGCAGAATTATCAGGCACTCCGCTAGCGTCGCGCTCAGCACATCACCGATCGCTTCAACAACGTGCTACTGCTGTCAGATGCCTTGAAATCGACTTCATCCCCAATGCCAGTTTCGTTTTGCAGGACTCGAAAACTGCACAGACCTTTACGGAAATGGGCATTCAGAACGCGGGGAACGATGGGCTTGCACTTGACTTGCCACCTCACCTCGGACGGCTGTGCGAAACCGAATTGCTAACACCGGAATCGGAGATCCTGCTGTTCCGACAGATGAACTACTGCAAATTCCTGGCCACGGAGCTTCGTGTAAGCCTCCAAGTGGAGGATCCAGACGAACAATTGCTGGAGTCGATCGAACTGCTGCTCAACCAAGCCCGGAAAATTCGCGACCACATCATCAAAGCCAATATGCGGCTGGTCATGTCGATCGTCAAAAAATTCGTCACTCCGCTACAGTCGTTTGACGAATTGCTCAGCGAGGGAACCATCACACTGATGCAAGCCGTCGAGAAATTTGACTTCGAGCGTGGCTTCCGCTTCAGTACCTACGCCTATCGATCGATTTCGCGAACCGCCTACCGCTTTGTGGCCACGGCTCGTGAGGAGGAAGCTCGCGTCACTCGCGACGCAGATGAGTGGGCGTTCGGTCAAAGCGATGAGCAGCAATCTTCGTCGATGAGTGATCTTTTTTGGATCCGCCTCAGGGACTTTACCGGACAAATGCTCCAACGGCTTGATCGGCGAGAGCGGTTTATCATCCGCAGTCGCTTTGCCTTGGGCTCACATCGACGCGTGCGCAGCCTGCAAGATCTGGCCAACAAGCTGGGCGTTTCCAAGGAGCGTGTACGGCAAATCGAAGGCCGAGCCATCGCCAAGCTTCAAGCCATGGCTGGAGAACTTGACCTTGATCAAATCCGCTTGTCTGCCAACTAATTGATCGGAGTTGCTATGTTTGGAATCTTTAAAGATAAAAAAGCAAAGCTGGAGCAAAAATACCAACGGTTACTCAAAGAAGCTTATGAGCTCTCACATTCCAACCGAAAATTGAGCGATCTCAAAACAGCGGAAGCCGAGTTGGTAAAAAAGCAATTAGAAGCCCTCGAGAATCACACCAAGTGAACCACCGTCGCTAGCAGGCCGTTAATTTAGTGAGCCTCAGGCGCGTGAGCGGCCGGGCGACCAACACGGCCCGGTACCGTTACCGGCTGTTGATTTATTCGTTTAACCCGCAGCCGTAGGCGAGGTTCGCCCCATTGATCCTCGCCTACGGCTGCGGGTTAAACAAAGAGCCGTCGAATCAAAACTAAATCAACAAGCCCTTACGGCCCACGGCTCACCCTTAGGTTCAATAAGCCGATTAAATCAATAATCCCTTACGCGCCCGAGACTCACTAAACCATCAGCCCGCTAGCCGTGCACGCTCAAGTTGTTACCCTCAGAAGGTGCCGCGGGCGTCAGCTTGGTAAAGTCCACAGCTAGCGCCTGAGGTTCACAACTGCACAAAGTAATGGCTCTTTGGCTGAATCCCTCCTCAACTGCCATCACTTCATCGAATTCGGGCCAACTAACAACACGCACAGGACGCCAATGGTAAATGAAAAGCCAAGGATCTTATTAACTGGCGCGACAGGGTACATCGGTGGAAGATTGCTGCCGTTGTTAGAAGAACTTGGGTACCCGGTTCGCTGCCTGACCCGCCGCGCAAGTTCGCTCGAAAGCTCGGTCAGTAAAGGGCGAGAGGTGGTGGTGTGAGTATCAATCTCGGCTCGACGATCGATACCACGGGCAACACCCTAGAGCTGTCCGATGCGGAGCTCGATCGCATTACCGCTAGCACGATCATTATCGGCGATACGAACGCTAGTACTACAACCGTTAGTGCAGCGATCAGCCATTTAGCGGACAGCAGCTTCCAAGTGATCGCTGGACGCAATATCCTTTTTGCTACCGGTTCGAGTTGGACGACTACGGCGGGAGATTTGAGTCTTTCTGCTAATCAACAAGCGGTCCCTACGCCCGGTGATTTTGTGGGTATCACAATATTGGGTGCAACTCTGACCAGCAATGGAAGCGGCAACCTTTACATTTCAGGACGCGGAGGTGATTCAGCAGGCGGTTCGCAATATGGCGTAAATGTGACTAGTGGTGGAAAGATTACTGGAGGTAGCGGCACGCTGACCGTCGTCGGTATTGGGGGCAATAGTACTGGAAGCGCGAACTTCGGCATCATAATTCAATCCACGGATTCTCAGATCACTTCGTCAGGCGGAAGCGTCTCAGTGGCCGGCACGGGCGGAGGCTCCGGCCCGAGTGGCAGCAACTACGGCGTATACGTCGTGAGCGCTGGAGTGATAAGCGCTGGCGGGAGCGGGACGGTGATCGTCGTCGGTAATGGCGGGAATAAAGAAAGCGGAGGTACGGGAGGAGCAAACTATGGCGTGAACCTTCATTTAGCGAATTCGCTTATCACATCGTCCGGTGGCAACGTTTCGGTGATCGGCACAGGTGGTGGAGCCGGCAGCAGCAGCTCTAATTTCGGCGTGGCAGTCTCGAGCGCTGCAGTGATAAGCGCCGGCGGAAGCGGAACGGTAACTGTCACCGGTAACGGCGGCAATGCGGAGGCTGGTGGAAGCGGGAATGGAAACTATGGCGTAAACGTTTCGTCTTCGTCGGGGACTCCCGCTGTCCCGGCTCAAATCACCTCCTCTGGCGGAAGCGTGTCGGTGACGGGCAACGGCGGAGGGGCTGGCAGCAGCCACTCGAATATCGGATTGAACGTCGCGAATGGAGGCATGATTAGCGCCGGCGGGAGCGGCGCCGTGAACGTCATTGGCAACGGCGGCAAAACGTCCGGCCTTGCATACTCCAACAATGGAATAGTCGTCGGAGGCACCGGTGCCCAGATCACCTCTTCCGGAGGCAACGTCTCGGTGACTGGCACGGGTGGAGGAGTCGGCGGTAACAGCTCGAATTTCGGCGTAAACGTCGCAAGCGGTGGAGTGATAAACGCAGGCGGCAGTGGGACCGTGACCGTCATCGGAAATGGCGGCAATACGGCGACTGGCGGAAGCGGGAGTTTTAACTTTGGCGTATACGTTGTCTACGCCGGGTCCCAAATCACTTCGTCAGGTGGAAGCGTGTCGGTGACCGGTACAGGCGGCGGAGCCGGAAGCAGCAACAATTATGGCGTGTACGTCGCGAACGCTGGTGAGATAAGCGCTGGCGGAAGCGGGACGGTAACCGTCTTGGGCAACGGCGGGAATTCAGCGACTGGGGGAAGCGGGAACGCTAACTTTGGCGTATACGTCGCATTTTCATCCGGCACTCCTGCTGCCGCCGCTCGAATCAATTCCTCTGGTGGAAGCGTTTCGGTGATCGGCACAGGAGGCGGGGCCGGAATGAGTACTGCTAACCATGGTGTTTATGTTGGGAACGAAGGTGTTATCAGCGCTGGCGGGAGCGGGCCGGTGACAGTTATCGGCAATGGCGGCAATACGGCAAATGGGGGAAGCGGGAGCTTTAATGTCGGAGTATATGTTGTCTCCGCCGGGTCTCAGATCACGTCGTCAGGTGGTAACGTGTCGTTGGCTGGCACGGGTGGCGGGGGTGCATCCAGCTATGGAATTAGCGTCGGTTCGTCTGGAAAGATCCTCGCTATGACAGGGACGCCTCTAGTGACGCTGGCTGCAGACTCCATGGAGTTTTCTTCTGCACTCGCGATCGACGCTGCTGGCAATTCCGTCCTGCTACGTCCGAGATCAGCTGGGACATTCATTAATTTGGGCGGCGGCGACGCGCTTTCTGGCAGCCCGCTAGTACTCGGGCTGACCGATGCGGAACTGGATCGCATTACTGCCAACACCCTCATCGTCGGGGATGCTAATAGTGGTCCCATCAACATCTTCACGGCAATGACTCAGGGCGAGAAAAACTTGATTGTCAGTACGGGCGGAGATAACGGTATAAAGTTCTCAAATGTCGGTTCACTAAGCACTACTGGGAACGTGACATTGGCGGCGAGCGCAGCGGGTAGTGGCGGCATTCAATCGGGAGCGGCGGCAATAGACGTTACGGCCAATTTGCTCAGCCTGATCTCAGGCTCAGCAGGAATCGGCGCAGACGGAAATCCCTTTGTCTTCGCAGTCAATAATTTCACCACTAATACCGGCGGAAATGGAAATCAATTCCTAAGCACTACTGGTACAGCAACGATTGCCAACGGGGGACTGAATGCTGGCACCGGTTCGATCCGTTTGGATGGTGGTCAGTTTGCATTGGGCGGCTCGCACCGGATCGACGATAGCAGCCAGTTGATTGTCAACGGAGCCAGTTTCGATATCGCGGCCCACGACGAGAGCGTCGACAGTTTGACGCTCATCGATGGCAGCATCACCGGTGGCCTTGGCGCGCTAACGAGTAGGAACACGATCCAAGTTGACAGCGGGTCTATCACAGCCAAGCTCGCAGGAGTCAGCGGCCTGCGAAAGTCCACGGTAGGAACCGCCACGCTGTCAGGCGTCAATACCTACACTGGGACCACCAACGTGAATGGTGGACGATTGCTGGTCAACGGCTCATTGGCCAATGGTCCAGCGGCGTATGACGTGGTCGTAGCGTCAGGTGCGACGCTCGGTGGAACTGGGAACATACTGGGAGTAGTGCAAATTCAGCCGGGGAGCACCTTGGCTCCGGGCGCCAGTCCCGGAATACTCAACGTTGGCGACACAGTCTTATCGAATGATTCGGCATTTGAAGTTGAAATCGGCGGCACTTCTCCAGGTAATTTGGCCACGAACCACGACCAACTCAACGTAACGGGGACGGTCACCATCGGGACCAATGTGACTCTCAGCGCACTAGCTTTTAACGGCTTCTTGCCGGTCAATGGAAACACTTTTGCACTTATCCGCAACGATGGCACCGATGCGGTCAGCGGCACCTTCAACGGACTGCCCGAAGGAACGACCCTCATCAATTTCCTCAGCAGTGGTCTCAATGCAAAAATCACCTACGTTGGCAACGTCGACAGTGGGAGTGTAGGCAACGATGTCGTCCTTTACATCAACAGCTATGAAACTAACGTCGGTGTCAGCGATGGCAATCTAGTTATCACCGACGTCAATGGGGGGACGACGAATGATACGCTGACTATTACGCTCAACGGCGCGAACGTGCGTATCACCGACTCAAACAACCTACTGCTAGCGGGTAGTGGTGCCACACAAATCGATGACTACACGGTTGAGGTGCCGTTCTCTTCCATCATGAGTGGCATTATCCAAATTGACACTCTCGGAGGAAATGACTCGCTGACTTTGGCGCTGGCTGGCGGAAATTTTATTCCAGTCGGTGGAGTGATTTTCGCTGGTGGCAGCGACAACGACTCGCTGACCATCACTGGCGATGATCAAGGGACGGTCACCTACAACTACACGAATGCGAATGACGGATCGATTGTGATGGGTAACTTCGGTACGGTGACTTATACTGGTCTGGAGCCTATCGTTAACACGGGCACAGCCAGCGATATTATTTTCCATCTACCAGCTAGCGGTGATGTGCAAGCGATCTTGCAGGATGATGGGATCAGTGGCAATGGTCTGTCGACTCTCCGCTCCAATCCCAACGCGTTTGAAACAACGATGTTTTCGAACCCCAGCGGCTCACTCATGATTAATCGCGGGAGCGCGAGCGATGATGTAAGTTTAAGCGCGTTGCCTGATTTTGACGCAAGTCTCTTCATCGGCTCGGCAGCCCTGCCGCTGGACAGCGTGGTGTTCAGCGGTGCTGTTGCACTGGTGGCGGATAAAAATCTTGTCGTGAATGCGACGGGAGAAATCAGTCTACCGAATTTTAGTAGCGATATTGCGACGAGTGGTCTAGGGGCAATTAGTTTGATCACGGCACGCAATATCAGCTTGTCCAATGGGGCCAGCATCGCGGCCAGCGATGGTGACATTACGCTGAGCGCTAATCAACAAGCTATTTCCACTTCGGGCGACTTCATTGGGATTAATGTCACCAATGCCACAGTGACGATCAACGGGACTGGCAATCTTCATGTACTTGGCCGTGGTGGCGATGGAGAGAGCGGTAGTCAGACAGGTGTGAAGATTGCGAGCGCTGGAAAAATCCTGGGTGGCGGTGGTGCGATCGAGGTCATCGGACACGGTGGTCTAAGCGCCGGAGTCAACAACTATGGTGTGCAGGTGGTTGACTTCGATTCTTTAGTTTCTTCGTCTGGGGGAAATGTATCGGTGACGGGGAGCGGAGGAGGGAGTGCGAACAGTAGTTTTAATGACGGAGTGCGTGTTGACTCAGCCGGTAAGATCAGCGCTGGGGCGAGTGGCAGTGTGGCGGTTGTCGGTATTGGAGGCAATGCAGCAGGGACTGGTTCAAGTAATAGCGGCGTGGAGATTACGCAGGCCGATACACTTGTTACATCCAGCGGTGGTGCAATTGCTGTAACTGGTACCGCTGGTGGAGGAGCTTGGTCATACGGCATTCAATTGGCAACTGGTGGTGGGGTTCGCGGAGACCAAGTCGGTGCTACGATTGAACTGGTTGCCGATTCGATGGATCTCGCTTCCAACGTCTCGATTCAGGCTGGCAGCAATGCGGTTAGCATTCGTCCGAAGACCGCAGGGACGTTGATCAAGTTAGGAACCGACGATGTTCTCAGCGGAGGACCTCTCGCACTCGGATTAACCGCCTCCGAACTCGATCACATTGCGTCCGGCTCGCTGTCGATCGGATCAAGTGTGGCAGGGGCAATTCATATTGGCCAGGCAATCAATTTTGCAACTGCCAATCCGGTGGTTCTAAAGTCAGGCGGCATGGTCACTCAGTCCGCGCAGTTAGTCGCGGGTGATATGGCGGTTGTTGCGGGTGGCACAATCCTATTGTCTGACAATGGTAATAATGTCTCCACATTTGCGGCTAGGGCAACAACGGGGCAGATCGCGTTTACCAATAGCGATGAATTAATCATTGGTTCGGTCGCTGGTGTTGATGGTGTAGATGCCATCAATGGAAGCGTGTTGCTTATCACGAGCCAGGGAGATCTGCGGATCGACAACACGTCAGCCGCGGCGGACATTGACTCGAATTTCACCATTACGATGATCGCTGGCGGTGACGAACGCAAGCTCGTCGTGGCAAGCGGGGCGAAGATTGAGTCGACGATGTCAAGTGGCTTCAACACGTTCCGTGCTGACAAGATGCAAATCGACGGTAGCATTGTCGCTGCGAACGGTTTGGTTGCACTGGCATCACTGAATTCTGGACAAGCCATCGATTTTGGTTCGACGACCGACTTGGCTATCAATACGCTGGAGCTTTCGGACGCGGAACTCGATCGCATCACGGCGTCCTGGCTTTGGATCGGGGATTCGACTAGCGGAGCCATCTCGATCACACAGCCGATCTCGCCGGCCGGTACGAGTGATTTAACGTTAAGAAGCGGCGGAGCTCTGCTGGACGGCAATCCAAGTGGTCAAGACATATCGGTCTCGAGTCTAACACTCGATGTGAGGAGCGTGGCTGAGTTCTCGAATCGGTTGGAAACAGCGGTCAACACTTTGGATGTGAAGGGCCGCGCGGGGGGCGTGTTTGTGGCGGAGCTCGATGGACTGACGCTGAGTCAATCGTTGTCGACGGGAGCGGGGACATTCATTTCAGCAGGAGGTCCGCTGACGATCACTGGGAATGTGACTGCGGCGGGGAATTCTATTGATCTGTCTTCCAGTGGCGCTGCTTCGTTGGTGAGCTTGTCCAGTGGCGCCTCCATAGTCGGTAGTAACATAGGTTGGACTGCCGACCGGATGGATGTTTCAGGCTTGATACAAGCCACCGCAGGGAACGTTTCACTGACCGCGGCGTCCAATGGCAGAGGAGTGGATTTGGGTTCAACCTCAGATACCTCGCCGAATTTGTTGGAGCTGTCAGATGCGGAATTGGATCGCATCACGTCCTCAGGTCAATTGATTGTCTATAGTCGCGGTAGCTTGACCATCAGCCAGCCAATCGGTCCTGCGGGAGTCAGTCAGCTCAATCTAACATCCGAAGGTGCCCTGCTAGACGCCAACACCAATGGAATGGATGTCACGGTGGCAAATTTGAAGATTGATGCGGCCAGCTTGGGCGAATTTAGCAATCGAATAGATACAGCCGTTAATAACCTTGATGCAATAACACGACTGGGCGGTATCTTTGTGATCGATATCGACGGTCTCACGGTGAGTCGAGCTATTGCAACTGGCGGAGGAGTATTCATTTCATCGGACGGACCGCTTTCGTTTACCGGTAATATTACTACTTCCGGCAATAGCATTGGATTGAACGCTGGAGGAACGGGATCTTTGTTGAGCGTGTCAGGGAGTGCGACGATTGGCGGCAGTAGCGTGCAATTGAGCGCGGACCGGATGAATATCGCAGGCTTGATTCAAGCCGGCGGGGGAGCTGTCCAATTAGCGACCACCTCGAATGGCTGGAGTACGGATTTGGGTTCGAGCGTCGATACCACTGCCAACATGCTGGAACTGTCCGATGTGGAGTTAGATCGAATTTCAACCATAGCTCCGCTGGTCATCTATAGCCGTGGCAACATGATCGTTAGCCAGCCGATCAGTCCTGCGGGAGTCAGCCAACTCAACTTGCTGGCTGACGGAGCGCTGCTGGACGCCAATGCAAGCGGGACGGATATTTCGGTTCCATCGCTGACCGTTGATATCGGAAGTGTCGCATTGAACAGCGACCCATTGGAAACTTCCGTTCAAACACTTTCCGTTCAAATATGGACAGATGGAATTTTTCTCAACAATACGGGGCCATTGTCTCTAACACGCGCCGTTGCCGTGAGTGATATTCAGATTGCCGCGCAAGGGCCGATAGCGGTCGTTGGCAACGTGTTATCAAGCGACGGCAGTATCCTGTTGTCAGCCGGCGAGTCAGCCGTTGCTGGCGATGATTTGACGATCCAAGCTGGTGTTTCTGTTACAGCCACGCTCGGCAACGTTTTGCTTTCGGCCGGGGATGCAATTACGGCGCACGCAGGGAGTGCGATTCATACGCCAGCGGGGTCAATTCAAATGTTGTTCGGAGCCGGTGACGTCGATGGAAATAACGCACTCTATCTCGCAACGGATCTGCGAAGTCTCTTAGGCGCCGGCGCGGCAGGTAGTGCCGTGGCTGATATTGTGACGCTTGTCGATCCTATTTTGATTGTTGGCGGTCTAGCCATCAATGGTGGTGCGGGTAGCGATCAGTTGATACTAATTGTTTCTTCAGACACGCTGTGGAATATCACGGCGGCGGGCGCGGGGAACGTGGTGGGAAGTTTTGGAGCGTTGACGTTCCAAGGGATTGTACAGTTGACAAGCGGTGTGGGTAACGACGAATTCATCATTGCTAACGCAACGGCTGTTGTGGCGTCAATCCAAGCTGGACTGGGAAGCGATGCGCTGAACTATTCTTCGTTCACGACGCCCGTCAATGTGAATCTGGCAACAGGTGTGGCCACGGCTGTTTCAGGAAACATCCAAGGTTTTGAAAATGTTTCCGGTGGTTCCGCAGCGGATGTGCTCAGCGGAGATGCGTTTGCAAATAGGCTGCTGGGCAATGGGGGAAATGACACGCTCAATGGCTTGAGTGGAAACGATGTGTTGGAGGGTGAGGCGGGGAATGATACTCTCAATGGTGGTGCGGATGATGATACCTATCTATTCGATACCGATGATCTGTTGAATACCGATACGGTCATTGAACTTGATGGAGGATTTGACACGCTGGATTTCTCGCAGACCACCACCCGCGATGTGGTTGTGAACTTGGCTTCAACTGCCAATCAAGCCGTTAATGCCGGGTTGACACTAAAACTTTCTGTCGTCGCGTCGGTCGAACGCGTTATCGGCGGTTCGGGGAATGATACGTTTACGCTGTCTGGTTTTTCAGGAATCGGTTCGTTGGTGGGAGGTGGAGGAAATGATTCGATCGTGGTGAGCAAGGATGTCGATTTCACTTTGACCGACAGCCAATTAAGCACCAGCGATGGCATGGTGTTGGGCCTGTCGGGAATCAGTGTCGCCAACCTCACGGGCGGAACTGGGGACAATAGTTTCACGGTTAGCGGCTGGACTGGGACAGGAAAACTGACTGGAGGAGCGGGGGTCGATCGCCTTGTTTATCAAGGTTCCGGGAATCTCAGTTTAGCGAATACGGCTTTCTCCGATTCGCTTGGCCCAACACTGGTCCTGGCGACGACGGAAGTGGCGGAGTTGAGCGGCAGCGCGGGGGGTAACAATTTTGACTTGAATGGTTGGACCGGGACAGGATCGCTAGACGGCGGTGCAGGGAGCGACAGTATTTCAGTCGCTGCGAATCTTAATTTTGACTTGAGCAATTCGGCGCTCCTCGTTGGCACGAAGCTGATCACACTCAGCAACGTGGAAGTCGCGCATCTCACCGGCGGTACGTCGGCCAACACGTTCACGGTCAGTGGCTGGACGGGGAGTGGAGCACTAAATGGCGGAGGTGGGAATGATATCTTGGCGGCCACAAAGAATGGACTTGTCACGCTCAGTGATCAACAAATTGTTACGTCGGATGGCATGAGTTTAGCGTTGACGGGGATTGTCAATGCGATTCTGAGCGGTGGCTCGGGAGACGATACGTTTGATGTGCTGCAATGGACCGGTGGCGGTAGCGTACTAGGTGGCGGTACGGGAGATGTGGATACGCTGCTGGCCCAAGGCAATGGCGCGATCACGCTGAGCAATACGTCGTTGATACGCACGGGGCAAGCGACGCTCACATTGTCGGCCATTGAAGTGGCTCAATTGTCTGGTGGAACGGGCGACGATACCTTTACCGTCAGCGGTTGGACGAGCAATGGTAGTCTACTGGGGAGCGGAGGCAGTGACATCGTCGCGGCCACAAAGAATTTTGATTTCACTATCAGCGACACGTCGCTCGTAAATAGCGATGGGATGACGATGAATCTGTCGGGGATCGGCACTGCTAATCTCACCGGTGGCTCCGCTAACAACAAGTTTGTCATCAACGGCTGGAGCGGTACGGGAACAGTGATTGGATCCGGGGGGACGGCGGATCGTGTCGTGTATCAAGGTAGCGGCAATTTTAGCTTGTCAAACGACGCGCTGGCTAGCACGCTTGGGTCGAGTTTCAACCTAGCCACCATTGAAATAGCCGATCTCATCGGCACCAACGACGTCGATTACTTTGAACTCAGCGGCTGGACCGGAACGGGTTCAATCGACGGTGGTCTGGGACAAGACATTGTCAGCAATACGGGCAACGTTAACTATGTACTGGGTGATACATCCTTAACCATCGGCACTAAAGTCATCACGCTCAGTAGCGTAGAAGTCGCCCAACTTACCGGTGGCACTTCGGCCAATACATTCAATGTCAGCGACTGGACCGGGAGCGGAACGCTTTCAGGTGGAGGTGGGTTGGATGCATTGACTGCCACGAAAAACGGATTGATTTCACTTTTCGATGGGCAAATCATCACTTCCGATGGCATGCACCTGCAGTTACAGGGTATCACGAATGCTAATCTGATCCACGGTCTTGGAGCGTTGGTTAACAGTACATTTGATGTGTCGCAATGGACCGGTGGCGGCAGCTTACAGGGTGGCGCTGGAAGTTCGGATACGCTCATTGCTCGAGGCGATGGCAGTGTAACGCTTACCAACAGTTCGCTAGTGCGTGGTGGGCTCCCCACAATGACGCTCTCCGCCATGAATATCGCTTTGCTTAGCGCGAGTGGGTTCGATAACACGTTTACCGTCAGCGCTTGGACAGGGCGCGGGACACTGCAAGGCTCGGGAGGGAGTGCTACGGTGAACGCGACTAAAAACGCTGACTTCAGTTTGAATATTAATTCACTTAGCAGTTCGGATGGACTGTCCTTGGATCTGATTGGAATCAACGTCGCGAATCTAACGGGAGGAAATGGCAATAACAATTTCACAGTCTCCAATTGGTCCGGGACGGGGACACTGACAGGCTCTGGGGGGACCGCCGACCGCGTGGTTTATTCAGGAGATGGCAATTTCGCAATTTCCAATACGTCTCTGACCGATTCGCTGGGAGCAAACTTCGTATTAGCGACAATGGAAGTGGCCGAAATATTTGGCATGAGCAACTTAAACAACTTTGATCTGAGTGGCTGGACCGGCACGGGAGCGCTGGATGGCGGAGTTGGTGGAGGTGCGGTGATTGCAAGCGGAAACTTTAATTACGTGCTGAGCAACACAGGATTGACCATCGGCACGAAGTTGATTGGTTTGAGCAACATCAGCGCGGCGCAGTTAACCGGTGGTGCCTCGGCCAATACCTTTACAGTCAATGATTGGACAGGGAGTGGAACGCTCTTGGGGGGAGGAAACAACGATGTTATCAACGCAGCGAAGAATAAAAACTTCACCTTGGCTGACACACAGCTCCAAGTGTCGGACGGACTCAATTTGTTACTGGATAGCATCGAAGTCGCCAATCTTACCGGTGGCGTGGGGACGAACGCTTTTGATCTCAGTGGCTGGACGCGAAAGGGTTCGATCTCCGGGGCGGCAGTCGGTGAGGTCGATACGGGCATCGATTTGATTCTGATTACGCGCAACGCGTCCTATGCGTTGGCCGATAGCTCTATTCAAGTAACCACACCCACGTCGACCATGTCGATGACGCTTAACTCTGTGGAATCCGCGCAACTCACCGGGGGGACTGGAAACAACGCCTTCACGTTCGATGCCTGGACGGGTTCAGGTGTTGTTCATGGTGGTGGAGGGTTGGATATTGTCAGCGTCGACAAGAACGTGGATATGGTTGTTACAGACAGTTTATTGACAACCTCTGATGGGCTAAACGTCACGCTGGTGGGCATCGGTATGGCTGAACTGATTGGCGGAACTGGCAACAATGTGCTCGACGCATCTGGATTTACAGGCGTTGCTTTCTTGGATGGGGATGACGGCAATGATACGCTGCTGGGTGGAAGTGGAAACGATCAACTCATCGGTAACAATGGAAACGACGCATTGATTGGCAACGGCGGTAACGACACATTGCTCGGCAACGCCGGTCGCGACCTGCTGATCGGAGGTTACGGCAGCGATACGCTCGACGGTGGAAACGACGATGATATTGTTATCGGGTCGCTTACCGTGCATGACAACGATTTGGCAGCACTGAACGCGATCATGTTGGAGTGGACTCCGACAAGTGTTCTTTACACTGATCGCATCGCCAATTTGGCTTCGCTACTGGGAGCGTCAACAGTTATTGATGATGACGAACTCGATGTGTTGCGCGGTGGTCGTAATTTGGATTGGTTCCTCGCGGATCTGTCGGATGACTTGATTGCCGACCTCAATCGTGGTGGCCTTGAGACCGTGCAGCAGTAATCGTAGTGCTTGTAGGCCGCAACAAGCACAGCGAAATTCCGGCAGACTGAAGCCCAAAAGCATGGTAATTGAACTTACCACGAGCTTCCCACCGGTGAACTGGTTAGTGAAATTGGAGTAGATGTATGCGCATCGATCACATGTTGTTAGCGAGAAAGTCTTCGCTATGGGCGGAGGCATTCGGCCGTACGTCCTTGACCACGGTGCTATGCGTCCTCGTGGTGGGCTGTTGGTTTGTACCACTTGAGCTTGCGCGTCAGCAAACGGGACCAAGGAAACGGATAGAGTCGTTGGCAGCGTTAGCTGGTGGTGATTCGTTCGTTGCGCTCATTGCAGAAACCGACATGCGGCGGTCCGCGAGGTCGGTAGAGAACAGCCTAGTTGTGTTCGACTCGCTCGGACAGTCTGTTGCGCAAACCCTGTCGCAGTTCGAAAACCCACAGTGCTTTGCGTTGAACAACGTCAATTCGCAACTATTTGTCGGCGACAAGCAGGGCCGATTACTTGTCGCGGAATTGCGGCCTGGCACCAGACCTGTGAAAGTTCTGGGTAACAACTTGCGGGGATGCCCGGAGCAAATGATCTGTGCGCCCGACGGAAGAACCTTGCTGACCTGCGACAAGTATAACCTCAGCGCTTGGAGCTGCGGTTCCGACTTGCAATTGGGGTGCCCACTGTGGTGCCATGTGGATTCCAATATCTGCTGCGTCGCGATTCACCCTGATTCAAAAACTGCCTTGTGTGGGCGCATCAACAGCGGGCACACGGAGTTGTTGGAATTTGATCTTCAAACCGGTAAAGCTCACGTGCTACTGGAATTTGCGGGACAACGTCTGAATAGGTTGGCTATTTCCAACAATGGAAGATTCCTGGCTGGCGTGGAGGATATCTCCGGCAAGATTGCTTTGTTTGAAAAGGCTAGTGGGTCAGAACCATGGCAGCCTTGTTCCATCGAGGGACTGCGAACTGGCGCAAGTTGCATCGCTTGCTTCTCACCGTCTAGTGACGTTCTGATTACAACTAACAGTGAAAGCCGGCAATTGGTTGCTTGGGATCTGTGCTGCAAAAAATTGAGGCAACAATTCGACAAACACTCTACGAAACTGATTGGGTGTGAGTTCCTTGACGAGAGGCGGATTGTATTTTCTACCCTGGACGGTACTCTCCGCGTTTTGAACCTGTACGATCCATTCCACGTGCAGGAAATTCGATTGTAGGTTAAGCGCCAATGATCGTCACCAAAAACTTGGACAAACTGTTTGCGATCGCTTGGTTTTTCGTCATGTTTGTCTCGGTGATCGACGGATACCTATTGCTCCAGAATCGCGAAGTTATTCGTGCTATGGAACGCAACCCAATGGGGCTGGCACTCCTGGAGCTGGCTGGCGGGGAAGTTTGGTTGTTTCTGGCTCTGAAGTTGATCGGTACCGTGTTGGCATGCACTTGGCTTCTGGTTATTTACCGAGTGAATTCAAAAATTGGGATGGCAATAGCTTTGGTACTGGCAGGTTTTCAATTCGGTCTGCTTTTGTTTTTGCATGTTGTCTGACGCGGTTTCAAGTGCTATGAATATTTCACCGAGGCTAAACTACGGTTCGGCTGCGGAGGTCGGTCGATGCCGAATTAGGAAGTCGATCGATCATCCGCACTAATGCAGTAACTGCGCGATGCTTGTTATGGCCTACTCGGCTTAGATACTCAGCTTACTTGGCCTGCCACTGGTCCTGTGGCTGTAGAACTTGTTTCGGACCGTCGCCTTGTAACCACTGCTTGGCGGCGGGGTCATGTTTTAAGTATGCGTCCCAAAAGGCTGTGCTGAGCGCGAGGATGACGCGATGGTGATTGGGATTGCGTTTGCCAGTTTCACCAGGCAGAGCGCGCTCGGTGAAGGCGGAATGTTCAGCATCGTGCAGCACGATTTGGTACTTGTCACCAGCGGGCAAGGCAGGAAATACCTCGGTCCGCGACTCAGGCGATTGATTGCCGATCGGTGACGAATCTAATGTGCCGGTCATCAGTAACCATGGAAGTTGGACTTTTCCAAATGCTTTTTCCGCGGAGCCGTGCTTGGGAACACTCGGACTCATGATCACCGCCGCCTTAATTCTGGGATCGGTAAATCGAGCTCCAATCAACGGTGCCGATTGACCCGAGACGGCTTGCGTTGTTTGTGCTCCAAACGAATGGCCGGACATGCCAACTTGGGTGAGGTCCATGCGACCGAACAATTCGTGACCGGTCTGTGCGTTCCATTTCGTCAATTGATCTAGCAGCGCTGGGACATCTTGCAACCGCAATCTATAATTCTCAAGCGAGGCGGCTTGCTGGAGGGCACTCATCCGCTGCCGCAGCGGTTGGTCTTGCCACACGGAATCGTCACTACCGGGATGTTGTAAAAAGACAGCCACGTAGCCATGCGCCGCCCAGTGCTTGCCAAGAAATGCTGAACCTTCGCGATTGCCCCCCAATCCGTGACTGAAGATCACCAACGGAGCTTTGGTGGTTTCCGCCGGCAAGTAGACGCGGATAGGCAGCTGCCGTTTTCGAATTTCATCGTCGACGTCCAAATCAATCCATTGAATTTTCGCTTGCTCTTCCAGCGGAGACAACGGATCGTACTCGGCCGCCGTCAAACCGGAAAACGGAGACAAGGCAACAAGCATCAACGTAAAAAGGACTTTTAATGGGTGCATGTGTATCCATTCGAATTGTGCGCAACGAAATTGGAATCTTTCCAGTCTGATTTGCAAATTTCTTTCCTGCCCCCAATAGAGGTGGTTAACTATTGTTTAACCCGCAGCCAACGGCGAGGACCAATGTAGCGACAAAAGCGTAGCGAGCCTCGCCGTTGGCTACGGGTTAAACGAGTAATCGACAGTCCTCAGGCGTCAAAGTGGCTGTTTATATCTGGGTTAGTCACAGTTGAAATGAGCCTATTTATCAACTCATTCAGAGTAGATCGCTAAGAAAATCGAACAGCCCAATGTCGCTCGTCAGGACTTCGTCAATCGCTTCTGGCGATAATCGCGTTGGTGGCTCGGCCATCGTAAGCACTTCACTCTTGGTAGCGATTGACGGCTGACGCAAGTCGATTCTTGGCAGCGCGTTATGTTCACTACTCTGGCCGAATGCACTTGATGACAACGGGACGAGGGGTTCGTTCTTCACAAGCGACGCAATGGGTGGCGCGGATAGTAAGCCGGCCGAGTTGACGCTGTTGTTCAAACCGACGAGCTTGACATTGTCGATATTGGCGTCTTCGTCGGAAGCGCTAACCGTACAACGAAAGCGAATCTTCAAGTTGGCCGACAGATACGGGGCCAAGTCGACAGTCTCTGAATGCCAAACGTTTTCGGTGTCGACATTGCCCCTTAAGCGGCGAACGTCGCTATCCCAGCTCCCATCTTGTTTTAGTATATCAAGCGCTAGAAACTCACCGGAGTCAAAGCCATTTTCGATGAGCCAATCAAACGTCAGCTCGCCACCAACGTAGCCCGTCATGTCGATCGAATTGGACAAGGTGAGAGTGGCATCAATGGCCGAACCATCGACTTCGGCAGATCGAGCACCAGCGGTGGCCTGCTGCGTCGAGCGAAAGAAATCATTTTGAGAATCTTCTACCCAGCGACCATTCCAATTGTTACTATTGTTACTCGGGCCGTTTTCAAAACTGTCGGCGAAAAGTTCAACTTCGGACGGCGCTACTAATACTTCAATGGTCACCGTGCCCTGGCTACTGAGAGTACCGTCGCTAACCGATAAGGTGAAACTATCCGGGCCAACGTAGTTCGGATCGGGCGTGTACAGTAGATTCGCACCAGTGCCGTTCAACGCACCATGTGCGGGGCTTGCAAAAGAGTAGACGAGTGGATCGCCATCGATGTCACTGCCGCTCAACACAATGGCTTGAGAGCTATTCTGAAAGAGACTGACCGATTGATTGCTGGCGACCGGCGCGTCATTGATAGAGTTGACTGTGATGCTTACCGTGGCGATGTTCGATGCACTAGTTCCATCTTGGGCACGGTAGGT
Organism: Pirellulaceae bacterium; assembly: GCA_041739785.1. GTDB lineage: Bacteria > Planctomycetota > Planctomycetia > Pirellulales > Pirellulaceae > Aureliella. The sequence goes on from JBGSNE010000319.1 coordinate 92,534, forward strand.
AAAACTATCTGCACCGTAAAAGTTGGCAACCGGCGCGTAGGAAAAGGAACCATCGGAGGTGAGAGTTAGCGTGCCCTGGGTGACATTGGAAACCAAAACGAGACTGAGCGGATCATTCTCGGCATCGGAATCGTTGCTAAGCAGGCCAGCGGTGATATCGATCGTCAAGCTTGAATCTTCGTCGACACTATAATTATCGGCGGCGGCTACTGGCGGTTGATTGATTGGGCCCGATGGACCGGCCCAGCCAATTTTTTCCTCGAAGTTATCGGGACTGTCAGAATTGCCCGGCAGGGTGAATTGCAGACCATAGTTGGGATCACGCCATTCCTTAGCACCGTCAATTAAGGCTTGGCGAATGGCATAAACTCCCGCCGCGTCGTTAGCGCGGCCATTGGCTGCGATATAGCGAGCCGCCAGGCCGGCCGCGTGCGGAGCAGCCATGCTGGTGCCGCTCATCGTCGCGTAGCCACCGCCTTTGTAGGTCGACAGAATGTTTACGCCGGGCAATACTAAATCAATCCCTAAGCCCTTGGGGTTATTCACCAAGTTGTTCGCGGTGTACCATGAGGCGCCGCTAGCGCCGCTGTTGCTGAAGTTACTGAAGTCGGCAAATGTATCATCGGCATAGCCACTGGCTGATGGGCCGAAACCGCCCGGTTGTCCGTCGGAGTCTGCAAACGCACTGATCGTAGCTACTTCGGGATAGGCTGCCGGAATGGTGTCGGAGATTGTGTCAACCGGAGAAGCCGTCGCCGAGCTACCTCCAAGGATATCTCGATACTCATTACCTGCGGCCGCAATATAAACTACTCCCGCCGCAACACTGCGTTGAATGGCTGCGCGATAAATGGCACTGACACCCTGGCCACCCAGGCTCATATTGGCAATTTCAATTTGGTTGGCATTCGCGGTGACCCAGTCGATGCCGCGTATGATGTTGGATAGTGAACCAGTGCCGTTGTTCCCCAATACTTTTACAGCCCACAACCGCGCTCCGGGAGCGACTCCAACCACGCCTATGCCATTGTCGAGTGCCGCTGCTATTCCAGCCACGTGTGTTCCATGTCCGTAACCATCGCTCCAGTTGGCTGTCGATCCGCCTGTGGCGTTGAAGCCGCCAGCTATGTTTAAATCGGGATGCGCGGCAATACCAGAGTCGATGATGGCAATATCGACATCAACCCGTTCATCGAGTCCATCGATAGGAGCACTCAAACCCGGTGAGTCGGCTTCAATGCGATTGACCCCCGTGGGCAATGTCTGAGCAAATGCGATCATTTCGATATCAAGTTCGACTCGCGCGACTAGCGGATTGTTTCGCAATGTGTCGAGCGAGTTCCGAGGTAGTCGCGCTGAAAAACCATTCACGGCGTGACCGTAAGTGTAGTCCAATCTACCACTGCTGGGATTCAACAGCGCCTGTGCAGCAAGATTGGGACTAGACGAATCGCTTTTGAGTTCAACGATTACCGATTGCCAGGCAGGAGAATTCGCCGGATCAAAAGGCCCGACTACCGCCAGAAGTCGCCGTTCTTCCATCAACTCCAACATCAAACGTCGACTTCGAGCCATTGCATTGTTCCAATCATAGTGAGGGTAGATCAACACAGAACGCAACCTCAGAGTATATCGATGCGGAGCCACTCTGAGAGGGCATCGGTCATAGCCAGAGGAGTGAATTGATCAAATTGTTCTTTTGGGTTGGTTCGTTCCTCCCTCCACAGACGAGCCTTAAGGCTGTACGCGTACGTCACGTATCCCCGAGCTTCGGCACCCATTTCGCAAAAAGAAATCTAAAGCGTCGAACTGCCAGAATTGAATCAACAAGGCGAGTAGGGTGGATCGGGGTAATTATGCCCGATCCAGCCCTCTCACAGAACCGTACGTACGGGACCGTATACGGCTCATGTTAAAGTAAAGCTCAAGTGATACTGGGTAAAACTCCGGTTTCGACGCTGGTGATGTCG
>JBGSNE010000320.1:0-9355 GCA_041739785.1 Pirellulaceae bacterium
AAAAGCCGGAACGGCCCTGCAGGTGCTTCGCACTTTTGGTGTCCGACACCTTTTCCCGACCCCTATGGATTTCGCAAACGACGGAATTCTTTCCAGGTGATGATTTCGATCTGCTGTTCTTTGATCAGCGCGGCCATATCGGGATCGCAAAAGATTCGACGATCTTCGTCGCGCCGGCGAAAGCTGCTCGTAACAGCGCGCAACTCTGCGTCGTCAACTCCGCAGTGAACAATTAACTGCGTCACGCCTGGCTTTAAGCTGCGGATCGCATTGACGTATAGTTCACGACGCTCCTGTTCACTATCGCCACCGTAAAATTGCAATAGTCGATTGAGAACAGGCAACTGCTTCTCTTCCAGTCGCTGTTGCAGCTTTGCTCCTAGCTCCACTAGCGGAGGGTACTCACCAACTGTCTCGGAATCGCGAGCGTCAATGAACAATACAGGCAAATCGTATTCGATACCAAGATTGACATAGGCTTCCAGCAGATCAGGGCGACTGACAACAGCCCCCATGTGCGTATCGAGGTGACTTAGCGGAATTCCCATTTGCAATGCGCGATCAATCTGGGCTTTCAGTTCAATGATGACTTCGTCCAGTTTGGCGTGCTGTACGACTTGTGTTACGTTGTCCCACAGGTAGCCATCCCGGTCACACAAGCTCGGAACACTCCCCTGCGGCGCCACCGGACCCCAGCGATAATTCTCCCACTCGGAATTCAGTGTCAGATGAATTCCATAATCGCCATCAGGATTCGCGCGACAATACTCGGCGAACTCTTTGAGCCACGGACAGGGAACCATGATGCTTGCCGAGGACACCAGCCCCTGTTCAAGTCCTTCAATTGTGCCAATGTTTGCTGAATGCGACATGCCAGCGTCATCAGCGTGGATAATCAGATAGCGCTTCGCAGTTTCCTGGGTAACTACTTTTGTGAGGGCAGCAGCTTCCACTCCCTCAACGCTGGTTGGATCGTTCTGCTCAAAATCCAATTGATTCCCAAGTTCGGAATCGAACCAATCAGCCAGCTTGGCAACTTCCTCATAAATGGTTAGCCATGGATGTCCGCCACCTTCTTTGACGATCAATTCCACCGAAACTCCTTTGGCTTGCAACGCGCGCTGAAGTTTCTGTGACTGTTCGAGCGGCACCACCGAATCCGCGTCACCATGAATTAGAAGAAACGGAGGGGTGTTCGATGTTACTAATAAAGCAGGTGAAATATCAATCAACTGCTGGCGAATCTGTTCATCGCTGAGTCCTTGTGTTCCGTTCGGAAAAGCGACGCGTTTGGCAATGGCCGTTACCTCACCGGTTGACGAATCCTGATCGCCGAATTGGAGTAGATCGGTAGGTGGAAAGAACACCGCTACCGCCTTTACGGTCGCGTCGTCGCCGGACGTCGCTACCTTCGACTCGCCATTTTTAATTGCCAATAAACTCGCCAAGTGTCCGCCGGCTGAGGCGCCTGTCAGGCCTATGCGCGTCGCGTTAATTTGATACTCATCAGCGTGTTGCTTGACCCAGATCACCGCTTGCTGCAAATGGTCGACCATTTCAGGAATAGAAAACTTGGAAAGCGAGCCGGGTCGCGCTGCAAAGACCGTATAGCCGTGAGCGCATAGGATACTGAAGAACTGCGCCCGTTGATGGTCCTTGATCTTGCCTCGGCTCGAGTCCCAGCTGCCACTCACAACATCGACTATGGCCAGTCCATTCTTGGGGCCGGCAGGGGTGAAGATGTCCATCACCAAACCGATGCCATTGGTCTCCGCATAGACCACGTTCTGCTGTTGCAGTGGCTCGTCGGCAATTGCCAAGCGCTCCTGCAAAACAGTCAACGATAGAAAAAGGACATAGGCAGCGAAGCGAATAGGCTGGGAGTTCATGGGAGGCGACTCTTGCGAAATAGCGCGGGATTGGGAGCAGAGGCAACACCGATTGACGTGAGGCCATTGCGAGCAATCGTACACAAGAGTTCCGCTAGTTACAATGATCGAGTGGCGGTAGCGGAGGGCGCCCGCTCGTCCGACGCAGTCAAGGGCTGAGCGGACGGCGGCCTATCGAGTGAGCGCTATTGCACGCGGACTACGCGTTGGGCCTGAATGTGTCCAGACTGGAGTTGTGGCAGATAGCCTCGCAGGCCAGTCACGCCAACGGCTTGATTTACGTAGCGATCTAGATTTAGGCCGGGGATCGCAGTGATGTAGGACAGAATGCGTCCGGTTTCGTCGGTCAAAGCATGGGTGGGTTGTCCGGGACTCGTCGCGATAACGGGAACTAACCAACCGGTTGCATCGTAGTTGGCGGCACCGGAAAAATCGCGTTGGAAATCGGAACTGACCACGTTGGCAGCTGTGTTTGCCGACGACGCCCCGGCCATCATGACGGAACTGCCAGGATTGAAGTTGGGAATGGCCACGGTGGTGCGATTTAACGCCAGGTAACCGCTACGTTGTGCCAGCTCCGCGAACTCCTCGATCCGTTCCATCAGCAAGCGTGCTTGACCGCGCTCGATCGGTGAACCGCCATGTTCAACGTAGTATTTGGCTGAGTCGTAAACACTCTGTAAATTCCACAATTGCATTGGCTGGGTGACCATTTCACCCAAGGCGACTTGGAGTTGACTCAGGTCGAGACTAGCCGCAGAAGTTGCGGTTGCTGTTGTAGCTGGACTACTACCCGATGAAATTCCATACCAGTTGACCTCAGTGCTAGCCGTTTGAGCGGCCAGCAACGTGCTTTCGCTAAGTGCCGTGCGAGCGCTGGCCAGGGCGCCTGCAACGCGATCCAACCCGGAAGCGATCGGCGGTAGGTTACTTGCCAAACCTTGTGTTGCCATGGATGGGCCATCGCTTGAAGAGAATTCAGGGGCTGTGATTGGCACACTGCTAAATCCACTACGATTTTCTCGGAGTGTCCGCGGATCGCGCCAGCCTCGCTGTCGGCGTTGCACATTCGTGGGCCCAGTTGGCTCGTATAGATCTCCTGCCATCGCCATTTGGGCGTAGGCCGCTTCGGAATTGGGACGCACCGTACCCCGCGCCATCGAGAGATCAAATGGGTCTGCTGCCAATGGATCGGGGCCCCGCTGGCGCGCGCGCGTATACAACCGTTCTAGCCAAGTGAGCCGCATACCATCGTCACCCAAGTCCATCGCATGCCAACCCGCGAAATGATCGTTCGAACCACCCATATATCCACCATCAATGTAGCTACCATTTTCATAAATGATTTCTCCGTCGATGATCTGGCCGTCGACATAACCTTCATCGCCGTAACCCCCATCGATGTAACTCCCATCTTCGTAGCCTTCAACAGCGTAACCTTCATTGACATAGCCATCGTGGATGTACTCGCTATCGCCGTATCCTCCGTCGACGTACCCTTCAGCAAAGACCTCTCCCTCAATCATCGGCCCGGCAAAGCCTTCGCCCTCATAGATGATGTCACCCTCCATGGGACCACCGTCGTAGTAGTCATCGCCTGAGCCAAGGACGATAACACCGTCGGTTTCTCCTTCTTGGTAAGCGGCCGAGACGACTGAAGGTTTCTGAGTTGATTTGCGATTTGCAGGTTTACCATTTGCAGGACGATTGGTTGCGGTACTGGCATTTGTGAGCGCTGCGGTTTGCACTTTCGATTGCGACGGGGGATGTTGCTTGGACGCAGTATTGTTAACAGGAATTGGTTTGGAACTAACTGTTTTAGCGTGAATCCAACGGAATTCCCCTGAGGGTGGTGCGATCTTGTACCACAGCACCTCTTTGCCATCGGAGCCTTTTGTCGATTGCTCGCCGCGCACCGCTAGTTGTTCACCCGGCTTTAATTTGACTTGCCACCGATACTGTTTGGCCGAACCAAGTGAGGTGCCAATCCAGCTCACCGCCGCAGCGCTAGTGATTTCGATTAGTTTCCCTCCCGGTAGCAGATACGCATCGGCTGCAGGGACCCAACTAAAGCTGCCTTCTGGTGGTCGAACTCCCAACCAATGGTCGTCGGTGCGATGATGAACTTCCAGCGAAGTCCCCCGCGGCAGATAGTCGGTAGGATAGAACTCGTCCGCAGGTCCACTCCGCAATTCACCACGGTTGGCCGAAACGTAGACCACTGTGGCTGAATCAGCGGCTGCTCCACTCGTAACTGGTGCAGCCGTTAAGGTTGATTCTTCGGCATGAGCAAACGCGACACAGCGGCAAATAACACACAGCAGCACCATCCACTGGGTGAAGTTTCGGTTACTCATCTATCTGAGTCTTTCCAGTCACAGAGTCATGGGAAGTAGCGGAAAACCGCCACAAAATTGGACTGTTGGTTAGCTACCGAATTTCCAGGCGTAAGGCAAGGTCAATGCCCATTGATAGCATCCATGACTGAGCGAATGGCAATCGCCAAACGTCCAATTCCCTCTGTAATCCCTTCGCTGGACTGCACACCGAAGCTCAAACGCATCGTATTGGTTCGAATTGCCTCTCCCTCAGTTGGATAGCAGTAACTCCCGGGGACGTAAAGCACTCCGCTCTGCGTTGCCCGCTGCCACAGTTCGCCGTGCTCCGAGGTGTCGATTCCCTCAGGCAGGCTTAGCCAAACGTAGAGTCCCCCCTGAGGTTTGCGCCAGTGGACGCCGGGAAGGTCTCCAAGTTGTTGTTCCAGCGCTGACAACATGGCGTCACGCTTCACACGATAACCGGTTTGGATTTCGGGCAAATGACGGTCCACTTCACCACTGACAAGTGCTTCACACATCAGAACTTGACTGAAATGCGGCGAGCCGAAATCCATGTTTGATTTCATTTCTAACAACCGCTCGACCATCGCTTCCGGAACTACCCCCCAACCTACTCGAATTCCTGGCGAAAAAGATTTGGAGAAGGTTCCCAAATCGATCACGTAGTTGGCCGCTTCTCGGTCCAACGCGGACAGAGGTGGCAATTCTGTCCCATCAAAGCGGATCTGTTGGTAGGCGTTGTCAGATATAATTAGGAGCGGTCCATGCTCTTTGCGCCAGCGGGCAACGATTTCTAGCAGCCGCTGTCGGCGTACAAGTGACAAACAGCTACCAGCTGGATTATCGAAGTCGGTCACGCTGTAGATGGCCTTGAGACGCGGAGCATGCCCAGCAGTAGCAATGCGATCGAGCGCCTCTTCTAAGCTATCCATGCATAGGCCATCTTGATCTGCCCGCACTCCCACCACACGACCGTCAACTCCGCGAACGGTACCCAGGAAAACGAAGTAGGTCGGGGCCGCTGCAATTACGATGTCGCCTGGGTCGATCAGAGCTTCGGCCAGCAAGTGCAAAAATTGATTGCTCCCCGCCGTCAAGATCACGCGATCCGCGGCCGGTTTTGTCTCTAAAGAACCGCGATAGCCCCAATCGACCAGGGCAGTGCGGAAGGCAGCAGAACCAGCCGCCGAGTCATATTGCAGGCTCTTGCGCAACCGCTGCGGATCCTTCCCCAACTGTTCCATACTCGCCCGAACAGCCTCACAAGGAAGCGTAGCGTTGTCCACAAAGCCGGCCGCCAGCGACAATATACTGGGATAGTTTAGCGCCAACGCCATCAGGCGCCCGATTGGTTGTCCGCTCGCCAAACGAGCTCTGCGGCTGAAAAGTCCAGTGGTCGGAGATTGTGTTTCCATATCGATCTTTGTGCTTTTTCCGATAAGATAATACGATGCGGGCCTGAAGCTAGATGGGCTCAATATCTATAACAGTTCACACGAGTATGCATCTGAGCATGTCATAGAGTGAAAAAAATGCTTTGGAACGGGAATAGCTATTGGTGACACTTTTTGGCGCGAAGCTCAGCTGGTTGTGCCTGCAAACAAATTCCCTCAGCGCGAGCGATTTAACAGGAGAAAACTGAGGCAACAGAGGATTTCCGTTGCCTCGGTTAACTCCTGTTTCATAACGAGTGCAACGATAAATCTTAAGATTAGCTAGCGGTTTGAGTGGGGAGTAATGATGGAGCAGGCTGACGAGGTAACATCACACGCAGCCCAGGAACATTTTCAGCATTGCTGACGCACCGCCACTTATAAAATACGTGATCGGTTGCCAATTTCCCAATGGTCAGCACCACGTTGCGCAACTGCGTTACAATCATACCCCAGACAGGTTGGTTTTGATATTGCCAAGCTGGTTCGTAGAAAACGGATAACAAGAGCGTGAGTGATAAATCTGACTCGTCTACCATTGCGGACTACGGCCAAGCAAATCTATCACAGCCCAATCTAGAATTTTTGTTCCTGGCGCGATAGACTGCATTCGTCATCCCCCTCATCTCGACATTCCACAGACCCACTCAGCACGGACCTACTCAGACTACTTATCAACGCTTGTTTTCCCAGGCAGCATTTGCTTCTCCCGTGTGGCGAGAACTGTTACACTTTCGCTTTGCTGTCTACCCTTCAACAAAGGAATGGAATGCCAAACTACGTCGTGCGCTGCGGTATAATGCGGACACTCCACGTAATGCAAGCTCGGCAGGACTATAGCCGGGGAATGCGCGTGGTTGCGCGGACGCCACGTGGCTTGGAAGCGGGAGAAATCATGTGCGAGGCGGACCAGCGAGTCGTAGCACAGCTGGAGACTCCTCCTGGCGGAACAATCCAGCGAGTCATGAGTGAAGAAGACGAAAACGAGCTGGCCCACTTGGCAGCCAAAAGTGTCGAGGAGGCCGATATTTGCTTTCGTACCATCCGTGAAATGCAACTCCCGATGGACTTGGTTGATATTGAACGCGTCTTCGGAGGCGAACGAGTGGTTGTCTATTATTTGTCCGAAAGCCGAGTCGATTTCCGTGAATTGGTCAAGCGTTTGGCCCATGAGTTTCAAACTCGAGTCGAAATGCGACAGATTGGGGTACGCGACGAAGCCAAGTTGTTGGCCGACTACGGTGACTGTGGCAAGCCCGTATGTTGCAATACGCACTTGCTAAAAATGCCTCCAGTCTCTATGAAGATGGCCAAGATGCAGAAGGCCACACTCGATCCCAACAAAATCTCTGGGCGCTGCGGAAGACTAAAATGTTGCCTGCGTTATGAGTATGATGTATATGAGGAGCATCAACGAAGTTTGCCTCGCATCGGCATCGATGTCGTAACGGTCTCTGGGCGTGGTCGCGTGCTGGCTCAAGAGGTCCTGTCGCGTCAACTGCTGGTGCAAATGGAAGACAACCGCCGCGTAATGATCCATGCTGACGATGTTCTATCGGTAATCCGTCGTAATAAGTCAGCCGACCGTACGACATCGGAGTTGGAGTCGGAGGATGCATAAGTCGGGGTGTTGCTGATAACTTACGAGATAACGCCACGTAGGAGCAGAATTAAATGAAGCGACAAACAGTGAAACGCCATAGGTGGCCCAAGTGACAACTGAAAAAATTCATCCGATCGTCGAATTGCTGCAGCAAGATCAACGTTTTCACATTGAGGCATATCATTTTGTCCGAGAAGCGTTAGCCTACGCGCAGGAAATCCTGAAAATGCCCGCTCAAGGTGGCGAGGGAGAGCAGCACATTACCGGGCAACAATTGTGCGAAGCCATTCGACAATACGCGCTTGAGCAGTATGGTTTTATGGCTAAGACCGTGCTCAATAGTTGGGGAGTGCACGCCACCGGCGACTTTGGGGAAATCGTCTACAACTTGATACGCATCAAACATATGAAACGTTCGAAATCCGATCGTCGGGAGGACTTCGACGATTGTTATGACTTCGCCAATGCATTTGAACCCGTTTTTGAACTTTCCGGCAGCGATGATTAAGTAGTTATGGAATCTCCCTCTCCGCGCGGCCCCTTCCCGCAAACTCGGATGCGGCGTCTGAGGCAACATGCTTGGTCGCGCGCCCTGGCAACTGAACATGTTTTGTCACCCAGCAATTTGATCTGGCCCCTGTTTGTATTGCCGGGAAATGCAGCATCGCAGCCGATCGCCAGTTTGCCAGGTGTCGAGCGCAGGAGTATTGACGACACGCTACGGCAAATCGAAGCGGCCATTGACTTCGGCATTCCAGCTGTTGCCCTTTTTCCCGTTACGCCCAGCGAACTGAAAAGCGCAACAGGAGACGAAGCCACGAATCCCGACAATTTGATTTGCTCGGCGGCCCGCGCGATTCGCCAGCGATTTGGGGACCAGATTGGCTTAGTTTGTGACGTGGCTTTGGACCCCTATACTACGCACGGCCAGGATGGTTTGTTGCGGGCTGGCCAGATCGTCAACGACGAAACCATCGCTGTGCTTTGTCGACAAGCGGTCGTTCAAGCAACTGCTGGGGCCTCGATCATTGCCCCTTCCGATATGATGGATGGACGCATTGGAGCGATACGCCAGGCATTGGATGAGGCCGGTCATCAAGATACATTGATCATGTCTTACGCTGCTAAATACGCTTCTGCATTTTATGGCCCCTTTCGCGATGCAGTGGGTTCCAAAGGGAACCTCGGAGCGGGCGACAAGAAGACCTATCAGATGCAACCCTCAGCCAGCGACGAGGCGCTCCATGAAGTCGCTTTGGATTTGCATGAAGGTGCGGACATTGTGATGGTCAAACCCGGGCTACCCTACTTGGACATCGTACATCGCATCAAAACCCGATTTGCTGTCCCGACAGCCGTGTATCAAGTCAGCGGCGAGTACTCGATGTTAGCCGCGGCTGCGCAACATGGCTGGCTTGATAGGGAGGCCTGTATGCTCGAGAGTCTGCTCGCCTTCCGCCGCGCCGGTGCTGACATGATCCTCACCTATTTCGCCCTCGAAGCCGCCCGCGCCCTGGCTAAACTTTAATCAAGGTTGCCTTCCGCCAACGTGGCTCGACGCTCCGCGTCGAATTGTTGGATGAAAAGCGGGGCCGGAGCACGGATAGAGCGATGGTCTGGTCGTAAACGTGGAGCGATCTTCATTTACACCGCGTTTTTAGACCCTTTGATGCAACGACCATACTGCAATGGGTTACACATTTTTTCAATTTGACTATGAACAATCCGGGTTACAACCACTGCTTAAAGAAGATTGGGTATCAAGATGTCGGTTCCAGTGTTAGTGGCTAACGGGGACCGGGCTTACGGGGACAGTGCACTTTACCAGGGTGCATCTGCGCATCCGGATAAACGGATGAATACGCAACCCCTGAAAACAGGGTCTGACCCCGCGGCAGCCTTGACTGTCGATTCCCGCCTCTGGACGCCAGACCGAACAGCCCAAAACGTAGGCGAGTAGGGTGGATCGGGGTAATTATGCCCGATCCAGCCCTCTCACAGAACCGTACGTACGGGACCGTATACGGCTCATGTTAAAGTAAAGCTCAAGTGATACTGGGTAAAACTCCGGTTTCGACGCTGGTGATGTCG
>JBGSNE010000021.1:0-2037 GCA_041739785.1 Pirellulaceae bacterium
CGGCAAGCGAGTGATGCGAGCTTTCCGGGGAGGGAAAACAGTTGTTTGCCCTCCCCGCTAGGTTCGTAGAACTCACCTAGCGACCCTCCCGCGAAAACATGCACTCTTGATAGCGAGCTTGGGCGCGCGGGAGGGTAAAAAGCCCTGTCAGTACCGGCGATCAGCGAGAAGTGTCAAATTCTTGGCGAATTCCGCTACGAGGAAACTTTTAACCTCTCGGCACTCGGATCGTCAGCCTGCTCCGGCTCGGCGTTAAACAAATTCAGCTCGAACAGTATTGAGGTCAAGTGTTAATGGTCGACAGCCCGGTGGCACTGCTTGGGTAAACCAGCCAACTTTACTAGACGATAATCTCTTCCACTACTCGCGAGGGTTTCGTCAGGTTTGATAAACGTTGATGCACACCTTGCGTCAAGTAGGTCAACCGCAAGTGATCGATCCCCAACAATTTAAGGATCGTGGCATGCAGATCGTGTGGTGAGACGCGATCGACGACCGCTTCGTAACCCAGTTCATCGGTTTCCCCCAGGCACATGCCGGGACGCACACCACCGCCGGCCAGCCACATCGTGAAGGCGCCCGGATTATGATCGCGACCCACAAACTGCATCTCCTTGCCATTGCGATTTTCGCGCATGGGAGTCCTGCCAAATTCGCCACCCCAGACCACCAACGTCTCATCAAGCAAACCACGTGTTTGAAGATCATTCAATAAAGCCGCGATGGGTTGATCGACCTCGCGGCAGCGGTCGTGAAAACCAACGTTGATCGCTTCGCTTGCCGCCGCGCCGTGCGCGTCCCAGCCCCAATGGAAGAGTTGAATGAAACGCACATCGCGCTCTGCCAAACGTCGCGCTAGTAAACAATTGTTGGCGAAAGATTCCTGTCCGACTTGCGTCCCGTAGGCTTGATGAACGGCCTCCGTCTCCTGAGACAGGTCGAAGGCGTCGGTGGCTGAAGTCTGCATGCGGAACGCCATTTCGTACTGCGAGATGCGAGTTAATGTTTCGCGGTCGCCAAATTCCTCGTAGGCTCGACGGTTCAGTTTGTCGATCGCGTCCAACGTCTGCCGTCGTTGCTCGCGCGTCGCGCCATCGGTATTGGACAGGAACAGCACAGGGTCGCCTTGCGAGCGACATTGCACACCTTGATAGACACTCGGCAGGAAGCCCGAACTCCACACGCTCTTGCCCGCCGAAGGCATGCGTCCACCTGAGACTAACACAATGAAACCGGGCAAGTTCTCGTTTTCGCTCCCCAGACCATACGTGGCCCAGGCTCCCATCGATCCGGAACCCAAAATCTGGTTGCCAGTATGCATCAATAATTGTGCGGGTGCATGATTGAACTGCGAAGTGAACATGGACTTAATGAAGCACACGTTATCCGCGACTTTCTTAAAGTGCGGTAGGCGATCGGAGACCCAATGCCCCGCCTGACCAACTTGTTCGAATTCGAACTGCGGGCCCAACATCTTGGGAACACCTTGGATGAAGGCAAAACGTTTGCCGTCGAGAAAAGCTTGCGGACAATCTTTACCATCGAATTTTTTCAGCTCAGGTTTGTAGTCAAACAAGTCAAGCTGGCTGGGAGAACCGGCCATATGCAAATAGATCACTCGCTTGGCGCGTGGACGAAAGTGCAGCCCACCATGCAATTTCGGATCGTAGTTATCCCCCTCCCCTCCCCTGCTCTCGCCAGCGGCAACCGTCTGCGTCCCCAACCAGCCCGCGGCTAAGCCGATCCCACAATCCTGTAGAAAGTGTCGCCGTGTGCGCGCTTCCAATGAGCGGAGTTGAAATTCGGTGTTGAGGTTCATGGGGATGACTTTTAAGTGCCACGACAACCAGAGAGCTAAGGCAATTCAATTATACCCAATCGCGTTTCTCGTGCCGAGCGCTTTGGAGTGCTCCGAGTTCTCGGAGCTTTCAGTTTCAGACGAGTTGGCAGGAGACGGAGATTTCATGTTTCCCCTGCGGCGGAAGTTACAGTTGGGGCGTCGGAGGACACAGCCGTGGGAGTGAGGACCCTTGCCAT
>JBGSNE010000022.1:0-8589 GCA_041739785.1 Pirellulaceae bacterium
CGGCAAGCGAGTGATGCGAGCTTTCCGGGGAGGGAAAACAGTTGTTTGCCCTCCCCGCTAGGTTCGTAGAACTCACCTAGCGACCCTCCCGCGAAAACATGCACTCTTGATAGCGAGCTTGGGCGCGCGGGAGGGTAAAAAAGCCCTATCGGTACCGGCGATCAGCGAGAAGTGTCATTTAAACTTGAATTTAAACTACCGCGGTGAAGGTCGTGGTTAATGTACAAGATAGAGCGCGAGGTTAAGGCGTAGCGGAATTCGCCAAGAAATTCGGCCTAAGCAGTTTTCCCTTGAAAAGTCGAAATTCTTGGCGAATTCCGCTACGAGTTGATGCTTAAGCTCGCAGCATTCGTGTCGGACACATTTTCCCGGACAACCCGAAATTTAAGCTGTAACGCAGCACTAGACTTCTACGCGGCTTGTACAAAAAAGGGGGAATGGCGGTGGGTCCAAAAGTTCGATTGGTTGTTCTTGGGGGCACCTTAATTCTGCTCGGAGGTTTGCTAGCTGCCTGGTGGAATGTTCGCGGGCGGATCACCAAAGCACCTGCCGAACACAGAATTTCGATCTTAGATGAAGACTATCCAGAAGCTCAGTTTGATGCGACTGCGACGCAAGAAGAACTTATCCAATTGGCAAGCAGCGAGATCCAAAGCTTACTGGCCACGTTCCCCAATTCGGCGTCAGCGGCCAATGTGAAAGCCAATCGAGATTTCCTGTTGAGTGATATGGCTGCCGCCCAACAAACTTGGAAATCTGTATTGACCTTGGAGCCTCGCAATCCAGATGCACTTTTTGGCTTGGCCAATCTCGCCTTCCAAGCGGGCAGGTACGATGAAGCAATCGGACTGTGCGAGGGGCTATTACGCACCAATCCGGGCAATCCGCGTGTTCCCTTGCTCCTCGCCGATTCATTCATGAATAGTGGCCAGGGCGATTTGGCAGTGTTAGTACTGGAACAACATATCATGACCGAGCCGACTTCGGTGCAGGCGATTGAAATGCTCGGCACAGCCCAATTGGCGGTGGGTAGCTACAACAAAGCAATGGACTGTTTCTCACGTGCACTAAAATTCGCACCGGATTCAAAGGACTCGTATTATGGGTTAGGGCAGGCCTACGCACGATTGGGAGAACAGGCCAAAGCAGCAGAAGCCATGCAGCAGTTCTCCAAGCTGGCGGACTCGACTGGTCAATCCAATGCGCTGGAGGCTCAAGCCTTTGAAGATCGCGGTCAGGCCGCCCATGTGGCGGCCCAAGTCTACTTGGACTCTGCGTTGGTCTACAAAGCAGCCGGTGACTTGCCTGCCGCGCAAGCGAGGATTTTGCGGGCACTGCGTCTGCAACCCGATGTCACGGCTTGGCTGGAAGAGCTGCAGCGCGTATTGCAGCTTCAGGGGCTGCGTCCTCAAGCCGCCGACGTGGGCGAACGCCTGGTCTCGCTGTTGCCTACGAACGTTCATCATTGGTTGACTCTCGGTGCGTTGTATGCTGAATTGGAGCAACCCGAACCAGCGATCGAGGCGTTCCGTAAAGCAATAGAGCTGGCACCCGATAATCCGGAATGCCAAGCCGCCCAGTCGATCATTCAACAATTGAATTGAAAATGTGTCTCCCCCGTTTTGTCCGCCTCTATTTCGCCGTGATCGCCGTATCGATTGGGGGTGGATATCCCCTGAATGCAAGCGGACAAGTTGACTCCCACTTTCTACTGACAGACATAACACTCCGCAGTGGCCTCGAGTTTCAGCACTGCGATGGTAGTTCGGGTCAACATTACTTGGTTGAATCGGTAGCCGCTGGCTTGGCATCTTTCGATTACGATTTGGATGGCCGAATTGATGTGTACTTTTTAAATGGGGCGCCGCTTCCTCAAGCGGATAAAAACCCGCAACCTGTGAACCAACTGTTTCGTAATCGAGGTGAGTTCCACTTCGTCGATGTGACCGAAGCTAGCCGTTTGGGCGATTCAGCCTTTGGTTTAGGCGTCTGTGTTGGCGACTACAACAATGATGGATTCCCCGACGTCTACCTCAGCAACTACGGACCCAACGGACTGTATTGCAACAATGGGGACGGCACGTTCACGGCAATTTCGAATCAACCAAGTCTCGCCGGTGGAGACAATGTCGGCGGTGGTTGTAGCATGTTGGACATGGATAGCGACGGTGATTTGGACATTTACGCAGCCCGCTATATTCATCTTGACTACTCGGCGGCGCCTTCTTATTTCCGTGGCCGCAACGTATACGGCGGTCCGCTATTGTTTGCTAAGCAGACCGACAAACTATTGGAAAACTTAGGCGATCGAAGTTTTCAAGATGTCACGGCCTCTGCTGGGATTGACGCAGTTACGGAGTGGGGGATGGGAACCATCTGCTTTGATTATGATCAAGATGGAGATACGGACATTTTCGTAGCCAACGACTCCACCAAGAATACGTTGTGGCAGAACGATGGGCAGGGTAAATTCTCGGATGTCGCCTTGTTGAGCGGGATTGCCTATGACTATCGGGGCGACCCTCAAGGCAGCATGGGCATTGATGTGGCGGACTTTGACGGTGACCAGTGGCCAGATCTGTTTCAGACGTCTTATACCAAACAGCTTCCCACGCTTTACCAGAACGTGCAGGGTCTACTATTTCAAGATATCACCTTAAAAACCGGCGCAGGTGCTGGGATGTTTTATGCGGTAAATTGGGGGACCGGCTTCGCTGATTTCGACAACGACGGTGACAAAGATATCTTTGTTGCCAACGGCCATATTCACGACAATTTAGACGACTTGGACGATACGGTTAGTTATAAAATCGCTAATAAGTTGCTGGACAACCAGCGGGGAAAGAAGTTCGTGGATGTTTCACAAACCAGTGGAACAGGCTTGTTGCCCGAAGAGAGCAGTCGCGGTATTGTCATCGACGATTTTGATAACGATGGGCGTCCCGATGTGATCGTGCTCAATTCGCGAACCAAGCCCACCGCGATCAGGAATGAAACGTCGAATGATGCGCATTGGATCGAATTGGTTTTAGTCGGCATCCATTGCAATCGCGACGCGGTCGGATCGCAGGTCTTGATAACAACTGCTGCAAGAACGCAGCTGTTGGAGGTTCATAGTGGGCGCGGTTACCAAAGCCATTTTGGTTCGCGGTTGCATTTTGGTTTGGGGCCTGCTGAAACTGTCGAGCGACTCGAAGTGCGCTGGCATGGTCAAGCAGTTCAGGTCATCGACGGTCTGGCTGCAAACCAACTCTATCTAATACGAGAAGGCGATTCGCCAGTTGCAATAAGGGTTACTCAGTGAAACCGATCTATGAAATGGATGACGAGGCTCAGGACGTCCCCAGCCTAGCTTCTCAATCTCGGCCCTCTCCGCATTCAAAATCGACGGTTTGGCTTGGGAGAGCTGGCGCAGTAATAATTCTCGCGGTGGTGGCTGCGTTAGGATTCGGCAGCTCCGCCGGCTGGTTCGCAGGGGACGATCGAGCAGCCTCAAACGTCAATAAATCGGCCCGCTCGGCAAATCCGCCGTTGCCGACTGGTACGCCTACTCAACCCACACTGGGCACGGCTCAGGCCACCGACAGCGGGACGCTCTCCCCCGGAAATGATCTTGCACTGGCACCCAATCCACCACCGTTGGCGGCGTTGGTACCTGAACAAAGCTTGGAGATTATCGCTGAGTGCAGGCGCGTAGCACAGCACTTGCAGCAAGTTTTTCCAGGCGTCGTGGAAGCGCAGGAAATGCAAGCGCGTTTAGAATTTCAGTTGGGAGATCTAGAACAGGCACGGGCGATTTGGTTGAAGATATTGGAGGTAGAACCGAATTACGTACACGCGCTACGGGGTGTCGGAGATGTGTGTACTTTGAATGGTGAGCTAAAGCAAGCCGTGCATTATTTTCGTCGCGCCGTGCTAGCGGATCCCCAGGACCTTACGCGACAAGTCACCTTGGGCGTGGCACTCTTGCAGGCGGCGGAGGTAGATCAGGCAGTCGACGTTTTACGAGCCGTAGTGGCTCGCGATCCTCAGCACGTCGGTGCCCATGCGGAGTTGGGTCGGGCGCTGTCGCAAGCTGGAGACTACCAAGCCGCCCGGACTCACTTCGAAGCAGCGCTGTTGGAAGAGTCGCGACTAGCCGATCCATCGAAAGTTCATTTTGGATTGGCAACCGCCCTACAACGCTTGGGCGAACGAGAGCAGGCCAAATCCCATCAAGCAGAATATACGCGTCTGCGAAAGTCCAGTAACGAGCGTCGCGAAGGAGAGCGACGGGATTATGATGACGTGCAAGCGATCAGTCTGGATGCGGCCCGCTTGTATGTCGATATGGCCCGCGTTTATTTGGCGGGCGGTCAAGTCGGCTCGGCCGAGTTGCTTCTGCTTCGTGCCAGCCGTATGAATCCAATGGATGTCGACTGCCGACAAGCGTTGGCATTTATAGCCCTGAATCAAAACCGGCTGCATGAGGCCATTCGCTGGTTGCGCGAGATCGTCGAGCTTAAACCCCTTGATTTTACGGTCACTCGCGAAATCTCGCGACTCTACGTACAGATGGAGGATCCACAAAACGCCGAACGCTACCTCCAGGAATATCTAGCAGCACAACCCGGTTCCGCAGATGCATTGGGAGCTCTTGCAGAATTCTACATGGTCGTGACCCCAGATAGCCTGAAAGCGGTCGAGTTTGCTCAAGCCTGTGCCGATGCAGCGCCAACCGCCCAAAATTTTTCTAAGCTAGCCACTGCGCACCAGCTGGCAGAGAATCCTGCCGCGGCGGTCGTAGCCTTAGAGCGAGCCGTGGAACTTGCTCCAGAGAATACTACCTACCTCCAGCGATTGGCATTGCTACGCGACGAACAAGCCGACAAAAGCGAGCCCCAGAAACCCTAACCAATGAAGTTTGTCACGTTTCGTCAAATGCCCTTGGTGGCCCTATGCTGGCTGAGCTGGCAAGGTGCGCTGCAATCACAGCACCCAGCTTCAATTGTGTTAAACGATGTTACTCGCGAAACAGGCATCGATTTTGTCCACACCGACGGAAGTCAGGGCCAATTCTACTTGATCGAGAGCATGAGCGCCGGATTGGCCGTAATCGATTTCGACGCGGATGGGGACCTTGATCTTTATTTCCTCAATGGAGCGGCCGTAGAGGCCACTTCAGGGCAACCATCGTCCGAGAATGCGCTCTACCGCAACGACGGAAATTGGAAATTCACAAAGGTAACGACGGCGGCTGGTGTGGGTGATTCTCACATGGGTTTGGGTATCGGTTGTGCCGACTATGATAACGATGGTTTTAGCGATATCTACTTGAACAATTACGGTGGGAACATCCTGTATCACAATAACGGCGATGGTACCTACCAAGAAGTGACTGGTTACGCCGCTGTTGGGAATAGCCAGCGCGTAGGAGGTGGAGTCAGTTTTTTCGATATGGACTCCGATGGGGACTTGGATTTGTATGTAGGCAACTATATTCGTTTCGATCCCGCCAAACATCGCCTGCACGTGCACAAAGGCTTGCCTTCTTATCCTAGTCCAATGAGTTTTGAACCTGATCCAGATGCGCTCTTTGAAAATCAGGGAGATGGAACATTCCGCGATGTCTCGACTCAATCCGGTATCGATGCGTTTGCCGGGCGAAGCATGGGGCTGGTTACTTTTGATTACGACGATGATGGAGATATCGATGTCTATGTAGCGAATGATACGCAGGAAAATTTCTTGTTCGAAAACGACGGCCAAGGGCATTTTGAGGAGGTGGCACTGTTGGCCGGACTCGCTCTGGACTTCAAGGGAAACGCACAGGCCTCGATGGGAGCAGAGCTAGTCGACCTTGATCAGGACGGACGACTGGATCTGTTTGTTACATCGTTTTCTGAAGAGTTTGCGACGTATTATAGAAACTTGGGCTCTGGAACTTTCGAAGATGCCACGTTGCGGGCTGGGGCCTCGGCAGCTACTTTTCCACACGTTACTTGGGGTATTGCCGCAGCCGATCTCGATAACAACGCAACTCCCGATCTGATCATTGCCGCGGGGCACCTCGATCCACTCCGCGAACAACGCGGTGGCACAAGCTCGACAACCGCCTATCGTGTGCCCAATGTGGTTTTGAAAAACATGGGACAGGGGAAGCTACTCGATGTAGCTGCCGGCTGGGGAAGCGGAGCCCTGATTGCCGAATCGACGCGCGGCTTGATCTGCTGTGACTTAGATCGAGATGGTAAACAGGATGTGGTGGCCCTCAACTCAAACAGCCTACCTACCCTCTTAAAAAATGAATCTTCTTCAGACAGTTTCGTTCAAATTCAGTTGATCGGTACCGGATCCAATCGAGAGGCTCTGGGTGCCAAAGTTGAAATTGAGCAGTTAGGGCTCAAACAAATTGCTCAGCTTCGCAGCGGCCATAGCTATCAGTGTGAAGGGTCGCACTACCTTCATTTTGGCTTGCGATCTGCCGATGCGCCGATCAACGCAAATATACGGTGGCCGTCAGGGCGTTCAAGTCACTTGCAACTCATGCCCGGGCAGTTCGCGCTGGTAACCGAACCAAGGTAGGGCAGCGGGACAGCAAATTGGGGGGCTGCTGCATTTCGGCTTTTCATGGGAAAGGCTTTTCATGGAAGTACTGCTTCGGACGAAATTCTTGGCGAATTCCGCTACGCCTAAACCTCGCGCGATTCGCGTCCGACACCTTTTCCTGGACAGCCCTAAAATCTAATCTGGACCAAGTACTGGAGGCTGAAATCGGGGTGACGAGAACGAACTATAGGTTAACGAAGTGACAGGAGAAAGGCCGTCTGCCTTAGTGTTTCGTAATGTTTGGCGGGGTGTATCGCGTTTTCTCAGCTTGGCACTACGCTGCGACGCTCCGTTTCTACGGCCGTTTCTGTCGTTTGCAATCCAACGGAGCCGAACTTAATCAGCGTCTATGACTGGCAGTTTGCCATAATGGCGTCCTAGTGGGGCTTGAGTCCAGCTACCTTGCTGGCAAGCTTGCATTTGCAATTCGGCTCTGGTATATTGGACTAGGCTAATACTGGTTCTCAATTGGCAACCTTAATGGTTAGGGGTGCCGGGAAGTACATTTCTCATTCTGAAGGGAAAAGCTGTGGCGCGTTTGTTTGGAAAGAAGAGATCGCTCGCATTTACTCTGGTCGAGCTGTTGGTGGTCATAGCCATCATCGGTATCCTGGTCGGTTTGCTACTTCCTGCCGTACAAGCGGCACGCGAGGCGGCAAGGCGCATGCAATGTTCTAACAATTTGAAACAGCTGGGCTTAGCGGCTCACAACTATGAGAGCACCTACAAGGTGTTCCCATCGGCGATGAATGGTCCGACCGTGTTACCATCGAACTGGGGTGGAAGCTGGGAGAGCTCACGCGGGCACCATAGTGCTTGGCTGCAGATGCTGCCGTACATCGAGCAAAGCGCACTTTATAATTCGATCTCGGCTGGTCCTCAAGAAGGTGGCATGACGCAGGCGCGGCCCTTTGGTCCGCATTCACTGCGCCCCTACTCTTTCTACAAGAATCGTGTTTCTAGCTTCTTATGCCCATCCGATCCGGGTGCTCAGACCAACGGATGGAGTAATGACCAAGCCCCAATTTGCTATGCCACGAACTTCGGTGACTCGACTCGTGGAACCGATGGTGGACACAACGGCGAGTGGGGCAGCGCCAACCCTCGTGGCATGTTCGGCATTATTTGGGGCGAACCAGGCGTTCGCACCGGTGGACGAGCTAAGGGGCACGGATCGATTTCCGACGGCACCAGTAATACACTGATGTTTAGCGAAATCACTATTTTCAATGGTGAAGGTAAGATCCATGGTCACTATACCACCATGCCCTCAGCAACCTTCCGTGCATCACCGATCGCTTGCATGCAGACGAAAGGGCCGGGTTCATCCATCGTGGGCCCCCTCCCATCTTCGCACCACCGCCATGGTGAGTCGTGGGCATCGGGCTTCACGATGAATAGTGGTTTCTGCACGATTTTGCCACCCAATGCTCCAAGCTGCGCGAACGATCGCGGAGAATGGCAAGAGGGAATCTACACCGCCAATAGCTACCACACCGGCGGTGTGAATGCAGTGAACGCCGATGGCTCGGTGCACTTCATCTCCCAAAGCATTGACACCGGAAACTTGGCCGCTCCTGTTCCCACAGCAGGACCATCACCCTATGGCTTGTGGGGTGCCTTGGGTACTTCCTCTGGCGGTGAAGTCGGCAGTGTGCCTGAATAATCGATAAACTTTGCCAATCGATGACACTTGAACGCTGGCAGGAATTACCTGCCAGCGTTTTTTTGTTGGCATATTTGTGGCAACTCAAAACCGACGGGGCGACAAGCTGAGCTTGAAGAATGTTGCGCCTATAATCATGACAAAACGGCGTCCGTAGGAGGCAAGGGGCTTGTTGATTTAGTGTTGGATTGCACGTTTATTGTTTAACCCGCAGCCGTAGGGTTTGAAGTTTCGCTATTTGAACCGCGAAGCGGTGGCATATGATAGCCTGGGGTGCAAACCCCAGGGAAAACGTCCGCCGACAATCCCGGCTTGCCAGCGATCGACCGCGAATG
>JBGSNE010000023.1:0-10722 GCA_041739785.1 Pirellulaceae bacterium
GGCGAATAGGCCGCGAGTGTCTTTCCGGTGACCATATCCGAAAGGTTATACCTGTTCCCATCCCGAACACAGAAGTCAAGCTTTCGGAGCCGATGATAGTGCCCACCAGTGCGAAAGTAGGTATTGCCGGTTTTTAAAAAAAGCCTCCTCAGAGAAATCTCAGGAGGCTTTTTTCGTTGCTTGCTCGCCGACTCCTTTCGGTTCTATAATGTAGAGTATGAGAATCGTTTCCCGCCAATTGTCAATTGAGGGTCTCGCGGTGAGTTCAGCTCTGCAATACCTACCACACTATACGCTCGCAGACTATCTGCAGTGGAGTGGCGAATGGGAACTCTATGGTGGCGTTGCGATTTCAATGACGCCCAGTCCTTTCGGCAAGCATCAGTTTTTGTCACTTAAACTGGCTCGCCTGTTATTGAATGCGATCGAGCAAGCTCGGTGCCAGGCAGTTGTCTTGCAGGAAACCGATTGGATTGACTCAGACGATACTGTTATCCGACCTGATGTGAGCGTGCTCTGCGGTGACGTTCCTGAGGGGCATATTGAGAGGACTCCAGCGTTTATCGCGGAAATTCTTTCTCCAAAAACCCAAGATCGCGATCGCTCATTCAAAAAAGAATTGTTCCTCCGCCAAGGCGTTGGCTATTACGCTGTCGTTGATCCCCAAGGGTCGGTTGAATTGTATTCAGCTGTTGAAGGCGATTACCAGTCGGTAGACCTGCGCAACGCTTTTTCGCTATGTCTCTGTGAGGATTGCGAAATCGAAGTCGAGTTTCCCTCCATTTTCAAGTGAATGATCCGAGCAAGATAGGTTTGTGGCGGATGCGCTCAGAACCTTTTTTTGTTTCGCCACCATTATGCTGCTACCATGAGCAACGCACCTGAGTCTCAGCCAATTTCTGTCGAAGCCTACCTGAAGGGCGAGGCGATCGCTAAGCGTAAACACGAATACGTCACTGGTGTCGTGTACTTGATGGTCGGAGCAACCAACGCGCACAATCGAATCGCGACCAACGGTACTGTGTCGCTGGGTTCCCAACTGCGCGGCCAGCCTTGTCAGGTTTTTAATTCAGACACGAAGGTCCGAGTGAAAACGGTGCGGGGGACGAAGTTTTATTATCCCGATTTTCTTGTCGTCTGTCGCCCCAATCCCAGTAGTGATACCTTCCAGGACCAACCGGTCGTAGTCGTCGAGGTCATTTCCGAGTCGACTCGCCGCACTGACGAGCAAGAAAAGCGCGACGCGTATCTGTCTTTGCCAACATTGCAAGTCTATGTGCTGGTTGAACAGTCGTCGTTGGCGGTGGTCGTCCACCGTAGATCGGGGGGCGATTTCATGCGTGAGGTGTACTGTGGCATGTCTTCGATTGTGCCTTTGCCTGAAATTCATTGCCAGTTGCCACTGGCCGACCTCTACGAAGACGTAGTACTGACACCTGTGGTAAATGAGGACGATGAAAGCTACGCGTTGCCATAAGGGGTAGAGCTGAGTCGCTATCTTTTTCGTTTCAGCGCGATAGAGTGGGGTTCATCGTAGTGGACGAGGTTACGAGTCTCGTCTGCCCCGCTTAAATTGAACTTTGACAACGCACTCGCTTTTTATATGAGGCGAACACGTTCTGGCGTTAAAGTCACAACTAAGTGATCAATTTTCAAAAGGAGTTGGGAATGGGGGCTATAGCCGAAGCATTTGTGGAATACGCACGACCATTGATCGACGGAACAGATGGTTCGAACGAGCAAGTTCAAAAAGCGCTGACACTTAGCCAGTTTTGCTATAACCTTGCTTTGCTTCCCGAAGAGAGTCGCGAGCAAATGCTCAGCGAAATACAGGGGAGCCTTCAGATGGACGATGAGGAATTTCAAGATTTCCGGCGCACCGTCATCACTCCCATGCTTGCCAGGTACCGAGAGATGTTCCAACCGATGGAAGATTTTTTCAATTCTGGATTGTCAGTTGAGCTAGCTTCGTCAGGAACTTCGGGTAGACGCTCGTTCGGCAGAATACTCCCTGAGACGCAGCCAGAAAAATTCGCTGGTACTCGCACCTACGCCCCATGTCCTTGCAATAGCGGCAAGAAATACAAATTCTACTGTAGAAATAAGTAGCCATCTGAAAAAGTTCGTGGTCACCATGAAATGGAGGGGGATGCTCGAATCAGCGATAGCGTCGAAGCAGTCCGGAATCCGTGTGCCTTAGTATCCACGCTCTATCGGAAAGTTTAGGTGCCAATTCTGAATGAGCTGACTGACTCTGTGGTTGATTATTTCAGGCTGTGGCTTTCGACGAAGCCAATCCTCCAAGTATTCAATTAGCTCGTCATAATTCGAGCGGGACATTCTGAATCGACGGTGGCTTTGGGCGTTGCAAATTCCCCAAAGCGTATCGAGGTAGGCTTGGGGATGTTCTTCAAGCTTCGCCAGCCAGTTCGCAAGTATCTGCAGATCCCCCCGCGAATAGTCGACCAAAAGATCTGCGATTCTTTGGAACAGCAGCCTTGCAATGGTAGGATCGGAACCACTGACGGTATCGATTTGCTGTTGCAGAAACCATTCAACCGTTTTCCTGTGCTGTTCAGTCAGGGGGCGATTCATCATGGCTACCGCAGCCCTGAATCCAGGTAGCACTTTATGTGGTTCCAGCTTTTCATCGTCGTCGGCTGCGTTCCAGCGTTCACGAGCTCGATTTAGATAATCGACACAGTAGACTTGAGAAGTGATGTCAAGTTCGTTCAGGAAAATGTCTGTGGTCGTGCCGGAATCCCAACATGAAAGCGTGGCACACTCAAGAAATGCTTGGGCCGCGCGACCGTCACCGATTAAGGCAAGTGACCCTGCGACTGCGATCTGATCACAGTCTTGCACTTTCTTGAAGCGAGCTATCAAGCTGGGAACTGCCTGGCGCACCCTTAGTTCGCCAAGTCGTTTGATGACGGGCAACTCATCGACTCGTCCGAGCAGCTCCTGAATTTCGTTTTCATCGGGCTGAGAGCGATTGATGCGAACAAAAAGGGGAAGGCTCATTAAACTGCTTTCTTGGCCATGGGTGGTGCGTAGCCGAGTAGCATAGATTCCAGGCGACAAAGGACCGTTTGGGCCATCTAACTGAAAGCTGTAAACCCCATTTTCGACGTGAATGAGTTTCGGATTGGCGTTGGTATGCGTCTTGTCAGCGTAGAAATCCGATCCCAACCTGACCCAAGACAGATCGCGCAGTCGCTGTAGTCCGAAACTGTCGAGCGCAATGGGTTGTGCAGGTCCTGCTCGCGAGGCGAAAGCCACCTCAAGTGGCTGGTCGCGATCGCATACCGATCGCTTGAGCGAGATTGCAATGTCAACCACGCGGTTGCAAGGTGGCTCATTCGATTGAATCCATCTTTGCGTTGACGCCTTTGCCAGCTCAGCTTGCCGATCCTCGAGTTTACCTCCCTTCACCATGTCAAGAAGATTCCACGGACCATTGCCGCATGGGGTCCGCCGACGGTAGCCGATTTCATTCAATGCGGATGTTGAAATCTCCGCAGCCGTGCCGACCGCGTGTGCAACTACTTGCCGCGCCTCAGGGCAATTCAGCAAACAAAGACACTCGAGAGCCAACTGCCGCACATGTCGTATTGGATCGGACAGTAGCAATTCTAAATCGGGAATATGAAGCTTACTCTGGGTGCGGCCGATCCAGGCTATGGCGGCCAGCCGCTCGATGGGATCATCGCTCTGGCAACATTGGCTGACAAATGGGGAGCGGACTGGCGTCGTAACACACACTCTTTGCAAACGAGTAATGCGTCGCCATACCTCTGGCTGCGTACCTGGGCTCCAAAGATCGCCAGCCAAACAATGCATGCAGGAATAAACTAGGATAACTACGGTTGGTAACATGAAGTGATATTTAGAGCGCATCAGCTATTTCCGATTCGAAATGTTCTTGTGAATTAGCCGCTACGGAAGTTCTTCCAAACCATCGAGTTCACTTCGCAATCGCATCAGTACGCGCGACCGCGCTTTGTAAACTGTCCATTTGGAAATCCCCAATTCATCAGCGACTTCTTCCGGCGAGCGTTCGTCAATGACTGTCCTCCAAAAAGCTTGCCAGGTATTTTTTTGGAAACTGCCGCGAATCATGGCTAGCGCCCGCTGAACGATTTCTAACTGATCGTTTGAGCTCTGGGCCGCGCTGTCACTCGCATCGATTTGGTTTTCGGCTGGCGCTGGTCGCTGATCGAGCTTGGCCAAGTTCCAACTTCCGCCAACGGCGCCTGGCTGTTTTTCTTGGTTGCGCACCCAGTCCGCCGATTTGTTCCGCGTAATGGTCCACAACCATCCGCGAAAAGTTGCCCCAGTTCGTTGATCGTCAAACGAATTGAGACGGCTGGCGACTGCTGCAAAAGTCTCTTGCGAAACGTCGGCGGCGTCTTGGGCTTGCAATCCAGTTCGGCGAGCCCAGTTGTAGACCAGCGGGCTGTAGAGTTGTACCAAGCGTTGCCAAGCCAAGGCTTCGCCGGCCCGCGCTCGCAGCAGTAGCGACGGCGAAGTGGATGGAGAACTGCTGGCTGTGTTTGAGAATGTCATTTCAGGATGATAGCATCATCCCAGCGAGAGTGTCCAATGATTTCGATAAGCCTTGTGCGGAATGATATTGGTGCGCCAGGTAGCGTTGTCCAAACAAGCAGCCGGAGCGCTCAATCTCGGCTAAATTAATTAGAAAGGACCGACATGATTGCTGCCCAAGAAAACTGTTTGGATCGCAAAACTTTACGAGACCTGCTGGAAGGCCGGCTTCCAGAAGATCGTTTTGCGTTGGCATGGGAGCACGTCGAGTCGTGTCCGATTTGCACCGCCACTTTGGAAGACTCACACTCGGACGCCAACAAGAATTCCTTGGCATGGCTTCGCCAAGCCGCCGTGCTGGACTGCAATGCTGCGGAGTCAGCACAGCGTTTCGATCATGAATCTCAGTGCCAGGCGCTGCTGGGAGATTTGCTAGTACGCAGTGGTATGGCCGAGATTTCTATAACCCCAGTGGATGCGCAGGGCTGGGATCGCGTGCCAAAAGAGTCGCTGGGGCCGTATCGACTCATCAAAGCGATTGGTAGTGGCGGGATGGGCGCGGTCTATTTGGCCGAACACCAGCGATTGAAACGTCAAGTCGCCATCAAATTGCTGCCTCGCGAAAAACTCCTGCGTAGTGGCTGGCTTGATCGGTTTAATCGCGAGATGACATCGATCGCTGCGCTTGAGCATGCAAATGTTGTCCGTGCGCTCGACGCCGGCGACGAAGACGACTGGCACTATTTGGTGATGGAGTATCTGGAAGGGCTCGACCTCAGCCAAATTTGCCGCCGCGTGCCGGATGTGTCGGTGGGAGCCGCCTGTGAATTGATCCGTCAGGCGGCTTTGGGGCTGGCTGCCATTCATGCGGTGGGCATGGTACATCGCGATGTGAAGCCATCGAATATTTTCTTGGCGCGCGGTGGTACGGTCAAACTTCTGGACCTTGGGCTGGTCCTGTCTGGCGAGTCGCCGTTGTCCGCCGATGAACGACTGACGACCGTAGGACACTTGATGGGTACCCTGCCCTACATGGCTCGCGAGCAACTGAATGACGCGCGCAACGTCGACCACCGAACCGATTTGTACAGCCTGGGTGCATCGCTCTATCGAATTTTGACAGGCAAGCCGCCGTATGGGTCTGCAGAAAATTTAGCCCGCACCATTTCACAGATCAGCACGCTAGATTGTCCGTCGATCGCAGAAATCAGAACGGATTTACCGGAGGAGCTTGTCGCGGTTGTGACAAAGCTATTGAGTCATGATCCTGAACAGCGACCCCAGTCGGCGCAACAAGTTGCCGAGTCACTTCTGCCCTTCGCCGATCCGGCGGCAGCGCGTGAACTGTTGCGAGTCGCGCAAAACACACCGCCGTTGGATTCGTCGATGGTTTCCACTCATCGGTCCATTGAGATTGCTTCAATAAAACAACCGCCACGACGCTGGTGGCCGTGGATTGCGATGGGGCTGCTATTCCCGTTGCTATTTGGAGCAGGAATCTTGGTGAACGTAGTCACCGACCAAGGGACACTGACCATCCAATCCGACTTGCCCGGCGTTGAAGTGGTCGTTAAGCAGGGTGAGAAAGCGGTAAAGACGTTGCGCGTCGAACAGCAAGCTGAGTCGGTTGTCCTGCGTAGCGGTCGCTATATCATTGAATTGACAGGAGTCGCAGCGGATGGATTCGAGATTAGCGATCGCGACGTGGTAATTGTGCGCGGCGATCAACAGCTCGTCTACGTTTCGCGGCGTGA
This sequence comes from Pirellulaceae bacterium, assembly GCA_041739785.1. GTDB lineage: Bacteria > Planctomycetota > Planctomycetia > Pirellulales > Pirellulaceae > Aureliella. The sequence continues at coordinate 6,303 of JBGSNE010000023.1, forward strand.
ACTCGACGGCGATGGGAGGGCCGACACGATCCCACGGGCCGATGGCGGAACGTTTCGAACGGAGTTTTCGCGAAAAGCTAAGCCAGACGAGAGGCTGTTTCAGAATCAACCACTCGCGCACTGGATGCAGGTACTGATCCGCGACCAAGACAACCAGACGTTAGGCCAAGCGATGCAGGCTATGGTGCTGCTAGCAGAAACCGACGCTGAAAAGCTGGCAGCGGCCAGACAGTTCTTAATACCCGCGCGAAGACTGGGAGGGCTGGTCTCGACAGGCGGGGGGACGCGTCCCCCAGATCCCTCTCCCTCGGACCTTTCCGAATGGTTCATGACCGATTTAATGCGCTGGTATCCGAACCTATTCCCGCAGGCAGGGCTGGAGGCAATTGAAGAAGAACTGGGGAACACGAATGGGACGGAAGCGGGCTGGCTGGCCTGCATGTGGTTACTCTTCGAATTTGGTACAGGCTACGAAGCAATCGGAACTCCAATTTTGGCGCGCAGCTACTACGGCGAGCTGGTACAAACTTCCGAGGGACGCCAACGGCTTGAAGGTTTGCAGGACTTGCTCAGGGGACGCAGCGAGGAATTCTTCGCGTCTGCTCGGCTACTGCCAGAAGAAAGTAGGCGGCGACATCACTTACGCACTGCTGCCGACATGGGGATCATGCATCGACTGATGATTCTCAAACTCTTGGATGGTGTTCCCGAGTCCGATCCACAGATCGATGACTGGGCGATGCGTCGATTGAAAGAGGCCAGCGCCGCTGTTGACGAGCTGAACGGGACGCAGGGAGGGCAAATGGGGCAGCCAAGGTATTCACTATTGAGGGCTGATGCCGCGCTGGACATTTATGTTGCGGTGGGAGCACCGTCTGAGTATGTTGCGCCCTTGGTGTTCGGTTTGCTTTCGCCGAACGATGACGACGAGGCTCAAACGACGCTGCAAATTTTCGATGTCATTGCGGACGAACATCCTGAGCAGACGGCTCTAGCCGTGGGGAAGTTTCTGCAATTTCAAAAAGGGATTCAACTCAATGGCATGATGTTCGGCGGTCACCATCCAAACGTGGTCAACAATGAGCGCTTGCCATTTTGGCGGACCGAACCAATCCGTCATGCCGCACATTTTTTTGCCGCGCACTATCCGGATCCATTTGCGGCATTGCAGCTGTTTGGTAGTTTTGTTGAGTCGCAAGATGCGAATGCGACCGATTCGGACATCAATAACAGCATCATTGACGAATTGTTGATCCGCGCGATTCTGGAAACGGAGTTGGATGCCACCTCGCGGTCTAGCGCCAAATTCGCTTATGTTGCCTATGCCTACAACGAACTTCAGCGTTGGATTGACGATGAGCGGAGAAATTCCGAAGTTCACGGGCGAGCCCGCGCGATGTTGGTAAAGGCTGGTGCCAGCCGAGGTGACAATGGCTCGGGAACTGTAATGATACCATCCAAAAAAAATCCGCTAGGTTTGTCCCGGGTGGCTGCCATGGCCGACCTGGATGCTCGCGAGTGGAACGATGGTACATTTTATGCGAACTTGAATCGACTCACTCGTCAATATCCGGCTCTGTGGTTCCCCGAGATCGCAGATCAAATGCGCGAATCCGATTTATCGGCTCGAGAGTTGAGTCAATATTTGTTGCCCGGACTGTTGATCGATTTGGCGTGGAGTTCCCGCAGCAGCGACAGTGAGTTGAAAGACTATTTCGACTTGCCGACCAGTCGTCCTTCCCTGCTGTCAATGAGCGATTCCTTGGAACTGCTGCTTGCTTCCCAACCATCTGCGGCGGATGGCAGTCCTACACCGTTGTTGCAGAGCGAGCTTCAATCGTATATTGCCATTCAACGACTGTTGGGAGAATCGATCCGTGAGAAACAATCGGTGCTCACCCTGCTCCAATCGCTTGTGGCCTGGGCGGCTGACCGCCCCAATGAAGGTGGGATGCCGTTGGATCTGCTGATCGCGCTATCACAAGCGACATCGCCTGCGGAGATTCCGCTCCCTGCGGTCTGGTCGGCAGCAAGTAGAACGGGTCAGGAGACTAACATCGATGTTGAGCTGAAACGCGAATTTGTCCGCAACGTGTCGGCTGCGGATCGGGCTTTATTCACCGACTATTTTTTGAGCCATTTGCAACGGATTGTCGATCGTGCCGACGATGGCTGGATCGACTCTTTTCTGGCCAATAATTCGCTATCCCCCGGTTCGTTGTGGTGGATCATTGTCGATTTCCTACGTTCCGATCCTGTGCCGCAATCTCGAACTGAGGACATCGTTCGCAAGATGTTGCAGCACTTCGATGGCAGAGACGAATCTCTGTTCTCACACTCGCGACACGAATTGAAGTCACTACTTGCACCGCGTTAGAATGTCCATTTGCCCCTACGGATTTTTGAACACTTCTCGCTGAACGCCACCGGTTCCTCTGTGTTCTCCGTGCCTCTGTGTTTCCATTCCCTGTCGATCGCAGCCCAAGTACTGTGAAGCCTGCCTCGCTTGGCTATTTGAAACACAGAGGCACCGGGAGCACAGAGTTACTAGACGCGTAGCCACATTCTTTGCGAAATTGTGGTGGCGATGGGCGAGAAGTGTCGAATAATCCGGGTTATAAAATGCATTGAAGCGGTGTGGATTCCTCAGACTCAACATTGGAGAAAGCTGCGGAGCAGCGAATTTTCGTAGCCTAGGGTGTAGTGCGGCGAGCCCCAGCGAGCCAAACGAAACCCTAGGATAATTCCGCTAGGTCCGCAGCTTTCCGCAATGAGTTAACATATTCAGAGTGCCTCAGTTGCCTTGGTTCCTGCGAATCAATCCGGGATCCCAACCACCGCGAATCAAATCCACTTTCCTACGAGTACTACTATGACCAAAATTCTATTCGCTATGGCGCTTCTCTTGACCTTGTGTTTTTCCTACTTGGCGCGCCAGTCTGCGCGGGCTGAAGAGATCGCCAATTGGCCAAGCTGGCGAGGAGCTGATGGACACGGCCGAATTGAGTCGGGTAATCTTCCTGTGCAATTCAGTGCAACGAAGTACCGCTGGCGAGTTGCGTTGCCGGGCAAAGGTTGTTCCACCCCGATTGTGCTCAATGAAAAGATCTTCCTGACTTGCCCCTCGGAAGGTAGCGACGCTGTCATGGCTTTTGATGCACAGGGTAAGGAGCTGTGGAAAGCTACCTTTGGAAAAGAATCGCCTGGAAAACATGCCAACGGATCCGGTAGCAATTCTTCGCCGGTCACTGATGGACAAGCGATTTTTGCGTATTTCAAGAGTGGAACCTTCGTGGCTGTTGATCCCGACGGCCAGGTGCTGTGGCAACAAGACGTCGTTGAGCAGTATGGCCAAGAGAACATGTTTTGGGACTATGGAACGTCACCTGTACTGACAGAGCAGTACGTTGTGCTCGTGCGCATGCATGCGGGCGATTCGTGGATTGCAGCCTTCAATAAATCCGATGGCCAACTGGCGTGGAAGGTGGCTCGCAACTACGACGTGCCAACCGAAAGCGATCAGTGTTATACGACGCCGCTAGTATTCGACTATGACGGCAGAGAATCGATACTCACCTGGGGTGCCGAGCATCTCAATATTCATTCAGCGGCGGACGGTGAGTTGGTTTGGACGTGCGGCAGTTTTAATCCCGAAGCGAATAAGTTGTGGCCCGCGATCGCCACGCCGGTCGTCAGCAAACAGCATGTGGTGGTAGCCTTCGGTCGCAACGATCGAGGCAAGCCACTCTTGTATGGGGTGAAGCTCTCCGGCCAGGGAGATGTTACAGCCACCAATCACAGTTGGAAACGCACTGATGTAGGCACTTTTGTCCCTTCGCCAGCCGTATATGGTGAGCAGACTATTGTCGTTGGCGATCAAGGCGAAATCGAAGCGATCGATGCGGCCACAGGCCAGGCGGATTGGAAAAGTCAGTTGCCCAAGAATCGCCATAAGATCTATGCCTCGCCGTTAGTAGCGGGCAATCGACTCTACGTCGTTCGAGAAGATGGCGTTGTCTTTGTGGGTAGCATTCAAAACGGACCATTCCAGCTTGAAGCCGAAAACGACATGCAGGAATCCATTATCGGCTCGCCTGTTCCGTTCGGCAGCGGCCTGCTGCTGCGCGGCAAGGAGCATCTGTTTTGCGTGGGCGATTGACTGTCTTAACAAGCTCAGGGAAAAAGGACTAACGCGAATGGCACGAGGTTAGGAGTTTCCTCGTAGCGGAATTCGCCAAGAATTTCGACTTTTCTCGCTGATCGCCGGGTACCGATAGGGCTTTTTACCCTCCCGCGCGCCCAAGCTCGCTATCAAGAGTGCATGTTTTCGCGGGAGGGTCGCTAGGTGAGTTCTACGAACCTAGCGGGGAGGGCAAACAACTGTTTTCCCTCCCCGGAAAGCTCGCATTACTCGCTTGCC
>JBGSNE010000103.1:0-12732 GCA_041739785.1 Pirellulaceae bacterium
CCGAAAGTGACTGGCTTGCTAGTGGGTCACTTTTGCCGAAAGTGACTGGCTTGCTAGTGGGTCACTTTTGCCGAAAGTGACTGGCTTGCTAGTGGGTCACTTTTGCCGAAAGTGACTGGCTGAACGCAAGTCGTACCCGGCAGGTACGACCCACTGGCAGGTACGACCCACTGCCGAAAGTCTTGGCGACTTCCGCTACGAACTATTTCCTTAACCTTCCAGGCCGTGGCTGGCAATAATTGTGCCGGCACCGGGCGTCAGCCGCCGCAGCTTGGCGACAATCACCGCTTTATCTGCCGCACTTGCTTTTTCGGCTTTGTTGAGCAATTTGGTAACTTGCTTGCGACGATGACGACGGCGACGCAGTTCACGTGTTCGTTCTGTTCCCATGGCGTTGGAGAAATCCTGTAGGTGGTGCTCGGCTTATTTACTTGAGGTCCGACAAGTCGTCGGGGACACCCCAGGGTAATGATTTGCCATGATTTGGTCAATCCTAGCAAGGTTTCTCCGCAGCGGAACACGTCAATCGTTGTTGAAGTGAAACTACATCAGGCCCGGATCGCTAGCGCCCTGGAAAATATGGCGTTGGTTTGTCAAGATACTCTCTCCGTACCTCCACAGCCTTCAGCACTGTCAATTATCTCCAATCCACCCAATCGGAAGATCTCCATGAGCAACGAACCAGTGGCCGTCGTCTTGGCGGCTGGCAAGGGAACTAGAATGAAAAGCGACCTTCCCAAAGTGCTCTTTCCGGTACTGGGGCGAGCCATGATTCATTGGGTGCTCGACGCGCTCAACGGGGCTGGCATCCAGCGGACGATCGTCGTCGTCGGCTACCGCGGTGACGATGTGCGCAGCGAATTGGCCGGACGACGCGGAGTCACCTTTGCCGTTCAGGCCCAACAATTGGGAACTGGCCATGCCGTCGAAATGTGCCGCGACCAACTCGCCACACACACAGGCGCCGTGTTAGTCGTGGCCGGCGACTCCCCGTTAATCCAGGCCTCCTCGATCCGCAAGCTAGTCCAGGAGTTCCGTGAAAACGAATTGGCCTGCTTGCTGGGAACTCTGCTGAAGGACGACCCTTCCGGCCTAGGCCGCATCGTGCGCACGCCCAAAGGTGAATTCAGTCGCATCGTCGAACATAAAGACGCCAGCCTGTCCGAACGAACGATCAAAGAAGTGAACATGAGCACTTACCTGTTTCGTTGCCCAGATCTACTGTGGGCCCTGTCCAAGCTGGAAAACAGCAACTCGCAAGCCGAATTCTATCTGACCGATTGCCCACAGATCCTCAAGACCGATCAGCGTAAAGTCGACGCCTTACCCGTCCTAGAGCCTTGCGAATCCCTGAGTATCAATACAATTGAAGAGCTTTCCATTGTCGAAGCCAAGATGCGAGAAATGGGCTACACGACAAAGTAATATCAGCTCGACGCAACTGCAAACACCACGCGACGGCCAACGTACCGTTAATTCCAACCTCCTCACTGCGAAACAGCATGCGTGAACTGAAAATTTTGAGTGGCAGGGCCAATCCCGAACTGGCGCGCGATATCTGCGACTCATTGCATTTGGAGCTCGGCTCAGTCTCGTTGGGTAAATTTCCGGATGGTGAAAATTACTGCAAAATCGACAATGACGTCCGCGGTCGCGACGTGTATTTGATCCAGCCAACTTGCCCGCCCGTCAACGACAATCTGATGGAATTGCTGATCATGATCGACAGCTGCAAGCGGGCTAGCGCCGCGCGGGTCACAGCCGTCATTCCGTATTACGGCTACGCGCGACAAGATCGCAAGGACGAAGGCCGCGTCCCCATTACGGCCAAGCTGGTCGCCAACATGATCGCCCGCGCTGGAGCCGATCGCGTGCTGACCATGGATTTGCACGCTCCGCAGATTCAAGGCTTCTTCGACGTTCCCGTCGATCACCTGTATGCAGCTCCGGTGCTCAACAAGAACTTTGAAGACATGGGTTACGATCCAGACGAGATCGTCGTCGTCAGCCCTGACGAAGGAAGCATTAAACGAGCCATCGGACACTCAAAACGACTCGGCGGACGTTTGGCCATCGTCGATAAACGGCGTGACAACGCGCTCGTGACGACCCAAAAGAACATTATCGGCGGCCCCGTGGAGGGGAAAATCTGCTTGATGTTTGACGATATGATCAGCACAGCCGGTTCAATCTGTGGCGCAGCCGAATTAGTTCACCAACATGGCGCCAAAGAGATCCACTTGGCGGCCACGCACGGTGTTCTGTGCGATAAAGCCATCGAGCGCATTCGCGCCGCACCGATCAAATCGCTGTGTGTAACCAACACGATTCCGTTGCCGCCCGAGAAGCGGCTCGACACGATCAAAGTCGTCTCAGTCGCACCCCTATTGGCCGAAGCGATTCGCCGCATTCACCACGACCAATCGATCAGCGCCATGTTCAGCCCACCTGGAGTGTAAACTCAATACCGGTCAATGAGGGTGGGGTATGCTTCCAGCTTGCCAACCGGTAGTGACTTCAACGAATTGCTGGCACAACTAGTGGTCAAGTTCGCAAGCAGGATGCTTGCGCAACGATAAAATTGCACGGTATTGTTTAACTCCGAGCCGGAGCAGGCTGTCGAACCGAGTTCGATCTGCTCATCGCGAAAATTACAACTAAGACGAGAGTTTCCCGAAGGTTAAATCACAGCCTGCGCAGGCGACGGCAGCATTGGAACCTAGAAGTATCAAGCCGGGAAATTTAGCAAATCAACTCCAAACCGAATGCTGCGAGGTTAAACATTTGCTCGTACAATTCGCTCCCAACCCCACTCTTTCCTGCACAATCCCAAGCCCTCAACGCAGCAGCTGCCGGCGGCTACTTCTTCAAAGTCAGCTCGAGCTTCAAATCGCTGGTACCATCTTCGGGGACAACCGCTGAAAGACCAGACGTTCCAAAGCCAGCGTAACGTGGGGGCAAGTCGTTGACCCAGGAAACGTTGGCATTTTCGTCACCACCATCTGCTGCGTGTTGGGCGTCTTCGGCCAAGGCCTTCATCTGCTTCTGATTCACGGACTTTTCCACCGTCACCGTTTTTGAAACGGTAACTTTGTAGCTGCCGGGCACCGCACCCTTTTTGGCTTCAAAAGCGTCGAGTGAAAAATGTCCACTGGAGTCGGACAAGCCCTGTGCAAAATTGACTCCCGAGGCTTCGGCAAAGACGATCGAGGCCCCGTCAATGGGCTTGCCATCCAGCGTTACCACACCTGAAGCATTCACCGTTCGTGGCAAACCATCATCACCGGCGCAGCCAGCAAATACCAGCACTACACCACAAACAATACTACAGATACACGATTTCATTTCTATTTAACTTTCAATGCAAAAATTTCAATACTAAAGTAGTTGCGAATTGCTAAGCATGGCGGAAGTGAGCCCAAGCACGTGGGTCGTACCTGCCGGGTGCGACTTGGACAACCTTCAGTCACTTTCGGCAAAAGTGACCCACCAAATTCGCCGATCGAATGTCTGGGCTCTGTTTCAATTAAGATGGGCTGAAGCATTTAGCCCCAGCCCATCAAATTAATTGTTCTTCAAACGGAATGAACCGTGCAACGGACTAATCTTGCAGGCTGCTAACTTCGCCGCCCGACTTGGAGCCCAGCGCACCCCACACACCATAGGGACTGAGGCCACCGCCGGTGGCTGCTGGCGCTGGAACTGTTAGATTGCCGGTGTCAATGTTGTCGCTGACAAATCGTACGCTGCCATCGCCCAAGCCGACAGTAACTCCACCTGTGTGCTGACTGGTTGGTGTCCAAATGCCAGGTGCGTAGTGTCCGCCACCCGAAGCCCAGTTTGGATCACCTAACAAGCAAACAGCCGTATTCGGAGGCAGAATCGTGGTGAAAGCATTGAAAAAGGCGCAACCATCACCCCAACGATAACCGGGCGATGTGTCTTGCGTAAACGGTGATGCCGCTGCGGCGTACTGGCTACCTGCCCAGAAGGTACGGCAGCTTAAGGGTGAATATGTGGTCAGGTCGGTGCCCGAAGCATCCACCATAACCATCCCCTTGTCACGCAGACTGGTTGGAACCGAACGCTCGGCAATCAGCGCCGTGTTGCTGGTGCCGTCCGATAGGGCGCCAATCTTGGTGTAGACGTGACGTCCAAAAACACCACGGTTGGGTATCGCACGAGCTTGAAAAGATAGATTTGCATCGGTTCGTTCTGCCGCGCTTACCACGGAATTGACATAACAGTCGCCACTGTTAAACGCGTAACTTACACGTCCATTGGGGGCACCACTGCCGCGTGCATCGGTCCCTTCGTTTTGCGCATCGCTGGGGCAATTCAACGTCGGTAGGACAACCCGCCATTGCGGATCAGTCGTGGCATTGTTCGTCCAAGGGTTCGTGTTTCGCGTCGTTACCTGATTCCACAGCGCACTTTGCTCGTAGAACGGAGTGAGCGTTACTGCTGCACTCAGGCGGAGACGCTGACCACCTGTGTGAATGTAGCCCGTGCCACACTGACGAGCTGGAAATGCCTTGAACGTCGATTCGTAATTGTGACAAGCCAAAGCAAGTTGCTTGACGTTGTTACTACACTGCATCCGGCGAGCCGCTTCCCGCGCCGCTTGTACCGCCGGGAGCAACAGCCCCACCAAGATGCCGATGATGGCAATCACCACCAACAATTCAACCAATGTAAAACCCGATCTCTTCTTCATAATCTATTAGACCTTTACGAACGAGAGGCAAAAACCAACAAACAACTAAAGCGTGTGAATACTCCGTAAAATAATGACAGGAGCGTGATAAATCTCCATCGGTAAGTTGATTACAAATCCTTAAGCATCGCAAAGGTGCCGAATCGATGGGTTTCCGGACGTTTTGCAAGTTGCATGCGAACTGCTTCTCGCTCGTATTTCGAAAATGGGAGCGGTTGAAGAACGTCACTCCCGGCTGTTCCACTTCGCTCCACCTCAAACTAAAGAATTGCCCAGCTCGCCTCTCGCCTCTCGCCTCTAGCCTCTAGCTTCTAGCCGCTAGCCGCTAGCCGCCACACTTGAAAGCGTTCGTCCTGGTATAGCTTGGTCGCACGAGGCTCGCTGAGACGCGATAATTGCTCAAGCTGCTCCTGGAAGTTCCCCGCTTCTCGGCGAACAACGATCAGCTCACATCCCAGCTGGTTGAGGGTCTGCAAGACAGCGTCGGTCAATCCCTGCCGGTGCAGTTCAAGATTGAGTTGCTGCCATGCCCGTGGAGTGTAGCCTGAGTAGCCGTTGAGGATTGGCTTTTTGTGCCGAGTGGCATACAGCATCCACCGCGTTGAAAGCTCGTGAGCTGCTTCGCTATCTCCAGCTGCCGTGGGCAAGCACAGCACTGCTCCCTGTGCAGGATGCATAGCCACGAACTCTACCCATTTTGCCCCAGACTGTTCCACACGTGGCGGATAGACCAATCGGCATTGTCCAGGAACGTGCTCGACCGCCAGAGCCAGTAGTGAAAGGCAAACCAACCCAATCGCCGAGCCACTTAATAGCGTGGCCCCCTTACGATTTGATTGAGAGATGCTTGCTCCCCATCGCCAAACAAACTCGGCACCCATCCCTGCCAGTAGTAGGATTGCCATTTGCGTATGGTACGCGAATCGATAAGGCGAACGGACGCGGGCGAGTGATGCGAATTGTTCGCTTAGTGCATTCCAGGGATTCCATGTTCCCCAAGCCACGTTGGGCCCAAACGAAAAGAGCCAGCTTGCTAGGCCAATGGCAAACAACAACCGCACCGCGACCGTCAACCGAAAGTCTTGGCGACTTCCGCTGCGAGAGCCGGACCGATAACTACCAAACAACCAACAGGCAACCACGCAGGTCGCCAACAATGCGCTAACTAAACCGGGAAGAAGTGGACCCGGAAAATTAGCCACGGATTCGGTGCCGCGGAAATTCAACCACGCGCGTGCCAACCAACTGTCGGGTAACATCCACCAACTGGCCCAAGTGGCCGAGAGCGATGCCACGACTTCTGGATCGCGAACGAGCGGATGCTGGCTATGAATGGTTCGCATTGGCCACACCACCGGACTCAGCAAACAGAGAGCCACGATCCCGGCAACAGCCAGTGCCTTCCAGGTCCTAATGTACTCATCCCGCGGAATGACCGTCCAACCGGTAGCCAACAAGATGATGGCCAAGAACAAAGCGTGATGCAAACATGCGGCGGCCTGCGCTGCAAAGGCAATCCCCAAACACGCAGCCGAACGCCATGTCGGATCGCGATGCAGGTCCAGCAGCGCTGTGATGGTCCATAAGCTAGCCCAGATCGACAACAACTGCACAGCCTCGACATTTCTGAGCGCCAACGGGTGCAGCACCACAGCGACTCCCACACAAAGTTGCACCCAATTGTGGCAGCCAAGCCGACGTAGCAACCGCGCTGCGAACCAACCATTGAGCGCCAGCGAGGCGATGAGGTACGCGTTGTAGGCCCCAATCGGCGAACCTGACAGCCAAACCAGCGGTGCGAGTAAAAGAGTAATCGGCTGCGGTTCGGAAAAGGCAAACGTCCCTAGCTCGGGAGCAAAGATGGGCGCATTCCAGTAGTCCGATAATCCGTGGGAAAGACTTTCCGCATTCCACCAGATAGTCCACGCGTTGAGCATGGGAACCGTTCCAGCATGATGGGAACTGGTCGGGAGAGCGGATTGAAAATGCTTGGCTAGAGGCCAAGTAGCCCACACCGCCACCGAGACAAAACCCAGCACCAACAACAACTCACGCACCAGGCCGCAAGCTACGACTGGTTCTCTAACGTGCGAATGGTTTCGCGGCGAGTTTAGAAATCGAAATGGTGAGTGCAATGAACGGTAGGACTGAACTAGGAAATGTTGTAGAAACTTGGTTCGTCTTTAATGCTCCTGAATCGCACCTGTCGACCACTCCCGAATCGACAGGTGCATCGAATTCAAAATTGCAATTACTTGACACTCCTCGCTGATCACCAACAGTGGGTTCGCGTTTCGTACTCGTACTCAGTGAAATGGTACTCGTACTCCTACTCTCGATTCGAACGGGCATCGCGTACGAGTACCGCCTGCGGCTGAGTACGCGTACGAATACGAAAATGCAAGCGGGAGGTGGGCTTTCTGCAGCGCCAGCTCAACGATTTTGATGGCGTTCAGCGAGAAGTGTCAAATACTATATGGAAAATTAGTCAGCGGTGTAATCCCGCCGACTAATTCGACTCAATGCAACTTACCTGGAAACCAATTCGACCTTGAGGTCGGAAATACCCTCGTCGGGAATAACAAAAGCTAAGCCATTGTTCGGATTTTGATACCTTTGCGGCAAATCGTTCTTGATACCCACTTGTGCACCTTCGCCAGCGTGCAAAGCTCCTTCACCCTTCAGTTTGGCCCCACTTTCTTCGGTAATCTCCACCGTCTTGGTGACGACCACCTTGTAGCTGCCGGGAACCGCGCCGGGCTTGTACTCAAATGAATCCAAACTGAATTGGCCCTCGCTATCGGACATGCCATGCGCTGAATATTCACCACTGTCGCCGATGAAAACAATAGCGGCTCCTTCGACAGGCGCGCCATCGAGAGTTACCACACCAGAAGCTGGTACGGTCCGCGGTCCTTCAGGTACGCTTTCGCAACCCGTGAAGGCAGTGGTTAGTAGTGCACCGAAAATTAAGGATCCTGTGAATTTCCCCATGATATTTTGTTCTCTCCAAACTTTAAAACTAATGTTGACATTCCGCTCAACCCAAATGCAATATATGGGTCGTAGCGTATACACGAAAGCGGGCCGGAGAAAAGCTTCCCCAGCCCGATATGTTGCTTCAATACAATGTGTCGCTCAAACCGAACCACTACTATTGTGGAAGCTGAGCAACCTCACCAGCAGCGCGAGTACCCAGGGCACCCCACACACCAAACGGACTTGGACCGCCACCATTCTCGCTCGGAGCGACAATGCCGAGGTTGCCAGTGTCGATGTTTTCACTAAGGAAATGCACGCTACCGTCAGACATCGCGCACTGTACGCCACCGGTGTGTTCACTGGTTGGAGTCCAGATACCAGGTCCGTAGTGACCACCGGTCGCTTGCCATCGGTCCGATTCACCAATCAGGCAAACAGCCGTGTTAGGTGGCAAAATCGTAGTGAAGGCGTGGAAGAACGCGGCACCATCCGCCCAGCGGTGTCCGGCTTGCGTATCTGCGTTAAAACGGACATACGTTGCGTTGTACTGATTGCCCGACCATAGCGAGCGGCAGAGTAATGGCACATAAGCGTCCATCGCTCCAGCTGACCAAGCCACCATCGCTTTGCCATTCTGAGAGGTCGGCACGCGACGCTCGGAGAAGGCTAACGTATTGCTCGTGCCGTCCGAGATAGCACCAATCTTGGTGTAGTCATGGCGACCAAAAATTCCCCGCGTGCGGATCGTCGGTTGCTGATAGGACAATGCTGTATTGTCACGTTCCGCCTTGTCAGTCCAAGCCGAGCGAGCGTAATTATCTCCGGCACAGAAAGCATAGCTGACTGTCCCGCGGGCCGCGCGATTGTTGGGGTCGCGTAGTTGCCCCGAACCTGGATCGCTTGGGCAACTGTACATTGACAGTTTGCCACCGTTGTCTTGGAACCAACCGTTCCAAGGATTTCGGCCTTGATTCGACTGAATCTGATCCCACAATGCGGCCTGCTCCAGGAAGGGGAGCATCGTGGCAAAGCCACTCATACGCATCCGTTGCAGGTGAGTTCGAATGGCACCCGAACCCGCTTGACGCGAAGGAAAAGCGCGATTGGCTGACTCATAATTGAGTGCCGCCAAAGCCATCTGCTTGAGATTGTTGCTGCACTGCATTCGTCGAGCTGCTTCGCGAGCAGCCTGAACGGCCGGAAGCAACAGTCCGACCAAGATTCCAATAATAGCGATAACCACCAGCAATTCCACCAATGTGAAACCACCGCGCCGCGCGTGCGAACGCTTTAACATAGCAAAGTCCTCCAAATAACCCCTGAAAAGTCGCTTCTGAAACCAACAGTAAGCGAAGAGTACGCAAGGATACGTTTTAGCAAGAAACAAAGCCACCGTCAAGCAAAAACCCCTTAAGCCACAACAATAACTAAATAAAGACCCAGGAAAGGCTATTATACCAGTGGAAAACGAATGAACTGCGACATATCGCCGCAGTATTCATTAACAAACAGATACAAACGGCACGGGGTTAATAGGTAGCGGAATTCGCCAAGAATTTCGTCCGTAGCAGTTTCCCCTTGAAAAGTCGAAATTCTTGGCGACTTCCGCTACAAGGAAATCCTTAATCTGATGCCTTTGGATAGAAACGACGACCGCCATTGACGCTGACCGTCTGACCATTGATGAACTGACTTGCCTCAGAGACCAGCCACCGGATCGCGCTGGCGACATCCTGCGGTGCTCCCCAGCGGCCCGCCAGAGACTCATCGATTGCGCGACGCGACCAATATTCGCTGGCCGCCGATTGGGCCCACTCGGTCTGTATCCAACCGGGAGCTACGCAATTGACTCGGATGTTTGGAAAGGAAAGTGCCAAGGAATTGGTAAAAGCCGCCACCGCGGCTTTGGTCGTGCCGAACAATTGTCCAGGCTCTCCCTCCATCCCCAGAGCAGCTTGATCCCAACTCATGTTGATGATGGTTGGCGCAAGTGACCTACCGTCTCGCGTTAAATCATTGACGAACTGCTTCGCCATCCGTTCGGCAGCCTGGCGACTTAGCCGCATGGTACCGCGAACATCGACCGCGAGCAGACGATCGAGTCGGGTTTCAAAGGATAACCTACTCGCATTGCCCGTGAGCACATCAGCTCCGGCGTTGTTAACCCACACATCGACTCGATCGTGCCAAGCGAAGGCCGCCGACACCAATGCGTCACAAGTGCGACCACAGGCGATATCCCCGGTCAAACACAACACTTCTTGGCGGCGATCGGGAGCTGATTGAAGAAACTCAGCCGCGACAGCTTGCAAGCCGCGCAAATTCCGCCGCGCATGAAGCACCAACGAATACCCCGCTTGCCCCAGCTCCAAAGCCGTGGCGCGTCCAATCCCGGAAGAACTCCCGGTAACAACTGCGATTTTATGAACGAAACGCGACATTCGGAAGTCTTTGAAGTAGCGAAACTCGTGGCAGCGGAACTCGCCAAGGGCTTGTTGAATTAGTTTTGGATGGCACATTTGTTGTTTAACCCGCAGCCGTAGGCGAGGATCTTCGGGGCGAACCTCGCCTTTGGCTGCGGGTTAAACGACTAAATCAACAAGCTGGAAAAAGTTTCGGCGTTCGAGCATCCACCTGACACCATAGTTTCCGAAAGTCTTGGCGACTTCCGCTACGGTCGCAGAAGGGAGGAAACGAAAAAAACCGCGAAGGGCTAACCTTCGCGGTTGATTTTGAACTGAGCTGCCGGGTGTGGCAATCAGGCATTCGATTCTGCGTAGCGGAACTGGCCAACAATTTCGGCGGTTCCTCGGTGCGGAACTCGCCAAGAGTTTTTGCCATTCGGCTAGTAAATGCTGCTGGCACCTGTATCTGGGTTGCCGCACATGTGGAAGTGATTGTGGTCGACGTACACGACTTCGGCCGCTTCCTTGTCTTCCAAGGTGTAGGGTACGGGCCAACCGTTGATGGTGCGCTCGGTAAAGTAAATCGTGCACTTGTAGTGTGCATGGTGCAAACTGGCCATGCCGATCAGCGGGATGAACCGCGGAGGATCGACATAGTCGGCGATCTTCTCCTTGATGATTTGCACGTTGTTGCGTTGACGCTCGAAGAGCAACGGAATGCCCCCGCGCACTGGACGCGCCTTCTCCAAAGCCTGCATCACTTCGTCGTCGCTCGGTGGATCGAGCGCAATGGCTTGGCCGCCGGCGGTGATCGGGCCGATGATTGGCACCCGCTCATAACGCTCGTGAATGTGGAACTCGAGTTCCTCTTGGTCTTGGAAATAGGGACTAACCGGAATCGGAATCCCGAGTGGTCCTAGATTGGGTCCGTTGGTAATGCCCACGCAACCGGTGGTTGCGAGCATCCCGGAAATTGCCAGACCTAGTAGTGATTTTCTGTATGGTAGCATCATCGAACGATCCCTCGTATCGATTTGGGTTGTTGAAGACTAAAGCGGCCCTGTTGCCCACCCGGCTTTCCATGCTTGTCGTACGTCTCGCTGTTGCGGCTGGCCTGCTGGCCGGCCCACTCAAACGAAAAGAACTTTGGGCAGCTCGTCTCCGATCTACATGGTTTATCGTTGTTAAGGTGGGGTGAACTTGCGGGTTTTTCCAGTTTTACGACCGGAAAACGGCAGACAATGGCAGTCCGAGTTGAAGCTAGCAAAGGGCGCAAAGTGGGTCAAATGCCTGGGAAATTGTGGGATTTATGAGAATGATGGGAACCATAGGGCCCGGCCCCCAGGACAGCCCTCACTCTCATGGTAGCCCTCACACTCATGCTTCCCACCGCTCACACGAATCCCATGGGAACATGCCGTTCGCGGCTCCACACGCGGCTCCACACGCGGCTCCACCACTCCGTCTTCCAACGAAAAAAGGCCCGAGCTGCGTAACGCGACTCGGGCCTTTTCGTGATGCTTCCATCGTGGAGGGTCAGACCACGCGAATAATCATTCTTAACTCATATCCAACAGCTTACTTGCTGGTAAAGTCCAGGTACCATAGGCCGTCGTCCCATTCCAAAGCGACCTTGCGCCACCCAAGCGGAACTTGGGGATAAGGATAGAACGGTCCAATGTAGGGCCACGCCGATGGGCTGTACTGCTTCGGATAGGTGACCGCTGCATAGTTTGGATGAGCCGCATAGCTTGGCCAAGCGTACGATGGCAAATTGGGTTGGTCGTAGCGTGGAGCTCCGACACCATACTCGCCGCCAGCACCTTGCATGGGGACTGGTCCGCCAGAAGCGTAGCAGTCCTGACCGTAGCCAGCCAATCCCGACGGTGCAAAGGCTTGAGGAGCCATTGGAACCGACGTTGGACGACCTGCCACTGGCATGCTCGAACCTTGAGGAACAGGTTCCGGCGCGCCAGTCGAAACTTGGCGAATCGGGCTGCTGTTCTTGACCGCGACATCATCGATGACTCGCGAAACACCGCGCACGCGGCGAGCGACATCCAGAACCAAGGCTTTTTGAGCTTGATCGGCTACCGAGCCCTTGACCCACACATCGCCATTGACCGTGCTCACATCCAAGTCAAAACCGCGGAGTTTACCGCTAAATTTCGACTCCTGCAGGCTGGCAATGATGGAATCAGTGATCGCAGCATCATCCGCCGTGGGCGCGTCGCGTCGCTCGCTTCCCGAGGCCGGTTTGACCATCGATGGCGGCTTGGGTTGCGGTTTCTCTTGCGGCTGCACTGCGGGGCTAGTCCCCTTGGTTTGCAATTCGCTGACCAAGTTGGCTCGGCCCACCTCGTTCATGGCGGCCCGCTCGACGATCGCTCGTTGAGCTTCGGACGCGACTTCTCCGGTCAGATAGACAATGCCATCCTGGACCTTCAAGTCGATGTCAAAACCTTTTAATTGGCCGGCGGCTTTAAACTGCTGTAGCTCGGCCATTACAGACTGGGCAATTTCACGATCCCCACCGAACGCCCAAGCAGGCATTGCGGCGGTGACCGAAGCGATTACCACGCCAAACAGAAATCGTCGCATTGGAAACCCTCCTACGAATCACTGTCG
>JBGSNE010000292.1:0-11210 GCA_041739785.1 Pirellulaceae bacterium
AGTTGGGCCTTTCATAGTTGAGCTTTTCACAGCCGAGTTTTTAACTCAGTCTCCGAGATAGTCGATCTCGGTTTGGCCTGTTGCCAGGCTCAAAGCTCCCTACGCCAGCACGGTTGAAGGATCTCTATTGCTAAAGACCAAACAGCCCCCGTGACGGGATTTGGCATAATACTCCTTGCCTCACCCGCTTTGTACCAAGACGGCCTTGGCCACGCTCCCAACGGAACGTGGCAAGGTCTTTCCGCCTCGCCCATATTCTGTTTTGAAATACCGATGCCACCAGGGCCATCAGCAACAACACTCAGATAGGATAGAACGCCGGGATTACTCTACAACGTAGCCGCTTCCATACAGAGGAAGCGATCCACAGTAGGATTACTCCGACGAGCCTCCTTCGCACTGGACGAGCCCCTCTCGAGGCATCCAGCGCTAAGGGTAGCGGCATTGTGAAAGAGAGCGTCTCTTTCATCTCCTTAGCCTAGTTGATGAGACTAGGTTTACCGAAGACCGCTTGCCCGACGATGTTCGCGAGAATGCGTTATGCCCTTAACTCCAAGCGATTTAGCTATGGAGCTTACCAGGCACTGCGTTTTTCAATTCTTGCGACCGGCAAGGAGGAGTTCCTTGCCTACCTCACAATTGATATCATGAAAACGCGCTGCAATTCAAGCCTTCACCGAAATGGCGCCGGTAGTTGGGCGGACAAGCCTGCCACTCCACTGCTGCCGGATTACTTTTTAACCTCTACAGCTAGCCCAACCGTTTATGAAGCAAGAGCGTTTTGGTAGTAAGATTCAGAACTGGCATAGGCCGCTTTGGCCGGACGAGTTGAAGCACTCGTACCGGCGAGACAAAGACAGTTGGGATATTGCCGACGAAGCGTACGATTCACGCACGTACAGCCTGCAGATGTTCATGCAACGCGTGAAGCTCGCGGCGGAGGCGGGTCGGGCTGCGCAGAAGAAGACGGTAGCCATTCATCTTGCACCTTAAATGGTGCAATGACAGGCTCCGGAGAAGCACAACTCACCTGGCAGTCTTCAATGATTGCCCAGGGCAGGAGCGTAAACTCGCTGCTTCCCCCATGGCATTTTGCTGCGAAGACGGAAAGTAAAACGATCGTATCTGATTGTTCAGACACATTGGTGCTACTCTGTTTTGCATCGAGAACGCTGCACTCAGTGGATGCCATATTTTTTTGAGAACAGCAGCTCTGCTGATTCGACTCGCAGACCACATGACAGCGTTCCACACTGCTGTCACCATTGCAACAGGTCTGCATGGCAGCTGACGCCGGTTTCGATGCGAACTTGCCAACAGAGCTGGTCAGAACTGCATAGCTCGGCGGCTTAACGCCATTCTCGGCGGCCCATTCTCGGCGTTTTTCGGGGCTGAAGCAGCAGCAGTTGGTCCAGCACTGCTCGGGAGTCACGCAACCACAATGGCAATTTTGACACGGAAACGGCTCGCTGCCCGTGGGAATTCTCGGCTTCCAGCCAATAGGGATAGGAGCGGATGCAAGTAAAACGCAAAACAGCACCAACAGAGCGATCGCTCTGCGCGTCAAGGTGTCAGATTTTCTTAGCGAGCTGATATACATGCGACTCGGACAGTCGGCGTTAATTGAGAAAAAAGCTCGCTCTCCACATCAGGCATCATACCCAAGCTCAGATTTCGTTCAAGACGTCCCATGGTGCCTGCGACAATATGCAACTCCCTAAGTGGCTCCACTGGTTATGAACAAATGGACTCTCTGCGAGCCATTTTTGCCACCGATCTTGCATCGGAGGAAGGTCGCGACCAGGAAATGCGGCGCAATGATCAACTGCCACGGTCTGCCGAAACTGCGTACGACTTGCGCCGCTAGGGGTCAGACCCTGTTTTCGCGAGTTAATAGAGTTGTGTCGAATCCGCGATCAAACCGCATTTTTGAACTCCGGAAAACAGGGTCTGACCCCAGCAGGCGTTGTTCTGGAAGACTAGCTAACCGTTTGTGATAAGAGCTTGATTGACGTCAAGAACTTGGTTCTGTGCGTTCCCTTTGGATCGGAACGAATTGACTCGCCAAAAGTAGCGATCGCTGAGCTGGATCTCAAATCGATGTTAGGCAAATGAAAATGGAAAATCACTTTCCGAAGGGGTTTCCGAAGGGGTCTTCCGCGACGTTAGCTTGTCTCTTTTTGTAAACGCCAAGTTGAACAGCGGGCCGATCCAGACTGACTTTGTAAATATATTTAAGCGGGATTACTTCTGTGGTATTATCGCGTTTAAGATGGACAGCGACGTAGTCCATGCCAACATATTTGATAGTCGCCCACTCGCCAGGAAAGGGCAATACCCGAACAACTATATCCGCGAGTCTGTGCTCGTTTTTCGGATCTGAAATCTCTGCCGCTAGCCTTTCTTCAATCAGCTTTTTTACCTCGGGATACTTTTTGCTCAAGTCGCTGGTAGACAAAGAGTTTGCGTCTTTGGCAATAGTTTCTTGCCGATCTGTAAAAAACAAGATATGAAAGCCCGGCCCCCCTTTATCAAACGCCACAACTCCCACGTTGCTGCCGACCTTCAGTAGTTCAACAAAGGAGGGTGGGAGTTGGTCCTGTGCATCGCTCCTAGAGAGGAAACCCAGAACCACGACCATCGCCAAAACGCCAGAGGAGGCAAGATATTTAGCCATTTGTCAATTCCTTATGGGTTTTATCGCAAGAGCCGCTCGATGATAGAGGATGCTGCCTGGGAAAGCAACGAAATTTTGACGCGCCGAATTCGTGCTACGACGACTCACAGGTTTGAAATTGCTCGTTTTCTCTATTCACTCGCCGCTAGGGGGCAGACCCTGTTTTCGCGAGTTAATAGAGTTGAGCCGAATCCGCGATCAAACCGCATTTCTGAAATCCGGAAAACTGGGTCTGACCCCAGCAGGCGTAACTGTTTCTTTCGGCGCGGCAAGTTTACCGCTTAAGGCTTGCGCAGTCGGCCTGACGGATCAAACGAATTCTGAATTGTTCTCACTATCACCTAAACCTCCGCCTCATCGAACCGTAGTGCCACGGATCGTAGAAATACGTCCAGGTCATGTCGAGCACGGGAGAAACAATCAGTTCAGGTTCTGCAAGACCTTCACCCTCCGAGTTCAAGTTGAGATAGTTGATCACAATCAAGACATCCAGAGGTGAAACGAAATTGTCACCGCTTGTATCATAGAAGTGACTCAGGCCTGAATTCTGTTGTGGCAGTCCGGTGCCTTGATTGAGCAGGTTGACCACGAGCAGCACGTCCAATGGTGATATAATTCCGTCATCGTTCACATCCAAGGGTGAGAAAACGTTGAACCAAGGACGCTCGGATTCGAACACTTGGAGCTTCACTACGTGCGTGTCGACCAAGCCGGTAGGGTCCGTGGCACGCAAACGCAAATCATGAGTGCCGACGGCGGTTAACGGTGGCGTGCCCACCAGCGTCAAAGTTGCTGAATCGAAGCTGAGCCAATCAGGCAACGCCGCTCCATCATTTTTCGTCATCGAATAGTCTACCGATTGGCCCTCTGGATCGGTGGCTATGTCCGCGGGATAGGCGTGGTTGATGCCTTCGCCAGAAAACACTTTCAGCAGGCTTGCATCGGGAGAAAATGCGGGAGGTTCATTCACATCGCGGACGCGAATGGTAATGCGAAATTCTTCTCTCGCTAGACCATCATCGACTCTCGCGGCTACGACAAACTCCTTTTGTTGCTCATAGTCGAGCCTCCACGCTTCGCCGAGCACAGTGATGCGGCCAGTCTGGGAATCGATATAAAATGGCCAGCCACCAATCCGCGTAAAACTCGGGTTAAGTCGTTGATCGAAATCAAGGTCGATCTGGCCGATGTACGAGCGGGCGGGGGCATTCTCATCTATCTCAAAGATCTGATCCGTAACCGTCAAGGACTCGAGCATGTCAACCACGCGAACCGTGATAGCCACGCGCCGAATCTGACTTTCTGCGCCAGCACTTGGTCGATACTCGATATCCAAGTCAAAGTGATACTCGGCTTGCGATTCGAAGTCCAAAGCGACATCCGGCTTGAGCATGAGCGTGTTAGTCGCAGCGTCCAATGCAAACGTATTGCCGACCGTAGCCTGCGTAAACTGAACGGAAATCAAATCTTCATTGCGGACATCCGCCAGCCCAATCTTTCCAATCGTAGTCCCAAGTAGGTTCTCAGACGCGTACAGCGTGAGGTTGGACGTAGGCACGAATTCGAAGGTCGAATAGTCCGCTGCAAAAAGCTCACGCGCCCCGTACGTCTCCGTAGCCGCAAGTGTCAGCAGCGACTGACCGACTTGTACGATGCTGGGGTCTGAACTGCTCGCTCCTGGGGAAATATCGGCAAACTGTACAGTACCCGCAGAAGTCCCATCCGTAATCCACAACTCGCGTCCGGTTTCCGGATGAAAGTACTGGAAGACGAACCTTCCGTCTGCCATACGCACACTGGTATTCGCAACGTCACTGAATTGCGGATACGCCAACTCTGCATAGTGAATACGGAAGGTGTTGCCGGGTGTTCCATCACTACTCCACATGCCGTAGCCAGTTCGCCGGCTGCCACTACTGACGATGATCCGTTCACCAGCCATTCCAGCAATTCGGCTGCGAACAGTTACATCGGTATTCGATAGATCGGCAAGCAATACTGTTCCGGACGGCGTACCATCGCTAATCCACAAGCCCGACGGTATCGAACTTGATTCTGCCACAAAGGCAACCCCACTACCGATGGGAAGGAAGCTGACTCCCGCTGTGGGATTTAACAACGCCGTTAGCGTATTGGGTAGTTCGCCAACCAGGTTGGGAGAGACGCTGCCCGGAGCAAGTCGGTAAATTTTCTGCGCAGCGGTAAACCACCACAGCTCACCCGTTTCGCCCAATCGAAACTCGTCCAGGACTTTATCTCCACTGCCCAGACCGTCAATGCGTTGGGTTGCAGACGCCGTACCATCGGTCTGCCAGAGTTGACCGTCGACCTCAAAGAGCGCACGATTGTCGAAGAATGTAAGCTCAATAGCCGAGGTTACTGGCACCGCAGCCACCAGGGATTCAACTTGCAGGTCCGTGCTGAGTTCGTAGAGTCTACCACCCGTCATATCGTCATACCGAATTTGGAACAGCCCAGTTTCCAAACTGAAGATTTCGCTTAGCGGGTTCGTCGACGAGTTCCCGACGACAGTCGCCGAATTTGTGCTGGCATCGACGCGCCAACGAACCGATTCATTCGTCGTTTGCAAATAGGACTCAAAACTCAAGGATCCATCAATGACTTGGGGAAAACGGAATTGTTCCGGAAGGGAAACATCCCCGGGAAACAGGGTCGCTTGTAGTGACTGTTCCTGGATGCGCGCCTGCCAGATTTGGTAGTTATCTAAGACCCATGCATGATCGTCTGCCTGAGCGAGGAAACGCACATCGCTGCCCTGGGTGCCAACCACCGGCGTTACTGATACAACGGATTTGCTGGCTGGCAAATATTCCAACAGCAGCTGCTGCCCTTCCACTTTGTCCACAAAGAACACACGACCATTTACGGCTGCAGGAAAGCTGGCGAAGTTACGATATTGGCCCGGGAAATCCTGGGCGTAAAGATCGGCAATTGGCTGAACGAATTCAGTGCTGCCGTCCTCGGCGAGTACTCGGTACAAGCCGGGATCCTGAGATGAGGGATCCACTCCCACGATATAGAACGCATCCGAATTGGCCGCTAGCGGCGGGAAAAGGGGATAGCCTGGGTAAGTCAAGCCGATAGCCCGAGTACCGGCACTGGTTCCACCACTATGAAAGTATTCGTAGCCGTTGCCATGATTGGCAACGAACAGATAATGCGAGTTGCTGGAATTGATAATGACGCGTTGGCTGAGTGTTTGATAGGTCGAATCCAGAAACTGCGCCGTGCCGCCAAGCGTTCCGTCGGTACTCCATAGTTCGGAGGAGCCCACAGGAAAGTAAACGCGATTGCCCACCAACTCGAGCGGCTGCCGGCCAATGAATCCATTCGCGGTAGCAAGGTGCACAAGTTCCGTTTGGCCGTTCGTGTATCCATAGAGTTCTTTGCGTGACGATGAAATTGCGCCAAAACTAATAACTAGGGCTGTATCTGTAACGAGAATCTCTTGAACCGAGCCACTCGGTACATCAAGAATTGGTTCAACTAGTCCGGTTTGCTGATCGATTGTCGCCAAATGCCGCTTAGATCCCAGATCTTCCACGACCACGTAGAGTTTGCCGTCCAAAGCCGCTAAGGGGGAGGCCAACCGATAGTTTTGCGGGCCGGCGTTGACAAATATTCGCTGAGTACCTGGGAGCGTTCCATCCGAGCGCCAAACGCCGTTACCCTGATAGCTATTCTCGCCTCCTATGTAGAATACTTGGCCGTTCAGCTCGACGGGCACATTCATGGATGGGCCAATCCGCTGGGCCGAGGCCGGCGTGGCATTGGTGCTCCACAAACCTCCCTGGCCTCTAGCATCGGAGCCGTAATTGAAAAGCAAGTTTTCACCAAGCGGCAGAAATTTATCGGCCACGCCGATAAAGCTGTCGTCAAGCAGCAACGTTAGCGCATGATCGACGTCATTCGCGCTGCTCCAAAGCTGCGATCTGCCATAATAGGCTCCACTCGAAAAAACCACCGCTTCTCCGAACTCACCGATGTCGCCAGGTGCATTGGGCAACCTTGACGGAGTCGTGTTCACATCACCCAGCAAACCAAAGTCGACTGCCAATAGGTTGCGACCTTCGAGTTTCTCATAGAATGGACGTCTCGTCTTCATTGGTGTCTCAAAAGTTCTTGCCAAGTCTATATCAATCGACGCGTCGCAAATATTATAATCGCCGCGTTGCAAACTGCTCGGCGAGCGACAATGCATGCCTTCGACTGATAGGAATTTTGATTTCCAAGCAGTACATTAGGAAGAACCCCGACCGCCGTTCTGAGCTCAAAATGCACTTCGATGAGCGCAAAAGTACGCATGGATCGTGCGGGTGTAGTCGACAGCAATGTCCTTCTCACACTGCTACGGTTTTTCTACCGTGATCGTTATTTTGCAACTCACTTGAGATTTGTCGTCGAAGTTAGTGACGTTCATCTCTAGCTCGCGGCGGTTCCTATATCCGTACCAGCTAGATCCAGCGTGAAAAGTCTAGGCCAGCGCTTCAGCAGAGCAAGATCGTCATTGGTGACCGAACTATCGGTCAGATACAAAGGGTGGAGATCATTGGATTCCAGTAATTCAATTGTAATGCTCGCCGGGCGCACGCGGATTTGTTGATTCTGTACGCGGAGCGGTGCTAGTAGCCATTTGTAGAAGTGCAACCCCCGCGAACACGCTGCAGCCGATGGCAAGATAGATAAGAACTCTGACTTGCGTCGGCTACCAGCTGCAAATATTTGACTTCTGGCGAAAAATCTGCAAGCTTATACATTGCGAGTGGAATCGCCTCTTGTCGTTCCTACTTGTCGTTTCGGCCAGCCACTCGCGTTTGAGTTGCCGACAAAGACCTGTCATCCAGTTCCGAATTTGCGAATTCTTTCAGGGCGTTTGGCATGAAACAAAATGCTATGTCCACACAGACTTCGGTCCATGCTGCAGAGAAAGTGCCGTACTCCGGACAGGACGTTTTTCCACCGCCGCTTCCAGTTGATTGCGTTCGGTTGGTAGACCAAGTCACTTTCGCAGCGCCTCCTCCGGTTCCCGAGACCGCAGATGACTCGGACCCGATTGCGACGCGAAGCGAAACGGATTCGAGAGTTCGTCGGCTGATGCGCGCACGGAGCACTCGATGGAATCTGCAGTCGACTAGCTGGCTTAGTTCCATCGCTCTCCATGTTGTTGGGCTGCTTCTACTTCTACTGGTCTTGGCACCAGCTGATTTTGGCAGGACAGGTATGGAAAGTCTTTTGATCACGTTTAGCGGGGAAGTGCATCAAAACGAGATCACAGTTTTGGAGTCAAATGATGCAGATGCTGATTCTACGTCGACTCTAGACGAATCTACATCCCTGCTTCTGAATTCCTTACAGAGCGAACTGTTGGGGAGTGAAATCGGAGCGTTCACGGAGGGAGTTATTCAAGGGGGACTGGGCTCCGCCAGTGGGTCCTTCTTTGGGATCGAAGCCGGTGGTCACCAGTTTGTTTACGTTCTAGATATGTCAGGTAGCATGGAGGGACGTCGGTTCGACCGAGCCACCGCCGAATTATTGCGATCGGTCGAGCAACTGGGGCCACATCAGAGATTTTATGTGCTGTTGTTCAGCAGTGGGACAACTCAGATGTTTGGTTGCTACGAATCCCTCCCCACATCTGTCGCCGCCACAATGGAAAATAAGGAGCGACTGGCGGATTGGCTGCTGACAGCGTTTCAAGGAGGCGGTACGGATCCACGCGAGGCGCTGCTGCTTGCAATGCGCATGAACCCGAGCGCGATTTTTATGCTTTCCGATGGCGAGTTCAATGGTCACAAGAACCAGAAACAAGATAAGCTTCTTGGAGGGAACGTAGACGCATTTTCAATTGTAGCAGCGGCTTCCACCAAGACTCCGATTCACTCTATCGCTTTCGAGGACAGGAGCAGTCGTGATAACATGAAACGCTTGGCGGAGATGACAAAGGGGGAGTTCCGCTTCATTCCCCAGGGTGATGGCATCGATCCAGCAGTTTCACTTCAAATGGCGCGTAGTGCCCTGAAGCAAGGCGACAGTGCCCATGCCAAGTTGTTTTTGCATGAGGCGATCGTAAATCTGGAGGGGCAAGAAGGCGATGATGCGAAAAAGACTAAAGTCGAAGTCGGCCAAGTGTTGCTCGAGCTCGCTGAGAACGGGCTGAAGAAAGGCGAGTTGCAGACAGCTGTAATGGCGCTGTCCGAAATCGTTCTAATGGATGAGCAGGCCTTGGCCACTGACGAAACTCAAACCTGGCTCGTAGACAAACTCCTGAAAAGCTTGCAAGACAACGAGTATCAACAGGACGTAATCGAGACTTGTTCAGTCTTGTCCAGATTTATGCAGAAGTCTCCCAGATCGGCTGCCGCCAAAAAGATCCGCAACCCATTGGCGCAAGTGCACTTGACCAAAGCTCGGCAACTCTATGGAAAAGGTGATTTCCCTCGGGCGATTCGAATACTGGAGATCGTGATGACGACACTCGCGGATGCTTCGGCGTTTCAAGAGTGCCAAGCCGAACATGCTCGGATCGGCGACGAACTGATACAACGGGCCCAAAGATTGCGGCAGGAAACGGGAGATGTGGCCTCGCTGCAATACTTGCGTCACCTCGTCGTGGACGTTGCGGACACTCTGCTAAATCAGAAAGTAACCCAGACACTTGAAGAACAGGCCAGAGAAATGCTTGTCGCATCGCGTGACGCAGGTATCGTGCGCGACCAGATGAAACTAGAAGAAATCCAGCAGAAGCTACAAGAAGGGTTCGATAACGATCCACTATTGGACCGCGTACGAAAAGAGCTCGCCCTGGATGAGCGAAGAGCGCAAGCAATCATGCGCACCGCCATGCAACTCGAACGTTCGTCAAGGAAAACGGCCATGGGGAAATACCGCGCACTCGTCCAGAACTATCCCGGCACCATCGCCGCCCAAATGGCAGCAGAACGGCTTCGAGCAGTCGGCTGGTAGCAAATGAATGAGTTTGTTGTATGACTGCAGATGCGCCTCCCCATAGATTGATGCTAACGCCGAGTCTGGTAGTCCTCATCGGAGTTCACCTTGCGCTGGACCTAGCACTCGTTGGTCGCAGCTGGCATTGGAACCTGCCGATGCTCATGACTGCATTGGCGATTCCGCTAAGCCAGCTCGCGCTGCTGGCGATTTGGACGGCGGTTGCCACAACCAGTCCCCTGCTTCGTTTTGCAGTGCCAACCGGCGGAACCCTTGCTTGCTGGTTTTTGTTGAGCCTCATGTTGCCTTGGGGCACGGGTGAAGCAGCATCCGCAGGCTGGGCGATCGCTTTGGTGTTTCAAGTCATCACCTGTCTCTTAGCAGTCGCGTGTTACAACCTTTGGTACAGTTTTCGCCTGACAACCCAAACCGAACAGGGAGGCGAAAGACGCTCCAATCCGAAATTCGGTATTAGTACTTTAATACTCTGGACCACCATTGTTGGTTTTGGGTTTGGCTTCATTCAATTTGGCCAGCGCTACTGGCAATGGACAGTCGCTGTATTCCAGTGGCAGTATATGGGCTCAATGCCAATCATCGGCATCACAAACGGGATGGTCGCAGCCTTGTGGCTATGGGCGTTTGCCACACGCGGGATAGCTAGGCGAAGCGCAAAAATCGCAACCGCACTGGTAATGACTGGGGGACTGGCTTGTTCGCAATATTATTTGACAACGTGGTTCACTGGCACGTCCGACATCAACTTAGACACATCCATTATCGTCCTAACCGCTCAGAGCATTATGATCTCCGTGTCACTGGCGATCGCGGAGACCAGCTTCCGCTAGTCCTTAATGTCAGATACGCCCTTAGAGCTTCCACAGAGGGAGCTGTTTGGTACGAAAGACGCCAACGGAAACGACGGCGCGCCTGCAGAGAAAGCTCACCCTGCAACTGACGATGACTCACCAGTCAACAAGGATACCGAGGCAGAGGAGAACGTGCGATGCCGAGCGCCGATATCGAAGTTCACAAACTCGACCTAGCTGGGCAGGAGTCGTTTCGAAAGGCACTGCAAGCGATTTTAGGTCAACAGGGAAAGAAGCAACCACTTACCAATGAGCAGCCAGGGCGCAATCAGGATGGCCTGCAACCATTCAACGCCGATGCGCCGGCCGGAAATTACCAAAAAGCATCGGCGGTCCGCGAGTAGTCGTGTTCGGTGGGGCCTACTTTGTCGCAACCGAACGGCGCGCTACTTATCGGACGTTGGGTCAAAATGGAAGTCGTCGAAATAGAGTTTATCAGTCGTTTCAGCCCCTATGTTCCGCTTCTCAATCTGAACATGCTCTTCGCGGAACCGGTGATGGTTCCCGTTTGTGCTTCGATAATTCCAAAGGTGCATCGTACGAGGAAGCCATATATCAATGTCAAACGCAATTAAGAATCAGCCAATTTAGCAGGGTGGCTGGAAGAGTGTTGCGGGTTCGCTGGCTGGTTTGAGAAAGCAGTGTGGTTGCTAGTTGGGAAGAACAGTTGAAGCTCGACGGCTGCGGCGTGCAGTGTC
>JBGSNE010000296.1:0-71670 GCA_041739785.1 Pirellulaceae bacterium
GATCGACCGCATTCGCGGTCGATCGCTGGCGAACCGGAATAACGGGAGGATGCTTCGCTGACCTGGGATTTGCATCCCAGGTTGTCAAATTCCGTGCCGTCGGCACTGCAAAGCGCAACACCTAATGTGAGCAACCCGGCCGGTATTGCCCGGTGCCTTACGGCCCACGGCTCACCCTTGGTTAGTAATTCGATTAATTCAATAAGCCCTCACGCGTCACGGCTCACTAAATAGACACGTGCTACAAGCCTGCTGAGGCTGGGATCTTAATGAGCTGCCCCTTGCTGTTTGCATCCGCTGCTTCACCGATCACGGTGACAAAAAGATTGCCACTGGCGTCGAAAACCATGGCCGTAGGTTTGTCGAGCTTGGTAATCTTCTTGGTACGCATTCCCGAATCGCTTTTTTCATCCTCCAAGATTTGGAACAAACCACCCTGCGTAGGATCTGCCCAAGCATAGTCGAGAACATACATTTGACCGCGTTTGCTATAAGCCACAGCACCAATATCGTGCAGGCCAGTTTTCAGATTGAGCAACATTTCCTTGCTGTCCGCGTCGTAGAAGGTTATCAAGCTATCGCCGGGAACATTGATCTCACCCATTTGTCCAACTACTAAATAGCCATCGGGGCTGATTGCAATTCCGACTGGGGCGTCAACTTCGGTCGCTTCCTTGGTAGCCAGATAGCGCTGGTAGTCTTCAACTGTGTGGTCCTTGACGGTCGCTTTGGAAACCCAGCCCTTCGTGTCGTCACCATTGCAGGTGACATAGATTGCATCGCCGGTGGAAGCCAAGGCATAGAAGTTTCCCTCACCCTTGACATCGTCCGTCTCTTCCAATTTAAACGAGCTCTTCATGGCATCGGCCTTGATAGCTTTTCCGTCCTCGGGCAATTCGTAGACGCGCAGTAATTCCTGGCCGTCGGGCAAGCCGCCACCGCCGACCACCAAGGTGTTCTTATCGAGAAAGAGTAGCCCCAGAGGTCCAATGTTGACCATTGGCCCTTTTCCGTACACGTCACCGGGGAAATCGGTAATAGCATCTTCCGACTTGCCGTCAACAAACTTTACAATCTTGTGATTGCCCGAATCGGCGACAAACAGCGCGGCGGTCTCAGGCTGAATAGCCAAGCCACTGGGATTGTTGAGCCCCTCTAAGACCACTTCTCCCTTGGCAATACTATAATCCGCGACAGCTGGTTGGTCTTCCGGTTGATCTTCAGTGGCCTTTTCCTCCGTCTTAGTCTCCGCAGCTTCGGCCGGATCCGCTTGTTTGTCTTGTGCAAAGGCTGGCAAACTGAGCGTCAAACAGGCAATTAGAATGGCGAATCGAGTCATGGTCACGATGAAAGCTCCATAGCGTAAAATGGGTTTAGACGAATTTAGGTTGAACGACTATCACTTGAGCTTACCTACTTAGGCAGCTCTGGCGGATCGACGACGGGGTAGTCTTCGCTACTCAACCCTTCCTTGAGAAACGCCACCAAAGCGGCCTGTTTGTCAGCGGATAAATTGAGCGGAAAAATTTCTTCATCCAAGTGATCGTTGGGTGTCGCACCTTTGTTGTAGTACTCGACCACCTCTTCTAGCGTAGCCAAGGTTCCATCGTGCATATAGGGGGCCGTCCTCGCGATCTCGCGGAGCGTGGGCGTCTTAAAGGCACCACGGTCGCCACCCAGTTGGCTGATCG
This sequence comes from Pirellulaceae bacterium, assembly GCA_041739785.1. Lineage (GTDB taxonomy): Bacteria > Planctomycetota > Planctomycetia > Pirellulales > Pirellulaceae > Aureliella. Next base: position 1,692 of record JBGSNE010000296.1, read on the forward strand.
CCTCGCGCCCCATGTCTGGCTGCTCGCCGAGGATGCTGACTCCCACGTTGTGAAAGCCATTGTCAGTAAAGTTCGCGCCTACGTGGCAACCCGAACAATTGGCTTTACCGAAGAAGAGTTTCATGCCAACTTGCGCTTGCTCCGACAAGGCATCGGACTGGCCAGCTTTGAAACGATCGTAGGGAGCGTTGCCTGACAATATAGTGCGTTCAAACGCTGCGATGGCTTTGCCTAAATTCTCTGCATTGACCGGCTCGCCAAAGACTGCTTCAAATTGTTTGGCATACCCCTCGATGGCCGACAAGCGTTTGACCGCATCCTCGACCGGTAAGTTCATTTCGATGGGATTGGCAATCGGGCCTAAGGCTTGCTCTTCCAACGATCCAGCGCGACCGTCCCAAAAATGAAATTGTTGGTAGGCCGAGTTAACAATCGTTGGTGCTCCACGACCGCCACGCTGGCCATCCACGCCCACAGCCGTAGCATCCGCGTTGGACCAACCTTTCTTGGGATCGTGACAACTAGCGCACGAAATCGTGTTGTCCGCTGAAAGCCGCGGATCAAAGTAGAGCTGCTTTCCAAGCGCGATCTTTTCCGAAGTAAGCGGGTTGTCCGAGACTTCGGGGAGTGGCTTCAGCCCCAAAGGAACAGAAATTTTCGACGGCTCAACGGAATGAGTTGTCCCAGCGCAATTCGTTAACAGTACACAAAGTAAAAGCTGCGAAATGGGATGACTGAGCGTGTAGGGCATGGTTTCTATCTCGGTGAAAATTACCTTGTTGATCCGCTGCGTGAAGATTCTGATCACGTTGCGTTTGAGTCACCTAGGCGAGCCGCTGCGCAGGCAACCGCTGGATTCCATTGTCACGTTATTGGCTGTCGGAAACAAGCAGCCTACTCGAACTGGGGGCTGGTTTGTTGGAGCTTGCCGACAGCGAGGTAGGGTCGACTGACATACCCTGTCGAACGCCAAGTATTGATTCTCAGAAAATTTCAGAAATAGCTGTAAGGAAATCGCGTCTGCGCCGTCTTGTATATGTTCGCGAATTCAAGCGCGTGTTCAACAAAGCAACTGATCACTGTTGGTTGGACTCGTTCGTGTTAGGCGTCGCATGGTCGACCGCCTATTTTAGCCAAGTTTACGTTTTTTAGTTCAGGATCAAGAAAATGAGAAAGTCGATTGATAAGCTGACCAAAGTTGTGACACTGTGTGGATTGTGGGGACTGGCTGCGAACCATTGTGTCGTAGGCTTTAGTCAAGTCCCATCGCAGGCGTCCCCTACGGTCGCAAGCAGCAATGCGCCACCGCAGCCAGTTGAGGTGCAGCCAGTTGAGGAGCAGCCAGTTGAGGAGCAGGCAGGAAATGCACAGCAGGCTGAAGAGGTGAACATTGCAAGCGATGAGGTCACCGCCAAAGTGGAAAACGCGCGCAAGCCCTCGGCAGGGCGATTGCCTCCCTATTTTGCGTCGCTTGTCGACAGTCGACAACGCGACGTGATCTACAAGATCCGGGCTAGCATGGCCGCAAAAATTGCCGAATTGGAGAAACAACTGGAAGAGCTTCGGCAAGCCGAGATGCACGAGATAGAAGGGGTCTTGACGGACGATCAGCGTCAGCAACTCCAGTCGCTGCGCGCTATCCGTGCCGCCAAAAAACATACGTCAGCGGCTCCCAGCTGAGCGCAGCGGGTGTGTCCAGCGGTACGTCAGCTTCAGTAGGCTGACGTACCTGATGCGGGGCGAGCCGCCATATCCTGGTCGCTGCGTTTGGGACGTGTTGCCAAGACGAGACTGCTGGCCAGCGCGACCACAGCCCAAGTACTGCTTGCCCAGCCGCTGGGCTCCGTCTGGTCTGTCGTAGCGGCTGCCGGTGGCTTGGGCCATCGCACAACGTCGCGACTAGGCGCAGTTGCGTGGGGCCGAATACCATCCGACGCATGCACAAAAACTTGAAAGATCGCCGAAGCGAACGAGCTGCCATCGACTGCATTGAGGTGTGTACGGGCAAGTTGCTGAAACTCCAGCTGGATCATTCCTGGCGGTATGTGGATCGCACTAGTAGCGCCAACCAGCTGGACCATGTGCAATTCCAAGTCGCTATCGTAGGCGAAACGCGAATTTGTCGCCAATGAGGGCTCAGCGCAATCTGCATCCCGTTTGTCTTCTTGTGCCCTAACACTTTCCGAAAACTCGATTTCGATCCAGTGGTCAAATAGTGTGGCAACCTGATTGGAATTGCCAGACAGATCATCTATCGGATTAGCTCGATGTTCGCGTTGAATCTCTCGCGAATTGCGATCTGGAATGCTTGAGTTGTTTCTCGGCGAAGACTCTTGCGTAGCAACAAATTCCCGTCCCACCGTCACTGAGTGGGATGGTGCCCGCATCATCGCTGACGGTTGTGACAACGAGGAAGATAATTGCTGTGAGGAACCAATTTCAATCGGAGTCAAGCGAAATGGAAAACGACCGTAGGGATCAGCCGGGTTCGCCCCGAACCCCGACCACTGCAGCGGGTTGTTTAACCTGGCCCGAATCGATACTGAGTTATCCGGGAAAATCATAAATGAGAATACCAGGTTACTGCGGTTATCTGTGTTCGAAAGTGGGCTGATAGTTGACTCGGTCGATGTGAGGCCTCGCGACGAACTAGCTCCATTTGAGCTCACAGCACTTGCTGGGATGCTTGTGGGAGCAGGGTTGATAGACAGTAAACTAACTGGCAGATCAAGTTCGACTGTGTAATTGGTAACCCTGACGGGTCGACCGTCAGCGGCGATTTGAGTCAGCGAGTCCACCGAGGATTTGACCGGGGTCTGATGTTGCGTGACCATCACCTGCTCTAGTGCAGATTGGATAAACGATTTGGCTTGTTGGGTAAACTCGGATGCAGGCCCAGGAGCGATTTCGACGGCGGCAATTAGCGCGGTCAACAGCGCTCGATGCTCCAGCGGTTCGCATCGCAATGAACGACTTGCGAGCGGTCGATTCAAACCAGATGAGTTTCGACGCACGATAGGGTCCTTGAAAAGAAAAGTGGGGTGTCCTAAAGCTGTTCGTGATTGTGTTGCAAGTTGATCTGAATTTGTTTCAACAGGCTAGCATCGCCGGTGCTGGCTAGTTGTTCGACAGGCAACGATTGGATCAATTCCACCGCGATTTGTAGAAGTTCTTCAGCTTCGGCGAATCGCTTTTGCTGTCGCAAGTGAACGGCTAGATTATTCTGAATTCCGACCAAGCGTCGCACCGCCTCGGCGTCAGTGGGATCCGCTGCGAACGCCTGTTGAGCCAACACAGCAGCACGTTGAAAAACTTGCTCAGCTTCATTGGCGGCATCCGTATCTTGAGCGCCGCTGTCTTGTGCCATATGCGTCACGAGAGCCATTCCCAAATTGTTTAGTGTCACGGCGAGGCGATGGCGAGAGTTCATGCGACTGGGGGCTCGTCGAATTGTTTCTTCCAGGAGCTCAGCGGCCAGGCGATAGGCGGACAAGGCTGCGTCTGTCCGACCCGCTTTCCAATGAAATACAGCTAAGTTGTTGTAGGTTACGGCCAAACGGCTTTGGTGTTCGGCGACCTCCGCAGGTTGTGACTGGCGGCGAATGGCCAAAGATTGTTCTGCAGCTTGCGCCGCCTCTGCATATTGCTCAGCCTCTCCCAGCAAGACGCTAAGATTGGAAAACGCATCGGACACTTCCCCTCCCAATTCTTGAGCGTCAAGTGTTTCGGTAGGGAGTTCTCGCAAAATCTCGATAGCCCGTTGCAACTCTCGAGCACTCTCTCTGGGCTTCGATTGACGGAGATTAATGACTCCCAAATTGTTATGCGTTAGGGCTTGAGCCAGTGCGATTTTTGATTGTTCGACTGAAGTGGGCGCAGGATGTGCCGCCAAGTTGCGCAGGGCTAATTCGCATCTGTATTGGGCGACGGTTTGATGTCCATGCTCGCTGGCTAACAGTCCCCACTCGTTGAATGCTTGGACACACAGTAGTAGTTCGTCGATGGTTCCTGAGAATGGCACCCCATGTTCGATAGAGTGAGCATGGGACACCTCATTGTCGACTTGAGTCCCGCCCCGGGTTTCACCCGCTAATTTTTCAAAACCGAAAGACTCTAAGACCGAACGATACGCGAGTTCAGCGTTTGCGTAGCTATCGCCAATAGCGGTCAGCCGCGCCCTTTCGAGTCTTGTGCGTGCGACGTCATGGTGCAATCTAGGGTCGCGGGCTGAAGCGGCAATGAACTGCTTATAGTGTTGAATTGTCTCACTCAGAATCTCTTGACGGAGCCCTTCTGCCTCGGGGATGGCGGCCAGACGCTTAGCTACGCTGGAGCCGAGTGAGTCAACAATACTGCGAGCTTGTCGGTAGTGTTTCTCCGATTGTTGCAATGCGGCCGTCGTCCGGGCTTGGTCACGTACCAGCAGCGCAGTGCTGATAAGCGAAACCACCAGAATACTCGCCCACAGTGTCAGTACGCTTAACGTTAGAGCACGATGCCTCACAGCCCAAGCGACCCAACGCTCGGTAAAGGTAACCGAATGAGCTAGGATTTGCTTGCCATCGGCGAACCGGCGCAGATCTTCTGCCATGGCCGCGGCCGTTGGGTAACGATCGCAGGGACGCGGTCGCATGGCTCGACAAATAATCGTCTCCAAGTTGCGTGGAATGTGCGCGTCATGCTGTTGTGGACTTGGCGCTTCTGAATTCTGGATCCGCCGCAATAGGTCCAGCATGTCATCGCCGGGAAAGGGGGGTACACCGGTAATCAATTCATACAACGTGGCCCCCAAGCCATAGACGTCAGTCCGCGCATCGATCATGTCGCCGTGACCACTGGCTTGCTCGGGGCTCATATAGCGAACCGTCCCGATTAATTCACCTGTTTTCGTTAATCCGCTTTCCGTTTGAACGCGCGCAAGTCCGAAATCGGTTACCCATAATTGGCCATCGTTTCCCAGCAACAAGTTCGACGGTTTGACATCCCGGTGTATTACTCCTGCTCGGTGGGCCGCATCGAGCGCCCCGGCAGCGTGGGCGCACAATTGAGAGATTCGCCGATAGCGATCCGGCCCCAACAGGGGATCTGCTAACCTGCTTTGTTCGCAGGCAGATGGGACAGCAGCGGAAAAGTCATCGCAAACGATGCTCTTTGCATGAAGCAAGCGGCAATCGAGTGAAGCACCCTCAACCAGTTGCATGGCATAGTAGTTCACTCCTGCTTCGCAACCGACAGCATACACGGGGACGACGTTGGGGTGGTCCAGTGCGGCGGCTGTCTTTGCTTCACGACGAAAACGGTCAATTCGACTGGAATCGACCGCAGAGCCAAAAGCCAAAACCTTCAAGGCAACTTGCCGTTGATGCTGCACGTCGTAGGCGCGATAGACGATTCCCATCGCCCCACGTCCAACGATCTCTCTCAGTTGATAGGGTCCCAATCGAGACGAAGATCCAGGCTGATCAAACGCAAGTACTTTTCGAATTGGGAAATTCGATTGACTGCCACCGGGGACAGCCTGTAGTAGATCTTCGTCTGAAGCCTGGGACAATCTGCGGACCAGTCGCAAACCATCCAAGTAGTGTTGCAATGGTTCGGCGATGTCCGCATTTTGGCTCAGTAGGGCTGGCACATCAACCGTCCGCCCTTCTTCGACATCGATTAGGAATTGGTCGAGGATCGTGACGAGTCGTTCTTGTCCGCTGTCGCTCAATGTGTCGATGAAATCAACAACCGGTTGCTCCCTTGCGATTTCCAATTGCAAATCCGATTTAGAATCGTCGCTGCTCGCTCGAGGCCTAACATGGGTTTGACAGCGACTATGCATTCTCCGATTCCTGCTGTTCATAGAGTCGACGTAGACGCTGGATAGCTCGCAACCACAACAATCGTGCGGCCAGTGGAGTGCGCTCCAGGTGTCGAGAAATTTCCTCGAAACGCATCCCTTGTTTGTTACGCAGCGCAATGACCTGACGATAGTGTTCGGGCAATTGCATCAGCAGATCAGCCACGCGTTGATTGTCTTCTCCACGCGAGACGATGGTGCTGGGGGAGGGATCCGAAGTGGCCAGAAGTGATGCTAGCGAATGCTGGTTGGAATTGTCTCGATTATCGTGGGAGATATCTATCGATACTTCGCGACGCACATCGCGTTTTAGATTGAGATGCCGATCCATGGTGCTCAGCAATTTGTGGGTCATTATTTTTCGCAGCCAAGCGGAAAATTCGGCAGACGTCTCGCCGCGAAAATCACCGAAGCCGCGATGGGCGGCGAGCATTGTTTCCTGGACCACATCGGAGGGGCTAATGCGCGCCGGCATTCTTCCCCTCAATTGTGTAGTAGCCAACATCCGCAGATAGGTGCGGTATGATTCTAGCAATTCACCAATCGCTTCGATTTGGCCAGCACGCGCCAAGTTCAAAGCCTCGTCGCGCGAAAAGGGATGGGGCTCATTCAAATTCGGCACGTGATTCCTGTCCATGAAATTGCGGAGAGTCAATTTGGCTCGTTCCAGGATTGCGGTCCGTGGCAGCGAGTCAAGTCGGCTAGTCCCTTGTAAACCACCACGCCCACCGAGGGAGAGTGTCGCTTGTGGTTAGTACGCTTCAGCTTTCATTGAGCAGATTTCTTCGTGAATCGGCGAACTAGCTCGCTGTACCTACCGGACAGTTAGCTGCACAAAACGGCTAGCACGAAATTGAAGCGCCAACTTTCACTTCGCAACGGTTTTTAACTGGGCAATTGCAGTCCCCCACTCTCGCAATTGCAGCCACACCAACAGTGGTGGTCTCAATGATTTTCTACAGCTCATTAAGCAGTATGGCCCACTCGTACGGACCTGTTTGTTTGGCTCTTACTAAAAGGACCGCGCTGACCGAGAGTTGTTTCAGAATAAAGTGAAAAGATTTTGATACTTCTCGCTGAACGCCACCATGGTCGTTGAGCTGACTCTACATAAAGCCCACCGTCGGCTTGTACTTTCGTACTCGTACTCAGCCGCAGGCGGTACTCGTACTCATACTCGATACCCCGTTCGAATCGAGTAGGAGTACGAGTACCATTTCATTGAGTACGAGTACGAAAACCCGAGGCTGATGGTGGTGATCAGCGAGGTGTGTCAAAATTTTGACAATTCTAGGTAAATACCACCACTAGGTTTTGTAGCTGCAGCGAAGTAAGCCAGGTAACTCTGCATTTCTCCGCGTCTCGGCGACCTTTGCGTTAAAATCCGGATTATTCATGCCATTGGGCTCACACTCCTCGGCTCATGAATAATCCGGGTTAACAGACGCGATCGAAGTGCGTACTAATCAAACGCAGAGGGCGCACAGACGCAGGGAACGCGATTCAGACCTCGGTCAGCGGTGTTACAGCCGGCTGAACTAGAAGGGATTGGCACCACCAAAAGGGTTTGACATTTCACCTGAGCCAAACGGGTTGCCCATACCGCCAGCGCCGTCGGCTGCTCCGGTTTCGGCTGGGGCCGCTTCGGTAGCACCGAACGGATTGGAATTGCCAAATGGGTTTGCTGCAGGGGTACCGCCAAACGGAGTGGCAGCAGGAGCAGTACTGGCTGCTTCACCACCGAAATTAAATGGATTCGCTGCGGGAGCCGTTGTCGCGGGTTGCTCGGCGACTGGGGCTGATTCAGCTGGCGCGTCTTCGCCGACTACGACCGGACCGATCATCGTTGGCAGCACTGCGCCGCGGGTTCGTAAGCATTGCAGTCGGCCATTATGCCCGACCACATAGAGTCGATCGTTGATCTGATTCTTCACTGCTGATTTAATGTTCGATGGACTCGTTCGGCCAACAACCGTACCCGTCTCCGCATCGAAGGCGTAGATCTCACCAGAGAAGGTCGAGCATAGAAAATTGCCTCCCGCAGTAGCGATAGGTTGCTCAATGCGCATGCCTTGCTTAGACCAAATGCTAAAACCGGTTTCGTCGTCGATGCAATGTATCGCTCCAGATTCCGTTGCTGCCACTACACGCTTGCCCACAACTAGCGCGGGCCGTGTGATAGTTTCACCAGCCGGATATTCCCAATCCAGTCCTCCCAGCCGGTCGGCGACGCTGATCTTGGTAAGCAACCCATCTCCGGTACCTGCGTAGAAGGCGTGGTTTCCGGCAGCCAGACTGCCACTGATCGACGAATTCGTTTCGTAACGCGTCCAAATTCCTGGGTTTTGACCGGCGTTGAGCGTATATACGTAACCATCCGTCGAAGCGATGGCGCAATAGGACTGATCTGCCAGCGCTACAGGTCGCCCCACGGCACGTCCGATGATTTGCGAGCTCCAGGGCTTTAGCGTCTCGCCCAAGCCATATGCCTGCAATCGTCCACGGAAGTCGGTGACGTAGGCCAACTGATTGCAAACTGCCAGAGCGACTGACGATCCATAAGACAATTCCTTGTTCATCAGTTGTTTGCCTGAATTCCAGTCGAGCAAATACAAGTTGCGACCATGGATGACGGACACGCCGGCGGAGGAAACGGCACCTGGATGAGCGGGGGCGGTGGCCAGTCCACAGGGATTGCTCCACAGCATGGCCCCCGTTTCGGCGTCGAATGTCTGCACCAAGCCGTCGCTGGTGACGAACACTAGTCGTATTTGTGGAATCGTGATTTCCACGACTTCAAAGCCATCGTTTTTGCCCAAAAGTCGTGCTGCTCGCTCGCCCACCTGCTTTTTCGCTTCTTCGATTCCAATCGCTGCGCCGCGATGGTCGGCTTCCTCTGCAGAAACCCTCAGCGTTCGGCCGCCTGTTAGCTCAACGACAGCGTATTTTCGATTTAAGGTTGAATCGATCCACAAATGCGATGATACGATGCCGCGTCCTACCTTAGGCATTTGTACTTGGGCCTGCCAAGCAATCTCCATGTCGAGCCGATCGGCGTCGACCGACGAAACCTGCGCGTAACCTGGGGTAACAGCCAAAAGTGAAAATGCAGAGAACAAACAAGCGAACGGCATTCGCATGACAGGGTCTCCTCCAGAGACATCGCGGAACTATAGGACAAGACGCAACGACAAGAATCTCAGTGGTGCGGGCGTTTCGAACCAAACAAAATAAGTGTCTGGCACTCTCAAAAGTACCATGATCCACTGTGATTTTGCTCGGTCACAAAAGTGTCAGCCCCCTTTTTTGTTAGCCACTGTAGGACTTTGACCCTTTAGTATAGTCGAGACCCCAGCAAAAATGAAATCCTTCAATTATCGCAACGGGGGTTGTCAAAATGAAGCGTGCTTCCTAAGTTTAACTATAGCAGTCATTCACGCGGTAAGTATCCGGAAACGGACCCAGAACCCATCAAATGGTGGGGGGCGTCTCCCGCGCAGACCAGGGCAGCAGACCAGGGCAATTGGGATCATGGATACAGTTAACTCAAAGCATATTCGACCGATCGACCAAGCGGTACTCGATCTGCTCAGGCAAAACCAGAGTCTGTCCGTCCAGGCTCTCACGGAGATGTTGGAGGTGACCGCTACCGCCGTTCGTCAGCGTCTAGAGCGTCTGGTTCAGGTTGAGCTGGTCGGGCGGAAGAAAGAAGGGGTTGGGCGGGGAAGGCCGCAATTCCTGTATCACCTGACTCCACTGGGAATGCGGTACGCGTCCGCTGGCTATGCTGACCTAGCTGCAGCACTTTGGCAGGAAATTCTCGAGCTGCCCAATCATTTGCAGCGGAAGCGAATCCTGCGACGCGTGGCCAGTCGTATGGGGCAAGAGCTACGGCAATCGCTACCGCTCGACGGGGACTTGGTGGCCAGGTTTTCCGCAATGGCGACCGCCATGGGACGCCGAAAAATCCCGGTTAGCGTCACGGCCGCTTCCGGTGCGTTACCTGTGCTGGAAATGCACGCATGTCCCTACCCGGAACTAACCAACGACGACGAAAATCGTCAGCTATGTGAGATGGAACAAGAAATGATTAGCGAAGCGGTTGGGCAATTGGTGCAGCTCGACTGCTGCCGACTCGATGGGCATCACCACTGCCAATTCCGCCCCGTATCGTAGTGTGGGAATCGTAGCTGAACTTGCCAAGAGACTCCTCACAGCGTTCCTGTGCGGTTGGCCGAAAAAAACAAACTGAATACCTAAGTACTTAACGCGTTAGGGTCGGGAAAAGGTGTCGGACACCAAGAGCCGGAATGGCCCTTCGGGTGCTACGCACTTTTGGTGTCCGACACCTTTTCCCGACCCTTAATGTAAACGTTGAAAAAGCACTAGCTTCGATTTAAGAACCTTTTATATCGCAAGAGATTTTAATTCCAATGAACCACGTTTTAAAGATTGAGAACCTACACGTATCGGTCAATGGCAAACAGATTTTGCGCGGCGTCAATCTTGAGATGCAGCATGGCACGACGCATGCCTTGATGGGCCCTAATGGATCTGGCAAGAGTACGCTCGGCTTAGTGATTGCGGGCCATCCTGGTTACGAAGTCACGCAAGGGACCATCACCTTGGACGGGGTGGACCTGGCAGAAATGGAAGCCGATGGTCGTGCACGCGCCGGAATTTTCATGGCCTTCCAACGACCGGTGAGTGTGCCCGGCGTGAAGATGGCCGACTTCTTGCGGCACGCAACTACAAATGTTCGGCGACCGGAACGCAAGGAGGGGGAAGAGCTAATTGCCATGCGAGAATTCCGCAAGGAGCTGAAGGAGAAAATGTCGCAATTGCAAATGGACCCCGAGTTCGCTCGGCGTTATGTCAACGAAGGGTTCTCGGGTGGGGAAATGAAGCGGGCTGAGATTTTGCAACTGGCCATGCTGCAACCGAAGTTCGCGATTTTGGATGAAACCGATAGCGGACTGGATGCTGACGCAGTGCGACTGGCCAGTGCCAGTATTGCTGAGATTGGCCGCGAAAAGATGGGGCTGCTCATTATCACGCACCATGACAAATTGCTTGAACATAATCCCCCAGACTTTACTCACGTCATGCTTGGTGGTCGCATCGTCGAAACGGGCGGTGTTGAATTGGCGCAGGAGTTGTATTCGAAAGGTTACGAACGAATTCGCCATGCCTACCCCGATGCCGATCGCGTTAACCAAGAAATGCTTAGTGAAGAAGCTGCTGAAGTTGCCGTTGGATGACGAGAACCCCATCGTCGCTCGACTCTCCGAGTCGAGCATTGGAGGCGATGCGATTGAGGGAGACGCGATGATTGATGTTTTTATATGCTTCAAGCACTACTTTGCGAGCCGGTGAACGGCAGGTCACGACTCGGAGAGTCGTGCGACGAAGAGTTGCGACTCGGAGAGTCATGCGACGAAGAGTCACGACTTTGAGAGTCGTGTGACATAACAGACAAGTCCACTTTCAGATAAGAGTAAACCGATGTCCACCGACCTAGGAATTGACGCCGAAGATGAGATCGGCGAAATCAATAAATACAATTTTCGCACTGAGAGCACTGCGGTGTTCAAGGCCCGTAAGGGAATTGACGCGGAGATCGTTCGTCAGATTTCGGAGATCAAAGACGAGCCGCAGTGGATGTTGGACTTCCGCTTGAAATCGTTGGAGATTTTTAACTCCAAACCGACGCCACTTTGGGGCGGTGATATTGCCATCGATTTCCAAGACATTTACTACTACCTGAAGCCCTCTGATCATCAGGGGAAGACCTGGGACGACGTCCCCCAGGAGATCAAGGACACGTTTGACAAGCTCGGCATTCCAGAAGCAGAGAAGAAGTATTTGTCGGGTGTTAAGGCGCAGTTCGAAAGCGAAGTCGTCTATGGGTCGCTCAAGCAAGACTTGGCGGACCAAGGTGTGATCTTCTTGGATACCGACTCCGCAGTTCGCGAGTACCCCGATTTGGTGCGCGAACATTTCGGAAAGATCATTCCTCCATCGGATAATAAATTCGCTGCGCTCAATTCTGCAGTCTGGTCGGGCGGTTCGTTTATCTATGTGCCTCCGGGCGTAAAGATTGAGTTCCCGTTGCAAGCCTATTTTCGAATCAACGCCGAAAATATGGGGCAATTCGAACGAACCTTGATCATTGTCGACGAGGGTGCTTCGGTGCACTATGTCGAAGGTTGTACTGCCCCCATGTATAGCAGCGAAAGCTTACACTCGGCGGTAGTCGAGGTGATCTGCAAGCGTGGTAGCCGCTGTCGCTACACCACCATCCAAAATTGGGCCAACAATATTTATAATTTGGTGACCAAGCGCGCGATGGCCTACCGCGATGCAACCATGGAGTGGGTTGATGGTAATTTGGGTAGCAAACTAACGATGAAGTATCCAGCGGTCTACATGATGGAACCCGGCGCACGCGGTGAGATTCTTTCGATTGCTTTCTCGAGCAAGGGACAGCACCAAGATGCAGGTGCCAAACTGGTGCACGCTGCACCTCACACCACTGGCCAAATCATCAGCAAGTCGATTAGCAAAAACGGCGGTCGCAGTAGCTATCGTGGCTTAGTTCGTGTCGAAAAAGATGCCAAGCATAGCAAATCCAGCGTGGTCTGCGATGCTTTAATCCTCGACCCACAAAGTCGTTCTGACACCTATCCCTATATCGAGATTCTAGAGCAAGACGCGAGCGTCGGTCACGAAGCGAGTGTCTCGCGGATTGGCGAGGAGCAACTTTTTTATCTGATGAGTAGAGGGCTGAGCGAAGCCGAGGCTAGCACCATGATCGTCAATGGCTTTATTGAGCCATTGGTCAAGGAACTGCCGATGGAATACGCGGTCGAAATGAATCGATTGATTCAACTTCAAATGGAAGGCTCGGTGGGCTAGAAACCACCAGCCACAAGCTACGTAAACCCCTCACCACCTCCAAAACTCCAACACTTTAAACGTCGATGTCAACAACTCAGGTAGATGCTCCAATTCAACGTTATGACGCCAGTGGTTTCGATCAATTTCTGGCTGGACGCGACGAACCGGCATGGCTCAGTCAGTTGCGTCAAACGGCGTGGAAACAATTCGAACAATCTAGTTGGCCCGATCGCAAGCAGGAAGAATGGATGCGCAGTGACCTGCGCGGTTTCAAGCTCGATCGCTATCGATTAAACACTCTGCTTGCAGCGGCCGATGGTACGACGGCCAAGGAATGCGATATTCCACGTCGCTTAGAGGGTGGAGTGCAGCCTGCAGGACAGATGCGGACGTTGGACGGACAAGTCACGCAGGAACAGCTGGACCAACGCTGGGCAGACAAAGGCGTATTGTTTGGTGACCTCAGCCGACTTGCCAGCGAGCATTCTGATTTGGTGCAACAACATCTTTTTTCAGTCGTTGATCCAGAACAGGACCGCTTCGCTCAATTGCACGCGGCTACTTGGAGCGGTGGACAGTTGCTGTATGTACCCCGCGGCGTGTGCGTGGATCAGCCCATCTATGTGGCGGCTGGCATGACCGACGGTGGGTCTGACCGTGGCCATACACTGATTGTCATAGAAGATGGGGCGGAGGCGACGTTCCTGTATGAAGCGAACAGTCCTACCGAAACCGCCGGTGGCATGCATATCGGTAGCGTTGAAATTGTCGTCAAACCCGGAGGCCACCTGCGATACGTCAATCTCCAAGATTGGGGACGGGGTGTTTGGCATTTCGCTCATCAACGTGCAACCATTGGTCGTGATGCAGCCATTCAATGGACGATCGCTGCACTCGGATCGCGGTTTTCGCAAGTCAGCCAACGAGTGTCAATGATTGGTCGGGGGGCTCACTGTCAAGTCAATGGCGTGATGTTCACCCAGGGTAAGCAGCAATTGACCTATAATACTTTGCAGCATCATCAGGCTCCAGATTGCCGCAGCGATTTCCTTTACAAGGCAGCGTTGCAGGACGAATCGAGAACTGTGTGGCGGGGGATGATTGGCGTCGACCCTGCCGCTCAGAAGACTGATGGCTATCAACGCAATGACAATTTGCTGCTGAGCGATCACGCCCGCGCCGACTCGATTCCCGGGTTGGAGATCTTGGCCGACGACGTGCGTTGCACGCACGGCAGCACCTCGGGGAAGGTCGACGAAGAATTGATTTTCTACGCGCAAAGTCGCGGCTTTACTCGGAAGGAAGCTGTGCGAATGATCGTCACCGGCTTCTTTCAACAAATATTCGATCGCATCACGATTGAAAGCGTCCGCGAAGCTCTTGGCCAATCGATTGCCAGGCAAGTTCGCGAGTACAAGTAGGCCCACGCATTGCCGAGTTACCCAGGCGTTAAAGCCTAGCTGGCTCCAATACGTAGAGTAACTCGTGCGAAGTCATTTCTTTCCAAACTCATAACGGGTTTGGCCAGGTTACTATCTAAAAGCAAGCATGATGAATGATTTCGTGGTAGCGGCAAACATCGCAGACATTCCCGACTCGGGAAAGCTGTGCATTGAGTTGGACGATCGCTATGTAGTTATCGTACGAATCGATGGTGAGTACTATTGCTTAGACGATGTTTGCACGCACGATGGTGGGACGCTTGGCGAGGGAGAACTTGACGGCTTTTGCATCACTTGCCCCAGACACGGAGCGCAATTCGATGTCCGCGACGGTCGGGCCGTCACCATGCCCGCCACCGAACCAACCGGCAGCCATGCCGTCCGCATCGAGGGTGATACGATTCTAGTGCGACTGACGGAATGAATTGCTCAAGGTCAAAACGTAGCGGAATTCGCCAAGAATTTCGACAGCTGCAGTCGACACTTAAAATGCCCAGAATCTAGGCAATTTCCGTTAAAGAAAAATCCTTAATCACTTGCCATTCAGGGCAACAACTTGCCTGACTAGCATCATGCCTGCCGTGCCAAAGCAAAACACAAATCGAAAGCCTACCCCGCGATATTGGCTGGTCAAAAGCGAACCCGATTGCTTCAGCATCGATGACTTGGCGACTGCCAAGGATCAGACTACATTTTGGGACGGCGTCCGCAACTATCAAGCTCGCAACACGCTTCGCGATGACATGCGCGTCGGCGATTTGGTGCTCTTTTACCACAGCAACGCCAAGCCGCCTGCGGTAGCAGGCTTGGCCCAAGTGGTTAAAGAGGGCTATCCAGACCACACCGCATTTGACGAGCAAAGCGATCATTTCGATCCCAAGAGCAAAACGGACGACCCAACATGGTTCATGGTTGACTTAAAATTCGTCGAAAAGTTTTCGAACCCAATCTCCCTCGTTGATCTTCGTCAGCACTCGGAACTGGCCGGGATGGTCCTCTTGCAACGCGGCTCACGGTTGAGTGTCCAGCCGGTTAGCCCCAAAGAGTTTAAGGTGGTACTAAGGATCGCCAACGCTTGATTGGTGGCGGTAAAGCGTGAGCTCGCCTGCGAGAGTGGAGTCGCAAGAACCGCCACGGCAATAGCTACGTTGAAAGACTAACCTGAAGCTCATCTCACGTTGCGACCACCCGTGCCGCCGCCTGCCTATCCGCAACTGGTTTATAATCAATACGCAGCGTTGCACAATCAATCGGTTGACTGGGTCGGCCCAGACCGTACGCGGCTCTTACGGATTAGCGTTAATCGCACCCAACTTCACTCCTTCACTCCCAACACTTGAGCGACGTTGATGACCAAAAAACACAGCCTACTTATCCTACTGTTGGTACTACTTGCATCACACTCAAGCCGCGCAGCGGATCGATTACCCAATGTCATCTTCATTTTGGCGGATGACTTGGGCTATCGCGAAGTGGGGAGTTTTGGACAACAGTTGATTAAGACCCCTCACCTCGATCGTTTGGCCTCACAGGGGATGCGATTGACACAGCATTACTGCGGCAACGCGGTATGCGCTCCTTCGCGATGCGTGCTAATGACAGGCAAACACCCGGGGCATGCCTTTATCCGCGACAACCGTGAGACCAAACCCGAAGGTCAGTACCCGATTCCGGATAGCGAGCTGACCATCATGGAATTATTCCAAAGCCAAGGGTTTGCCACAGGGGCCTTCGGGAAGTGGGGGCTAGGGGGCCCGGAATCAAGTGGGCAACCGCTCAATCAGGGTGTCGATCGCTTTTTCGGATACAATTGTCAGGCGCATGCTCACAGCTATTATCCGTCGTATTTATGGAGCGATGCTCAACACGTCGAGCTAAATAATCATCCGTCAATTCCAGGCCACGGGAGCCTGGAGGAAGGTGCCGATCCAGCTGATCCGCAGAGTTATGCTCCCTTCAAAGGGAAAGACTACGCCCCCGACCGGATCAATGAACAAGCGCTGGCCTTCATCGAGCACAACCAAGACCGTCCGTTCTTTCTATATTACCCGTCGGTAATCCCGCACGTGGCGCTACATGTGCCGGATCAGGAGCTCGAGCCCTATCTGGCGTTGGGCTGGAATGATCCTCCGTTTGTTAGAGCTAAAGGTTACGGTTACACTCCGCACTTTACACCGCGCGCCGCCTACGCGGCCATGATTTCGAAACTTGATGCTCATGTTGGCAGCGTTCTACAACTACTCGACGAGCTCAAGTTAGCGGACGACACGATTGTGGTTTTCAGCAGCGACAATGGCACAACGCATCTGGGTGAAGAGGTTGATTACGAGTTCTTCAAGAGTGTTGGCGAGCTGCGCGGATTGAAAGGCTCGCTCTACGAAGGTGGTGTTCGTGTGCCCACTTTTGTCCGTTGGCCAGGGAAGGTCGCCGCTGGTTCACGCAGCGACCGCCTCAGTGGATTTGAGGATTGGATGCCAACGCTACTAGATTTGGTTGGTCGCGTTGACGCAATTCCTTCTGACATCGACGGGATTAGCATGGCCGCTACCCTATTAGGGGAGGAACAGCAGCTGCGACCTTATTTGTATCGCGAATTTCCCGGCTACGGCGGTCAGCAGTCACTACGCGTTGGCAATTGGAAAGCAATCCGCCAAGGAATGGCTCGTGGCAACCTTGAAGTTGAACTATATGACTTGGAAACCGACATCAGCGAAGCCAACAACGTGGCCGGCCAGCATCCAGATATTGTTGAGGCAATGACCAAGCAAATGAGCGAAGTGCGCACTCCATCGGAAGAATTTCCGCTGATCCCGCTGGATGCTCCCACGCGTCAGGGAAGTTAAATCCGCTGGCGCCGTTGGCTCACTTGATCGCCAGTACACCATCGATGGGTGTCTCAGTCCGGCAACCGATCACTTCCGTAAAACCGACTGACGTTAGCAACTCACCGTATTCGGCCAACGTACGTTCCTTGCCTTCCGTACAGACCAACATGTTCAGGTCTTGCATCTGAGCCCAACTCGGTCCTGACTTATCCGCATTGAGCATTTTTTCCGCAATCAACAATCCACCCCCAGTTGGCAAGCTTTGGAATACTTTGGCCAGCAAAAGCTGGATCTTGTCGAGACTCCAGTCATGCAAAATTCGGCCGAGTGAATACAGGTCCGCCTCGGGCAATGGATCTTTGAAAAAATCACCGGCAACAACATCTAAGCGATTCGCTACGCTCGAAACCCCAGTGATTTTCTTGGCCAGCGGAACGGCCTGAGGTAAATCGAAGACCGTCGCCCGCAGATGAGGGTAGCGTACACAAGCGGCGATGGCCAAGTGGCCAGTCGCTCCGCCCAGATCTACCAAATGTTGGAACCGCCCCAAGTCGATTGCATTGACGAGAGCCGGAGAACTCATCACACCAAAGCCGTGCATCCCCATCAGGAATTCGTTAGCCGACTCTTCGGATTTGAAGAAGCTCGAAAAAATGGGTTCGTCCCAACCGTAACACTGCTTCCAACGGCTAGTCCCTTCGCGCACCGCATCCTCAAGCTTACCCCACATCGGCCAACCCACCGAGTTTGAGTAGTTCAAATAGCCCGTCATCCGTCTTGGACTGCTAGTTGTCAGGTAGGCCTGAGCCACAGCTGAATTGGTATACAGTTCTTCGTCTCTTTCCAGCAGTCCCAGACCGACCAGCGCCCCCAAAAGTCGCTCCATTCCATCAGCGTTACAAGCGAGCGATTGGGCGAGTTTTTGTGACGTCTGCGGCTGACCGTCGAGTGCATCGAAAATCCCCAGTGAGACACCGGCATACATGACTTTGGTGCGCCGTGCGCCCTGCAATAATTCGACGACCAAATCTGCAGCAGGAATAGTCAAATCGCGAGGTAGAGAAGTGCTCATGTTACTTTGGATTGCGCCCAGTTTTCGGCGTTTTCATTCGTTTGGCGAAGGACATAAATTGGAAGCGTGATACTACCAACATGGTGGGTGATAGGGTACTACCCGGCTTGGAGCTCTCAACCGCAAAATTGCTTTAATGCAATCATGGCCATCACCACAAAGTAGTTGCGGTACCGTCGGCATCAGGGAAAGCGAAAGCGGGAAAATCGAAACCGGGATAAATCCTAGTACGTCAAAGAACTACATGACCCAAGGAATTATCCGCTTGGTGCGGCCCATGTAGGCGTCATATTGAGGACCGAAGGTCTCACGCATCATTGTTTCCTCTCGATGTACGCGGCCAAAGTATAGGGCGGCGATCGATACCAATCCAGCAAATCCAGCCAGCCAATTCGGTAGCAATAAAGCCTGAGCGATAGCCCACAACCAGAACGAACTGTACATCGGATGGCGAATGTGCTTGAACAACCCCTCCGTTATCAACGCGTGATCTTCGCGGATTTCCAGCGTGATGGACCAATTGCGTCCCAATTGTCGATGGACTGCATGAAACAGCCAGAGGAATGCAAGCATGCTGATGGTACCCAGCCAGGCCAACGTTGGATGAAACGTGGTATTCAGCGATTGTGGAAATCCAGTGGTTAACCAAATTACCGGCACGACAACCAATCCGAGTGTGGCACCACTGAGCAGCAAACGTTCTTCGAGTGAACGTTTGTGAGTCGACACTTTAAATTTGCGAGCGCGGCGTTGGTGGGGATAGCGAATCGCACACCAAATAACTATGCCGAAAACCCAGACGAGACTGGCGAGTGTTGGCGTCATGTCTAATAAGCCTCTAATAAATGCGAGTTAGGTGAGTCGACGGCGCATGCATGCTGATACGTTTGCGAATAGCCCGCAGCCCGCGCTTTTTCAACCGCGAAGCGGTGGCATTTGGTAGCCTGGGGTGCAAACCCCAGGGAAAATTCTAAATGGACTTCGCCGGACGATAACGTAGGCTATCGCCGAGCATCTCGGCAATTAAATGCTCTCCACAGCACATCATGAAAAAGTCATACGCATAACGTTTGGTGTTGGCCATGATGAACTGATAATGGACGCGGAATAGATTGAATTTAAAGCGCTTGTAGGTCTCGGGCTGTAACATGTCCCTGACACGCACTACATGGATTTGCGGAAACGCCTCGGAGCGATTGGAATGCAAGTGCATTGCGGCGACCGGATCGGTTTTGTAAAAATTGACGACATCCGTGTGAGCTTGGCATTCGATCCAACTAATCGCTGGCGAATCGACTAGCGACTGAACGCGCTGGCGGAATTTGTGGGCGGCCGGGTGAAGTCCGATTTTTAGTGCCGTCGATCCCACGGTGAGAACTGTTATTCGAGGTCCGTGTTTTCCCAGCGATGGCTCCAGGGCTAGGGCATTGGCAGCGATTTCAAGAATTAGCGCTCCGCCAGTACTATGTCCAATCAATACAATTTCATCGTCTGTGTTGCGCCGTGCTTGCGCGACTACCGCTGCGGCATAGCGCTCCAAATGTTGTTCTGCGTCCGGCCTTTTGCCGCGGAGATGTTCTCGTGAAAAAGACCAGAGGTCCATCAAGTGCATAACAAACCAACGGCGGGCGGACCAACGCAACAGTCCGTAAAGTGTTCCCGTTGCGGCTGCCAATCCAATCCAGTTTGCGGCTGGCAGCGGCAACTGGGAAACACCACTCCCGACAAAACAAGCCAGTAAGCTGAACAGACCAAGCATGATGGCCGGGTAGAGGAAATAGAGGGAAAACCGCCACGCTTGTCCTACAATGCGGAAGAACGTACCGGTTAATACATAGTCTAGAAAGGTGATCAGGTAACGCGTCAGTCTGACGATTGTGGGCCGGGCAAAATCGGCTAGGACAATATCGTTCCACACAAAAAAGTTTATGTCCGTTCCCACTTGGTGACCATGCATGTTGCTGCTGACATGGGCGGTGGCCAGCAGTCCATCTGAGCTCAGCGATTGCTCGCTCATTTCAGCCGTCACTTCCCACGTTTGACAAAAGCGAGCCAATTCGCGTCGTGTTCGCTGAAAAAAGGCGTCTGAAGATTTCGGCTCGTAGCCGCCGATGAGGAAGACGCTCCGCCGAGCGACTGGTTGGGCCGTGTTGTTCATGAGCAGGAGACTCGAAAACTTTGATATTTAAGGTTTTTCAACGCCTCGACAGTAGCGAATTACAATGGTTCCCTCAAGGTGAATTTCGATCTTGGGGCTACCCAAATTCACTCATATCGGACAAGATCTGGTCTCGATCGCCTGCACGCCAATCCTCTTGAACTCGTAATTCCCCATGTCCCAAGTTTCCCCGCCTGATATGCCTGAACCAGGGGAGTTTGCTCCATTTTCGCGGTCCGCGCTGCGCCGCTGGAGCGATGTGCTGTTTTTCTGGATTATGGGTAGCCTTTCAGCGTGTTACATCGTGCTTATCGTCTTGATGCTGGTGGCTGATGTGAGCTTCACGTCTTTCGGGGACTTTCGCGAAGCGCTCCTTAAGCCTGAAATTCAAGCGGCGATTCGCTTGACGCTCGTCTCCTGCACGGCTGCGGCAATCATGTCGTTGTGGGTGGCCACCCCGCTGGGCTACCTGTTGTCTAGATATCGCTTTCCGGGTCGCTGGATAATAGATACGCTCGTGGACATCCCGATTGTTTTGCCTCCACTGGTGCTGGGTTTAAGCCTGCTGATCCTGTTTCATGTCACCTGGGGAGCGTGGCAACTGGAGACCTTTTTTCGCGATTCTATTGGGCTTCCTATCACGTTCCACTGGCCCGCGGTAGTCCTGGCTCAGTTCTCAGTGTCCTGCGCGTTTGCCATTCGTACGATGCGGGTGACGTTTGATCAAATCAACCCCCGCGCCGAAGATGTGGCTCGGACTTTAGGTTGTACACGCGGCACGGCCTTCCTGAAAATTGCTCTACCTCAAGCAGTGCGTGGCATGGTGGCCGCCACGACAATAGCCTGGGCGAGAGCACTGGGAGAGTTCGGTCCGATTTTGGTTTTCGCAGGTTCGACACGCATGAAAACGGAAGTCTTGTCAACGACTGTATTCTTGGAACTGAGCATTGGTCGCTTGGACGCAGCCGTGGCCGTGTCGCTGCTGATGGTAGCCATCGCCATCGTGGTGTTACTCATCCTGCGCTACGTCGGGACTGGTCTGAACGGAGCACGTCAGTGATCGAGTTGCGAGGCGTGGAAATGCAGGCGGGTGATTTTAAGCTGCAAGACATTTCGTTCACGGTTAGTACTGGACAGTATGCCATGCTGATGGGACGCACGGGGTGCGGTAAGACATCCCTTCTCGAAGCTGTTTGCGGATTGCGACGGGTGGCGGACGGTGTCATTAAGATCGCAGGGGTTGATGTTACCCATTGGTCCCCGGCAGATCGTGGGATTGGCTATGTACCACAGGATTTGGCTCTTTTTCCAACGTTAACAGTAGCCGAGCATCTGCAGTTTGCACTGCGGATTCGCAGGTGGAGTCGCTCAAAGATGGAGGCCCGAACCGCGGAACTGGCCAGCGTGCTGGGAATCGAACACTTGCTGAAAAGACGAGTGCAAGCATTGAGCGGCGGCGAGGCACAGCGGACCGCACTGGGAAGAGCCTTGTCGTTCCAACCTCAAGTCTTGTTGTTGGATGAGCCACTAAGTGCGCTGGATGATGTTACTCGGCAAGAAATGTATGGCGTACTGCAAACCGTCAAAACCGCCACTGGCGTAACGACGCTGCATGTGACTCACAGTCACGACGAAGCGGCAGCGCTGGCCGACGTGCAACTGCGACTCGATAACGGTCAGGTTTGCTAGCTATATTGCACCGTAGCGGAAGTCGCCAAGACTTTCGTCAAGTCTATAACGAGTTAGGGTCCACAATCGAAAGACTCGGCGAAATTCATCACGCATTGCCCCCTTCTGGCAAGTGGTGTCAAAGTTTGCGGATTACATCAACTTTTCCAAAAAAGGGATATTTTCGGATTGCGCTTAATATTCCGTTTGCTCCCCGCCGATGACATAAGTGACAACCAGTCTAGATAGGCTGGGTTGATTTTGCGGCCTTCACTTACCAATCCGGGTGAAGGTGTTTTGATGCCAGTTTCGCTAGGGAAGGCGCGGCAACCGTGAATAGAACAATCGCCTCAGTTGCAATCACTTTGTGCATACTCCTCCAGACCTCTGCAGACGCACAACAGCGTTCGCAGCCCAGTCGCTCGAGTAGCACTGTTCGGCAAGCACAAGCTAATCGTCCTATTAGCACCTCGAACGCTCCAACTCGTTCGAGTTCCGCCCGTTCCATTCGACCTGGCAGCGGATCGGTCAAACCGGCAAGTCACGTCGTCTCGGGCGATGTCATCTATGAAGATGGCGGAATCATCGATGGCGGGATCATCGACGACGGTTATGCAACCGACGGCGGTTGTGCCAGCTGCGGTGGCGGTGGCTGCAGCAGCTGCAGCGATGGTGGCAGTTGCGGTTTGGGAGGTGGCGGCAGTTGCAATACCTGCTCGGCTCCCAATCAATTCTGCATTTGCTTTCCATCGCACGGTTGGGTGCACGCCGAATACTTGAATTGGTATCAAGACGGTATGGGGATTCCCCCTTTGGTGACCACCAGCAATCCATCCACGACCGCTCGGGCCAATGCCGGCGTGTTGGGCTTGCCGACCACTTCGACACTATTTGGTGGCACAGGCAACGACATCCTCGACGATAGTCGAGACGGGTTTCGCATTCGATTCGGCTGGTGGTTGGCCGCGTTCCCGATGTGGGGTGTCGAAGGTGAGTACGTTGGGCTGGGTGAGCAAACCGAGTCGTTCTTTCGGCAATCCAACGGCACTCCGATCATCGCCCGACCATTTTTCAATGCTTTGACTGGCCGAGAGGATTCGGAGTTGGTGGCTTTCCCTGGCGTAATCGGTGGCAGCATGGCTGTTGACGCGACCACTCGCTTGGATGGAGCGGCGGTTCGCTTCCGTAGACAGCTATGTTGTTCCAACGGTTGTGGATTCTCGGCGTTGTGTTGCGAAACCGTACCAACGTCTTCGCGTTTGGATGGTACGATCGGCTATCGCTTTTGGGAGTTGAAGGAATCGCTACAGATGCAGGAGCGATTGTCGTCACAAGTGGCCAACGACCCAGGTAGCTTTGTTATCACCGATCGCTTCGATACTCGGAATTTGTTCAACGGTGCCGAGTTAGGCGTGTTGTGGCAAGGACGCCGCGGGTGGTGGTCACTCGACATGCTAATGCGATTGGGAATTGGCAACGTCAATCAAACGGTGACTGTGAGTGGATCCACGGCGACGACCGTCAATGGCACCACGACCAACTACAACGGCGGTTTGCTAGCACAACGGACTAACATTGGAACCTACGAACAAAACCGCTTCACGATGGTACCTGAATTGGGCGCCACGGTTGGCTATCAAATGACGCGGCGTCTGCGGGCTACCGCCGGCTACTCGTTAATATATATGGGTAATGTGGTGCGACCAGGCGATCAAGTCGACCTAGACGTTAATCCCAACCTACTACCCCCTGAGAATGTACCCTTTAGTGGTGCACTCCGACCTCAGTTTAACTTCGTTGAGACCGATTATTGGGTACAAGGTCTGAGCTTTGGTGGCGAGTTCCGCTGGTAGTGGACAGCTAGCCCCTTCCCCGCAGTGGCATATCAGGGTTCGGCCTTCCTAACGGATTAGTCGGACCCTTTTTGCATTTAGTGGCGGTTCCACGGAAGGAGCAAGCTTAATGGCTAGCTTTATCACTCGTTTGCTTTCTCGTTTCAAGACTCAACCGCGAAGTCCAAGAAACCGCCGCCGTGAACTCGGCCGAAAACTGCGCGTCGAACACATGGAAGCCCGGCGGTTGATGGCCGGAGACTTAGGCTCAATCGCAGGAAATGTTTTCACCGATCTAACCGACAATGGATTCGACGTATCCGATACGGCAATCGTCGGAACGGCCGTTTTCCTCTACCGAGATGGTGGCAACGGTATCTTCAATAGCAACACCGGTACCGCCGGTGGCGACGACACGTTCATTGGGACGGTCAACTCTGATGGAACGGGTGACTATCGTTTCAATAATCTACCGGCCGGCAACTACTTCGTCGAGCAAGGCCCGGCCGCAGGCAAGTTGCAACGCGCTGCCGAAATGGTCAAGACGGTTAATATTGTTGACATCACCACGTTTGATGACTCTCTACCGGTGGGAACCAATGATACGCTCCCCGTCGGCGCCGATATCCGATCCAATGGCATCACCAGCCTGAAAATCGATACGTACAATATCTCTGCTACATCTCCTGACCCTTTGACGGCGACCAGCGGCGGAACAGCTGACGATCAAGTTGCTACTGCTGCTGGCGAGGCATTGGGAGGTGAACGTGACATCGTTATCAACAACACAGTTGGTGCTAACGATATCGACGTATCTATCAATACTGGCTTGCTTACCATCAGTCCTGGGGCCGGAACTGGCGGCAACGTTATTGTTTCGTATGACGGTATCGACGCCAGCCCAACTACGCTGGATCATGCTACGCTAGGCCCAGTCGATTTGACGGTTGGTGGCGGTGAAGCATTTCATTTGTATTACGGTTCCGAGGCAGGTAACACGCTAACGATCGATGTATATAGCGGAGGTACTGACTTTTCTTCGACCACGATCAATCTACCCGATACCCTCAGCGGCGGTGCAGTAGCTGAAGAATTGATCGTTCGTTTCTCAGATCTCACTACGCTTACTGGGGCTGGGGCTGACTTTACGGCTGTTACGGCGATCCGCTTTCAGATGGACATTGCTCCAGGTGCAGATGCAGAAATCGACTTCACGCGGATCATTGCCCCTGATGTAGCCACCCGCAATCTCGCCAACCTAAACCCGATGTCACTTGGCAATTTGGTCTTCCGTGACAGCAACAACAACGGCGTTCAAGATAGTGGGGAGACGGGTATTCCGGGCGTCCGCGTAGAATTGTACGAAGATACCAACGCCAATGGATCCTACGATGATGGCACCGATACCGCAGTGGGTGCGGCGCAAACAACCGATGCCAGCGGCAACTATGTATTTGACAATTTGTTCCCCGGTGAGTACCTCGTACTAGTTCCAAATTCCCAATTTGGAGTTGGGCAACCACTAGCGGGTTTTGTCACCAGCACTGGCAATGATCCCGCACCGGATCCTGATATCGCTGTTGTCGATGGTGATGACAACGGTACTCTGATAGCTGGTATTGGAGTTGCCTCTGCAGCCATTACACTCGCTTCCGGTACCGAGCCAACCAATGACGGTGATACCGATTCCGATTCGAATTTGACACTTGACTTCGGCTTTGCACCGCAAATCGATTTGGAAGTACTAAAGACATCCAACGTTACAACCGTCGCTGCAGGTAACGAAGTAACCTACACGCTTACCGTCAGAAACAACGGCGGTGGACCAGCCACCAATGTGCTGGTTACCGACAATCTTCCCGACCTCAGCCCAGACGCATTGACAATTGTTTCAGCCACCGCCACCGGTGGAGGCGTGGTCACACAAACCGGCCTGAATACAGGTGAAATCGAAGTTGCCTACGCTACGCTGGCGGCCGCCCAAGAAGAAACGATTACGATCGTTGTCCGCGTACCGTCAGCCGCCGCAGCAGCGGCAATCGTTACGAATATAGCGACTGTTACTGGTGACGGTGTTGAGACGAATCCCAACAATAATACCGCTGATCGCGACATTGAGATTACGCGTCAGGCTGTGCTCACCATTGCCAAGACCGATGCGCCTGACCCTAATACTGTGGGTGGTACCCTAACGTATGAAATTCTGGTGACTAATACCGGACCTTCGACTGCTAACAACGTCGTCGTTTCCGACACGCTACCCGCCGGATTGACTTTCAGTAGTGTCAGCACGACCGTCGGCACTGCTAGCGAAGCCAGCGGTGTGATCACTGCGAATATTCCTACGCTCGCCGTCGGTGCTTCGGCGACGGTCACTGTCGTCACTACCATTCAAACTGGTTTCGCGGGGAGCACTATTCCGAATTCGGCAACCGCCGTGGCTGACGATGCAGCCTTGGTTACAGCCAACGCGACCACTACCGTCAACCCAGAAATAGATTTGCAAATCACCAAGAGCGATAGCGTAGACCCAGTAAATCGCGGTGGGCAGTTGGTTTATACACTGACCGTGTTCAACAACGGCCCAAGTGGCGCTACGAACGTCGAAGTTGTTGATACACTTCCATCCGACGTGACGTTTGTGTCAGCTACCGGAGGAACGGTCACCGGCGGGACCGCTGGTACCAGCAATCCAGTGACGATCGACCTAGGCAGCATGGCGAATCAGGAAACCAAGACCGTCACGATTACAGTGAACGTTTCGCAAACAGCTGCCACCACAATCAATAACACAGCCCTAGTGCGTTCTACCGAATCAACGGCTGGATTCGATAGCAATACGGGCAACAACAATGCCCAAGAGCCTACCAATACTGAAGCGGTTATTGATCTGGCCATCACCAAAACTGACAGTGCCGATCCCGTTAAACCAGGACAAGCCTTGGTCTACACGATTGTTGTCACCAACAATGGACCTTCAGACGCCACGCTCGTGCGCATGACCGATAACCTACCGGACGGTATTCGCATTACGACCGCCACATCCACCGTGGGGACTGTCACCATACCGGCTTCCGCACAAGACACCACACCAGCCAATACGGATGATTTGGTGGTCGACATCGGCAACTTGGCTAACGGAGCCACGGCGACAATTACGGTCAATGCGACCGTTCTCCCGGGAACTACTGGCACACTGACGAATGTTGCCAGTGTCCTCTCGACAGATACCAGCTTGACTGAAAATGTCACTGCAAACAACACCGCCACTGAGACAACTGGTTTGACACCGGAAATCGATTTGCGGATCGCCAAAACGGATTCGATCGATCCCGCCATCGCTGGTAATGCGTTAACTTACACCATCACGGTAACGAATGATGGACCATCGACAGCAACCAATGTTGTGATGACGGATACTCTTCCGACTGGTGTCACGTTCACAAGTGCCACTTCTTCGCAAGGAACCGTTGCCAATAATGCAGGGGTTGTAACTGGCACACTGGGAACGTTGGCGCCCAACGCATCGGCTACCATAACGCTGATAGTCGGAGTCAATGCCGCCACGCGAGGCACGATTACGAATAACGCCAGCGTCCAAGCTACAGAGCCCGAAGTAACAACAACCAATAATTCTGCTTCGCAAGAAACCGTAATCAACGCCAATGTTGATCTGGCAATTACCAAGGTCGACTCGGTCGACCCGGTGACAGCCGGTGGTGCCTTGAGTTACACCATCGTGGTGACCAACAACGGCCCGTCCTCAGCCACGAACGTGGTGGTAACTGACACTCTGCCCAGCACGTTGACCTTCGGCACTGGAACAACCACCGTTGGTACTGTTACCAATTCGGGCAATGCAGTGACAGCCAACATTGGTACTTTGGCCAGTGGTGCTACCGCGACCGTCACGCTCAACACAACGGTGCTGAGCACCGCGACGGGGACGATTACCAATATCGCCACCGTAACCGCCACTGAAAATGAGACGAATACTGCCAACAACTCCGCTACGCAGTCGACTGCTTTGGTGATACCAGGCAGCATCTCAGGCTTTGTGTATCTCGATCTAAATCGAAATGGTACTCGCGATGCCAGTGACACACCGATCCCGAATGTGATCGTCAATTTGACTGGTACTGATTCGCTGGGAGCAGCCGTCACGCGGCAAACGACCACGGACACTAATGGTGCGTATACGTTCAGCAATCTCCTCCCTGGAACCTATCAAATTGTTGAGACACAACCCGAGGGATTGGGTGACGGATCGGTCAACGTGGGGACTGGAGCAACTGGAACTCCCGGAACGAACCAGATCACGACCATTCAACTTGGCAGTGGAGCTGACGCTCAGGCCTTTAACTTTGGTGAACTGCGTCCTGAACTGAGCAAGCGACGGTTCCTGGCTTCGACCGACCCTGCTGCACCTTAATCGCTAGTCGAATTGTTCTCGATAGAGAATTTCGGGGTGTACCAGTCTAATCATTGCGAGCAGACTGATACACCCTTTTTTCGTTGAGAAGCATTGACTGTCGAGACTTGGTTCTACGCTCTCCAGCAGTAGTCGTGCGGCTCGACCGGCAAAGCCGCTGTGCCTAACGGGGTCTTGCTCGACTGTGGTCGTCAGGCGAAACTTTGTACTTCTGCTGGCAACACTATTGCCAGGGTTTCGGTTCGCCCTTCCAGCAATGTATCTTGGAGTCCCAAGCCATCACTTCACCAACTCCCCGCTATGTCGCTAGACTGCCGACGCCTTTTGTAATTGAAGTGCGGGGAAGTGATGCGGCTAAGGTCATCAACAACCTGTCGACGAACGACATTCTCAAACTCCCGCTCGATGCGGATCAAGAGACTTTTATCACAGATGTTCGTGGCTGGGTTGTAGCGCACGCCGCAGCCTTGAAACGTCAAGATAGTGTTTGGCTAATAGGTTCGCACGCATCTTCGAACAAGATCTGTGAGCACATCGATCGCTACATCATTCGCGAAGAAGCCAGCATAGTCGATCATACAACCACTCATGCATTGTTGGTCGTCGGTGATGGCCCCTTCCAAGGGCATTCAGCGTCCGCTAACTCTCGAGACGCCAACCGTTGCGTCAGCGGGGTACAAGCTGATTCTGCGGGGCCGCTATTATTGGGATGTAATCTACCCGTTCTTGGGCAAGGTTCCATCGTTTTTTGCTGTTCACGCGATCGTATTGAGGAAGCGGAACAGGTGTTTGTTGTTGCGGGGAGCCAACTGTGCAGCGATCAACTCTTTCAATGGCTGAGGATTTCCAGCTTTTGGCCGTTGTATCCCAACGACATTAGCGAAAAGACGATCCCGCAAGAACTTGACCGGGACCCGCGAGCGATTAGCTTTACCAAAGGATGCTACTTGGGACAGGAGACCATCGCCCGCTTGGACGCCCGCGGTCAGTTGCAGAAGAAGCTCTGCCTTTTGGAGATCGTCAACAGCGATCTCGAGCAACCGCTCCAAGCTTGTGATCGGTTAATAGTCGGCGATAAGGAAGTCGGGCAAATCACCTCGATCGCTTGCGACTCCGACAACGTAACTTGGCGGGCGCTAGCCCTGCTTCGCAGGGGGAATTTTACTGCCGGAACCGAATTTCCGTGCAACGGACAAACGGCTCGCGTTTTACCAATCGTTAGTTGAATCCGAAGACTATATAGCTACGTCTCCCCTAGCCGCGGTGGCGTCGCTTTCAACTGCGACGAACTATCTATTTCGGAGACGGTCGAAAATGAATCGGCACCTTACGATTGTGGCTTGGGTCTTGTATTCAACGGCTGTCAGCTCGATTTCAATAGCCCAACAGTTCCCGGACATCCGATCCATCGAAGCGGATTTGATCGTACCCGAATTATCCGCTGGCGAACCACGACCTGGACTGCGAGTCAAGGCGACGTTACCTGCGTGGAACCACACGGATGTTTACCATGTCCTGCATCTGCCAGAGAACTGGAACCCAGATGGGAAGCCACTACCAGTGTTAGTTGAATGGGCAGGCAACGGCGACTACGAAAACAAACTCGGAGACACATGCAACGGTCGCCCAGAGGGATGCAAACTCGGTTATGGACTAAGTGCTGGACAAGACTTCATCTGGCTGTGCCTGCCCTATCTAAACTCGGCTGGCGACAAGCTCGCGACTAAGTGGTGGGGAGAGCCGCCCAACTATGATCCTGAACCAACATTAAAATACTGTCGGACTGCTGTAGACGCGATTTGCGATGATTTCCACGGTGATCCATCCCGAGTAGTACTGTGCGGTTTTTCACGAGGCGGACTGGCGTGCAACTATTTGGGCTTGCATGACGAACGCACATCCAAGTTGTGGTGTGGATTCTTGGCTTACAGTCATTATGATGGCGTGCGAAACTGGCCCTACCCCGATTGCGATCGTGAGTCCGCCGCTGTCCGCTTGCAACGCTTGGGGACGCGTCCACAGTTCATCTGCGCGGAGGGAGATGGCGTTGAAGCGACTCGAGAATACTTGAACTCACTAGAGTTGGCCAATGTCGTTCATCTTGACAGGCTCACCTTCGCCAGTACCGGGTTTCGCAATCACAATGATGCTTGGATCCTGCGGCCGAGTGTGGCGCGACAAGCTGCACGTCATTGGTTGATTGCTACTGTGAGCTTAGAGCCAACGTTTCCGGCTGAGTTGCTAGATCTCAGTGCTTGGAAATTAACGCTTCCCCTCGATACCCCTCGGGCCGGAAAGCCTGACGAGGTCACGCAGCCGGAACTTGCAAATTTTGTGGATCCAAGTTGCTTCTGCTTGTCTGTGGACAAAGATGCCGTTCTATTCCGCGCAGCTTGTGGAAGTCCCACGACCAAGGGATCCGGTTACCCGCGCAGCGAATTGAGACAGATGGAGGCCAACGGTATCGATGAGGTTGCGTGGACGACTGATGGCGAAAGGTTGCACGTGATACAAGTGGAGCAAGCTATCACGGCGCTACCGCAAAAAAAGCCGCATGTGGTGTGCGCACAGATTCATGACGCCGACAGTGATTTGATCATGATCCGTTTGGAAAAGAAGAAGCTGTTTGTAGAGCGCGAAAAGGAGCCGGATGTCGTGTTGGAATCCAACTATGAGCTTGGCCAGCGATTCAAATTGCGAATTGCCGGCGGAGCGGGAAAAGTTCGGGTTTGGTACAACGAACAACTAAAACTCGATTGGCCCGTTTCTCGCGACGGGTGTTATTTCAAAGTCGGCTGCTACACGCAGTCAAACGTGAGTAAGGGTGACGCGCCCGAGGCTTACGGTGAAGTCGCCGTGTATGATCTGAGAATGATCCGCTGACAACGTTCCGGACCGTCGATTTGCTTGTTTAGCCCGCGAGGTTCGCCACGCTGATCCTCGCCTACGGCTACGAATTAAACAATAATGCTGAAAAACTGCAACCAATCAACTCTCGTATAGCGGGAGGCGATCAATGGCGGACAATTCTTACTGCCGCGTCGGTTTGAAATGGTGCAAGTTGAATGGTTACGGGTGTGCCGTTCGCATGCATCAATTCCATCTCGCGCTCACCGCCCGTCCGCGTGTCAATTTGCCAAGCCCGATAATCACCCTTCGGTAAATCGAGCTTTAGTGTTGCTGTTTCGATCGTCGTTCTGAAAGAATCCGGTGACTCTTCTTTGATTTTCCCAGGGAGCGGCACATGGGCGTAAATCAAGTATGCCTCCCCTTGTTTACCCAACGCAGAGCAAGCTAAATCGTAACTCCCCTCAACAATTACGGTGGGTAACGAAACCACATGCGGTAACGGCAAACGGTCGACCTGCTGCTTCAGAACTCCCAATTGCCGGCGCAGTGCGTCACTCCCTCCGCCCGGCGAACCATAACCTGTCAGCGTGCCAGCGGGATGAGTCGTGCTGAACGAGTAGTCCAAATTGTTGTATAGAGCGCCACCAGCTAGCAGGAAATCCCAGCCTTCGGTGCGATATAGAAAATCTTCATGCCCTCGAAAACCAGTTTCGTTCTCACCGATCGGCTTATTGAGATGAGCGTTGTCTGCAACCGCCACCGGGGGATGGCAGTAGTGAAAGTTGAAGATCGAGACGGCTGGATGCGGATCGTCAACCCGTTGAGTCTTATTGGCCACGTTGACGGAAATCAGTTTCTTACAGCCGAGTTCTTGTTGTTTTTCCGCGATGGCATCGATCAGCCGTCGTTGCCACTGATCGGTTACGCCACCGAAGTAGGGCTCATTGCAAACTTCAAAATAGACATTGTCGTAGGGCAACAGCTCCGCGACGACTTTCTGGGCAAACGAAGTTTGAACGTCTAGAAGGTCAGCGCGAAGCGCAGTGTATACTTCTAGCGAGCCACAGTCTCCAACGCCGTTTATATTGTTGCGGACGTTCATCGGATTGACATCCCACAACTCAGGATTGTACATCGGCGAATAGAGCGTCAACTCGATGACGATTCCTAGCTCCGAGGCTGCGGAAACAATAGCTCGCAAGCGTTGGAAATAGGCGGGGTCCCACTTGGTCAAATCAAATTTGGGTGCGCCGTCAGCATGCTTTTGTTCCACTCTCTGCCATGGGCATACGTAGTCGTCGTGGGTGGGGGCCAGCGGGTTTTGCGTGATGTTGAACGACATCGCAATTTCCCGATAGGCACCGCTGAAGACCCGAGTATGATTCAGCCCGTGCTTGGCCAATTCGGCGAGATAAACGCGGTAATCGTAAGCACCATTGAGTAACAGTCCATAATGCTCGCCCGAGGTTACCAAAACAGTGGGCTTGCCGCGAAATGCGAAGTAACGCGGGTTAGCGGCATGCAGGGAGAAGGGATTGGCGGATGGCTTGTCGAGCGGTTCGTCTGCTGTGATGAGGTGATTCGAAAACAGCGCTAGACCCAATAAGGCTAGGGAAACAAAGATATGACGTTGCATCGCAGCTACATTCTATTGCGTGGTATGTACGTTAGTGACCCTCGTACGTCAGGTCCAGCCAGATTTGAGGCAGCGCGCTTAGACCAACCCGACCGCACGCCCAGGCCCAATTCTACCACGTCGCATGTGCTTACCGCAGGGGTACTTCTAGTCAGGCAAGAAAGCCTGACGTACAGCTACAGCTAGAAATCGAATTGCAACCGACTGGCAAACGTGTTGGAGATGCTCTCGCCAACGTCAGGCCGGTTTAAATCGCCGTTGACCCATTCAAAGACACACTTAGCGTTGTTCCACCAATACCAATTCATGCCTAATGATGTCGTGTCCAAGCGGCCCGTTGGTCCCGTGACGCTGGGGAGTCCAAACAGCGGATTAAGATTGAGGGTGCTCAATTGCCCTACCACTTCCCAAGCTCCCCAATCGCCTGCGGCGATATCCAGCGGACAATTCGGTTTGACGCGACCGAAGACTCCGCCCGCGCGATTGTAAGGAATCACTTCGCCTGTCAACATGTGACGCAGGGTCAGATAGCCACCTTGCACCGTCACTTTCTCTCCCGTTGGCAGCGAAACCCGCGTCCAGCGGTGCTCGCCTTGTACCAAAGTCCTTCCGATTGACCAAGCGCCTTCCAAATTGAATAAGTGCGCGTGGTCGACATCGAAGATGCCTGTGTTCACGAAAGGCGGGACAAATGCAATGGGCAGGACGCTCAGTCCTCCGGGACCAAGCGTAGGTTGCTGCCCGACAAAGATCTCGTCTTGGCTGGCCAGCTGCAATTGATCGCGGGCCGGGTCCATGTAACTGTGGGCGAAGCCAAGGTGAACCAAATTGCAATCCCCACCGTCGACTACCAGCCACGTTAAACGCTCAGCGGTCCCCAAACCTGTGCTATCGCCGTACACATTTCCAAAGTTATCGGACAAAGTGCGAAAGCCCGAAACGGCCCAAGTGACCTGTTCATCCAATGCTGTGTCCGACAGCATCATGCCGGTTTGTCGGAACGGAGACAAAGCAATAATTGTTGCTCGTTCCATCAAAGGTATTTCGCGAGCGCTGGTCAACTCAGTCATACCAAATGGCTGTCGGAAGCGACCAATGCGCACTGTCCCCATGGGGGTATCATTCACTTGTCCCCACACATCGACGAATCGAGCTTGGGCTTGAGCAAAATCCATCTCCAACAAGTACGAACCACGCTCGGAAACATTCCCTGTGGCGGCCAATCGAGCTCGGCGAAATCCAGTGCCGTCCTGAATATCCCCCAACGCTGCGCGACTCTCATCCGATTGCCCAAAACGGGCTGAATCCAGGTGAAAAAATCCAGTGATTTTTACGTCTGGGTAAGTCTTCTCCACTGGTTTGGCTGCAGCTGCCTGAGTCGGAGCTGGAGCCGTCCACGTGGCAATACTACCAGAAGTCGCCCCAGTGGAACTAGCCGGCTGTGGTACCGTCGGTATGCCAGACATGTCGACAGACGAAGGTGCATGCTGGTACCAAACAGGTCTCCCCGCTACCGTATGCGGGGATTGTGTCTCAGCTCGCAATTGATCAAGCTGTTGCTGAAGAAGATCGATCTGCTGCGATGTGGAGACCTGAGCTAAGCCATGCTGACAAATGCAGAGTGTCAGGCAAAGTGTACCAATCGCCGTGCGCCATGGCTGGCATACCGTTCGCATCATCATTTGCATTTGCTCGATTCAGAATGGTTGCCCGCAGTGTTGCCGCTCCCTGCGCGACCCCTATAGTCTGTTTTATCGGCACAACCACTATCTAGAATACAACCGGTATAGTCGGTTAAAAAGAGATTCCCGCATCCAACTTGCTAGCATAAGCCGGTTGGGTGCGGAGGTTTCATTGCCACTGCTGGCCGCCAACACTATGCCGGGTCCACCGCACGATAGGCGTCGATCACCGCTTGCTCTCCGGCAACGCCAGGAAGCGAATTGCCATGTTCCAAGCCGATGATCCCGGTGTATTTTTTCTTGGCAATGTGCGCCAGTACAT
This sequence comes from Pirellulaceae bacterium, assembly GCA_041739785.1. Taxonomy (GTDB): domain Bacteria; phylum Planctomycetota; class Planctomycetia; order Pirellulales; family Pirellulaceae; genus Aureliella. The sequence continues at coordinate 36,356 of JBGSNE010000296.1, forward strand.
TTCGGTAGTTGATCTCACCTGTTCCAGGTTCGTTACGGCCCGGGGTGTCACCCGTCTGCAAGTACGCTATCTCGTCCCAGCAGGCGTCGATGTTGTTAATCAAATTCCCTTCCGTGATCTGTTGATGATAAATATCAAACAGTATTTTGCATGACGGACGATTTACGGCTTTGCAGATTTGAAAAGCGTGAGGCGACTCGGATAGATATACCCCTGGATGATTCACGCGACGATTGAGCGGTTCCAGTACCATTACTAACGAGTGCGGTTCGACAATGTCGCAACACCGCTCGAGCAGTTCCACGCAATTGGTAAATTGAAAGCCCTGCGCAAATTTGGGATCCTCTAGTCCCAACACCACCGTGAGATAGGTGGCGTTAACACGCTTGGCGACCTCAATGATGTCACGCATAGCGTCGAGCACGGCGGCGCGAGCTGTTTCATCACGTCCGGAAAAATTGACATTTTGCCAGACACCCCGCAGTGCGGAGATGACCCCCATCCTCATACCCAGTTGTTGCATCGTGTCAGCAATTCGCTGTTGGTCATCGACAGACCGACTTTTCATGCCGTTGTCTTCCCACCCTCGAAAGCCCTGCTCGGAAGCGAATCGCAGCTGGTCGATTAGGTCCGGCCCAGCCAAGCCCTCGAACATGCCGAAGTGGGGTGCGTAGGCTAGCTTGAATGAACGGAGGGCACTCGAGGTAGGTGCCTGGGCGAGGATTGACGGTGATGCGAAAGCAATCGAACCAACCGCTGAAGTTGAAAGGGTCACAAAATTACGACGATCCATTTATCACCTATTCGGGAATCGTTTCCTGCCGCAACAGGTCATCTGCTGTTTCGCGACGGCGAATCTCTTTCAATTCGCCTTGTTCAATCAGTACTTCGGGAGCGCGATACTTACTGTTGTAATTGCTGGCCATGGCGTAACCATAAGCTCCGGCAACTTCAAGGACCAACAGATCACCGACATTGGCGGCGGGGAGCCGGCGGTGAGAAACAAAGCCACCTTCTTCTTGAGTAAAAATATCGCCCGATTCACACAGCGGACCACCCACGATAACGTCCCGCTCAAGCCCACTGGTTGAGCCATCGCGATGAGCGATCGATATCGGATGATACGCACCATACAAGATTGGGCGGGCCAAGTCGTTGAAGCCGGCATCCAGCAAATAGAATGTATTGTCGCCCATGCTTTTGATCGCCCGGATTTCGGCAATCAAATAACCACATTCGGCTACCAAGTACCGACCAGGTTCGATCTCTAATTCAATGGCATGTCCAAACTTGTCTTGCAACCGATTGCGGGTTGCATGCCACAACTGATAGTACTGTTCTAAATCAATGTAGCTTTGTTCGGGCTTGTAAGGGATTGGAAGCCCCCCCCCGGCACTAATGGTTTTGACAGTTCGCCCCACCTCCAGACAAGCCTTCTCCATCGCTGCACAGACCTGCGACAAATGTTCGAAGTCGGTACCACTTCCGATATGCATGTGCAGGCCGGTGACCAAGATGCCGTGTCGATCGGCCCGTAACAAACACTCATCAATGTCTGTGTGCCAAATACCATGCTTCGACTGAGGACCACCCGTATTGGTTTTTTGGCTGTGACCATGACCGAAACCTGGATTGATTCGCAGCGCAATGTTGCTTCCCGGCGCGCATTGCCCCAGTTGATCGATCATATCTGGCGAACCAACGTTCACAGGGATTTGATGCTTAGTTACTAACTCCAGCGACTCGCGATCAAATACGTCGGCAGTGTAGACGATCCCAGCCGGATGAGAGTTGGGGACAAAACCTGCGCGTAGCGCACGTTGGATCTCACCAGCGCTGACTGCGTCGACCACCACTCCACGCTTGCGCATGCGATCGAGGATGGCAATGTTCGACAGCGCTTTCTGCGCGTAGCGGATTGCGTCAAAAGCCCCTAGGTCGGCAATCCGCTGTTCGATCGACGCCCAATCGTAAACGTAACATGGAGTTCCAAATTGCTCGGCGATATCGACGACTCGATGGCCACAAATTTCACTTCGGGTAGTGGAAAAGGAGGTTGTGGAAGACGACATGAGACCAGGTTTCTTTGAAGTACGTTAACTTAAAACTCGACGGCGCCAAAACGATTAGCCGTTTGGACGCATGCCTCCGCGCAGACTGACACACGCGAACGGCCGCCACATCGGTGTTAAGGCGGCCGACAATAATTCTAATCGGTTCTTCATGAGTTGGCTAACGGTGACCTGCCGCGCTCTGGCGGCTGCCGGAAAGTCTGAAGGGAAGGAAGTTCTTAAGCAACCTACTCGCACGGGTGGCAAAGAAGAAGCACGGACGAGAGTAGCATACTGGAGTTTGAAATTCTTGACGAATTCCGCTGGCTAGAGCTGCTTACGTTTTTCTCGCATTTCGCGGCTGTAGCGTTCCATAAACTTGATTTCACGCGTAGTAAGACTGTCTTTTCCCTCGCGATGGATCTTTTCCAAAATGCGATCCGATTCCGCTTCGTCCTTCGAAGTGGAAGGTTTGTCTTCACGATCGGGGCGATGGACTTTTAAGCCGCGACGGCGTTGCTTCAACTGCGTTTGAAACCCTTCGACCACGGATCCCAGACTTGAAAAGCTCAAGTTGCCGAAGAAGTACAAAGAAGCAAAAGCTGCTCCCACCAAATGCACGTCGTAGGCCACATAGTCCCGCGAGCCAAAGAGATTGCCTGCGATAATGATTATTCCCAACACCCAAGCCTTGACCGGCAATACACCGTAAAGATAAAGCGTTGCCTGGGGGAAGGAGTAAACGAACAACATGGCTACAGCCGTGGTGGCACCGGATGCACCTAACACTGGACCAGACACCTGGCCCCACCGCATCAGACACCACACCAGCCCGCATACGACGATGGAAACCATGTAAAAGCGAAAAAACTCCCACTTGCCGTATTTGTCCTCAACATTGCGCCCCAAAAAGTAGAGAGAGAGCATGTTGAACAGAATATGCGTAATCTGCTTGGGGTCGTGGGCAAATCCATAACTTACCAAGCGATACCACTGCAACGGATTGACCAGAGACTCCGGATAAAGTGCCAAGTAACCCATCAAACCTAGCCCACCCACTGGATCGGGTGAATCGGGAGTGAGGTTACGACCCATCAGGAAATTGGCAATGTAGACCGCAGCATTGGCGAAGATCAACATCGTAACCATGGAGCGATTGTCCCATGGTCGGAGCGGACGCAAGCTATCCCCTTGGTAATAGTCGCGGTCGTAGATTCCCATCCGTTGTAGCCTTGTTAAGCAATTATTGCTGGAGGTCAAACGGTAGATTGGCAGGAGCTGTTGCAGCCGGCTCGGCGGGTGTGTCGGCCACAATCAATTGGTCACGCGACATCTTTAGTTTTTTGTAAACGCTATCGCTAACCACATAATACCAGTCTGCGAACCGAGCATTTAATTCTTGAACGCGTTTGCGAGCTGCATCAATCTTCTCCTTCCGCGCATCAATCTTACGCTGATTCTCTTTGGCAATTTGTTCTCGTACAAATTCCAACTCTTCCTTCAGTTCTTCTGCCGTCTTCTTTGGTTGCCCTTCGACACTTGCTGACGAATTGGTCGTTGGCGCGTCATTCCCGCTGGCCTCTGTGTTTTCTGAATTAGCAGGGTTGGATTCTTGGGATGCGTCCAACGCCTCCGTTTTGAGTTCTTCCTCCGAATCGCTAGTTTCCGCCTTCGAAGGTTGGCTGTCGTCAGATTCTTCTTGCGGATCGCAAGCGTTCGGATCTTCCTCAGCTGGGGCTTCCCCATTGCTGGAAGCTTCATCAGTCGTCGACAGGGGAGATTCCGTAGCGTCGCCTAGCGCTTCGGAAGCAGCTTCTGGGGATTCGGGCGATGGCTCTTGGTTGTCGGACTGTGCATCGCTATCCGGAGTTGTCTCAGCTGGTTCCGCTGCTGGATTCGGGGCCGAACCCGTCTCGGGAACGTCGATCATAACCGGCTCCACAGCAGCGCCGCTGTCGGTCGGCTGGCTCTTGTTCTGGCGAGCTAACATGTCCTCGACGGTTTCGGGCAGTGGCTCCAAATCGGGAGCTGGGAATTTCGCTTCGTCCAGCACCGCGGAAACCAGTAGGTAACGTCGCAGGCCACTCCCTTCATCAACCTCTTCAGCACTGCTCAAGTTGGCCACTGCTTCACCAAAGCGAAGCAAGTACTTCACACCAGCTTGGGTCCCAATCAATGTTTCACCGCCGGTGGCGAAGATTTCTGTGCCGTCGCCGCTTTCTTGCGGTATGAAGCCTTGAGAGACCAGGCTCTGCAACGATTCCTGGTTTTCCATCAGCGATTTGTCAGCTTTTAGGTCGGCAGCCAAACCCTTGGGTTTACGGCGAACGTTGACGATCTCCAAGTCCTGGACGGCATTCCGCAAATCGTTCAGGGCCGTGTCGTTCAGTTTTTCACCCTCTTTCAAATTGTCGTCCGAGGCCTTACCTCCCGCGTAGCTAACCAAACGCTCCATGCTCCATTTATTGGCAGCTGAATCAAATTTCAGGTCCGCATCAAAATTACGGCTCATGCCATATCCATTTTGCGTCGGCAGAATGGCATAGTCGCGCAGTTCTACGGCAGCGATGTCAAAGCTACGGACTTCGAGCAGCTCTTGATTAATCCATTTTTTGAAGTCAGTGGTGAACGGATCGGTGTTTATCTCAACCACGTACGTCGCATCCTCAGTCGGGACGCGAACATACCGCTGACCCTCGATCCCCTCAACTTCTTTGCCAATAACCAGCTCGGCAAGCACTTGATTGGCGTCCCCCTTCACACGCACTAGCATCCCCACCCCAGATTCGCCTACGCTCAGGCTTTCTTCATCTGGGTTAACAACGCCATAAAGCGAGTGGTCTCCTTTGTCGAGGCTAGCCACACTTAGGATCGGCATGCTAATTAACGGCGTAGTGGCATCGCGAACTTGTTCGGCAGCGTCCGCTGGGTAGTCGTCGTACGACGGCAGCTTCCACATATTGGCCGCTTTGTCTTTAGCCACTTCAAATCGTTCTAGCTGTCCCAAGGCTTCGTCATATTTGATGATCTGAAACGATTGAGCCTCAGCTGGATCCTCGAACTTGGCGAAAACCGGTTGACCAGTTACTTCGACGATCAGGTCCTTTTCGTTGGATATTGAATCTGGGCGAGACCACCAAGCCAATCCCAATGAGAGTGCAGCCACCGCAGCAAATATGGCGGATGTTCTACCTTCGTTCACAGCGGAACTCCTAAATTCTTGAGCAAACTACCGTTTTCTTCGTTAACCAGTTATTCAATGCAAATCAATGTGGCTCGACGCTCCGCGTCGAACTTGTACTCCATCGGCTCTACGAGCCGAGTTAAGCCCAGCTATTTCTGCGTCTTCACGGCTCGGCGAGCCTTGCGACGGTGAGCTACTATTTTAAGCGGCTCTTGGAAATGCCTTCTCGCTCGCGCACGCGGCGAGTAACAAAGACGCCAGCTCCCACCAACAACGGAGGAATTGGTGGCAGGAAAATCGCCAGCATTTTATAGCGATTCTGCAATTCCAAAACCTTAGCCTCAGCCGCGCGGCGACTGTCTTGGATCTGTGCATCACGTTCGCTTTCCATCTTTTCTCGTCGAATCGCCAATTTGCGTTCCATCGCCGCCGTTTGCACTTGCAGCTGTTGCATCATGCCAATCAACTCTTGTTGCTTGCTGACACTTTGCGTTCCTTCACGCTGCAATTTTTCCGCTTTCTCGCGAAATTTTGCTACCGACTTTTGATTCTCTTCCTCAGCCTCTTGCAGGGCCTTATTGAAATTTTCTTGGTAGGACTTTTGTCTCTCTGACTCTTCCAGACGATAGACTTCGGCTTGGTCTTCGAACAAACTCAGCGTGATGTGTTGCGGCTCGTGACTGCGGATGGTCGGATAGTTCTTCTCTCCCGCCAGCACGTCAACGATGTTCAACACAAACGTTATGTTTTGAACTCGCAGGTCAAGTTCTTCAAATTGTTCGGGGCGCTTACGATTTTCGCTAAAAAACGGGTGCAGGTAATCGACGTCGGAGACGTAAACCGCCCTGATGGGACGCGCCGCAGTGGCGTCGGTAGTTGTGTCTGTGCTGTCCGCTGCTTTCGTCTCCGCGCTGACCCCTTCGATGTAAACAGCAATCGTCTGTTGTCCCGTAGGCGGACCTTCTAAAATTTGCAATTGAGTCGCCGAAGGACTGCCGCCTCGCATTTGAGTCTGCAAATCAGCGAAACCAATTCTTCCAGAGTTTTCACGCGTCTTCACCAATTCAGTAATCTTCAGATCGTCGCGCTTATCTTCCTTGCGAATCGCACCGGCGTAAAGAAACATCAGTTCGCGGAGACCGTCCGTAATTAGACTTTCGTCGGTTAAGTAGCCTTCGTTCTCACCCGAACCTTCGAGAATGAACAGCCATTCGCTGGTGGCATTGGTCAAGTACTCGAGTTTGGGGTGTGGATTATAGCGTTGCCAAACTACGTCCGGGTTGATGCCGCTAAAACCAGATTGGATCGGAATGTCCAGACCAAGGACCTTCCACAGGGCTTGCATATCCCCCTTGGGTTCCGGCGGAGCATTGCCGCCAAACATAGGATTATTCTGCGCTTGTTTTGGTTCACCTGTCCCGGGAATACCTTGATACACGGCTGGCATGGGGTCTTCAAATATGGCTGTAGGCACGCCCGCTTTGACCACGTCCACCAGATTGGTTAACTGTTGTGGATTGAGCGATGAAGGTTGGGCAACAAACAACACGTCGTACTGGTCGGTCGAAATCGGAGAACTCGGGTCGACTGCTTCGACTTCGTATTGCTTCTCCAATTCCTCGACGATCGGTTGCTTGGGGATCTGTTGAAAACCGCCGCCGGCCATCGAGAAGCCACCCATGAAGTTTGCGTCGGTGTTGACGATCCCCAACTTGGCTCGTTTGGGTTGAGCTACAGTATTGATCGAACGCACCAATTCGTATTCAACAGGCACGCCACTTTCGAAGAAGGGGATGACCACCTTTGAAAGACCGCTACGTACGGCCGCACCGAGAAGCACTTCTTGATCCTTGAATGCCCCTCGTTCACGAACACGTACGATCTCCGGTACGATGCCGTACTGTTTCTTGGCCCGCAGCGCTTCCTCGCCCGATGGCTCGAGGTTGTCGTTGATGCGGACTTGCAATTTAACTCGTTGGCTGGAAGCGATGGCTTCGAATTCCTTCAAAAGCGTCAGCAAGTCATAACGCGTTTTCGCGTATTGTTCGGGAATGTCCGATGAAATGTAGGCATCAATCACAATCGGTCGCTCAGGGTTGAGCTGCCGGATAACCCGCGTGGTGGTCGGGCTGAGCGAGCTCACTTGGCCCTCAGTGGCATCGTATCGCAGCAGATCGTTGTTCTTCAAGAAATAGCTGAGCGAAAAAACAGTCACCATCAGCAACAGCACGCGCCCCAAATAGTGCAGAAAGCGAATGTTGCCATCCTGCCCGCCGCTCCAGTGACGACGGCCAATCAGCACCATGCAAAAATAGAGCCCCAGCGACAAAACTAAAGTGAAAAAAGCAATCGGTGCCAGGCTGATCACTCCTCGCCCAAAGTTGTCAAATTGATCTTGAATGCTAAACATCTTGACGATGCGGCCATAGGCCTTGTCACGCACGATCACATCGGCCATCGAGGCAAAAGCCAACGGTGCGTTAAATAGAGCTCCCAGAATAAAGCCCACAGTTAAATTGTGCGTCAAAAACGACGCGATCATGCCAATGGCTAGCATCGCCAAGCCGATAAACCAGTAACCAAAATAGTTTGAGAAGAACAACCCAGTGTCGACTTGTCCCTTAGACAAAAACATCAGTACCAAGAAAGTCGACATTTGAGAGAAAACTAGCGACACCGTGTAAATAGAAGCCGCCGAGAGATACTTACCGATCACGATATCGAAGTCGTCGGCTGGCAGGGTCAGCAACAATTCGTCAGTCCCCTGTCGTTTCTCATCCGCCCAAATACTCATGGTGATGGCCGGAATAAAGAACAGCATGATGATCGGAAACCAATAGTTTAGCTGTTCGAGATTGGCCAAATTCGAATTGAAGAAGTCGTGCGGCCAGAAGGCTGCCATCGATGTCAACAGCACAAACAAACATAGAAACACATAGCCAGTCGGATTAGCGAAGTAGCCTAGGAAATTCCGCTTGAGTACGGCATAGGTGGCGCGCTTCCCCTTAGCCAGTGCACTAATTAGCAGGAAGGCCAATAGGCCAATCACTAAATCAATAACGATCAGCTTCAACAGCGGGGCAAACAGACTGAAAATATCAGCAGCAATCATGTTCAGTACTATGGTTTTCGAGTTTCGGTTGCGTTTTAAAAATCTTAGAAGCTGGCGCATTCCATGTGCCGCAGCTCTGACTTATCGATAATAAACTCCCGTGTGCGGCCGGCTGGACTTCAGTCCGCCTGTGCTTAGGCCGCCCCGGTTAGCTTGTGGAAGGCTTCATCCAGGTCTCCCTTGATAGCCCGAAGTTCGGTGACGTTGCCATCGAATACCTTGCGGCCTTCGTTGATCAACACCACGCGATCTGCCATCGCTTCGACTTCTTGCAAAATGTGCGTCGATAACAAGATCGTCTTCGTCTCGCGAAGCTTGCGCATCGTTTTGCGTACCTCGCGAATCTGATTCGGATCGAGGCCTGCCGTCGGTTCGTCGAGGATCAACACATCGGGTTCGTGCAGTAGGGCTTGTGCCATGCCGACCCGCTGCTTGAATCCCTTCGACAATTTGCTAATCGCCTTGTTCACCACGGAGCTCAGGTCGCACAAGTCGACCACGGCTTCGATCCGCTCTTGCTTCCGCTTCCGGTCCATTCCGCGAGCCTCGGCGAAAAAGTCGAGCATCCCTAATGGGGTCATTTCTGGATAAAGCGGGCCGTTCTCGGGGAGATATCCCAAGTGCCGTGAGCCCGCGATGCGATCATTAAACATGTCGTGGCCAGCGATCTTGGCTACCCCTTCGCTGGGGGCCAGATAGCCGGTGAGCATTTTCATGGTTGTGCTTTTGCCGGCACCGTTGGGGCCGAGAAATGCCACCAACTCACCCTCGTAAACTTGGAAATCAACATCGCGAGCGGCCGCAAACGGCCCGTAGAATTTCGACAACCCAATCGCTTCAATCATGGGACGTCGGTCGGCGGCTCCCAAGTTCGATTCTGGCATTTGTTGGCGACCCTCTCTGAACTGTTGTGGGAATAGGCTTGGTCCCCAAAGGTAACTGACTGACTCAGACTTAGGGCAAGCTGATAACTGGAGCAATTGAGCCCGCCCTCGATTGTGTCAGACACCTATCGGGACGACACCTGTGGGGACACGGCCGAGCAATTGCTGTGAAAAACGAATGAGTTTACACAGTTTCTAGAGTTACGCAGCTAGTCCTGGGGCGGTTCGCGTACGGTTTTTGCAAAGTGCCAGCCGAGGGCAGGCATCCTTTCGGCACAAAATCTAGTATAAGGCGTAGGGGTTGCCGTTGCACAGCACTGCCACTGAAAGTATTCACTCCCGGACTCATGACTTCCTCCAAGCGGTTTCCAACAAGCAGGAATGCAAATCTGACAAGTACCATAATTCAAGAAAATAATGTGAACTGTCTAACTGAGTCCCCATGTGCCGATGATCGATACTAGATTAACAGTAATGAAGTCGCCAAGTCTTCATGCTATCAATACTTCCAGTCGCTCTTGAGACCAGCCGCATGACATCGGATAACCAGAATGACTCTTGGTCAGCCTGCCTGCCTGGGACACTCAACGCTTTAGCGACGCAGGTTCGCCAATGTGAGCGCCGCCGGCGGCTGAGAAAACGCGCGCTGGGTGCGTCGAGTGCCGTGATTGGATGTGCGGCGATTTTGTTCTTGCTATTCAATCCGCCGTTACCAAGCGATCCCAACCAAGATTCTGGTTCCGTGATCCCCAGCCGCGTCAATCTTTCGGCCCACCTATCCTGCCGAGAAGTGCTCGACTCTCTCGATCCCTATTTGCTCGGTGAACTCACTGGTGATTCGCGTCAGCAAATCCGCTCGCATTTAGGACATTGCGAGAATTGCCAAATCGCCTACCGCTCGCGAGCCCAAGAATTGAAGGTGGAGTTCTCGGTGTTGGTCCCTGCCCCAACTAGGCAGTCGTTCGCCCTTTATGCCGCTCGCTGAGTTGCTACAATGCGGACCAGTATTTTTCTGGCTTAGAGCATTCATTAGGAACATCAGCCTTGGCAAGAATTCGCATCGGCACACGCGGTAGCAAGCTCGCGATGTGGCAGGCGGAGTGGGTCTCTGGGCAGTTGACTCAGCGCGGTCACGAAGTTGAGTTGGTGATTATCGCCACCAAAGGGGACATCTCGTCCGCCTCTCTCAGCCAAGTGGGTGGTCAGGGATTGTTCACCAAGGAAATCCAGCGCGAATTGTTAGATAGGCAGGTTGATGTAGCCGTCCACAGTCTCAAAGATCTGCCGACCATGCCCATCGAGGGACTGCTGCTGGCTGCGGTTCCCGAACGCGAAACCACACAAGATTGCTTGCTCACTCAAGGAGGGGCTAATTTTGAAGAGCTCCCCAGTGGCTCCACCATCGGCACCGGCAGCTCGCGCCGAGGCGCTCAATTGCTTGCGTGGCGCTCGGACGTCGCCATCAAAGACATTCGTGGCAACGTCGATTCTCGCATTCGAAAAATGGAAGAAGGACACTACGATGCGATCGTTTTGGCTGCTGCCGGACTGACGCGGCTCAAACTGAATTCGCGGATCACTCAGTTCCTCCCTCAATCAAAAATCCTGCCTGCCATCGGCCAAGGTGCATTGGGATTGGAATGCCGGGCTGACGACGAAACCACGCGAGCTGCGCTTGGGCAACTCAACCATGCCGCCAGCTATGCCGCCGTAACCGCAGAACGCGAACTATTGTCGAGCCTGTTGGCCGGCTGCTTGGCTCCAGTCGCCGCGTTGGCCCACGTCAATACAAGCGATCAGCTCGAATTGACCGCTGGAGTCTTTTCCATCGATGGTAAACAAGCGATTCGTGGTGCGCGCTCTGGTTCACTCGCTCAAGCCGCTATGCTCGGTCGAGAACTTGCCGACGAATTGAAAAAGCAAGGCGCTGATGAGCTAATCGCCATCGCGCGGCGTTGACTTTAGCCGCTCGAAACGACATCCTTAGGCATCTCTCGTTTCTTTAACTCACACCAACGCACCGGCTATGCTTCAAGAACCTGGCGTAAGCCCCTATGACCTACAGTTCTCAGTGCTGGGCTTTCCTGTGCGCATCACCTGGGGGTTCTGGATTGTCGCCGCCGTGTTAGGGTGGAGCTGGAGCGTTGGCTTAGATGATTCCGCACAACATTTGAATATCGACAGCCCCGGCGGACCCATGCTGCTCTTGGTTTGGACGAGCGCGTTGTTGTTGTCGATTCTCGTTCACGAATTGGGACATGCCTTAGCCATGCGGCTGTATGGCATGCGCAGCCGCATCGTCTTATATCACTTCGGTGGTCTGGCGATTTCAGATTCTTTTGGTGCTTGGGATGGAGCCCGCAGCCGCCGCATCGGTCCAAAGGAGCAGATCGTCATCTCAGCCGCCGGTCCCGCCTTGCAATTGGCGCTGGCCGCAGCAGTGTGGTTAGTCGGTCTACGGATGGACATTCCAATGAACTTAAACGATTGGATCAATCGTGCGTTCGGGACGGACATCGGTTCTCGCGAATTGGGTAGTTCCATTGTGCTGTATGCGTTGTTCGATGCTATTCTTTTTCCCAGTACCGCATGGGCAATTTTAAATTTAGTGCCGATCCTGCCACTAGACGGTGGACAAATCATGCGCAGCGGATTGATGATGAGCCGCGTGGCCGACCCGATGCGGATTGCTCACACCGTTTCGATTGGCGCCGGTGCACTGGTAGGCTTTTACTTCATTCAAAAAGGTGAACCCTTCGGCGCAATGTTCTTGCTCCTGGCTGCCAGCAACTGGCAAGCCATGCAGTTTGGTTCACGCGGCTATTGAGGAACGATCGTCGCTCGGCGGCTCACGCGTCGCGGCTGACTAAATCAAAAAGCCCCTCGCGCCATCCCGCTCAGTTTGTAAATTCTTAACCTCGCGGCATTCGCATCTAATACCAATTGTTTTCGCTGGCAAAACAAAAGGTGTTGAAAAAAAGTCAGAAATATGTTTAAAAAGTGTCAAAAAGATATTGCATTGCTTGCGAAAGTCCGTACAAATATGTTCCAAGGACGTAGGTGATCTTCATTGCACTAGGTCGACATCGGCGGTGGCCACCGTCATGACCTCGAAAAGTGAAGGTTTTCTCGATTCGGAAAATGCCCCGACGCTAGCATGTGGCTGTTGTCGTCAAATTATGGGCCTTTTCCTTGTTTCCGTTTAGCGGAGGAAAAAAACGTGGCGAAGAAGAAGGCTGCTACCAAGAAGAAGGTAGCTAAGAAGGCGTCGAAGAAGGCAGCTCCAAAGAAGGCAGCTAAGGCTGCTCCAAAGAAGAAGGCTGCTAAGAAAAAGACCGCCAAGAAAAAGACTGCAAAGAAGAAGTAGTAGTGAAGTATCACTAACTTCGACAACCGAACAAGCTTTCCAGTGGAAAGCCAAATCAACCGCCCTTGGCAAAGCTAAGAGCGGTTTTTTCGTTTTTCGATTGAGAGCTCATCCCTCCGATTCCGAGAGCTGCAGCCAAGCCTTTTTTCGACCTAGTGAGCTGCTAACCACCCTCGATTTCAGATCGTTAGTACCGGAAAGTATTCGCCGAAGTAGTGAAAAAACTAAGAGGGCGGGCTGTTGAGGTAGTCGATTCTGGCAGTATCGGGGTGAGCCGTGGGGATGTAAGGGCTTGTTGATTGAGTGTTGGATTGCACGTTTGTTGTTTATCCTGCAGCCGTAGGCGAGGATCATCGGGGCGAACCTCGCCTTTGGCTGCGGGTTAAACGACTAAATCAACAAGCCCGTAAGGCACCGGACAATGTTGGAGGCCCGGCCGGGCAATGTTGGAGGCCCGGCCGCTCAAGCGTCGCGGCTCACTAATCAACAGCTCGCCAGCGCCGTACCGCTCATTACTTCGGCGACAGTTTACTAGTAACGCTGCCTAACTTCTTTAGCAACAACAATTTGCGTTGGACGCCGCCAGACAATTCACCGCTACCAGAAACACGCCCGCCCCCCTCTGTTTGCGAATTTCATCGCAAATACTCCTTTTGCTATCAAAGTGTTTTGGCTTTATATATACCTTGCCTTAAAGCTAAATCTCTAAGTTCAGATCTAACTTTTTGACACTTAGATTTTGTAACTGTTGGGCTTACTTGCTATCAGTTAATACACTGGCAGTAGCCACTTTGGCACCAATTGCGCTAACTTGAAACAACAACTGCATTTCGAGCGTCCGATCTGCGAACTCCAAGTCATAAACCACATGGATTTCGTTGTTGATCGGGCTAATCTGCCAGGCGGTCAAGTCGGACCAAAGGAAGCGTCCGTGCTGTTCGATCAGGCTGTCTCGTTGCATTTCCAACTGTACCAGTAGCGTACGTCGATCGGTCGTGCCAACCATCTTTGCTATGGCCTGCTCTGTCCGACTGGGATTCATCCACTGCCGAATAAACTCCTTGCCGCTCTCTTCCACTCCGCTGATATCAGTAATTGCACTCGCGAAGGTCATCAACTCGGGGGCAGTGAAATTGAATGATTTTAATTCGCCACCTTGTGTAGTTGCCTCGAAAATAATGGAACGATTCGTGGTTTCAATTTTCGCACGCAATTGTTCGGTGCGATTTGCTTCGCGATACCAATGCAAAACGCGAACATCCTCAATCGTCGGCTGTTCGCTACCAAGCAAGGACTTGAGCTGTTGCATGAAGACTTTAGAGATACCGGCGTCGAAGCCGTTTTTCCCAGCCGAGTCCAATAATTGCTCGATTTGTTCGGGCTCGCCAGATAGGAACGCGTTCACTATTGTCTCTACTCGATCATCTTCTGAGGTTGGGAGGATAGCTTCGAAATCGTTAGCGAATGCCAGCAACTGCGGGGAATTGTCTTGGTTTGCAAATTCGCACTGCACTGCTTGCTGGGAACCATCGTCAAACTTGGCCATATAGTAGGCGGTCAGTCCAAATGCGGCGGCGCGTTGCATGCGATTCGAAAAGCGTATCGTCTCCAAATGCACGTTCTTCAGCTCAGAGCCTTCAGCCAAATCACTTGCGGAAATTGCTGACTGAAATTCATTCAACGCTAGCTCCTGCTGAAACTCGGGAGCAAGTAGTCCGTGAGCCTTGGCAAGTTCTCCACGAAACACATTTTCCCAAAATAACGTTCCCCGGCTGGCGGCCAGCGGCTGTTCCACCAGCAAATCGAGCGTCGACAGCGCACAATTCAGACCGATGAAAGTTAAGCCGATCAGTTTCTGGTCCGAAAAATCAGCCTGTATCTCAACCTTATCTAACTTCGTTTCCACTATCCCCCGAGCCGTTAATTGTTCGCCGTCGGTTTGATAGCTCCATTGCGACCATTGCGGCAGCTTGGTTACGGGGCCGAAGTACTGTTCTATCTGCTCAACGCAATGTTCCAGTGGCTGAGCATGAAAGTAGGGCAGGGTATCGGGATGCAGTAGCTGCAAAAACTTAGCGCTGTTCTCGGCTCGCGTGCTCTTAACTGAGTTGTCGCTCGTTGAGTTGGGCCAATCCGAAAATAGGAGTTGCAGGGCGGTTTTTGCGGCGAGTAAAGTCTCCGGAGAAAAGGAGGGCCACGTTTCCCGTACATCAATGGCCACCAATTCACCGCTGTCAGGACTTGCCTCCTCTGCTGGCAGGGAAAACTGCACCGTCGATATCGCTTCCTTCCCTGTCGAGAACTCAACGATATGCTGCACTTGAAACGCTTCAGCCTGCGACACAGCGTCGATTTCTCCAAATCGCGTCTCTAACAAGTTGATCTTGGAGACATCGTTGCCAAACAGGACTCGTAGTTCATTGCTTAGTTTGCCTATCTCATCCAGTGAAATCGGATCGCGGTGGCTAGGTGAGAATTGCTCGTGCGCCGCAGCTACGTCTCCAGCTAAGAGCTGCCGAGTCAATACCGCGCTTTGCCGGACGAGATTGGAGGGGTCGAACTTAGTATCCATTGGGGCCAGCTCAGTCGCACCTGCAACGGACGTTTTAGTAGAAGTGTCCGGCGTGCTAGTTGATGGACCAGCTTTTTTCGAGGCCGCGGGCCGTTCCATGCAGCCAATGGCCTGACCGATGATCAGCAGCGACACCCAGCCTAACAAAATAGGTATCGGACACTCTTTAAAGTACGACGATACCCTGAGATATTGCTTGGTCCCCAATGTGTCCGACATCTTCTTTGCTTGGCTCTATATCGCCCGCGAGCGCGAACGCGCAACCGGTCCTCACGCTTGGCAACTGACGTTCCAAGTGAAGACGTTTGTAGTGAAATAGTACGTTTGCGCCGAATCCCGCTACGACTTAACCTCTTGCCACTCAGGATTGCAACTATTCCATTGTAGCCAAAACCATCGACTGCATGACGTTTTCTGCCAACACGCATGGCTGTTTGCCAGCCGCGATCCGAACTTGCATTTGTACCGACCACTTCCCGTCGGCATCTCCGCTCACCAACCAATGGGGCATGACGCATACCGATTGGTGAACCAACTCAAAGCCAGCTTCGCTTTGACTCACCGTCTCGATCGGAAAAGTCCAGACACTAGCCGGGCGGCTAAGGCCGATCAACACATCCAGTCCCTGCCATTGATCGAATAGTCCCAAATGCTGGGTATCACGCAGGTCGAGTTGCGTGCCAAGATGGCCCAGTTGCTCCGCACTGGCATTGTAGAAGTAACGGTCGTTCGCACCTGAAGGCATACCGGCGAAGTTCCATTCCAATGCTAAATGCAATTGGCGATCCCGGGGTAGATTTTCCAACAGGTAGACGATCTGCAGCATCGGCTGTCCGGCTTCGAGGGTGATGGCTTTGGTCATTCGGATAGGAATGCCCCAGGCGTTGCCATCCCGGCTGAGTTGCAACTGGACCTTACTCGCCGCGCGGCGGAGTTTAGCTTCAAAAGGTTGTGCAACGAAGTCTCCGCGTTCCATGGCAGTTCCGGCCGCCACATCATCCAGCGAAATATCGTTGTCGTAGAAGTGTTCCAGGAAACTCTTGCGCGGAAAACAGTCGTACTGCAAGCGTTTGTCGAGTCCCTCTTGTTTGAACACGACACGGTCGTGAATACTGGCCACTTCACCCTCGGGTTGAATATTCCCTTGCAGAACCTTTCGGTGATATGCCTCAGGGCGGCGTTGCAACGTGGCCAGCAAATTGTGGCGGATCGAGCGCACGTCCAGCTCGTACATCATGCCCCCTTGGGCCGGTGCTACATACGCGACCAACTGCTCGTTGGCAATGCGGACTTCGGGACGTAAATCGAAATTGTAGTCCTCGCTGATCGCTTCAACCCACTGTCCGCGTCCGTGCTCCAAATAATCGAGCTGGTTGTCAGCCGCGATCAGTTCACTGTAGATCGCATTCCGTAAGTGCGGCAGGTAGATGCCGCCAAAGGCACCGTGCCAGTAAGGACAATTGCACTGTCCGCGGTACAGGTGATCTTCCACTTCGCCCAGCAGTGCACCATCGCCACAGGATCGCCGCGTCCCCTCTAAGCGACGACTGACTTGCATCATCCGCGCGTACATCTCATTGGCTTCTGCATAGCGAACTTTAAAGTTCCGCCAATTGCCACCACGCATAAACTGCGAGATATCTTCCCAGCGCGAATGTTGGTGCAACTCATGCATCACATCGTTGTGCAATTCCTGTCGTTCGGCAGGCAAGGACCATTCCGTCATCTCGCGGTAGCTGCAGTCGGGCAAATAGATCTTCCCTAGCGGTGCTTCTTCGCGGGTAGCCGTGTCAAGTGTGCTGGTAACCAGCCATTCTTGATTGGCGACCAACAGATCGAAGAAACTGCGCAGCCAACCTCGCTCATAGACGTGAACTTTGGTATCTGGCCAAGTTCCAAACTTCTCACCATCATCGCCAAAGACCAGTGTGGCTCCAGGATGCTGTGCGGCTACTTGTCGCGCGTAATCAATCGTTTCCTTGGGGGGGGCAAATGGAATCAAATACCGCAGCAATTCGCTACCTGGATAGACCCGCAATAGATTGCCGTCTTCTTCCGTCAGATAGCTTCCCACCAACTGTTCCTCACGCCAGCCGGCTGCTTTGAAGTGGAAGTCATCGAGGACGGTATAAGCCATTCCAGCTTTATAGATATCAGTCGTCAGAGCACTTTCCCACACGCGTTCGGGCATCCACATGCCACGCACATTGGTACTGAACAGCTCATTCAAATAGTGCGCATAGGCCCGGATCTGCCCAATCCGGTCGCGGCTAGGAAGCATCGGCAAAATGGGTTCGTAAAATGGACCGCCAATAATCTCCACTCGACCATCAGCCACCAGCGTTTTCACTCGCTCGACATACTCTGGGTGATGCTGCATCAGCCACAACATCAACGGGCCCGAGGTATGCAGCGAAATTTTCAGCGACTCGTACCCCTCGAATACGTCCAAGAAGGGTAAATAGCTGTCCTGATAAGCCTGTTCGATCACGCCATCAAAGTTGCCAATCGGTTGGTGGTTGTGAAGTACCAAGCAGAGGCGAATCGTATCACTCATGGCGTTTTCTTGATTTTTTGAGAGTAATGTTTAGTCACGGTCACAAATGGTGCGAACTGCACTCGCCGTGCCGAGGTTTTCAGCAGCCATGGCCGCAGCTCAGCCCCTATCGTCGAAACACTTAACAGCGTCTGGGACGATTTCAAATGGGTGGAATGCCCCGTACCTTTTTAAAGAACATCGTCCTCATTATCGGCGCGATCGTTACAGTGTGAACAGTCATTCCCCACAGTTTTCTGAGGATCGGCACCCTACCGTCTGGGTAGTCAAGTCATTTGTGCAATCGCGCACTTTCTAGAAACGAGCCAGAAAGGTATTGGCGATATGACTGCCGCTAGCTATCTTGTGCAAATTCCGTTCCCACCGTTTTGCATCAGTGGATTCCAGCCATGCTAACCATTGCTGTCCTTGGATATCTGTTTTTTACGATAGCCGTCGGTCTCTACGCTTCCAGCCGCGTGCATGGGGCCAAGGATTTTATGGTCGCCGGGCGGTCGTTGCCGCTCTATATGAATTTTACTTGCGTTTTTGCGACCTGGTTTGGCGCTGAAACGGTGTTGTCTGTTTCAGCTACATTCGCGCGCGATGGCTTAAATCAGATTCCGGGGGATCCGTTTGGGTTTTCCATCTGTTTGGTACTCGTCGCCGTGTTCTTCGCCCGCGCCTTTTATCGAATGGATCTGTTGACCATCGGCGACTTCTACCACAAAAGGTACGGCAAAACGGTGGAGGTCTTCACTTCGTTGGTCATCACGCTTTCGTACTTGGGATGGGCTGCCGCGCAGCTGACCGCATTGGGATTAGTCCTCTCGGTGCTGGGGCAAGGGGCTGGCTACACGTGGTTGACACTGGACCGCTGCATTGTGATGGGTGCTGTCATCGTCATGTTCTATACAGTAATGGGTGGCATGTGGTCGGTAGCCCTGACCGACATGATCCAAACTGTCGTGATTGTTATTGGGCTTGTGATTATCGCCGCTTTGCTAGCTAGCATGGCAGGCGCCGACGGAAGCGTCTCTAGTGGAGTGAGTAAAGTGGTAGACTCAGCCCGAGAAGCCGGTAAGCTGCGTTTATTCCCCGAGGGAGGCACTCGACCTTGGCTCGCCTATATCGCTGGGTTGCTAACTGCCGCGCTTGGCTCGATACCGCAACAAGATGTCTTTCAACGAGTGACCAGTGCTAAAGATGAGCGCACTGCGGTTACAGGCACTTTGCTCGGGGGAGGTTTCTACTTTTTGTTTGCCTTCGTTCCCATGTTCATTGCCTATTCAGCGATCGTCATCGATCCCAGTTACGTGGATATCTTTAGTCATGCAGACGAACGCGAGATGCAACGCATCCTTCCCAAGTTAATTTTGGATAGAACACCTTTTTGGGCGCAAGCCATTTTCTTCGGCGCATTGGTTTCTGCCATCTTATCGACCGCTAGCGGTACCTTGCTCGCGCCATCCAGCTTGTTTGTCGAGAATGTCTTGCGCCCGTTTTTTCCCAAGCTCAATGAAAAGAATATGCTGGGTGTGCTACGCGGCGTGTTAGTGATCTTTGCACTGTGCGCCACGCTTCAAGCTGTTCGCAACAACTCGACGATGTACGACATGGTGCAAGGGGCCTACAGCGTAGTGCTGGTCGGTGCCCTCGTTCCACTGGCGTTGGGAGTCTATTGGCGTCCCGCTTCCACTCAAGGAGCCATGATGTCGATCACTTCTGGTGTCAGTGTGTGGCTGTTGGTCATGTATGTTTTCCCTGACTTCATTGTACCACCACAACTATGCGGCCTCGCCGCCAGCCTCATCGGCATGCTTGTAGGCAGCCTCATTCCCCAGTTTCACTGGAAAAAACCAACAGCTGAGACCGAAATCGTTTAATGCCAAGCCGTAGCAGGATGTCGGGACATCCGATTTTCCAATTTGGTAATCAATGGATGAATGTGCATGTCGAATGAGAGGTTGGTTGCAGCCTGCGTAGGCGCCGGCAAGCGTTGACGCCAAAATCGTTTAACGAATAGACGGCTATTTTCGCTGCTCGCTACTCTCCACTACCTCCACTGGCATCAGCAAATCTCGACTCGGCTTATACACGTTCTCATACACGACATACACGGCTACCAAGCAAATTGCGATCGAGCTGATCCACAACGTCAAATCGTAAACGGTCGTCGGCAACAGCCGATGATCCAAGCGATAGTAGCGAAAGTAAAGTGCGGCAAACACGACGATCAACAGAATCACAACCGTCGCCAATCCACCCAAAATCACCATCAAAGCGGGATTGCCCATAATCAAAAAAAGCGTAGCCCAGATGGCGGGAATAATCCAAGCCGCAATACCAATCGCTCGCTTGCGCGACGCCTCATTTTGGAAGTCATAATACCCAATCCGGCCAAAGGCATCAGCAAACATGCGGGTCCAAGCTGCCAAGGCAGCGAAGAGCGTCGAATACAGCACGACAATAGCACCAGCCACAAACAGCGATTTAGCCCACGGCCCCAATGACTGCGTGTACATATTTCCCAGCGTACTGATCAGCTCTTCCCCAGACGGTACCAACCCCTGTTTATGCAGAATGGCCGCGCCTAATAAATAGAACATCACCGTCATCGACGTATACGCCACCATCGCTAAGCTGGCGTCCCAGTACATCACGCGTATCCAACCCTTTGCGCGGCGTTCCCAGTCAGCCGAATCATTCTTGGTACCCGTATAACTCGCGTAGCCTTTCTCGATCAGCCAATAGTTGTAGGCCATGATTTCATCACCGCCGACCCCCGTAATCCCGAAGGCTCCAATCGCCGTAAACAACAGAATCGTTTCGGTTGGGATGTTTGGAATTAATCCGCTGGCCAGGTCGCTAGAGGTGATGGCAAAATCGGTTGACTGCAACGAAATCAAGGATGCCAAGGTAAACAGCGTAAAGGCGCCGATCATGATGAGTGACGCGCGCTCTATCAATAAGTAGTAGCCGCGATAAACCAGGATCGAAACACTGATGGCAATCGCGTAGGCTGCCACTGCTCTCACGGGCATCACCGCTAGACCGGGGAAAAGTTCTGCTGTGGCCAGCACCACTCCTCCTACAATTCCACCCACCTGCAGCATCTTGACCATCATCAACAATAACCACGTCCAAATCGACCAATTCGTCTGTCGAAAACGCGGCCCCGGAAGAGCGTTGAGCGAAGCCATCGTCGACTCGCCCGAGCTAATAGCGTGCTTGCCGAATTCGATTTGCACAGCCACTTTGACCAAGCAACTGAAGATAATGAACCACATCAGAATAAAGCCTGCCTTGGCACCTACTAGAGTCGTTGCGATCAACTCACCTGATCCAACGATCGAAGCGGATAGTATGAAACCAGGTCCCAAATACTGCAGACTCTCCCACAAACTAGTTGGAGGCTCTTTCACTGACGATTCGGAAAGCGCATACGGATCAGACTTGGGCATCGCGAAAGTTCACTGAAAGAGATAGGAAAGAAAAATGTAGCGGAAGTCGCCAAGACTTTCGGCCGTAACGAATTGTCGCACGACTCTCCGAGTCGTGCCTTGAGTTAACCTTCGTCGCACGTTTTATCCGAGTCGTGAAAACCCA
The DNA here is from genome assembly GCA_041739785.1 of Pirellulaceae bacterium. Lineage (GTDB taxonomy): Bacteria > Planctomycetota > Planctomycetia > Pirellulales > Pirellulaceae > Aureliella. The sequence goes on from JBGSNE010000296.1 coordinate 57,671, forward strand.
CTTACGCTAAGACTCGTGTCCCGAGTCACAGCTCTCACGTTCCACGAAACTCGCGGCGAGTCGAGCGGCAATCAAGCATCATAGCGTTTCTGATGCCCACCATGGGTTACTCGCCGAACGTTTCTTGGTACCTTACAATGAGGCCAACGATGGCAAGTATTGTGGCTGAAGGTTACTGCGACCTAAGCTGCGATATTAACTTAACCCCGTTGATTTAACCCCGTTGGTTTATCCCGCAAGGAAGACTTCGTGATTATTGGCGTACCTTCTGAAGTGAAACAAGATGAGTATCGCGTCGCCATGCTGCCCGTCGGCGTAGAAGAGTTGACCCTTCGGGGGCATCGCGTACTCGTTCAGGCAGGTGCTGGGCTTGGTTCTGGCCTGGTTGATGCGGCCTATCAAGAAGCCGGCGCAGAACTTATTGCGCAGGCAGAAGACGTTTATGCGACGGCCGAATTAATTGTCAAAGTGAAGGAGCCACAGATCGGTGAGTTCCCATTGATTCGTCGCGGACAGACACTTTTCACTTATTTTCATTTTGCGGCTAGCCGCGACCTAACTGAGGCCATGCTGGCCAGCGGCTGCAATTGTCTAGCCTACGAGACTCTCGAAGACGAACACGGGCGTTTGTCACTACTGACGCCCATGAGCGAAGTAGCGGGACGGATGAGTATCCAAGAGGGAGCCAAATACCTTGAGCGACCGCAGATGGGGCGGGGCATTTTGCTGGGCGGCGTACCAGGAGTAGCTCCTGCACATATCACCATCCTCGGCGGTGGAGTTGTCGGAGCCAACGCGGCCCGCATCGCTGCTGGTTTTCAAGCCGATGTGGCCATCCTAGACGTCAATATGGATCGGCTCCGCTACTTGGACGATGTCATGCCGCCCAACGTCAACGCTCTATTTAGTGATCGCCATACAATTCGCGATGAACTCAAATTGGCCGATCTGGTGATCGGCTCCGTGCTGATCCCGGGAGCAAAGGCGCCGCACTTGGTCAAACGCGAAGACTTGACATTGATGAAGCCCGGATCTGTGATCATCGACGTGGCCATTGACCAAGGGGGCTGCGTTGAAACTAGCCGCCCCACTACGCATCGCGAACCAACCTATTTGGTCAACGACGTGGTCCACTACTGTGTCACCAATATGCCCGGTGCCGTAGGGCGAACCAGTACATTCGCACTATGCAATGTTACCTTGCCTTGGGTGCTGCGTTTGGCCAATCGTGGAATTGACGCCGCCGTCTCAGAACTTCGACCGCTTCAGACCGCCGCCAACATTCTCGCAGGAGAAGTAACCAATCGCGCAGTGGCTGACACCTTTCAATTGCCGCTGAGAATCCTTTAAAAGTTCGAGTCATGTCCAGTTTAAGTGATCCACCTAACTTACCCGCAGCGTCGACCATTGCTTCTCCGCAAGCGATCGAGTGGATTGGAGATGCCGATGGCGGGCTGCGCTTGATTGATCAAACACTACTCCCCACCGAATTGCGAACGATCGACTGTCGCAACGTCGAAACCGTTTGGGAAGCGATCAAGATGCTTCGCGTTCGGGGAGCACCAGCCATCGGCATCGCGGCTGCCTATGGTGTGGTTCTCTCGCAGCACGCCGACTCTAGTCATCGATCGGACAGCTCCAGCCAAGCTGCGCTTAATGCAGCCGACTACTTGGCCAGCAGCCGACCTACGGCCGTCAACCTGTTTTGGGCCTTGGATCGCATGCGCGCCGTCGTCGACTCACATCCACAAGGTCAAAACGATCTAGCTTCCAAGCTCCTGCGGGAAGCGCTGGCCATCCACGACGAAGACCGGCAAATGTGTCGCGCCATCGGCCGACATGGTGCCGCCTTAATCAAAGATGGAGCGCTGCTGATCACGCACTGCAACGCAGGTGGCTTGGCTACCGCAGAGTATGGCACTGCCCTGAGTGTCATGTTTACGTGTCAAGATCAAGGCAAGCGGCTGCAAATTTTCGCTGATGAAACTCGCCCTCTGTGGCAAGGTTCGCGGCTGACCGCTTGGGAGCTAACCCAGCGTGGCATCCCAACGACTGTCATCTGCGATTCAATGGCCGCTCATGTTATGCAGACGCGAAAAGTGGATGCGGTTATTGTCGGTGCTGATCGCATTACCGCTCGGGGGGATGTGGCCAATAAGATCGGCACCTATGGATTGGCCGTCAGTGCCAAATACCATGGCGTTCCCTTCTACGTCGCCGCTCCCAGTAGTACCTTTGATTTGCAATTGGTAGCCGGAGCAGACATCCCAATTGAAGAGCGCGACCATGCCGAGGTCGTCGCTCCCTATGGCCATGCCATCGCCCCTTCGGGAGTTGACGTCTACAACCCCGCCTTCGACGTCACTCCCGCCGAACTAATCACCAGCCTGATCACCGAACACGGTGTGATCGCCCCTGTCACCCAGACTGAAATTAGCAAACACTTCCATCGCGTCGGCTCGTAACGAGTACCGCGCTGTTACCGCACGTGTAGGCGCGCAACGAGCGCAGCGCTGTTGCGGCAACTGCAGACTGTAGGCTCGTGCATAGCGCTGTTACGGCAACTGGTAGCTTTCCCATGATGCAAAAACCGAAACTGTGCATTATCTGCGATCAACGCTTGACCTCCAGTCGCTGTGCCGCGGGCTTTCAATTTTGTAACTCCCCTGCATGCGAAGTTGCATTGCGTCAGCATCTGCATAGCAACTTTCCCTGCTGCGGGGCCTGCGGACGGCTGCTAAAGGGAACCGTTCTACGATCAGCAGAGGTGCGGGTCTGTGGCAGGCCAGAATGCCAAACTTACGCGTCCCAATTCCGTGCGCCGTCAACAGCGGTTTGCCAGGTATGCGGCATCGTTCTCGCTCCGCAGTTCGGGCACAGATTGTCAACTCTGTGTTGCAGTCCCTTTTGTCAGAGTTGGCACACAACCAACACGCGTGCCTCACGGGCATCGGAAAAATCGCTCCAGCGCGAGCAACGTCGCCAAGCCTTAACGGACCTTGCCTTAACGGAAAGTCTCTCCGCACAGCCTGCAGTGCATCAGCTAGATCCGCCGAAAGTAGCCGTGCTCCCGTATTTTGAAGCCAAACTGATCTCACCTTCCAAAGAACGACTGCGCCGAGTGGAAGCCCTATTGCTCGGCATGGCGACTGAGGCACAGGCAATCCATTTCGCAACCGTTCTTAGCAACGAACGATCGCAGGATCCGGATCAGCATGCAGAGCCGCAGTCCAATCTCCGTCAAACCGAAACAAAGTCAGAGAAGCTTGACCAAATATTGGGAGCGGCCTGTGGTACATGCGGAGGTTTGTGCTGTCGACCAGGAGGAGATACCGGTTTCCTGAACGTCGCAAAATTTAGCGAGATGATGCTCCAGCAACCGCGTTCCAGCCCTCACGAAATGGTTCTTCAATACATGCACCTTGTCCCTTCCGAAACCGTCGAAGACTCCTGTGTTTTTCATGGCCGCACGGGGTGCGTATTAAAAAGGACACAACGCACAGTAACTTGCAACAACTACATGTGTTCAAGTCTTCAACGCTTGCGCGACGATGCCGCCGAGGGGCAGTCGCATTACCTATTGGCTGCAACTAATCTGCGCGACGAAGACGAAATTCACGTCTACCGCATCAATCATTGCAAGTAAGCGAATAGCTGTGGCCGTAGGCTCGTAAAGAGCACCGCGCTGTTACGGCAAAGCGAAACGCGAAACTCCAATGCGGTCTATCGCAGTCGGCTGCCTTACAATTGGCAATCTCAAATTTGCTCCTCCACACGATTGACAATCTGCGCGCCGATCTCAAGCGAAGCCGTAGCCGCTGGACTGGGCGCATTGCATACATGAACCATGCGTCCTTCGCTGACCCACAGGAAATCATCGACCATCGTGCCCTCGCGAGTTAGAGCCTGTGCGCGGACGCCCGCGCGGCACGGTCGTAGATCCTCGCTGCGAATTTCAGGAATCAAACGCTGCAGTGCTTTCACAAAAGCGGCTTTTGACAACGATCGATGGATCTCTCCCAGCCCCATGCGCCAATTGCGCGCCGCCAATTTTAGAAAACCGCCATACCGCAGTGACTCAGCCAACTCTCCCAACCGCACATTGCCCCATGAGTAGCCCTCACGCGCCAGTGCAAATACTGCATTCGGACCGCATTCAACATCGCCGCTGACCATCCGCGTGAAGTGGACACCCAGGAAAGGAAACCCAGGGTCAGGAACCGGATAAATCAAATGCCGGCACAAACTCCTCCGCTCTGTCGACAACTCGTAGTACTCACCTCGAAAAGGTACGATCTGGGCCGGTGGCTTGAGCCCGGCTAGCTTCACTAAGCGATCACTGTAGAGTCCTCCGCAAGTCACCAAAAATCCAGTGCGGAAAGTTTCCGTCGTCGTACTTACCTCGACTTGGCTGCTGCCAGCTTGAATCGCAGTTACCCGCTGATTGAGGGCAACTCGATGCCCGGCTGCCGTCAACTTATGTGCCAGTCGCTGGCAGACGGCCGGATAGTCGACGATGCCAGCTTCGGGAACGTGAATTGCCTTAACCCCTGCCACATGCGGTTCGATCTCGCGCATTTCGTGCTCGTCGATCAATCGACATCGAATTCCATTCTGCTCGCCGCGGACTTGTATCGCATCCAACCGTGTTACTTCATCTGCGTCGACTGCCACAATAATCTTGCCACATACTTCATAGCGAATCTCCTCGGTTTGACAGAATTCTTGCATGGCCAGCTTGCCGCTACGACAGGTGGTCGCCCTGAGCGAACCCGGTTTGTAGTAGATCCCCGAATGAAGCACGCCCGAATTGCGACCAGATTGATGCAAAGCAACTTGAGGTTCCTTTTCCAGTAAACAGATCGTCGCGTCGGGGAAGCGTTGTGAAAGTCGCCAAGCGGTTGCAAGTCCAACAATACCGCCACCGACTACCAAAAAGTCAGAGTGTTGTGTCTGAGGCATCTGATTTCTAAGCCGATTGTTAGAGTCTCTACCATGTAATTTGTTCGGTCACTTAAAAATGCCACACGCGCGGGATTAATGCCAACGCCACGACCGCCACGATAATACTAAGCGGCAGCCCAGCCTTAATATAATCGCGCGGTCGATAGCCGCCTGGCCCCATAACCATTAAATTGGTTTGATAGCCGATCGGAGAGACGAAACTCATGGATGCCGCCAGCGTAACGGCCATGACAAACGGACGCGGATTGACGTCAAGTTGACAAGCTAAGCCGACGGCAATGTAGAACATCATTGCTGCCACCGCCACATTGCTGATCATTTCCGTAAACAACACTGTCAATAGAAAGATGGCAATCAACCCCATGTAGGGTTCATTCCCCACTAGGTCAATCATTAGCCTAGCCACTTTGTCTGCAGCTCCGCAACTGTCGATTGCCTTGCCAACTCCAATGGCTGCTCCAACCGTCAGTAACATCGGCATATCGATCGCCCTGCGAGCTTCTGCGATTGAGAGGCATCGAGTAACGATCATCGCCAGAGCTGCAGCCACAATCGCCAGTGGCGGCGAATAGAGCGACTCTGGCCCGCCCCACGCCTTGAACTGTGGCATGAGGAACAGCCAAGCGATCAAGCCAACAGTAATGGCCGCTGCCAGCAATAATTTGTCGTGCCTTCGACCGTCACTATCCTCCACCGAACTAACCAGATAGAAATCTGGGCGATTTCGAAAGTTCCGCACAAAACCTTGTTGAGTCTGTAACAGCAAGGTATCGCCGGCTGACAATTCAATATCACCGATCTTAGTCGGTAACCGTTCGCCATTGCGATGCACGGCCACCACCGCCGCGTTGTAATGTTGCCGAAAATTGGCTTGGCGGATGGTGCTACCGACCAGTGGCGAAGAGGGGCTAAGGACAACTTCCACTAAGGAACGCCCGGCCGCCTTGGCTGGTGAGATCTCGTAATTAATGTCCGCAGCAGGAACCAGCCCCGGAATTTTTTCCAAGTCGATGATGGTCGCTACGATGCCAGTAAAGACCAAACGATCGTTTTCGTAGATTCGATCGTTGGGTGACACGGGTCCAATCACGTCACCATCGCGATCAATCTCGATCAAGAACAATCCAGGTAAATGTCGCAGCCCGCCTTCCTCGACGGTCTTGCCAATCAACCCACAGCCCTGTGTCACCAGCATCTCCACTAGATATTCGCGACGTTTATCCTCCAGGCTCTCCAGCAACTCAGTGCGGTTGGGGAGCAGCCGACTCCCTAGGAAGACTAACACCAGGGCACCCGCAAGAGCACACGGCACTCCAATCCATGAAATATCGGTCAATCCCATCGGCAGCAATTTCTCCTGTTGTGCCTTAAGCCATTCAGGGCGATAGCGCGACGAAAGCTCCTTGACACTGGCTGGCATTTTATCCGCTGGTACATTGGCCTCTTCGGCTTCGATCAGCGCAGCAATATCGCGCGACGCATCTCGCAACATGCCATTGACCACAAAATTAGTACTGGTACCCACCAGCGTACAAATGCCGCCTAAGATGGCCAGATAGCTGAGCGGCAACAAGATTCGCGAAGGCGCCACATGCCTCTGGCGGCACCAACCGATCGCCAGCGGCATCAGCATCGCTACGATCGCTGTATTCAAAAGAAACGCACTACTCGCGACCACGACCATCGCCAGCCGCCCGAGCGCGCCACGTTCCGTAGTCACATTCCCCAGTAGCGATCTCCCCAAGGCATCCAATACTCCCGAACTGCGGAGCGCCGCCGATACCACTAGTAAGCCTGCAATCGCAATCACACCGGGGTCGGCAAATCCAATCCACGCCTGATCGGGCTTGATCAGTCCAAACAAAACGTAGGCCACCAACGCTAAACAGAATAATACTTCCGTTGGGGCGTTGCGTCGTAACTGCATCGTCGCGAAAAGTGCCAGAATCACCGCAAAGGCAAAATAGATCTGAAAATTCTCGACGAAGATCATGGCGGACATTAGACCCAATTGGGTTTTAGGTAAAGGATTGGCTAGTTCCCAACAGTCTGCCAGAGTTTATCAGGGAACGACGTGTTTTGATACCAACCTTCCCTTACGAAGCGCATAGTCCTTAGATTCGAAGTGCTTCATGGTCATACACATGTCGAAATCACTGAATGGACGGGACTGGTAAGGTGGTTCGATTCGATAAGCTTTACTGTTCAAGGAAACCTTTACAGGGCGGTTGGTTCCAGGAGTTTAATTAGATGAAAGCTTTTATCAACAGCTTCGGTAGGCTGTGTGCGGTCACCATGCTTGTTTGTAGCAATAGCCTCTTAACGTGGGGGCATGATCTGCCTCGCGACCGCAGCTTGCCTCACGAAGCAACCCTCAATTGTTTCTCCGCGGCCAGTCATCGATCCCAATCCAGAACGAGCCGGACCATAGCTGCGGCAGAGGCAACGCCCGCTCCGCAGCCAAACGTAAATCCACGCTGCGAAGGCTTTTTGCTTAACGAGTCGCCATTCATGAGCCCGACAGCCAGCTTGCTGCATGCGTGGCATACCGGGTTGTCGCAGGCCAGCCAGATTTCCGTCGCTATCTCGGCCACGCTAGATCGAATGCGTGTTCAAATGAATAAGCCGCAGTTCCCAGACAACAGTGACTTGGCCCTTGCTGCCCCTGACCAGGGAGTCGCTCCACGCCCGCGATCCAAACGCGTCACACCACAAGCTGCGAGCCTTGGGCAGTTCCTGAAGCAAATCGATGATGCACAATGCCAAATCAGTGACTTCCTTCAGCATCCCGCCAATTTGCAAATCGCAATCGCTGAGCAGACTCACGGCTGGTACCAGTTCCTCAACCGAGCTGCAGTCAAGTTCCTTCCCGTTGAGCAGCCAGCATTAGCCCTTGGTGCGCCAACCATCGGACCTCAATATGTGATTTTCGAAACTTCAGCCGGTGGGCACATTCTGTTGACGATGGCCCAAGCGCAGCAATGGCAGTTTGCCGTTCCAGCTGCCAAGGCTTCCGCAGCGAATTACGTTAGCACACTCGTCGAGCCGATTCGGCAGCAAGCGTTCGAGGCGTTCAGCGGGAAACTCGAATGGGCAGGCAGAACACTACTCGAACTGTCACAAACCGTTTCCAGCTTTTCCAATTCGAAAGTGGCGAATCGCGGTCGCAGCTATCGTTAAACTTAAAAAAAAACGCGAGGCGATTTGCCTCGCGTTTTCGATCGTTCTGCCACAGAGCCAAGTTACCACTGCTACCTGGTAAATCCCCTTCGGGGTAACGAAAACTAAGCCTCTGCAGTCTGTTTTCTACTGAGCGAGTTCTGCTTTAAAGCTAACTTTCGCTAGGGCTGCGATCGCGTCATCAGCATTGAAATCGCCGTTTAGTTTGAGCTCTACGACGCGTTCCTTGATCTCACCTTCTGCTGTTCCAGCGGGTTGTTGTGCCAATTGCACTGATTCTACCCCTGGTTGTGCCGCGAGTGTTTCTTTCACCTTGGGCCAGCACGAATACGGGCACATCATTTCAGGTACATTGATGCGCTTATCAGCTACGAAGCGAATCAATTCTGATTTCGACTTCGAAGCAGAAGGCTCTTCGGCCGCATCTTCCTTGGCGTCCTCAGCTCCCTCAGTTCCTTCTGCTTTCGCGTCCGCATCATGGTCATCGCCTTCTGCGTGCTCGTGAGCTTCACCTTCGGCGTGCTCATGACCTTCGCCTTCGGCATGTTCGTGATCACCATGTTCGCCATCGTGATCGTGCCCTTCATGTTCCTCACCCATCGTTGTGCCGCTACTGACTTCCGGCTCCGGGGTCACTGCCGGAATCGTTTCAACTGGTGTGTTGCAGCCAATTGTTAACGCGCACAAAGCGGTAAGAGTCCAAGCAAATTTACGCATGTTTCGTTCTCCAGTAGGTATTTTCTGAAATTGCTGCCATAAACCGGAAGCTGACCAAAACCTCGCGACTGATCGTACACGGATCTTGGGCTGTCTAAGGTGGGAATAATCGCGCTTAGCGTTTCATCACTAGTGTACGCGAAATTGAAATGGATTCAATGACCCGCCCTCCGTTAGACACCCTTCGGCGGCAGGTTATTCCCAAAGTCGATGCTGATTTTTAAACACGGATGATTCATTGTCCGAAATTGGTTGCGAGTGACTCGTCGCCGGTCTCTAGTGCGCAAACATCGCTTTAGGTTCTTAAAGTTTGCCTCACACCTTACTAGTTGCGCTCTATCACGCTGGACCGGCATCTTCGTCATCCGTGCCCCGGCTTTGCCATCCGTGCTAGGACAACGACTTGAGAAATTGCACGTATGGCAAGGCCGGAACACGGATAAAGGGATGGTCTAGTGCTAAACGTAGAACGCATGTCATTTACAGCGATTCATTTGCAGCGATTTCTCAGAGACTTTGATGTAAATCCTATACTGCAAATGGGTTACGCATTTTGTCAGTTCGGCAATGAATTATCCGGGTGGTCGCCATCGGACATTTATTGCGCATCCAGCGGAGCGTTCCCAACAGTGTCTCGTTTTTGATCTATTTACTGTTGGCATGATGCTTTTCGGAAACATCCGCTCGGGGCCAGAAACTTCTTTGGAATGAGAGAATCGTCGATTTGTGCAATGAAAATAGGACTTTCACGAGCGGTTTCGGTTTAACAGATGCCCTAGTTGCAACCTCCTGGAGCGCCACTTGCTGAACGTTCTTCTGTTGTCTGCTTTTCCCCCCGGTTGCGCAATGTCACGGCAGTTCGGATGGGCCAAGGCATCCGGTGGACAATTTTCTGAGTCGGCCCAAAAAACCGTCAAGTTTTCCCTCAGTTGTCACTTGAGATCCACACTCTGATGCACGCAGTCGAACTTGCCGATCTAGCTAGTACACTCGTACGCGCAGCCCCCGCGCAATATGCCCTGCGATTGTCTCCAGGGCGACAAGCTCCAGAGGACTATTGGCTTGCCGCCCGCTACCGCCACGAGAACTGGATGCACGATTTGTCGCTGCATCGTGACGCGATTAGTCGTCCTGGCATCAGTCGTCGCACTCGGCAATGGCAAGAAATCTTGCCGATCCTTCAGGAGATACTATTATCCGAACCATTATCACGCGTCGTTGGCTACCATGCTGAGGTGCTTGACGAACTTGGAATTGACCACGATTTTGCTCCCCTAGCTAACAGTTCGCTGGCGGCACACGTGGAAGCCCGCAATCGCTGTTTGCACCTGATCGTTTTTGGCCAAGGACTTCCAGTTGAAAGTGCTGTTAGCCTCAATCGCCTTCGACGAACGCTGGAATGCTTCACCGACAACCTGTTGAGTTGTCTACCTCCGGTCGACTATTGCGGCCTCTATTGCTTCGATCCAAGTCAAGTGGCCGATCGGCAAATAGAATTTACAACTCCAATTGGCCGGTCCACGTGGACCACTCTTCAGACCCTCTGTTCGGCTGACGAGCTGTGGCATTCGATTCGGCACGGGGTAGATTGGCGAAGCGGAAGTCCCAGGCTCAACTATCAGCTTAGTCAACATGTCTTGAGGCTCAATTCGGCACAGTCCTTTGACAGTTTTGGAGTACCTCATTCCGCGGCCTTCAGCCAATTTCTGCACAATTCGCCTGAGTCAACGGCAATGGGAAGTCAGTCCCATCCACTATTTGCAATTGCCCCGTTGAGTGCCGAAATCTCTCAGCGCCATCGCGACACCGCCAATCCCCGCCGCCGCCACGATTTTTAGATGCGCCCGTACCTCAGGAATTCTCGCCAAATTCTCAGTGCACCAGCCTTTCTTGGCCGATTTCCCCGTACATCAGCCTCAAGCGGCCTAGTTTTCTTCGTTCTCTACACAATCTTTTATGATCTTGTAAGCAAACTCGTCGTATTTCAACTTTACCCATTGAAACGCATTTCGATTAATTCCTCACCAAGCGGTTACCATCATCGCGATGAAGTTTGCATTCCCGCCGCTCCTGGAAAATGCATCACAAAAAACCTCCAATCGACCAACCCATAGTGGACTTGCAAGTCAGTCGCAAAGGTAGTAATCTTGAGCCATCATTGGAACCGACAAACGCAAACATTAGCGGGAGCTTCGATTCTGGGCGGCGCCCCATCATTTGCTTATATCCGTTTCGATGAATTTAACGATTTTAATCAGAGGTGTCAGGCAAAGTTTTACTATGTAGGCACCGAGTAACGACACATTCCTCTGTAGCTCAGTTGGTAGAGCAGGCGGCTGTTAACCGCCGGGTCGTAGGTTCGAGTCCTACCGGAGGAGCCTTTTCGAACACCAGCGAAACTGGCCTGTTCGGAGTAAACACTAAAGGCCGAGGTTAACCCCTCGGCCTTTTTGCGTTTTTGCCCACGATTTGAGCACTTTTGCGGCAAACACCAACTTTTTGTTCGCTCTCTTCCGGATCCCACACCCATCCCAACAGATGCTTTCCGACACGCAATCCCGCGAGCAACAACGAACTCTCTCGAACTCTCTGGGTTAACCTCGCCACCCCAGTTAACAGAATTCGCCCCTCAGAGAGAGACTTCGAGATGAATTGTCGAACCGGTTTGCGGTTACTTCAGTAGGCGATTGCGCCAAGCAACCAGGCGTCGGCGTGGATGGGGTGAAATCATGAGTTTGAACGGCAAGCAGATCGTGATCGCTGGCGGCAGCGGATTCCTGGGCATTTCGATGGCAACGCACTTTGCCAGTGCCGGCGCGAAGGTCACGATCCTCTCTCGTTCGCAGCCCAAAGTAACCGGCAACTGGACCTACGCGACCTGGGATGGTCGTACCCAAGGAGATTGGTCGAAATTGATCGACGGTGCTGACGCAGCCGTGAACTTGGCCGGACGAACCGTCAACTGCATCAAGACTCCCGATCATCAGGACGAAATCCTTCGTTCGCGAGTTGAATCGACGCGAGCGCTAGGCGCGGCCATGCGTGCCGCCACCTCTCCGCCGCCAGTTTGGGTGCAGATGAGCACCGCGCACATCTATGGTGACCCTCCCTCCGCCGTGTGTACCGAGGAATCCGTGGCCGGGATCGGCTTCGCACCCACTATCGCTCGTGCCTGGGAAGCTGCCTTTGCCGAAAGCAAATTACAGCATCAACGTGGTGTCCTATTGCGAACCAGCTTCGTTGTTGGTCGCGACCGTGGTGCCGGTGGTGGTGCATTGGCAATGCTCGGATTGCTGGCACGGATTGGACTTGGCGGCCGAGTCGGCGCGGGCACACAAGGCATGTCATGGATCCACGAGACAGATCTGAACAACTTGTTTAGCCATGCCATCACCGACGACTCGATGACTGGCGTGTACATCGCTTCGGCACCGAACCCAGTCTCGCAAGTTGACTTTATGCAGACACTTCGCAAAGTCATTAAGATGCCTATCGGCCTGCCCGCTTTCGAATGGATGGTCCGTATCGGAGCCCCGCTGGTGTTTCGAACTGATCCAGAACTCGCACTTTACGGTCGCTATGTGGTGTCGAAAAGGTTGGCTGAAGACGAGTTCCCATTTCAGTACCCCGACCTCGAGTCGGCATTGAGGGATCTGTATGACCGCAATAACTGATCGCACTTGGGAGTTGCCAAAACAACCCTGGATGATGCGGATGACTTGGTCAGAGATGCTATTTGCTCATTGGCCTGTCGATCCGAGTGTTTTGGCGCCGTTGCTTCCCCAAGGACTCTCGCTCGATATTCGCGAAGACACAGCCTGGATCGGAGTGGTGCCGTTCTTGATGTCGGACATTGCACCGAGATGCTGTCCGTCGATTCCAAAACTGAGTCGTTTCCTGGAATTGAACGTTCGCACTTACGTGACCTATGCCGGCAAGCCTGGGGTTTGGTTCTTCTCCCTTGATGCAGCGAATCGAGTTGCTGTCTGCGCCGCACGAGCCACATTCAATCTGCCATATATGGACGCAGCCATGTCGCTCGACAAAGACGATTCAGGAGGTATCACCTACCGAAGTGAACGAAACCATCGAGGTGAGCCGCCTGCATTGTTTGACGCCAGCTATCGAGCGATCGGTGAAACGTTCCATGCTCAACCCGACACGCTCGAACATTGGCTGACGGCACGCTATTGCCTCTACAGCGCCGGCCGCCAAGGTCGTTTGTACCGAGGCGAGATCGACCATGCTCCGTGTACGCTATCGCCAGCAAGTTGCGAAGAACGCCAAAACACGATGTGCGCTCCTTTGGGTATCGATTTGATTGGCCGACCGCATCTCCTTTTTGCTCAGCCGATCAAGGTCCACGCATGGATGGCTTTTCGATGTGACTATCAGGCAATGAATCCGCAGCATACATTTCGCGGTAAGCGTTGATGTAGAATGCAGTCGCGCTTTGATCAATTCCCCAGTAATGTCGACAGAGTCGTTTGTAAAGGACCAATGCATTGGGATGACCGGCAAAGCCGAGCAGACCATCGAGGGTGCTTTCAATGTGTTGAACGTGATTGGAGTTGTTGTCGACAATCTCATCGACCAGTGGCTTGTAGACCGCGAATGCCTCTTCATGAAGCGCAGAAAGCTGTTGTCCTATTTTCTTCACGAACGTATTGTCCATTATTGGCTCTACATTCTCTTCGCTCATTTGATGCTGATCCCCGACAGACTCATGTTTTCCCTAGTTTCTACGACGGTAGATCCAATCCTTCTTATCCATCTCGTAACCTAGCCCCTCAAGTACACGATCGAGTTCCTCGAGTAGGACCCATGACCGGTAAGGATACAATGTCGACAAATATCCCTTGGATTGCGAGTAGAGATGATTGGTGGATTCGATACCAGTGCCATCGAGTGCTTTCCTCGCAACACTTGTAAGATCAAGTTCTTCAATCGCAGTATTTGTTGGAACTAGCGGCTCCCGAGGATGCTTTCGAGAAATCGATGTCAAACGCAATTAAGAATCAGCCAATTTAGCAGGGTGGCTGGAAGAGTGTTGCGGGTTCGCTGGCTGGTTTGAGAAAGCAGTGTGGTTGCTAGTTGGGAAGAACAGTTGAAGCTCGACGGCTGCGGCGTGCAGTGTC
>JBGSNE010000297.1:0-6962 GCA_041739785.1 Pirellulaceae bacterium
GACACTGCACGCCGCAGCCGTCGAGCTTCAACTGTTCTTCCCAACTAGCAACCACACTGCTTTCTCAAACCAGCCAGCGAACCCGCAACACTCTTCCAGCCACCCTGCTAAATTGGCTGATTCTTAATTGCGTTTGACACCGTAGGGCCTATACTCACTTCCTGTGAGGATAACGATGCGTTCAAGTCCTGCGATGCACGACTCGATATTCGGGTGTTCCGGAGGGCTGATCGACGCTAGATTCTTCGCCAGCTCCTCGAGGTTGTAGAGGACAAACTTCTTGGCCGTCGAGAGATCGTGGTAGCCCAGGTTCGCATCGTAACCAAGCCGACCACGGGAGGTGAGTCTCTGTATGACCTGCAAACAAGATTCGAGCTGGGAAGACACGCCGCGCAGGGCGTCAAGAAGATCCAAATGGGAAGCAAACCCTCCAACCTGCCCTTGATCGCCCATCGGTCACCTGCCTTTCAAAGTCGGGCCGATCCCCTTCGCGACGGTGCGAAAGGCAAGAATCACCAATGCGCTCCGAGGACCGCTTGGCTGCCGGTTTGCAACCCGGTCAGCCGTCCCGATTCGTTAGTAGTATACCGCAGAGAGTCCCGACCAAGAAAGTAATCTGATCGGAGGGCAGCCCGTCTGGCGCGCACGCTCTCAGTTCGTCTTTTGGTATCGGTAGCTCTTGTCGCGCACGTGCTGATGGAAGTACCGGCCATGCGACTCGGCCGCCATCAGCCCGCGGTAGACTTCGGGCGGCACGTCGAAATACTGGTACACAGCACCGTTGGTGAATTCGACCTCTAAGACCCGCTGCTCCTGGTCGTATCCCACGGATTCCAACGCGGAAGAACGAACCGTCGATTTGCACCTAGCGAAGCATGCCGAAGTAGTTGAAGAGAATCACCGGCATGTGCGTTTCGATGGACGAGCCAACAGAATAGTACGCGCCATTTCCGCGAGGTTGCCAGTAACGAGTACCCGAGTCATCGGAACCTCGCCAAGCTTGGTAAGTAAAGAACATCCCCCACGGTACTACTGGATTATCGGGCTCAATTGCGAGAACCTCCTTGTACTCTTGTATTGCACGTTCGTACTGTCGGCGGTCTCTGTAAAGCTTTGCAATTGCTAATTTAAGCGGTAATTGAAGCGACTTGTTCGTCGGGCTATTGGTCAGATATGACAGCGGATGTGGCAGCGGCTCACCAGCGTCTCGCACTAGATAGTCATACGGGTTTATTCCCTTTGCCAACTTTAAGGCTTCCTGAAGCAGCTCCCAAGCATTTTTCTGGTGTCGAGAAAGCATTGCAACACCCAGGTTGTATTGTGCGCTAAAATCCGCGGGATCAATCGCCAAAGCCGTCTTGAAGTGGCCGACACTCTCGTCCCAGTTGGCATCTTGCGTGCAGAGACCGCATATGACGTAAGCGGGAACGCTAGTCGGGTCCAGTTGTATCACTCTCTTGCACAAATCCCTCGCAATTTCATCTTTACCCCCCCTGAGAATGGTGCCATCGAAACGGAGCGCCAAGGCCAGCCGAAGTAAGCTTTCCGTATTGCTGGGATCGTTTGCAACCGCTTTGCCGAATGCGGCCTGCGCGTTTTCAAAATTCCCAAGCTTGAAATGCACATGTCCGCTCGCAATCCAGTAGCCGGTCCCCCTTCGTTCGTTTGGTACGGCTGCCAGCATTCGCAGCGCGTCGCCCGATTTATTAGCCCTGATTGCATCCCATATCTCAGCAAGCTTTACCGCATCGTCCTCTGTTGTGATTTGTTGATTCTCAGAACCTATTCTCGCGTTGACCTGTGCCAGGGTGAGTTGCTGTTGCTGTTCGTTAAGCAAGCTGTTGATCGCACTTGCCGGTACGGCGAGGTTGAGATTCTGCCCTCCTCGAAGAGAAGCCGTCGTGATTCCGACCACAGTTCCATTCGCCGCAAGAAGAGGTCCGCCGCTGGAGCCCGGACTTATTGCGGCAGTGGTCTGAACATACAGGACGCCATCGAGTTCCGGCAAGCCACTTACAACACCTTCACTCAGCGTACCCGTCAATCCCAGCAATCCCAGAGGGTTGCCAATGGCGTAGACTCTCGTTCCCACCGCGGGCTTGACCTTTGACAGTTGAAGATAGTCATGCCCCGATCCTCCGATATCAAGGACGGCAATATCATGAGCTTCATCGAGGCAGAGAACACCTCGCACGGCGGTCGTTGTGCCGCTACTCAAACGAACCGTCACCGTGTCAGCGCCGCGAATGACATGCAAGTTTGTCACCACCTGCCCGTCGGGACTGACGAGGAATCCTGAACCAGAGGCAGCAAGCTTGCCGTTGCGGTCGTAGTTCTCAACACGGAGGGCACTAGGTGAGGCTCGCTCATACAATTCCGTAGCCGAGAACTCTTCGGTGCCATCCGCGTGATGCTGCTCTGCGTCCAATGCGCCCCGCCGGTCGTCAAGTTCCAAGGGGGCTGGTATTTCGGAACCTCGCTGCGCCAACGGCTGTGGCGCGGGCGCAGAAGCCGACTCAGCCGTCTGTGCAATAATCGACGGCTGTTGATCATTCTCCGCCTCTTGCGGCGCGCCACCGCCCCGAAATGCGATAGTCCAGAGCAAGAGCAAGACGAAGCCGGTACTTGCGATGATCGCTGCCCACGTTGATGGATGAATGCGGTACGGCTTCTCGGATGCCTCGTTGACTGTCGACACTCTTGGGCCGTGGCGAACCGGACTTTCGCGGCCAACGTTCCTACTGGGCCCGCCGGACTCTCGCATTGCCGAAGGTAGCGGCGGAGGTACCGGTGGCTGCACCAGAGTAGCCTTGACCAATGACGAAGAAGAGGGCGCGGGCGTGGATGGCTGGAATAGCCCCCGCACCCGCTCAGCCCGTACCCAGTGCGCACTCTCGCCTTGACGTACCAGCGAGTCGGGCCTGACGATGCCAGTTTCCGCAAGCCGGCGCAGTTCTTTCGAATCGATCGGCCCGGACTGCTGCCTCTCGGCGGTCTGATAAAACCATTGAGTTGCCATCTGCAGTGAACCCGTGCATTGTGGTAGCGTTAAGCGGCGTCTCGCGCGCCCGCGCCTGTCGATTGTAATCTAAATCCCTGGAATAGCCCAAACCCCTACGTACCCCTACCGCTCGCAGCAATGCCGATGATAGGCTATGGGTAGCATCCGTGGTGCCGATGTGATGGCAGATCTCTTCGAGATGCAGGGCGTGCTTTGATTGGCGAATGAGGCCGGATATCTCACGCCAGATCTTGCGAGCCCCTAGGTCAACGCTAGCGGTCTAGTCGGCGTAAAAAAACGCACTCTTTATTCAAGTTGGCGGGTAAAATCCGTTATACTACCTCTCCCTCAAACTTGCCATTCATAGCGTAGGATCACCACAACATGACTAGCATGCTTCAAGAGGATCGCGGATTAGTAAAGCTGCACGGTTTTTGCATTGACATGAATGCAATTTGGCGACCAACGCCTTGCCATGATCTCGGCGTCGATGGGCAAATAGAGTTCCTAGATCTGAACGAACGTGCCACAAGTACCGGGAAGATTTTGGCGGTTCAAGTGAAGTCGGGTCCGAGCAACTTTGAGAACGAGTGCGAATCAGGTTACAAGTACTACCCAAGCAATAAACACCGCCAGTATTGGAGGTCATTGAGCCTGCCAATAATTCTCGTAATTCACAATCCTAGTACTAACGACACTCTGTTTGCTGCAATCAAGGAACAGTTAGATCAAACCGCCATAACGATACCCAAGACTCAGAAACTGTCCGGAGCATCACGAGATATTCTTTTTGAGCTCGCAGCATTAAGGCATGACCCTACCAAGGTTCTTCAATCGCTCACTAAGATCGAGACTAGAATTGGAGGAGTCTCATTGAATGGTGCGGATTTTCTGCTTGCATGCTTGCACCCGGAAGATGACTATCTAGAGATTCGCATGGCTAGATTTCATGAGTTGCTTTGTTCGATGCATAACTCCATGGGTATTGGGTTTGGCCAGACTGAGTACGAATTCATCTATCGAGTCTCAATGATGATTCTAGGCTTCGAGTTGACATCAAACTTCGCTGTCGAATTCGATTACCAATGGTACGAGATGAAATTGGTGCCAGATATTGTTGCTGGGCTTACTCCACTGGGGCAACGTGTTTCGGAATGCTTAAAGAGCTTACCGGAACGGTACCTTTCCACAGATGCATTTCTGAATGTCGGCGAAAAACCGGTCGATATGCAGAAAAGGCTACGGGAACGATGTCAGTACGCAAGCGAACGTATGGATGCGAAAGACATGATTTACGATGCGCCTCGGTGACAGCACCCCCATCCTCCCTGGTGCCCAAGCTTCTTGATTAGCCCCGCTGCCTCGGTGCGGCGGATGTTCAAAATCGCCAAGAGAGCGTTCGGTGGGCGACAGATCAATTGGAGGTTTACGAGTTTGCTCGACATTGCATCGTCCATAACCGAGGGGTTGTTGCAGAGAGCGTGAAACGACTGAATAAAGGCCTGCGCAACGTCCTCAAGCAATTCACACGCACAAGCAGTTTGGCAAATGAGCCTCGTTTACTGCCTAGCTCCCATCAAGCGAGAAATGCGTGTAGTCACGTAACCAGCCTTGGACTTCTTCTGTTCAAGGCGGTTTCGAACACTTTTCAGCTTTGCGACTTCATTCCCGAGTTGGCTTAAGACTACCGACGCATTGGGGAAACGGCCATATCCGAACCGTGCAGGGTTTGCTAGTCTATCGGGCCTTGCTCAGATCGTATCGCGAGCTGGAGACCACAACCGAAATGCCGAAACTAACCGAATACCTGCACACAGCAGCGGCTGCCGAGTACATCGGTGTCGCTCAGAACACGCTTCGCAAATGGGTGGCGCGCGGTGACATTGCGATGCACCGGAATCCAGCGAACGGATATCGACTCTTCAAGCGAAGCGACCTCGACGGTTTTTTGAAGAAGACAGCCAAGCCAGTAAAACCCAACGCGTAAATCAAAGCTCACGATGAGCCGGACGCATCACGAAGGAACAGTACATGACCGGAGCCCAGCAACGTGCCGCCCTGCAAAAGAAAATCTGGGACATCGCCAACGATGTACGCGGTGCCGTGGATGGATGGGATTTTAAGCAATACGTCTTGGGAACGCTGTTCTATCGCTTCATCAGCGAGAACTTTGCACTCTATATCGAGGCTGGTGACGAGAGCATTCGTTATGCGGAGTTGGACGATAGCGTCATCTCACCAGAGATCAAAGACGATGCCATCAAGACCAAAGGTTACTTTGTCTATCCAAGCCAGTTGTTTGCGAACGTCGTTGAAGCCGCTAATACCAACGAAAATCTGAACACCGATCTGGCGGCTGTCTTTGTTGCAATCGAATCGTCCGCCAACGGCTACCCATCGGAAGACGACATCAAAGGGTTGTTCGCGGACTTTGACACTACCAGCAATCGATTAGGCAACACCGTCAAGGACAAGAACTAACGGCTGGCAAAGGTACTCAAAAGGGTAGCCGAGTTGGATTTCGATGACTTTGAAGGGAGCCAGATTGATCTATTCGGCGACGCTTATGAGTTTCTGATTTCCAACTACGCAGTAAACGCTGGCAAGTCGGGAGGCGAGTTTTTCACGCCTCAGCAGGTGTCCAAGTTGATCTCGATGCTGGCGATGCACAAACAAACCAAGATCAACAAGATTCTCGATCACGCCTGCGGCTCCGGTTCGCTGTTGCTGAGAGCCAAGAAGCAGTTTGATGACCACATTATCGAAGAAGGATTCTTCGGCCAGGAGGTCAACCATACGACCTACAATCTGGCTCGGATGAACATGTTCCTGCACAATATCAACTACGACAAGTTCAATATTCGGCTCGGCAACACGCTCACCGATCCTCAGTTCGCGGATGAAAAGCCGTTTGATGCCATCGTCTCCAATCCTCCGTATTCGGTGAAATGGATTGGCAGTGACGACCCAACGCTGATCAACGACGAACGCTTTGCTCCAGCTGGAGTGCTGCCACCCAAGTCAAAAGCCGACTTTGCGTTTGTGCTGCACGCTCTTTATTACCTCTCCAGCAAAGGCCGCGCGGCCATCGTCTGCTTCCCCGGCATCTTCTATCGAGGCGGAGCCGAGCAGAAGATCCGTAAGTATCTGGTGGACAACAACTATATCGAGACGGTGATTTCGCTGGCTCCGAACTTGTTTTACGGCACTACCATCGCCGTGAACATCCTGGTGCTGTCCAAGCACAAAGCCGACACGACGACGCAGTTCATCGATGCCAGCGGTTTGTTCAAGAAGGAGACCAACAACAACACACTCACCGACGATCACATCGAAACCATCATGAAGGTTTTCGATAGCAAGGCCGATGTCGACCACTTCGCTCGATGCGTAGATTTCGAAACCGTCGCTGCGAATGATTACAACTTGTCGGTCAGCAGCTACGTCGAAGCCAAGGATACTCGCGAGCGCGTGGACATCGCCAAGCTCAACGCCGAGTTGAAAACGACTGTCGCCAGAATTGATCAGTTGCGGTCAGACATCGATGCGATTGTGGCGGAGATCGAAGGCGAGGAGGTCGAGGCGTGAGCACCATAAATTTTTTGGACAAGATGCTGGACGGTGTCGAAGTAGAGTGGACGACGATGGAAAGTGTCACGACGTTGCGACGCGGTCGAGTGATGTCGAAAGGTTACCTGATTGAACATGCCGGAAAGCACCCTGTATACAGCTCGCAAACGGCCAACGACGGTGTCATTGGGAAAATCGATACGTTTGACTTCGATGGTGAATTCATTAGTTGGACAACCGACGGCGCTAAGGGACCGTACATGATGACCATTGGGACTCGGTCGGGCGCGGGGTGAAATTGTGGTGTAGTGTTCTTGTGTTGTGAGCTTCAACTTATTTCGCAAGGAGACAATCATGGGTACGCAGAGAAGATTGAATGGTCGGCCACTTG
>JBGSNE010000220.1:0-21165 GCA_041739785.1 Pirellulaceae bacterium
AGACAGACACTTGAATCGCAGAATCACCTTCGCCCATGGCAGAAATCCCGATTCATCCCGCAATTGCCCCAGTTTCTCCCACATCGTGACGCTCGCTTCCTGGAGGGCGTCATCGACCGAATTCCAGTCGGGAAGAATCGACCGCGCAAACGCTCGCAAAGCAGGCTCATGCTTCACGAAAAGCCGCATGAACTCGCCTTCGGACAATCGGCTGGAGCTTTGATTGGAATCTGGCATACAGTCCTATTCACGCTCCAAGGCAATCCTGCCGAAAATTCTCAAAAAATCTCCCACACAACTCGCTACCTCGCCATTCCACTATGTCTGTTTGTGCCGCCGCGTGCGAAACCTGATGCTCACTATGAGGTAGTCATGTGGAACAGTACTGCACATATGTCCCCTATGACACACACCTAAGGCACAGCAATCGATAGGTGACCAGTTTGGTCAAGCTCCCCGAACAGGACTCAAACCACGACGACGTTGACCGAAGAATATGGGCAATCTGCTGGAGACCAATGCGAGTTTCGCGACCTACTCCCGCGCTAAAGTTGCATCAACCGACGCGGTTTTGGTGATTTGCTAACTCGCGTGGGTCGTGAACGCCTCGCGCACAAGACGCAGACGCAGACGCAAATGCTCTGCGACAGCAGACGCCATGGGCTCTTAGCTTGCCCTTATGTCTCTCGGCGATTCGCTACCTACCTGCGAGAGGTCTGCATCGACCGAGGCGAGTTAGCGTAATCGCGTCGTTGCCTCTAACGCGCGTCGGTGTCTCCGACCTCTGTCTCGAAACGCAGCTCACCCCGCTGCAGAGTTTCGTCCAACCTCTTGCGCAATGCTGCAGTCAATCTGCTCGCGAAAATCAGGTCGATTAAAACTATGCTCGGCAGTCTAGCGGCACAGTCGCTGCCCTTGTGAGAGTTTGAAAGTGGACGGGTAATGTCGAAGAATCTGCCATAGTTGCTAGAAGGTGTTATTTGGACACATGCGTTGGTGGGCTTAGACCGCTGTATGGGTTGCTATGGGGGCGTGGAGATTTCTCCTGTCGTCAAGTGCTCACCAGCGAGTCCGTGCGTGAATGTCACCTACTTAAATGGCTGAAATCGATTCGCCACTTCTCAATTCCGACTGTCCATCATCAAGTTGAAGTCGTCGATCATCTGCTCGACATCAGGAATCAATATCCGGCAGCTCTGCTTCAATTCAGCCACGTCACCTTTGCCAAGTTCATCGGGGCCATCGTGAATTGATCGTAGCGTCACAAGCACCCACTTGAGCACATCGATGCGGTCGTCGAGCGGATTCTAAGCCGATCGGGTCGGGTGTGCACATAAACTCTGAGTCGATCGGAGCGGATGAGCGCATATCGCTGCACCGCATGGCGACGCACGCCGCAAGTAGCCGTAGTCGCTGCATCGAGCTTGTTCTCATCATCGTCGAGCAGCACATTGCATCGGCGCGATAAAGCAACTAATTCATAGCCGATGGTATCACATCGCGCAATACATAAAGCAGAATTTGAACCATCAAACTTGCCGAGTGTCAGTGTCGCGCTAGCCTTGGTTCGGATTCAACTTTCTTTAGTCCCAACGAAGGCGCGACAAATGCCCAAACTTAGAATTCCTACCGGATCGGTTCTCGGCACATTTTCCAAAGGTAACGAAAACTCACTATCACTAAATTTCGGTGTGAGTGGCGGGCGCAACTGCGACACTGGCTGGGCGCATCATCCAGAGAACGATGAGCCTGAAATGCCAAAAGATTGCTACGCTCAAGTATCAACAAAGCCCGTCTCAGCGTTCGGAGCGGTTTACGTGCTGACGTATCCACGAAATGGCTGTTTTGTCCCTGAAATCCCAAGATTTGAAGTGCTGCTTGTCGAACCTCTTCGGCGGTTAGAACCGCATCGCGCGTGCGGGGCAGTCGTTGCGGGTCGTAACTCAGGATCTCTTTTGCAGCATCAATCGCAGCACCCAAGGCAGTATCGTAATTTGGATCTTGCTTGTGCAGATTTCGGTACCGGCTCAATTCCTGACCCTCAGCATTGAGGGCAAACACCGCTTCCGATAGTGCAGCTTCGAGTCGTTGAACGGTTGCGTACATGATTGCATCTCATCGATGAAAACCCGTTCTGCCCCTATTCGGATCAACGCGATGCTGAAAACCGATTAGGGAGCGCCGGGTAGCTACGCCCTTCAGCGACGTAAAAAGTTCAACCAACTATCGCTGCGCCAACTCTACCTACGGCTTTGGTCGCGAGCTTCAGATTCTGTCCTGCGTATCGCCGCGAGATGGCAATCTTGCTATGCCCCAGCGCAGCGCCAACCGCTTCGATACCATGTTCTGAATCGATCTCTACAGCAGCCGCATGACGCAATTGATTGGGAGACCACTTATACCCATTGATCCCAAAAAATAGGCGATCGCAAGCCCGGTAGATGGCTCTGCGGTAGCTGCAGCTTGTGTAGTGATCGCCACCTTTGATAATGCGGTCTTTCTTAGGCTTACTTCCGCAAGACGGCGGTGTCACTCGTTTGAATGTCCGGATCGCAATCTGCCGTTCCCGCGATTTTTTGGGGCTGAAAATGAATTCGTCCGCAGTGCCTTTGTAGTTGTTCAATAGGCTTAGCACGTTGGCGTTGAGTGGCACTGCTCGAATCTTGCCCTTGTGGATCGTCTTATGATGTTTAGGGTAAAAATAGATGTCCCCGTTAATAGTTTGGATGTCGCCAAACTTGATGTCGCAAACTTCTTGCGGTCGCATGCCCGTAAAACGTTGCAGTCGAACCATGTCGGCTACAGTCTCTGGCAGGTGTGGTAGTGTCAGAATGACGTGATCGTCTGGTACAGCGTCCACGTCGCGAGCTGGCTTGGCTTTGCTCCGACCTTTTTCCTCGCCTTGAATCGTGTTGATAGAAACAAGTTGGTCGGGCTGAATGTATTCACGTTGAGCAGCCCATCGAAACATGTGCTTGACCCGAGCAATGCGGTCGTTGACAGTCGAGATGCAAAGGCCGGGCGCGATTAGTTTTCCAACAATGTCTCGAAACGCCAGGGCGCGAAACTCTGTTACTGGAGCACTTCCTTAGTGATTTAGAAGCAGCGTCATGAGAGGACGCATGTTCTGATGGGTTCCAGTCGGAGTACCGTCGGCCCTAACGTAATGCTCTTTGGCCCATTTGCCGTACTCTATCACGAGTTGGCGAAGCGTCATTACTTCGTGTTCGTGTCGACCGAAGCCAGCACTTCGACCACTGGCGATGTATTGACCGATCAGACGGTCATATTCAGCCTTGCTGGCACGTGAATTGTAAGGGCCAAGAGCGTGCTCGCGGCCATTGATGCAAACGACAGCATAGGTGTTCTTGCTACCGTTGACTTTTTTCTTGCGGTACTTGGGAACTGACGTAGTGAGAATCGGCATTGTGCGCACCTCCAAAAACCAAAACGGAATATTCCGTTTTGCGCCTTCGGAAAAACCGCACTCCCAACCGTTGGGAGGTAAACGCAAGTCGTTATTATATATAAATTTATGAGTAGTGGGCGATACAGAACTCGAATCTGTGACCTCAACGATGTCAACGTTGCGCTCTAACCAACTGAGCTAATCGCCCGGATATGTGCTTTGCTAGGCTAAAATACTAGCCGCAGCCAGTGCCAGGCTGGTAAGCCCAACGCACTAGGTGTCAGGCTGGAAAGCTTGACGTAGGGTGAGTTAGGCCTCGAAAGCCGACTGTATGAGGATGAGTGTCGCGATTTTGGAGTGGTTCGTCAAGGTGCTTTGAACGGGGAAAGGGCTGCGGGGATGAGTTTTCGAAAAATTGGGGGTCTCTGAGGGTAGGGGCCGATCGTTGCGCATTGGGCTGGAGCTCGTAGTAAGGTTTTGCTACGGTCCGACACTGAACTAGCTCAGCGGCTTCTTGCGACGAAAAATTCTATGCCTACCAATCGCGTAATCTCCTGTTGCCTGATCTTGGGGACGCTCGCCCTCGCCTCAGGCGGGCTGAGCGGCTGCACGGATGGTCCGTTCTACCATATGAAAAAAGCAAATCCGTACTACCAGTCGCAGTGGAAAAAGGATCGGGAATTGGGTCCAATTTTTGCCGATCGATTGAAGGAATTGGAATTACTCAATAGCCAATTGGCAATCATGCCACCCGGGGAACAAGAACAGTGGGCGGCACAGCTCTCCGCGATCGTGCAGAAGGATCCGAGCAGCGAAATGCGTGCTCGAGCCGTGGCTGCGATTGCGCAATTGCCCTCGGCCGCCGCAGTGACAGCGCTTAACTTCGCCTCGGGTGATGACGTGGAAAAGGTGCGTTTGGCGGCTTGCCGTGCGTGGAAGACGCGCGGCGACGAAGCGGCTCGCGATATGCTCCTGAGCCTTGCGCAAACGGACGAAAGCACCAGCGTACGACAGGCAGCCATCGATGGTCTGTCGGTATTTAAGGACGAAGCTGAAGTACGATCGAACCTAACTAGCCTACTCAGCGATCGCAGTCCGGCTATTCAATACCAAGTAGCTCAGTCGCTGAAGACCATGACGGGACGCGACTACGGCGGCGATTTCGACGCTTGGAAACGATTCATGGAGGGCGAGAATGTGCCAGAACCACCGCCGCTGTCTACCGCTGAGCGTGTGTGGAATTCGCTGCCTAGTTGGTAGGGGGAACGCGACGGTAGAAGAGGGGCGACGCGGAGCGTCGAGCTACGTAGGGGAAGTCCTACATTGGGGAAGTCGACGCGGTGCGTCGAGCTACGTTAGCCCTGCACAATGGGATTGGACAAGGCGCCGATGCCGGCGATGGTAATGTTCACTACGTCGCCGGGATGGAGAGTGAAATCGCTATCGGGAACAATGCCGGTGCCGGTTAGTAAAAACGCTCCACTTGGAAAGCTGTTGTCGCGACCAAGCCACTGGACCAGCTCTTCAAAACCCCGAGCCATTTCGGCGACACTGGTTTGGCCACCAAAAACAGATTTGTCTCCTCGACGGATGTCGAGCTCGATGGCGATCAACTCACGGGCAGGCATGTCATCAGCCAAGGTGATCCAGGGCCCCAGACCACAACACTGGTCGTACATTTTGGCTTGCGGTAGATAAAGTGGGTTATCGCCTTCGATGTCGCGCGAGCTCATGTCGTTGCCAATGGTGAAACCCACAATTCGCAATTTGGGCGAAAGTACCAATGTTAGCTCTGGCTCGGGTACATTCCACGTCGCATCGCTGCGAATTCGCAGGGCATCGGCTGGCCCCCGCACTCGATGCGGGGTGGCTTTAAAGAAAATCTCCGGGCGAGGCGATTGATAGACTCGATCGTAACACGATGCGGCGGCCTCAGATTCTTCCATCCGCGCCGTCTGACTACGCTTGTAGGTCACACCGGCGGCCCATACCTCTTGTGTGTCGATGGGTGGCAATAGCCGCGCATCGCTAATAAGTACTTTCTCGCCAGTAGCAGGTAGAGCTGCCGCTGCTGATGCAACATCATCAGCAGCTAAGAGTGCAGCAAGATTGACAAAATGCCCAGCCGAAAGATCGACCAGCTCGATGGAGTCGCCAACGACGCGACCAACACTTTGGATTCCGTGTGAATTGAGTAATTTAGCGAGTTGCATCGTGATGGGGAGAGCTTAGGTAATCCGGGAAGACAGAACTGGCCGCCCGGCCAGAGAAGCCTAATTTATACCTCACCCATCCCTGATAGCAATTGCCCAACGCGTATGTCCTGAGTCCCACCAGACTCATCTGCTAGACTCGTCCGGTCCGTAGCGGAAGTCGCCAAGACTTTCGGAATGGGCAGTCGCCGTAGCAAATGCTAGCAAGTCCGGCAGTATTGGCAACGTGTGCGCCAGATGCGATGGCATATCAAGAGTCTAAGCCGCGTCGCTGCGATAGCGACGATAGGCCACGAGCACTTCGTACAAGTCTTGAGGGATCTCCATAGTGTCGTCTGCGAAGTCTTCTAACCAGGCACGGTTGGCGAGCGCTGCGTCAAGGAGCAAAGGCAAAACGTCACCCGTCGATACGCTAACGCGGCTTGGTTGGCAAAACCCCTCGTCGAGCTCCGCTGGGGGATGGTTTTCGTGCTTCGAACTGAAATCTAGCATGCGAAGGGACTGAGCAGCCATTCAGACTCCGATGAGTTTGCTGGGGATGAGGGGGGGCGGCTAAATTGGGCAGATCGTTTGTCCCATTTAGCAATTGTTAACAAAAGCGAGAAACCTGTGAGTTCGTCGCATGCTTTGGGGTATCGGCCGCAGTGGGCTGTAACGATTAGCGAAAGTTTGCGGATTGTAGGGTTGGCCCAGCAAAGGACCTTTACCCGTTTAAGCAGCGACCATTCGAAATGTTGGCCGGACGATCGAGTCGAAATCGCGAATACGTCTTGTTGCAGGGGGGGCGTTTCGTCTATTAACCAAACAGGGCTGCGCCTGGTTCGTCTCTAAACCAGTGCACTCATCGCGTTGCTATCCACAGTCTTCATTTCCACTTGCGAGAGAACCAATGCTTCCCATTCGAATGCCAAGGATTCCAGTTCAAGCCAGTGACTTATTTTTGCTATGCCTATTCCTGCTGGGCCTAGCGACGGCGGGAGTAACTGATTCGAATGTGATGGCGCAGGGTCCCGGCGGCGGTGGAGGGGCAGGTGGACAAGGTGGAGCTCCGGCTTTTGAGGATCCCAAATTCCGAGATCGTGTATGGGAAGCAGGTGGGCCGAGGATGAGCGGCCTGCATGAAGGAAAATTGGTCAAAGGGGTGCAGATTGTTGGCAATCAGTCGGTGAGTAAATCGAAGATTCTTTCGCACATGCAGACGCGAACCGATCGTACCTACGATGAAAAACAACTCTGGTCGGACATCCACGAATTGTATCGCACCGACCTATTCCGAAAAATCACTCCCCTGGTTTCGGACTACGAAGACGGTGTGGTGGTGCGGCTCGAGATTTCCGAGCAGCCGACCGTAACTAAAGTAATTTTTCATGGCAACACGCGACTGGAAGATCGCATGTTGCAGAAGCATGCAGGCATAGAAGTTGGCGATCCGGCCAATCCCTTCTCCGTTGACATGGCTCGCCAGCGTCTGCTCGATTTGTACTATGAAAAAGGGATGAATCAAGCGGCCATTGAAGTGGTGGAAGGACATCGTGCCGGGGACCGTCGCATTCACTTCGAAATTTCCGAAGGGCCCGTCGAGAAGATATGGGAGATCAACTTTGTTGGGAATTCGGTCTTCTCCAGCGCCGTACTGGCCACCAAAATCAAATCTCGCGATGCTAAGGGGGGGCTCACTCCTTACATTGTCAATGTGGCCAATCGCAACAAAATCGAAGAAGACAAAAATGGGCTTGTCGCCTTTTATCGTTCACTTGGGTACTTCAAGGCCCGCGTCGACTATCGAGTCAACTACTACGACAGTGGCGAATACCTTCAACTTACCTTCGTGCTCGACGAAGGCCCACAGTTCCGTGTCCGCAATGTATCGATTATCGGCAATCAGTACTTCCCAACCGACGTCTTATTGTCGGCGCTGGAACTTAAGTCTGGTCAGCCATTCAAATTGCTGAATATGAATCGCGACCAAATCAAATTGCGAAACGAATACTACGGTCGCCAAGGATTCGTGTACGTCAATATTTCGCCGGAGCCACGATTCATTGCGGAGTCGGACGAGATTGATATCGTTTATCAAATCACTGAAGGGGACCAGCACTTCGCTGGCGAAATTCGTGTGCACATCGATGGAGATTCAAGTCATACTCGACACAACGTGGTTAACAATCACTTGGGATTTCGTGAAGGTGAGTTGATCGACTTAGCCGAATTAGAAGCCTCCGAGCGGCGATTGAAATTTTCGCAGATCTTCGAGACGAATCCGGCTACCGGTGAACCGCCAAGGATTGAAGTCCAGGCGCCAGACCAAGACGCCAACTTTGACTATTGACCATCGTCGCTCGACTCTCCGAGTCGAGACTTAAGCGAGGTTAGTAGGCGTGAGCCGTGGGCCGTAAGGCACCGGGCAATGTAGGTCGCCCGGCCGCTTACGCGTCGCGGCTCACTAAATCAACCAGCCCCTAGCGACGTACCGCTCACTACTTCGGCGAATGATTACGAATGAAAACTCGACTCGGAGAGTCGAGCGACGAAGAATAACAGGGTGAACTAGCACACATGGGTTGCTCAAACTAGGAAGCATGATGAGACAAGATGTCTTGACCAGTAGGATGGTTCGCGGCGCGGCGCGGGGCGATTGCCTGCGCGGCGATGCGATCGCACACGTGCTGGGGCTGGTCGCCTGTCTGATAGCAGGAACTGCTGGCTGTCAAACAACGCAACCCGTTGGTGGAGGTGTTCTGCCAACTAATTTGAGTCGAGGTCTGAGCTCAAGTTATAAACCACCTACCGACTCAGCAACGCAGACGGACAGTAGTGTCACTGGTGAAACGCCTTCGACAAGTTCAACATCCGCACCCATTGCGACGTCCGCTACAGCGCGCATCCGCGGTCAGTCGCCGACGCAGTGGAATACATCTTCTCCAGGCACCGACGCCTATCGCAATCCGATGGCAGCCAGCAATGCTACGAATTTGAATGAAAATTCTAATTCGTATGGTTCACCAAGCTCCAATAATGCGGGTAGCGGGCAGTACATAACGTCGCCGCTTACCGTCAATTCGCCAGCGGCGGGCTACGTGGCACCCCAGCAAATGGGTGGCGGGGTCGTGCAGCCCGCTCAGCCCTCGGCCAGCTATCCTCAAGCCCCAACAAGTTTCGGTCAGGCCCCCGGCGCATTTGCCCCCGGCGCTCAACCTCCCAACACCGTTTATCAACCGCCGATAGGCGCTAGCGTTCCCGGTGGATCCATGCAAACTCCGGCTGGCGCTCCGGGCTATGGTGGAAGTGGATATAACGGCGGCAGTTACGCTCCAGGCGGCTATGGCTACGCGGCACCAGGGGCCTACCCTGGCGCATCCCCGAGCGACTACAACTCGACCATTGCGCCGGGCGTGACGCAATTGCCCAATACAATGCAATCCACGATCGCGCCAGGCGCCTTCCCTGGATACGATCCGTCAGGCGTTCCCTACCCAGACATTACCGCTCCAGGTGGCAACGGTTACCAACCGCGACAGCGCATATCGCCCATCGATGTGTATGTCCAAGAAGCGCGCACGGGTCGAATCATCTTAGGTGGTTCGGTCAATAGCGACTTGGGGGTGGCAGGTCAGTTGGTGATCGATGAGCGCAATTTCGATATTCGCAATGTGCCTCGCAGCTGGAATGATGTGTGGAGCGGCCGAGCTTTTCGAGGTGGTGGTCAGAATTTCCGGGCGGAATTTATGCCCGGCAATCAAGTGCAACGTTACACCGTCAACTGGACCGAGCGAAATCTATTCGGCTACTTACCCTATAGCCTCTCCGTGGGCGGCTTCTACTACACTCGCCAATATCGAGACTGGACTGAACAACGCTTAGGAGGTCGCGCGGCGTTGGGATACGAAGTGACCAAAGATTTGTCGATCAGTACGGAACTGCGATTGGAAGATGTCAATATTTCCGATCCGCGGGTCTCAGGAGTGGACGAGCTAGACTCGGCGTTGGGTAGCAATGATGTTTATACGGCGCGGTTTCGTGTGGCGCGCGATACGCGAGACAGTCCGTTTATGTCGACTGAAGGTGCTTTGCTTGAATTGATCTTCGACCAAGTCTTCGGGGAGTACGATTTTTCTCGGGGCAATGTGAACTATAGCCGCTACTTCCTAATGCGCGAGCGGGCTGATGGCGGTGGTCGTCACACGTTGGCCAGTACCTGGAAGTTCGGTGTGACCGGGTCGCAAACACCGCTCTTCGAGAATTACTTTGCCGGTGGTTACAGCACCCTGCGTGGTTTCAGCTTCCGGGGTGCCAGTCCCAAGGTAAGCGACGTACAAGTGGGTGGCGAGATGATGTTCTTGGGAAGCTTGGAATATGTCTTCCCATTGACGGCAGACGAAATGCTACGCGGAGTAGCCTTCGTGGACTACGGTACCGTGGAGAGTGACCTTAAGATCAACAGCGAGAATTTTCGCGTGGCCCCTGGTCTCGGCTTGAGAGTTAGCGTGCCAGCATTAGGTCCAGCTCCACTGGCGTTTGACTTTGCGTACCCGATCAATCATGCCGATACCGACGATCGCCAAGTCTTCAGCTTCTTCATGGGCTTTACGCGCTGATCTCTGAATTGTCAGCTCGACGCGCCAGCGAGTGGGTATTTGAGGGCCCACTTGCTGGCGCGTCGAGCTGATACTACTCTTCGCGGCGTAGGTATCTTAGCCGCAACCGGTTGCCGGCTGCTTGGGGGCTGCCTTCAAAGGCCAGCTCTGTTGCGGCTTCGTCGAGGCGGCCAGTTTCTTGGTAAATGCGGGCCAGTACGTATCGCCCCGCGGACCACCATTTCTCCGCTCGCGGATCATCCAAAACACGTTTGATCCAGAAATCTTCAGAGGCTTGGTAGTTGCCGCGATCGAAATGAAGCTGAGCCAGCATATAGTGCGCATCGAATTTCGAAGTTGACATAATGTACTGTGCCATTGCGATTCGCGCATTATGCTGTTCTTTGGGTTCCCCTGGAATTCGAGCTACGCCCAGTTCGTGTTGGATTTCCGGATCATAGGTCAACTTGCCAATCCGCTCGTCGTCGATCTTAGCGTCCATGTAACTCTTGAGAGCACCGTCGGCATCGAGCGTGTTTTCAAATTCACCGACCAAATGTTTGCGACGTCCGACCCCAGTTGGATTCTCAATCAGCCACACTCCATGCTGCATCATATAGTTGTTGGAGTAGGGACTTGGGTTTTCCAAACGTTCGCGCACAGAAGCGGCTTGTACTTGGGCCAGCAGCGGTGTTTGCCATAAGCTGACTGAGTGATTGGGAAGGATCGCTTGCAGTTTACTCGTCAAGGCGTCGACGTCTCGGTAGAGCACCATGCGTTCGTCGCCGAGCAATGATTGTTGAAGCAGCTTCATGCGTGCACTGCCCGCTACAGGAGGTGCATCGATAAGAAACTGCACGTCTTGTATTTCGGCTATGGAGAGTGCGTAGTCGAATTGTCCAGCCAAATCGAGCCGGCGCAGGATGCGTTCGTTTTCAAGCGTTTGAGTTAACGTGGCCAATTCCACTTTGTCGGGCTCCAAGATGGGCATGCCTAGCTTGGGTTCGAAAAGCACGACGTCGTTAGCGATAACTACGCCTATCGTCCATAGCTTGCCGGGCTGTCCATCTTTGCTGCCGACTGACAACCAGACGGTGTCGATCCCTTGTTGAGCAGCAAGTGCTCCAAATGCGCGACCGCGTTCGATAAAATCGCCGCCGGCGAAGAGCATGGTTTCCCAGGGGAGATATCCATAGCCCAAACCTTCGTCAGTGATCGGCTCACGCGGGTCGCTAGTGAGTTCCTCGACTGAAGAACCCTGAGTTTGCAAAGCGATGTTGCGGATCGTCCAGTCAAACAGTTTGTAGGCATTGGCCAATTTCAACTTGTCGGCCGGGGGTAATTCACTTGTATACTGTTGCAACATGGGCTCGATGAAGTTATCGCGGACCGGGAACGCAACAATCCAGTCGGACAGTTTTCGAGCGATACGACATTCGTACAGATAGTCGACATCCCAATAATTGAACTGCAGCTCAAGCGGATTTTGGCAGCCGACCATCCGCAACATGTCGGACGGAACTTGGGCACTGAAGTCCCTCAGTTGCTGGCTTGGAGTGTACTGGGCCTGGGTGACATCGGCGTCAGCCAACCAGGTGTTCAACTCCAACTGTACTTCCTTGGCGGCCTGCTTGCGATTCAGAGGTGTCATCTGTTTGAGATAACGCATTGAATTACGCAAATTGTCGGTCTGTGTTTTCTGTTCCTCAATAGCCTGAGCGTAGGCCTCAGATCGATCTCGTCCCTGCTTAGAAATGCAACCTTTCAATCCAAAAGTGGCCAGTAGTATCACTAGCAACAGTAAGGCCATCAACGGGATAATGGAACGACCAAACCCACGAAGGGTGTTGAGCAGTGGTTGAGGAGGCTTGGGCATGGTCGTGAAGTGTTGGCTAGTGGTGAAGTGGGTTTAGGATCGAAGCATACCGTAGCGGAAGTCGCCAAGGTTTTCGGTTGCCTGCTGTCAAGACACGCTTGGCATATCCGTAAGGTTTGGCGAATTGCGCTACGATTCTCATGACTTTGGCTGCAGTAGCATTGTCATGGCAAAGCCCATTCAGCTCCAGGCCCTGGCGAGCTCCGAAAGTTGTTGGAGTTGGCTCAATAGTTGTTCTACGTTTTCTAGCGGCACCATGTTCGCACCGTCGCTGGGTGAGCGATC
Organism: Pirellulaceae bacterium; assembly: GCA_041739785.1. Classification (GTDB taxonomy): domain Bacteria; phylum Planctomycetota; class Planctomycetia; order Pirellulales; family Pirellulaceae; genus Aureliella. The sequence continues at coordinate 12,358 of JBGSNE010000220.1, forward strand.
TGGATCTGGGTGGGTTTCAAGGAAAACGGCATCGACACCTATAGCTACGGCGCCGCGCGCCAGGGGACCGACCATCTCACGATTGCCGCCGGTTGCTCCTCCCAGTCCACCTGGCTGTTGGACCGAATGGGTGGCATCAAAAACAACGGGGACGCCAAAGCCGCGCATGATGGGGAGCGATTGCATGTCGTTGACCAATCTTCCGTAGCCGAAGAACGTACCTCGCTCGCAGAGTAGCACTCCGGCAGCGCCGGCCGATTTTAGCTTGCCGAGCACATATTGCATGTCACTGGGAGCCATGAACTGCCCCTTTTTGACATTGATCGGCTTGCCTGTGGCCGCGGCAGCTACGAGCAGATCGGTTTGCCTGGCCAGAAAAGCGGGGATCTGCAACAAATCGCACACCTCTGCCACGCTAGCAGCTTGCTCGGGCAAATGGACGTCGGTGGTTGTGGCCAATCCCAACTGCTGGTTGACCTCTTCCAGAATCCGCAGCCCCTCATCGATGCCGACGCCTCGAAAAGCACTTGAGCTGGTGCGGTTTGCCTTGTCAAAGGAAGCTTTGAAGATGTACGGCAACCCAAGCTTGGAGGTGATCTGCTGACATTTTTCAGCGATGGAGAGTGTCAGTTCTCGGGATTCAATAACACAGGGACCCGCGATAATCATCAATGGCTGCTGGGACCCTCCACACTGGACTGAACCGATCGAAACCGCAGACACGGGGTGATTCATGAGGCTATGTTTCAGGAACGAGGAGTGTAATGCGAGCTGGCAAAACTTCGATGGTCAACGGCAACACTCCGCCTGGGTCGCCGTCGATCTGATAGGGTACATCGAGCGGCCTGCCATTGTGGTCGATTGGTGCCGGAATCTCTAGACGCCTGCACCGCGCGTGCGCGAAGCCGCGCATACGTTGATGCGATCCCAGCCAGAGGCGAGTCAGATAGCCAACCCCAGCAGCAATCCCTGAACGAGCAAACGTACAGACGTCGAGCAGGCCGTCGGTCGGATCCGCTTGTGGGCAAAAGTTAAGCGAGGCAGCATAGCGTGGGACATTAAACACAAACAGCCATGCAGCTGCGGAGCGCCGTGAGCCGGTTGCTGCTGAATACGGATCTTGGGGCTCCAGCAACCGGCCGCCGCTACGCGCCGAGGAAGAGTTGGTTTCCTCCATGGTCCAAGCCAATTGTGGAAAGCGGTAGCGCCCCAGCGAGCGAACAATGGGTCGCGCGTACGACCAACGGTTAATATGTCCCTTACGTATGGCATGCATTTGACGAACCACTTCGGCATCGAAGCCGCAGCTGAGCATTACCAAAAAGTACTTGCCGTTGGCGCACCCGACGTCAAGAGTCAAACGCCGGTCAGCCTTCAGGATTTCAGAGGCTTGTTGCACGTCGCCACTGATCCCCGCATGTTTAGCTAACAGATTCTCTGTGCCCAGCGGAAACAACAGCAGGGGAATATGTGGCGGAAGAAGATTTGCCAGCGCTTCAGCGGTGCCGTCACCTCCGGCAGAGACCACGGCGCGTAACTCGCCGACAGCATCGCGCTGCAGTGCCTGCTGACGCAAAGCATCGAGCGAATGCTCGATTTGACATTTGAAACCCGCAGAGGTGAGAGCAGCTTGCAACTCAGCCACTCGCCTTCCACTTGGTCCGGCTCCCGATTTTGGGTTAGCAGCGATCAACACATGCTGGGAGGACGTCATGGAATGGCAACGATCAGGATCTCACGTTTAGCGTCGCACGCGGATAGGTTGCAGCTGTTGATGGCGACGTTTGGCTTTTAACCGCAAGGTTGTCATCACTGTAAAGCCCGCTAGTAGGGCCAAACCGATGCCAACCAACAAGGCATGTTCAGGCTGTAGCAAATAGTGCCACGGGCTTTCTGCGGCCACGACTTCGCGAGCGTGCCCGGGATGAGCTTGAGCCCCAGCACAGCTGAGGGCTACCAATGGTAGAGACAGAGCAAAACGAAACGCCATACGCATCAGGGTTCTCATGTTGGTAAAAGGTTTCGGAGCTATCTCAATATCGCCCGACTCTCCGAGTCGAGTCCCAAACGCGTCGCAATAATCGCAATATTTCAACTCGACTCGGAGAGTCGAGCGACGAACGGCAACTCGACTCGGTAAGTTGAGTGACAAAAGGCTACTCAACTAGCTTCGTCGTTCGCTGGCGACTTGGCGAGTTGCGAGCTGAGTAGTTCGATAGGAATGGGAATTCCCTTTAGGATACCTTCAACGGCCAGTGAATTGCGAACAAATCCTTGGAATTTTGTGACGACAATCCGCCCGCGCCTCAGTTTGGTCATCTGGCACATGAGCACCAGACGGTCGCCGGGGATGACAGGATCGCGAAAGCGAACGTCCTCCAAGCCGCCGAAGCCGACCATATCGGCTCCCAGTAGATCATACTTCTGCGAAAAATAGCTGCACATCTGCGCAGCAGCTTCGAGCATCATGACTCCTGGCATCAGGGGCATGTTGGGCATATGGCCCCGCACCCAGAATTCATCGAGCGACACATCCTTGTAGCCCACGCAGACGTGCCGCTCCAGATCTTCATGAATGATGGCCGTCAACTGCTCCATCTCATGTCGCTGTGGATTGTACTTGCGTATCTCCGCCGCATCAGCGATTACGTTGCGAAAATCCAACGTGGCCGGATCATGAATCAGTTCGCGTACTGCCACAACGAGACGACTCCCCAAATGAATCTAGAGCGCAGATGTTCACGTCAGTTCACGCTGCTTCAAACTTCAGCAGTGAACTCAGTCGAATTGGACTTCTCCGGTAACCCGTACGAATCCTTAGACGCGCGTCTTAACCTTGCGCCGCTTAGCTTTGCGAGCTTTTGAATTGGCTGGACGCGCTCCATGGTTGGCCTTCTTGAGGCGACGATGTGGCTTAGTCATTGCTACTATTTCCGAATTGAAGTGGAGTGCTTGTGGCGTGCTAACGCCATATTAGTTTTATCTCGACATTTTAGGTCGGGGAGATAGAGTATCACCAAAAATGCCCTAGGAAAAGGTATGATTCCTCTTAAACGCTACACAGTTGAAGAATCGTAGTGAACCTCAGATGCTAGCCGTGGGACTTTGGGCGCGAGGTTGGCCATTAGGAGCCCACGGCTTGCGCCTGAGGTTCACTAAGAATGCGCGTTGCACTAAATTAACAAGCCCGTCAGGCACCGGGCAATACTGGGCGCCCGGCCGCTCACGCGCCTGAGGCTCACTAAATCAAGCCAAGGCCATCCGAATCGCGTGAGAAATGCCCTGAATGGGTGGTTGCATGCGCGGTGCGGCAGAAAAATGGCGGAATTGGTTGTTTTATTGAATAGACTTAGAATAAAGAAGGCGTACTGCTAGCTGTTGAGAACGCTTGAATTAAATGAGGCCAGTTACTGAAGCCAGCTGTCGAGCACCCACATTGAGCGACTGTCCAAAATTATGGGGACTGATACAACGGGGCTGAAATACAGGTATCAGATTTCGTGGTTGGGCGAACTGAAGCCCAATTCAGCTGCAATTCAACTCATCGCGCTGTAGATCGGACGTTTCGAGAGTATGGAACATCGCAACCCGAAACCCATGGATGCAGAAACTCGACGCCGGACGACTGTGCCGTCTGCCGGCGATCAATCGTTGGTTCGAGCAACGCCAGTCTCCGCGGCATCAACCGTCAAGGCGAGCGATGCCAAGCCAAACTTAGTCCAAGCGTCGCCCATCGCAACCAGTTCGGTATTGGTACCCAGCCCCGCTCCAAAATCCGATGCGCGGTCCCAAGTCACTGCAATTGAGGCTGATTTGCGCGCACAGCTCCCTTCACAGGACAGCGCTGCGGACGAGCCAGCGATCGGAGCTTCGCTGGCGCGGCGCAGGTTCTTCTGGACTACGGCTCCAAGTTGGCTGATCAGCCTGTTTGTTCACGTCTCGATTATTTTGATTTTAGCTGCCATTGCACTCGACCCAGTAGAAAGGGTGTTGAGTATTCTCCAAGCTGGTTCGTCAAGAACCGAGGAAGCCCTCGAGCAATTCGACTTGCAGGCCCCACAGCTGGACACTGCTGAATCGCTCGACGATCCACTGGCGGTTCCTCAAACCGAAATCAGTGACGTGGTCGCCATGCCCGAACTGTCCACGGCCCTACTCCCCGTGGTGGACACTTCGGTCAACGTCATTGATTCGAATCGACTGACAGAGAGTATCATGCCCTCCGCCTTGCTCAGCGGCGGCGCGCTCAGCCAAATGTCCGCCTCACTCAACAGTCGCTCGGCGGCGTCTAAGAGTGAGATGTTGGAACGGTTTGGAGGCAACGCTGCCAGCGAGAAAGCTGTAGCGATGGCCCTTAAGTGGATTTCCGATCACCAGGCTTCGAATGGCGGCTGGACATTTGCTCACTCCGAAATTTGTCACGGCAAATGCGATGGCCAAGGTGATTTGGCGCTCGCGACCAACGCGGCCACCGCCATGGCGCTGTTGCCGTTTCTCGGGGCCGGTCAAACGCACCTCGAAGGGCAATACAAAGAGACGGTGCATCGGGGGTTGGCTTTTCTTATCAATCGCATGAACGTTTCCACAGGTACATTGCCCGAAGGTTCGTGGCATGAACCAGGAGGACGCATGTATTCGCATGGTCTAGCTGCTATCACGATTTGCGAAGCCTACGCAATGACCCGAGATCCCGATTTATTGCAACCGGCTCAGCTTTCCCTTAATTATCTGATTGCCTCTCAAGATCCTCGTGGGGGAGGCTGGCGCTACGAACCCGGCCAGCGAGGTGACACTTCGGTGGTTGGTTGGTGCGTCATGGCACTCAAGAGCGGTCGCATGGGCAATCTTAAGGTCCCCGAAGCGACCTTCATTGGCGTCAAAAAGTTTCTGGATGAAGTCAGCACCAACAATGGGGCGTATTACGGCTACGATAAACCAACATCGAAACTAGATGGGCGGCACGCTACGATTGCTGTCGGACTCCTATGCCGCATGTATATGGGCTGGCCGAAAGAACACCCGGGACTAAATGAGGGCATTGCCTACTTGTCTAAAATCGGACCCAAACAGAACGATCTATATTACAGCTACTACGGAACGCAAGTCTTGCGTCATGCCGGTGGTCCTGCTTGGGAAAAGTGGAACGGCAAGCTCCGCGAAGAGTTGATAGCCTCGCAGGAATCCAAGGGGCACGTGGCGGGAAGCTGGGAGGCCAAAGGCTCGCACTCGGAGAAAGGAGGGCGCCTGTACGCCACTTCGCTAGCCACGATGATTTTAGAAGTCTACTATCGACACATGCCACTCTACAGCGAAAAATCCTCCCTGGATGATTTTGAAATCTAAAAGTTTGACGCTGGTAGGTTTGTAGCGAACAGCGAGTAGTGTCGAAATCAGAGAGTTGTTCGGCATTGAAAATGCCGGATTGTCACGACTCGGAGAGTCGTGCGACGAAAAGGGTCGTGATTGTAAATGTCGGATTGTCACGACTCGGAGAGTCGTGCGACGATGTGCGTTCGAGAGTCTTGGCGACGGACTATTCATCCGGCAGGGTTGATGACGCGCATGGTAATCTCAGGAGTCTTGCGGCGATTGATGTCCGCTGCGATCGCACTGCGGATTTGGCCTTTGTGTTCGGCCAAGGCTTGATCCAGTCGGAATAGCTCTTCATGACTCAGAACCTCGGCGGCTTGTAGCGTTGCCAGCAAATGGTTGCTGTGTGGCGCCGGGACGACGGATAAGACCAACAAGTCGCGGACGCGATCATCATTGAGTTCGCCGGCCAGTACCAATCCCAATGTCCGCTCAACTTGGCGGCAAAGTTGCAATGCCTTGCGATCAACTTGTGACATTGGGTTTCTCGACACAATAAGACAGAATTAGAAAAACAGAGTAGGGCAGGCTGGTACTGCCTAGCATTCGACGAAAAGCTTGAGTTGAGAGACACACAACAGCAAACGGTGGTTCACTAAATGATAGCCGCCTGGCAAATCATGAGCCGCAACTTATAGCGACGGATGGTCGGTAATCAGGTGATTCCAGTGGTCCAACAACCATTCTTCGTGCTCCGCAGTGGCTGAGAATTCGACCGCTCTACCTGCTCCGTGGGCATCGCCAAATGGATAGCGAAAATGATTGTCGCGAATTAACAAATTGCTACGCGCGATTTTCTTAAAGCCCAAATCTCGGTATTCCCAGTCGTCCATATTGTGGGGTAAAGCCTGTTCGTAATGCATCAATACTAAAGAGTTCTCCCCTGAAATAGCTAAAATGGCTGCATCCAACAGCGGGAGTCGATCGGTGATTTCAGGATGGATCAAAAGTTCGTGGATAAACACGATTTCGTTGACAAAGGCATCTAACTCCAAATCCTTGCGAAAGCTGTCCCTGCGTCGGCTCATCAACGTTTCATAGACTTGCAACCAAGTTGCCGATGCGGCGTCGCACAGATGGACTGGATTGTAGCCAAGCGTCTCAGCCAAAAACCAATCTAGCCTCTCTGCCCAGACACGCCCAACCACATATTCGCTGTCCAGATCTTCGTGTTGGCTGTCAAGCGAGAACTTGCCCGGCGCAACAATGTCGACCAGAATTGGCACGACAAAATCGCTTTCGCTTTCGCGGGCAATTGGAACTCGACAATTGACGTTAACGTGCATGGGGGCCACTCTACGGTTTACGATCTACCCTAGATCATCTTCGAAATCGTGCTTTGTCAATGATTAGTTTTAGCGTTGTCTGGGAAAAGGTGTCGGACAGCAAAAGCCGGAACGGCCCTTCGGGTGCTTCGCACTTTTGGTGTCCGACACCTTTTCCCGATCCGCGTTGTACCCAAACCCTTAGGTTTGACAATGCACTAGTCCTGCGTCATATTACTTACCCGCATCCACGACGCCAGCCTTGCCACCCGCGACGCCGAAAAAAGTTCGCAAAAAATAGTGTGAGTATTTTCACTGAAATCGAGTCTGTAGCGGAACTCGCCAAGAGTTTCGGAGTGTAAGTTTCAAGCCAGGGCTGGTAGTGCCGAAAATCTTGGCGATTTCCGCTACGGTAAGTAATTCTTCACCAACTCACCAAAAGCGGTGATTTGTTGGGTTCGCCAGGCATGATCCTGATTCAACAAATTTTGCATGATCGAAGCGGTTGTCTCAGCGGCTGCGCGGCTGGCCTGCGCGTCAAGCAGCAGCGCCCGCAGCCGACGGGCCAGTACGTCCTCTACCGTGCGTGCCATCTCATGTTCCACCGCCCACGCAACTTGTGCTGCAATGTAGGGGAGTTGTGGTGAGAGCAATTCCGCATAGCTGGCTTCGCGCTCAGCTAATTCCAACAGACCGACGCGATCGGTCCCATAACTGGCCAACGGGTCGTCGTGGGCTGAGTCCCAGTGCGCAAGGGTGGGATTGTCGACCGCCCCATGCAATAACAAACTAGCGGTACGCGAAGGCTCGGGACGCAGTTGGCCAACGCGCTGCGCTAAATCGACAACGTCTTCCCCCATCTTGCGATACGTGGTCCACTTGCCACCAATAATCGTGATCAGCCCACTTGAGGAAGTGTAGATTTCATGTTCGCGTGAAAGAACCGATGTAGCACGTGCTCCGCTGCGCGTCACGCGGCGCGACTGACCGACCAATGGACGCAAACCAGCGAACACTGACAAAATATCTGAGCGGTCTGGTTGTTTGTTCAGGAATCGGCCCGCGTGTTCGAGAAGATAATTGATTTCGCTAGCCAGTGGACGCGGCTCAATCGCAATGGTATCAACACGTTGGTCCGTAGTTCCAAACAAAGTGCGCCCCTGCCAGGGGATTGCGAACAATACTCGGGAATCGTCGGTATGCGGAATGAGCATGGCGGCATTGCCAGGTAAGAACTCGCGCGGCAGCACCATGTGCGTTCCCTGGCTGGCCACAATTTGTGGTCGATCATTGGCGGAGGAATTCTCATTTACTCCCCCGCCATCCAAGGCCATGATTGATTCGCCAAATACGCCTGTCGCATTGACTACCACGCGTCCCTTGACCTCGAATTCGTTTTGCGATTCGGCATCGCGAACTACGACGCCTGCAACTCGGGCATCGCGAGTCAGCAAGCGTACCACGGGAGCGTAATTGAGTAGCACGCCTCCTTGGTCGGCCGTCGTTTGGGCTAGGGCGATGGCCAATCGCGCATCGTCGAATTGTCCGTCGGCATAAGCCACGCCGCCGCGCAATCCGTGCGTGTTAAGCGTTGGCAAGGCAGTGCTGGTTTGCGAAGAGGAGAGTAGGCGTGAGGACTCGAAACCCAGTTGTCCAGCTAACAGATCATAGGCCTTCATGCCGGCGTAGTAGTAGAGTCGTCCTCCCCGTTGAAAGGATGGGATTACGAATTTTCGCGAATGCACGATGTGTGGTGCGTTGTGCCTGAGGCGACCACGTTCGTGCAACGACTGGCGAACCATCTTGATTTGGCCTTGGCGCAGATAGCGCACCCCGCCGTGAATCAGCTTAGTTGACCGACTGGACGTTCCTTTCGCAAAATCGTGTGCTTCCAGCAAGGCTACGCGATAGCCACGTGTAACGGCATCCAAGGCTGTCCCCAGGCCCGTTGCGCCGCCGCCAATGATGACCACATCCCAGGGTTTATTTTCTGACTGCAAGGCAGTCAACATGCGCTGTCGATTCATTCGTTAGCAATTATCCCGAAGGGATTTGAGACATTAGCCGTAGGTCGGTCTAGCGCACCTACGGTTACTTTTGTATAACTCACAGGATGCAAATTCCAGCACATCGTAGCATCCACGCGTTTTTTTCCGGCTAGCCAGCGAGTGGG
>JBGSNE010000263.1:0-2740 GCA_041739785.1 Pirellulaceae bacterium
CTGTGAACGATTCCTGGCAAAACCAGGCTCCCCAGGCGGTGAGGTCTATCAGCAAATCCTGGCGGAAGTTCAAGATGATGCCAGTGTCGATGATTCGGTCGCTAATTTCCAGCATCAGTTGGTGAGCAACATTCTGACCAACATTCAGGCAGATTTCGATCCACGCGTATGGCAGGCCTTCGAATTGTTCGGCGTCCAAAAAATCGACGGCCCATCGGTTGCTCAGCAATTGGGAATGACACCCAATGCCGTGCGGCAAGCGGCTCACCGTGTTCGCACGCGAATTCGCAATGAACTGGAAGGGGTTCTAGTCGCAAACAAGGACGATACCGTCGATCACTAGCTGGCGTAACGCGGCTGAGTTTGTATTAGGACAGGGCATTTTCCGCCTTGCCCACCTACCCCTACACCGACCTGGAATCATGAACCAGCCTCAAAATCCCGCAAAACTACCAAGCACCTCCCTACCTCCCGCGTCAGACACGGTTCGGATGTCAGATAGCGTTACGGAAGAGGAAGTCGACAGCCTGGTACGCGAAGCCTTGGCAGTGAATTCTCAGCTGCAGGTATCCTCCGACTCGGCCAATAGTCTGCTGGCGCGACTGGCCGACCTCAAGATCATTCGACAGCTGGCCGGCGAAAGCCAAAAATTGGAGAGCATTGGACCGTTCGAATTTCTCGAAGAGATCGGACGCGGCGGAATGGGGGCTGTGTATAAAGCGCGGCACCGTCAGCTGGGCAAGATCCAAGCTGTGAAGGTCATCCATACTGACGGCACTTCAAATCCAGAATTGCTGGCACGCTTCAAACGCGAGGTCCGAGCCATCGGCTCGCTGTCGCATCCCAATATCATCGCCGCTCACCATGCCGATGTGGAAAATGGCTCGCCGTATTTGGTAATGGACTACGTCGAGGGCGATTCACTGTCGCATATCCAGAAGAACTTGAAATCCTCTGGTAAGCAGATCTCCGTTGCCGCTGCCTGCGAAGTTATCCGGCAGGCCTCTTCGGGCATCCAATACGCCCACGAGCAAGAGATCACGCATCGCGATATCAAACCAGGCAACATGATCCTGGATCTTCATGGAGTAGTGCGTGTACTGGATCTGGGATTAGCACAACTTCGCGGCCAAGAAACGGAAACTGAAGTTACCGAGCTCACGCGCGGCGATCAAATTCTCGGCACGCCGGATTTTATGTCACCCGAGCAACTGCGAAGCACGCGTTCGGTGGATTCTCGGACAGACATCTATTCCTTGGGTGCTACGTTATACGTTTTGCTAACTGGCTCAACTCCATATCCATCGCAGGCTGGTGAAGGATTCATAGCCAAGGCCAACCGGATTCTTAATGAGCCGGTTCCGGACGCTCGCAAGTTGCGACCTGAGATCCCCAAACAAATCGCGCAGATTGTCAGCAAATGCCTTCAAAAGTCTGCCGACAAGCGATTCCAAACCGCGGGCGAACTGGCTCAAGCTCTGGAGACCTGGTCCAACGCGGAAGAATTGGACGAACTACAACCGCGACTGTCTAGCGCAGTAGCTGGCAAGTCGCAGCCGCCGAAATCGGCCACGTTGAAATCCGCTTTGCCGTCCGCAAAACGACGACTGCCACCGCGAAATGTTTGGATGGCGATCGTCGGTGGTCTATTTCTATTGCCCGTGCTGGCAGGCATCTTAATTCGTTTGACCATCCCAGGAGTCGGCGAGCTGATCGTCGAGTCCTCTGATCCCAACGTAACTGTGTTACTGAAGCAAGTCGACGGCCAGGGCAGCCAAACTCTGCAAGTCAAACAAGGACCGAATCAACCGACGAGCATCAAAGTTGGCGACTGGGATATTGAGATCCAGGGTGTCGATGCTTCTAAGCTGCTGGTCACTCCCAGCCGCGTGGAGATTGGTAGAAATCAACCCACGGTAGTGCGCATCGAGCGCAAGCCGCTTGCCGAAATTGCCGAAGGTCCTTCAAGAGAGTCCGCTTCGCCCGATACTGGCAGCGACAGCATCGCTTCGTCCGCTCCACAGCCGAACACCGCTACTGAAACACTGAAGCTTGCGCCAGCCCAGTTCGCAATGGAACAGGGCTGGACTCCCGGAGACGTGCAGCGCATTCGACCTGGCCTCGTGCCACAACCAGCCAATGTCGACGCACTTTTCGACTGGCAACTGCAGCTGATTCGTACTCCGTCGGGAATTACCGAAGATGATTATCCGTACCTCCGCCACCTGGACCCACTGGGAAAACTGGTTGCTTGGATCGTCGCCGAAAACGTAGTTGTCGCCGACATCGAAACGGGAACAATCTTGCAGGTCATTCCTAATGTTGATGGAACCACTTGGGAATCGGTACGATTTTCGCCGTCAGGAGACAAGCTTTCCTTGGCAACTCAATACGGAGCTAGCGTCGAGATTCGCAGTCGCGCAGGTCAGCTACTTCAGCGTTGGAAGACCAACGCGAACTTCCGTTTTGGAATCCAAGCCTGGTTGCCCAAGGAGCAACATCTCGCCCTCGCCAACGAATCGAAAATTACCATTTTTGATCTCCAGGGAAGCACACTGCAGGAGTTTAATTTCACCGAAAGCTTTGCCAGAGCGCCTCAAGTTGCTGTCACTCGCAACCGACAATCCGTGTTGCTGCTTGGGAGCGATGGCATATTGCAAGAGTGGCTGCCGCGGACCAATGCGGTGAAACAGATTCTTGCGATACCCAATTGGACGGCTAACACCCTGGGGGGCTTTGC
>JBGSNE010000279.1:0-13416 GCA_041739785.1 Pirellulaceae bacterium
GTCGCACGACTCTCCGAGTCGTGTTCTGTTACGTCACGACTCGGAGAGTCGTGCGACGATGAGTCGTGCAGCAGTGCTGCCGCAACAGTGGTAAAACCAATGCCACGTATCCAAAGTTGATATTCTTGGTCAGTGAGATGCGCATTGAGCGGATTCTCCACAATGTACTTGCGGAAATAGCGGAACTGAGCTTGTGTACGAACGATGTGATCAAAGGGCTCGGACCAGAATTCACCGTGACGATTGAGCGATTCGTTAATTTGCCGTGCCGAGAAACGCATCCAGCCTCCACACTGCTTGCGAAGCTTCGATCCAGGGCGCATTTGTATCAGCAAATGAACATGATTGGGCATCACCACAAATCGCTCGCAGTCGTATCGGTCACCGTCAAACTGCAGAAAGGAATTGGCTACTAGCGTCGAAAATTCGATTCTTTTCAGCTCGCAACCACCATGACAATTGTCTAGATTTTCATGCCATCGTTGATTTCGGAATTTAAGAAATGCACGGCGAATTGGCTCGGGAACTTTGCCAAAAACCAACATGGATTCTATCGTTTCTCCAGTCAGTTTGTTTCGAGCTAACCAATCTTCTTGTTCTCTGTGCCATCGCTCGATTACTGGCTTGGGCATCGAGTCAGCTAGCCGCATCGTGACAAACGTTAGTGCGCAGTTCTGGTCCCAATGTGGCCGGTCGCGCGCTGTGATTGCTACTTCCACTTGCGAGTCGAAAACATTCCAAACTATCGTGGCACGACTCGCCGAGTCGTGTTCTGTTACCTCACGACTCGGAGAGTCGTGCGACGATGAGGGGACTGGTGGGTTTTGGGGAGTGAAATCGTCCACGGTACGACTCCTTGGCTTTTGGGAAAACTCCTTGTCTAGCTAGTTCATGATATCATTTCGGTGGCGGTAGCGGGGGTCGCATAGGTATGCTGCGCAGGTCGCGCAGTATGTCCAATTGTTGCTCAAATTTCCAATTGGAGTATGCGAAGGTTCACGACTCGGAGAGTCGTGCGACGAAGGGGGTTCACGACTCGGAGAGTCGTGCGACGATGGTTAGCGGCGCTTTTTGTCTTTGCGGGAGCCGCGCTGGGTGGTGGATTTGACGGCGGGTTTCTCGAGCATGCGCTTCATCTCTTCAAAGCGACTGAGCGGTTTGGTTTGCTCGGTCTCTTGGCCTTTGCGGCGATCTTTGGGATTGGTTCGCGTGGGGAGTTCCTTCGATTTGTTGTCAACAACTTCTAAGGCCGTCGAGTCAGTTTTTTTTTGCAAGGTACTGGCGGGCATCATGCGTTTTACCAATTGACGCTCAACCAAAGACCACGCACTGGAGGTAATGAAGTAAATACACAAACCGCTGGGAACTTTGAAGAACAATACACCCATGAAAATGGTCATGACTTGCATCATGTTTTGCGTCATCCGAGTCTGCTCATCGGTGGCCTTGGGCATCAACATCTTCTGTTGCAATAGAAATAGTCCAACGGTGACCATCGGCAAAATATTGAAGTAGGGGCCGAGCCAACCCGTGCCACGTCCCGCAATAAACTCGGGCATCCAACTGCTCCAATTGATCAATTGGTCAGGACCGGCCAGATTGGAGGCCCAGTCAAGGCCGGGAATCAACGGAGCTTGGCGTAGCGCAATGTCGGTGCTCAGACATCGATACAATCCAATAAAGATGGGCAACTGGATGAACATCGGTAAACAACCGGCCAACGGCTTAAAGTTGTGCTTGGCGTATACCTCTTGCATGGCCTTAGCCCGCTTCTCCATGTTGTCTTTGTAGAGTTCGTTGATGCGTTTTAGTTCGGGTTGCAACTCTTGCATTTTATGCGCGTTGATAGCCGCCTTGCGACCCAGCGGAAACATGCCACCGCGAACCACGACGGTTAACATGACGATCGCCAAACCGAAATTGCCCACCAGAAAATAGAAGAAATGCAAGATGGCCCCCAATGGTTTGGCGATCCAGGGGAACCAGCCGTATTCAATTGCACTACCCAGTTCATGTGCGTCCAAGATGTCGGTCGCCTTAGGACCGATGAATACGTGATACCGCCGCGTCAATTCGCCACCGGCAGGGACCGTTTTCTCCTGCGTCTCGAACCAGAAGGATGTATTGGTGGCTTGCAACTTGGATTTGTCGATTGTCTCCGGCGAGTGCGTGACCGAGAATGCGGCCGCGCTGCGAAGATCATCGAGGGCATTCTCATCTGCTGAGTGCGGTAAGATCGCGGCCGTGAAATAGGGTGCATCCACGCCAATGAAGTTAAGCGAGCGGGTTTCGATCGGCTCACTCTCCGACAATAGCATGGTAGGCATACCGACCGGTGTTTGCGGCGGAACCGCACCACGCTCAGCTAACATGTCGGCTTCGGTTTTACGAGCCGTATCGACTACGCTGCGAGTTGAGGCAATCTTGTGCACACCTGCAGCGCTATCGTAAATCACGTCGCGTTGACCCGCACCAGCAAACAGATCTGGACTGATTTTCACCGAGTACCACCAGCCTTCGAGCGTCATTCCGTTCAGACCCTCTTGGCGAAACGATAGGCTCACCGCGGCATCATTGCGATTGACGATTACTGTTTCCAAATCGAGTAGATATCCATCGCTTTGGTCGCCCGGTGGATACAGGCGATAGCGTTTGACAAGGTCGAGTTGCGTTGGGCGACCGGTGGCAGCTAGGAAGCTATCGAGTGGCAGGCGATATTCGACCCCTTCTCCACCGTCGACCAAAAGCGGATTTGTTTCCCAATCCAAGTCGAGCGTTTCTTGAAGTGCGGGGAGTGCGTAAGCACCCTGTGGAATCTGTGTTCCGCCCAGCGAACCGAGCGTCGTCATCAAACTAGGACGCTCCAAATTTCCAGCCACCGTTTCAGAGCTTCCGGGATTCATTCGCAACACGTCCAGGGGCGCTTCGGACAAGGTCACTGTCCCTTGCAAGCGTTGCGGTCCACCGTCCGCGGTACGTTCAATGCCCAGCTTTGCTGTTTGTCCTGGCTTCGTGCCGCTCAGTATTTTTTCCAATCCAGCGGAGGTCATCACCGACTGGCCATTCAGTTCGACAATTACGTCGCCGATCTTCAACCCTCCCTCGATGCCTTGGGCATCGGCCGCAGGTGAACCTGTGGGGATGGTTCGGATTCTTAGGCCAGTAGTCGTTTCTGCTAGGCCCAAATAGCCGAGGTAACCTCCGTCGTGCTCTAAGGCGCGAAAGCGCAGCTTCCCTTTCTCCGTTCGCTCGATCAACTCCGTATGTTCGACGCCGGCCCCGCGAGATGTCAGAGTGACTTGGAGTTTGTAACCCTTGGCTGGATCGCCCAATGTGACGGTGGTGGCAGGGTAACTGGGCTTTTCCAGTTCGGAAGCATCGGCAACTTGGTCCGGCGCTGGGGGTTGTTGAGCTTCGGGTGCTCGCAGCAGTGGATCCGCGTTGGGTGCCGGCTTAACTGGGACCGGCTTGGGTTGGGCATTCTGCTGCTGGCGGACGCTGAGATAGAAGAAGCACAGAGCTGTGGTCAGCATCAGCCACGTAAAAAATCGTCGATCCACTGTGGGGGGTCTCAGTTTGCTGAGGCGCTAAGCGTTGTCGTAAAAGGTGTTTGACCCAAGCGTGGGCAAACCGCATGTGGGTGGTATCGACTTGCCCGGAGAAGGACAAACCCCTGTTATGACAACGCCTCGTTTCGCCTGTTGGTGCGGTCGGAAAGATTCACGGCGTAACGCTATTCTCTCCCTGGCAGCCATTCTTGGCTAGTCCAACCAGCCTCTCCTCAACTCATGCTAGAAAACCAAGTTTTTTACCGATGCGCTCGCTCTCATCCGTGCCCCGGCTTTGCCATCCGTGGTACATGATCATCGATCGTTCGATTAGCACGGATGGCAAGGCCGGAGCACGGGTAGGGGGTAATTTTACCGAATGTTCCCGTCGAAAGTCTTGTCGACTTCCGCTACGGTGCTAGGCGTATTCCCGATTGGTGACCAAGCCAGGCATGGGGACTGAGTATTTCCCGTCTGCGTCGGCCTTGATCGGAGCTTCGCTCTCCAGAGTTAGCTGGTCAACACCGGGGGCAAATTCGTGATCGCATTCCATCAGATCGTCGAACGTAACGAGCTGGCCGGTATGGGCAGCCATACGTCCCATAGAGGTTACCGCACTGGCCATTACGCCGCGCTCAACTTCGTTGTAGGGCTTGTCTTCGCGGATGGCATTGATGAAATCGTTCCATTCCAGTTGATAGGGGTTTTGTTCATCGGGACCAAATTCCCAAGCAACTTGACTCTTGGTGAATTCCTGGCCGGTATAGATTTTACAATTTGCCGGTGAGTGAGCTTTGGAGGAAATCGTGGCGCAGCTCTTGGTGCCATGCGCAAAGCTAGCGAATTCTTGGAAACAGCCAGGCTGCGTGCGCCCGCCGAGCAGTAGCTTAGTACCGTCGGCAAAGGTGTACTCGACCGAATAATTATCAAAATTCTGGTCGACCATGTCGCCGCGATAGTGGCGTCCGCCAGAGGCCTTGGCTTCCACCGGCCAAGCGTCTTTCATCCAGCAGCATTCGTCAATGTTGTGGATCAAGAAATCGCTATACGCGCCGCCGCTGGCCCAGAGGAAACCATGGAAGTTACTGATTTGATACATCAGTTCCGACATCTCTTCGTTTTTTGGTTTGGGCGGGACGGCCGCCGAACCGGTAGGGCCAGCCATGCGATAGGCGCGCAACATCAAGATGTCTCCAATCTGTCCATCGCGAATCCGCTGATACAATTCACCGCGCGCCTCGCAGTGACGGCACATCAGTCCTACTCCGACTTTGAGATTCTTGGCTTGGGCCTTTTTATTCAACTCCAACATCTTTCTGCTCGTCGGCCCATCGACGGTGACCGGCTTTTCCATGAAGACGTTCAGACCGCGTTCGATGGCATATGTGAATTGCACCCAGCGAAATGCCGGTGGTGTCGTGAGCACAACCACATCGCCGGGATTGAGCATAGCCATGGCCTTTTTGTAGCCATCGAAGCCAATCACCTTTCGCTCTTCAGGCACATCCACTTTTTCACCAAAGCTCTTGGATAGGCCTTGATAGCTTGCGCTAAGTTTGGAAGGGAAGACATCGGCCATGGCAATTAGCTTGATCTGCTCTTCAGGAACAGAAAGTGCGTTGGCCGCAGCGCCAGTTCCACGGCCACCGCAGCCGATGAGGGCAACTTGCAGCGTTTCATTCCCAGCCGCATGTACCGAGCGCATCGAGCCTTGTACTAGTGACGCGGTCGCCGCCACGGCCCCTGCCTGCTTGATGAATCCACGGCGAGAGTTGTGCTGTGTATTAAGAGCGTTCACGTTGATCGAATTCATGAGAGACTCCAGGTGAGAGGTTGAGGTAAGTAGTCCATAAAGTATAGCGGATCGTGCGGGACCATACACGACTCGGAGAGTCGTGCGACGATATCACCGAAATTCTTGGCGAATGCCGCTACGAAATTCCGCTAAGTTTTGATATCAGCCTTTGGACCGATGCGTTCCTTTTGCACGGGTTCCGATTTTTCCCACTTGCTCTCTTTTTCGGTTTCACTTGGCTCAACCAATGGGCGAACGAGTCGCATGCCAACATGTTGAGCGTCGGTGAGATACCATATGCTTTTGGGGATCTGTGGATCTTGTTTGATCCACTCTTCGTTGGAGCCTTCGCGAGCCGCTGATCGTAGGTCCTCGGGGAATTGGTTCCAACCACCTCCGCGGACCACGCGTGGATAAAGCGTCTTGGGAATGGCCAGTGGATCTGTCGTCTGATTGAGGAGTCCAGCGTAGCCTGCTTCGTCATGCTGATCGAGCACCCACTCGGCCACATTGCCATGCATGTCGTACAGTCCCCACGGGTTGGGCTGTTTTTTCTTGACACGTTCGTAGCCTTCGTCTGTATTGTCGAAGGACCAAGCATAGTCCTCAAGTTGATCGGGATCGTCGCCAAACGAATAGGCGGTGGTGGTCCCCGCGCGACAAGCATATTCCCATTCGGCCTCGGTTGGCAAGCGATAATAGCGGCCCGTCTTGGCGCTCAGCCACTTACAAAATGTACGCGCGGCATGTTGGGTCATGCTGATGGCCGGATAGCTGCGTTTACCCATCCCAAACGTCATGTCGGTATAAGGATTTGTAGGTTGACTGATTTGATACTTGTCCGCCAGTGCATCCCGCGGCGACGGCTCGAGCTTCATTACTTCACGGCGAAAGATATCCAAGTCCGACATCCACACATCATAGATATCCCAAGTCACTTCCGTCTCACTCATCCAGAACGGTGAGACTTCGACTTCACGTTGTGGTCCTTCGTCTTCGCGTCGCTCCTCTTCGTCCTCGGAACTCCCCATTAGGAATTTGCCCCCAGGGATCGGTAACATCGTAAACTCAGCGTCGGCCTGTTCGACCACTTCCGTATACGTTTTCATTTCCGCTGCCGTGGCCGCTTCTGCATTCTCAATTTCCACCGGCGGTGCTGTCTCTTGAGCACCCGCTAGGGCGGTACTAAGACTCGCAGCCATCACGGCCCAGGAACCACATTTCAACCAATAACGTCCCACGATCGAATTTCCCAACATCGAATTCCCAGTTAGAATAAGTGCTATGCAGAGTTTAAAGTTATTTATGGCACGCGCTATGGCCAACGTTCGCAAGCTGGAAGCTCACTCTACCACGCTCAGTTTACTTGCTGCACTCCTGTTTGGCTTGCTGGTCTCAGGGGCCGCGGCGCAAGAAACCGCAACTTCAGCCAGTCCTATTCCACCGCTTGCCGACTCGGTCGTTCAGACGCGGGGGTATGAATTCTCTTTTCCCGCCATGGGAACTCAAGTCGAATTGAAGGCTTTTCATCACGACGAGGCCCTGGTGCGGATAGGATTTGAACTCGTCCAGCAGCGAGTTGCTGAGTTGGAAGCCATTTTAACCGACTACAATCCAAAAAGCGAAACGCGACAATTGACCGCTGCCGCACAAGGTGGTTTTACTTCCGTCAGCGATCCACTGTGGCAAGTGTTGCATGCCTCTGACCACTGGCACAAATTGGGTGAAGGTGCGTTTGACGCGAGCCTGGGGCAACTCACGCAATTGTGGCGAAAGTATCGCCCGACAAAGCGTCTGCCCACCACAGACGAAATCGAACAGGCTCGACAGCGCACCGGTTGGCGACACGTACAACTCAACCCTGATAAACAACAAATTCGATTCTCAATCGATGATCTGCGACTCGACTTCGGTGCGATCGGCAAAGGGTTCATTGTCGATCGCGCTTTTGAGCTACTGCAAACCCATGGACTCGATTGCTCACTAGTCAACGTCAGTGGCAATATGCGGGCCGGTGAGCCTCCACCGGAGCGGCCCGGTTGGCGGATCGAGATTGCGCCGCTGGAACGAGGTGGTCAGCCGCTTCGTCGAATTTATTTGAAACAGGCCTCGATTGCCACCTCGGGTGACTTGTGGCAGTTCGTTTTGATTGACGGAGTCCGTCGAAGTCACATTCTCGATCCGCGGACTGGTATCGGAGTCGCGGGACCCGTCTGTGCAACTGCCATTAGTCCTACGGCCACCGATGCCGACGCGCTGGCGACTACAGCCTGCATCTTGGGATTTGAACGAGCGCAGTTGATCGCCGCTACCCTAGAAGATACCGAGTTGCTTGTGGCCACAAAGATCGGCTCAGTCGTAGCTCACGCCAGCGAGGGTGCCCTTGCAAACGATGTTCACTCCGCGGATCCGATCAATCCAACGCTTCAGGTACACCACACGGTCGGCTTTCCCGGTGCACTTTAAGCGTAGGCGACGGCCGCGTTTGGGACTGGCATTAATCAAGCCGGGAAATCAAGCCAATCAGCATCAAATCCATTCATTCTTGCGCAATCCCCATTCCCCGACGCACCAGCGGCAGCCTCTGCCGGCGCCTTCGCAGCCTCAATCGATCGATGCAACCAAAACACCGTTACCCAAGCTCAACAATTCTCGCAATCCGTAATCGCTGCGAAACGGCTGCTACGGCTTGGCGTTAAACGAATCTTTCCCATCGCCCCCTGGGTGCTACAAACCAACGGCCTGCTCAACGGTTACTACGCTGGTGGCAGGCCTTCCATGCGTCGCCAGGCGCTTATTTGCCCCAAGTGTGTGGTAACGTGTCCACCCATATAAAAATTCAACAGCGCTCCCAAGGTGGGACACAGTTGTTTCATCGGAGTGTTAAGTGGATTGGCGGCGGTCAATTGGGCGTCGCTAGCGGCGCGAAGTGTCTCCAGAGCAGTTGCATAGCTACTATTAAAGAACGACATGATCTCATTGGCTGGCGGATATAGCGATCCGCTAGCGTCGTCCTGGCAGCTGGCATCCTTTGAGAATAACGCTTCATAACCGGCCGGGGGTTCAGCGGCCGCCGTCTCTTGGCCGAGCAATTGTTGCACTTTCACAGGATACAAACACAAATGTCCAATTGCGAAAGCGGGATGATTCGACTGAATGGATTTGCCTCCCGGTGAAGCCAACCGACCAAATCGCTCGGCGGGGATACCGGCTGCTAGTTTGTTGGCGTTTCGTATACCGACCGAAGCCGTGTCAGCAATCATCGCTCCGATTTGTCCCATCTGACTTTTTTCCTAACTTGAGCTTGGGTTGAACATGTTAACGACCATGCCACCAGTGTCGCATGATATACACCGTAGCGGAAGTAAGCCAACGCTTTCGGCCCCATCGTCGCACGACTCTCCGAGTCGTGACTCCCACCTCCCACCTCCCACCTCCCATCTCCCATCTCCCGACTAAGCCTTGTGCCGAAAGTCTTGGCGACTTCCGCTACTGGCCTGTTTACCAGCCCACCGTCGACTTGCCGGCTGGCAACAGTGCGCGAAACTGTCGTTCACTTAGCAAGCGAATTCCGGAAGTGCGCTGGCTTGCTTCGGCATCTGCATTCTGTGCCGAGGCAGGTACCGCCTCGGGAGCTTGTGCCAATGCGGCACAGACCAGCCTGCTTGCGTCATCCAGTGTTGTGCCACAGGCTACTACAAAGTCGGTGGTGGAACCAATTTGCGTCTGGCACACGCCCCCTAGTTTCGCGATCAGCTCTTGGCTCTGCGGTAGATCGAGGCCTCGCAAGGGGCCCAGCAACACAATGTGTCTGCCGGCCAGCGGCTGCGATTGCGCCGCAGCAGTAATGATTGCTGAGGCATCGACAGCGCCTCGTTTGACGCGACGATCGGGAAAGCCCCAACGGTCAGTGGTCTGGCGGCCTCCACCCTGCACGCCTCCGCCACGGCGACGATCCATCGATCGTGGCGACGTGATCAAACTCTGGCGGTAAGTTCCACGCGTGAGGCGAAGGTTTTTTTCAAGGTCAACTAAGTTTCTTAGCTCATGTAATTTCTCTACTGCCAAAGCAATACGGGCGCAACAACGCGCATCCTCGAGTGCATCATGATGTCGAAAGTCCACCCCCAACCAATTCCCGAGCGGTTTGAGCCCATATCCAGGGCGACCTGGCCAAGCTGAGCGAGCCATCGCGCGCGTGCAAGTAAATTGAAGATCGGGACAAGCCACATCGTGGGCCGCCAGACTGGCTACCAGCACGCCGATATCAAACCGCGCGTTGTGAGCAACCAACACCTGGCCGTCGAGAACGCTACTCAGTTCACTCCATACCTGTTCCATGTTGGGGGCATCACGCACATCCTCTGGGCGAATTCCGTGCACTTCGATGTTGCGCGCTGAGAAAAACATCCGCGGTGGGCGGATCAGCCAACTATGCTCAGAGACGATTTCCGATTCGCGGACAACCACAGCTGCCAATTGGCAAGCGCTGCTGGCATGACCGTTGGCCGTTTCGAAATCGATTGCAACTATGTCCATCGTCTGTTCCGATCAAGTCCGTCGGCTTTCCAGCCTGACTGTTTGTAGGTCAGACTTTCCAGCCTGACTGTACGGGCTGTTAGGTCGCATCGTCGCTGGCGTTATCTGCTTTGGACGTTTTGCCACGTTTGCTCCAAGCTCGCATGTGCCATAAGGTCCGCGCCGACAATCCCATCAAAAATCCGATGAAGGTCGTCCCTGCCAGTAGCAGCGCCTTCGTCAGCTTGCCGTCCCATAGCAGTATGCGAACTTCGATGACTTCTAAATTCTGAAACGCTACGATGACAATCAACATCGCAAGCGTCAAGAATAGCAGCCATTTTAATTTCGCGGCAGTCGTCATAAGAGTGCCTTGGTTTTCAGTTCAGGGTTCTAACATAAAAAAAGCTGCCTCTGAACTTTTCAGAGGCAGCCATTATGCGCTGTGGGTCATGTCTCAAGCAAGCCGACTCAGGGAGGCGATTTCAGCCAACCCGTCAAGCGCTCTTCTTTTCGGTTGCATTCAACTTAAAGGGTTTGATCTGTCCATCTGTTTCGTCCAGGTCGATCGTGAATGAGGTGCCTTTGGGTTGTTCCGGCAGATCAAACATAATGTCGAGCATGACGCTTTCGACGATTCCGCGCAAACCCCGGGCTCCAACCGATTTGTCCATGGCTTTGCGAGCGACCGATTTGAGGGCCTTCTCGGTAAAGTGCAATTCGCAATTTTCCATCCCGAATAATGCTTGATATTGTTTGATGAGCGCGTTCTTCGGCTCGGTCAGTACTTGGATTAAACCAGCTTCGTCGAGCGGTGCCAGAGCAGAAACGACAGGCAATCGACCGACAAATTCAGGGATCATGCCAAAGTGCAAGATGTCGTCAGAGGTTACTTGGGGCATCAACTCGGCAGCCGTTAAATCGTTGCTGTGTATTTGCCCGCTGGAGCCGAAGCCCAACGTCTTTTTCCCAAGTCGCTTGCGGACGATTTCTTCGACCCCTACGAACGTTCCACCACAAATGAACAGGATGTTCGAGGTATCCATCTGAATGTATTGCTGTTCAGGATGCTTGCGGCCACCTTGAGGAGGGACGTTGGCAACGGTTCCTTCGAGCATTTTCAGTAGGGACTGTTGAACTCCCTCGCCGGAAACGTCGCGTGTGATGGAAACGTTGTGGCTGGTCTTGCCCACCTTATCGACTTCGTCGATATACAATATGCCGCGTTGGGCTGCTTCGACGTCAAAATCGGCCGCATGCAGCAGTTTGAGCAGCAGATTTTCGACATCCTCACCGACGTATCCAGCTTCGGTCAGGGTTGTGGCGTCACCGATGGCAAAGGGGACGTTGAGCATCTTAGCCAAGGTTCTGGCCAAAAGTGTTTTTCCGCTTCCTGTCGGACCGACCAACAAGATGTTTGACTTCTCGATTTCAATCTCCGAGCCGCCCCATTCGCTCGACAGTCGTTTGTAGTGATTGTGCACCGCCACGGCCAAGACGCGTTTGGCGGACGTTTGTCCGATCACGTACTGATCGAGGTGCGTAACGATTTCCCTTGGCGAGGGGATCTCGCTAAATAGGTTGTTACTCGGGCCGCGTCGTTTTTGCTCTTGATCCAAAATCGATTGACACAGCTCGATACACTCACCGCAGATATAGACATCCCCTGGACCTTCTACCAGTGGTCCGACATCCCGATAGCTCTTGCGACAGAACGAACAGAAAGCATTTTTCTTATTCGAACTGCTGCTTCCGCCACCACGACGACCGGATACCACGTCCTTACCAGAAGGCATACACGACTCCTTTGCTCGATGTTACTCACCAGTGAAGATACAGCTCTTGAGCCTTGCTCGACGGCTGCTACCTTCCCCAGCAAAATGGGCTACCACGTAATGTCGCTCGAGGGTCCTCGCTTACCACCAGCCCCCATCCTGGGCGACAAATGGCAATCGAGTCCGGGCATCCGTGTCCTCGGGATCGAGCCAAAAAGGAAAATTACAATTTTTAGTGTCAGTACTCACCAGCCTCCCAGACCGGTGCAGAGCGTGCTATCGCTAAGGGTTATCAGCATCCCTTGGCGTAACATCGTCCGCATTCCGCTCCTGCGTTTTCCCGAGCACCGACTTTATGTTTCGGAGTTCTTCGTCGCTGATGTCACCCTCTAGCCGCATTTCTTCAAAGTTCTGGGCTAAATGCTCGACGTTAGTAACAACTTTGCAGGTCGAAGGACGTAGAGCAAGAAGGGCCTGCAGTCCACTGTAAATTACTGCCAGCAGAAGCACTACTGCCACTACAGCTTGCAAGGCAGGCAAACTTAACCAATCCCACATCTTTCAACTACTCACAGCCAACTTGAACGCTGTCATCGATCAACAAACTCACGGAAATCCACTACAAATCGCGGGAAAACCTCAATTGCGAACCCGAACTCATGGTACGCAATGACCCTCTGGAAATCCAGGGTTTTTCTCCAGCCTTCTCCAAAACTTCTTAGTTTTCAAAATTGTTGCCGATTTCTCGTAGCGGAAGTCTCGAAGCGGAAGTCGCCAAGACTTTCGGCAATTTGAGCGTTCAGGGGTTGGGAGTTGGGAGTTGGGAGTCACGACTCGGAGAGTCGTGCGACGATGCGGTCGGAGAGTCGTGCGACGATGTGGGGGAAGTCGTGGCGCATATGGCTCTGGGAGCCAAGAATTGGCCGTGACTATGGTGATATCAGCCGCAGACGGTGGTTTTCGGAGTCGCCAATCAGTAGTTCACCACTGCTGAGCAAGCACACGCCGTGGGGTCTGCGCAGCAACCGGGTCGATAGCGCATCACCGTCGCTATTGAAGCCCGCTTCACCGGTAGGAGATCCAACTAGCGTAGATATCTTGCCACTCTTTAAATCAACTCGGCGAATGGCGTGGTTTTCGGTATCGGCAATGAACACCGCGACATCGGGATCAACGGCAATTCCCTTGGGACCATTCAACAACGCCAGCTTGGCCTCTCCTCCGTCACCGTCAAACCCCTTCATGCCGGTTCCCGCCACGTGATGGATGGTCCCAGTCCGGCGGTCGATTCTCCACACGCTATTCCCCTCCCGCTGGACAATCCACAGATTCTCGGCATCAATGGCCAGCGAGCGAGGCCCTTGCAGTGATTGCTCCACGGCCAATCCACCGTCGACCGGCGGCTGCTTTTCGCCCGTACCGCAAATCGTCTTGATAGTACCACTGGCCAAATCAACATGGCGAATTCGATGATTGCCCAAGTCGGCGATAAACAGTTCTTGGCCATCCACGGCGATACTATAAGCCTGATTCATAGTTGCCTGGTTGGCCGGACCCTGGTCTCCAGAAAATCCCAGCGTCCCATTGCCGGCCACCACACTCCACCGCCTCGTCGCCGCGTCGATCTTCCCGACGCGATGATTTTTGTTTGCCCAGCGAAGCTGGCAAACCCCGTCGGTGCTTGTCACCGACCTCGCCCTGTTTCTGGGGAAGAGAATCCGACTCGCAAGGGCGTCAGCGGCCAACGCTGGGGTCTGAAGGAAGCGATAGGAAGTCAGAG
>JBGSNE010000301.1:0-19548 GCA_041739785.1 Pirellulaceae bacterium
GCATTCGCGGTCGATCGCTGGCATGCCGGAGGTTGTCGGATGACATTTTCCCTGGGGTTTGCACCCCAGGCTAAAACATGTCACCGCTTCGCGGTTGAAATAGCGCGGGCTTCAAAACTGCCGCGTCGAGCTGATGTTGTGTCCGAAATGCGCTGAAGAACGGCGTCCACTTCTCAACCGATGTTCAACGCCCTGTCCATTTGACCAGCAATTTTCTTCAGTCGCTCGGCGTCGCCGGCCTTCACCTCCGCAGCCACCCAGCCCTCAAAGCGAATATCGTCTAGCGCTTGACGTACTTCGGCCCATGGAAGATCGTCCTCGAGAATATCCGCAAAGCCATCTTCGGATCTCGAAAAACCTTTGATATCGAGCTTGACAATGCGGCGTCCCAATTGTCGAATCCAGTCGGCAGGGTTGCCGTATTTCCAATGATTGCCAATATCGAACTGCATACCCACCCACGGCGAATTGATCTCGTCAACGTACTTTACGAATTGCTCGGCAGACTGATCGCTGGGACCATTGTGTTCGTACAAGAACTGATTCCACACGTTCTCAATAGCGATGGTCATTCCCAATTCACCACACAGCGGAAGAAGTTTCCCGATATTCTCGATGGAGCGCGCCCAGACTTCTTCACGAGTACCATCCTTTCCGTGTCCGACGACCAATAGAACGGTGTGACCACCGACTGCCTCGGTTTGAATTAGGGCGGTCCCTAGGTCGGCGAGCGCCCGTGCTCGGACCGTCGCGTCGGGACTGGAGTGCCGAATGTCCCAGTGGGTTGAGCAGACCGAGCCATCGACCACTAATCCAGAAGCCTTAATTGCTAGCTTGGTTGCTTCCACGTCGATCCCAGGCGCATTAAGCTCAATGCCGTCGTAACCAGCTGCCTTGACTGCCTTGAATTGGTCAGTCAAGTCGCCGGGAACCTTCACCATGCCAATCTTGAGCGTTTTTAACAACCGACGCGGCGGGGCCGTGTGTTTGACGGTGGCTTCTGCAGCCTGGGACGAACGGGTAGCTGCCAGCGTGGCAGCCACGGCCGTTGTAGCCAAGAATTGACGACGCGAAACCGGTGTGATAGTTGGCGAGGACATGGTGGGTTCCTGATCGATGAAGTGGCAAGTGGGTCGTTCCTGCCGGGAACGACTTCACATTTTGCAATGTTAACTGACAGGCTATTATCATGACTACTCACCAAGTCACTCTCGGCAAGAGTGACCCACTGAATACAAGTCACACTCGGCAAGTGTGACCCACTAGTTAGCCGAGAAAGCCTGACCAATGCTCATTCTAGCAAGTCGTCGGCGGGAGGTGGTAGCTTGCCGGACTTGTAGTATTTGGTAATGTCCAATGCGCCGCGCTGCTCCTCTTCCATCAGCTTGATCCGCAACTCCATGCGTTCAATGCGGCGCTGTAATTGCGGGACCAACGATGGCAACGGATCGATGGGCTCTAAAAGTGGAACAGCCGGATATCCCAAGTGACGTTGCATGGCGGCAAACAAGAACAACGGATCCTTGCGACGATTTGAATTGGCAATCTTGCCTTCCGCCAATCCGAACAAGACCGGTGCTTCGGCTTCTGCTTCGCCGAAACGTTGACGACGATCGAAGTACAGTTGGCTACGCACGAAAATCATGTCGGCCAGATCGATGAACCCCAATTGTCGTCGAAGAATGAGCAACCACGCTTGCCAGTCCGTCGGATAGGCGGGATCTTCGCTCATGGCTTTGAGGCCACGATCGTAGTTAAGTCGATTGCGGGAGATGGCCTCAAACTGAAAAAAGAAGAGGCCTTGGGGATCGAACCGCTCGTGGCAGCGATAGTTGCATTCGCTCGACAGAACGCGCAGGGCTGTGCGATAGTCGAAACGTCCACGATCAGCCTCGGCTTCGGCGATCAAGAAGGTTTGGAAGGGGACAAAGTAGTGCTTGAGCAGCGCCATCCCGCCCTTCATCTGACCACTATGTTTTAACTCGCCCAAAAGCAGATCGATGGCCATCGGCAACTTGGTGGAGGCCAAGATTTCAAATTTGACTTGCTCCATCAATTCTTGCAGCGGAATGTTTTGACCAATCCGCTCCAGTAGGATGCGAAAAAAATAGGCTTGTTCGACGTACTCTTCACGCGGCAGCATCAGTGAGATTCTTCCATGGTGTGTTTGCGCAGGAAATCGATCGCTCTGCGCCGCGCTGTAGAGTCGAGAAACGTGAGCAGATGCCCGCGTCCTTCGACGGTATAGTACTCCGCTTCGATTTTTAATTGCCGAAGCTTGTCATAAAGCTTGCGACTGCTGGCGGGAGGAACGAGTAGATCGGTGGTTCCGTGAAAGAAGAAGAAGGGAGGTGAGGCGCTGGTAGCGTGAGTCAAGGGAGAAGCTTCCAAATAGACTCCTGGGAGATCTTGGCGTGTGCCTCCCATGACATGTACGATCGCACCACTGTCTTCGGGAATGAATTCGAAATCGCACGGAGCTCCGCCTGCCACGACGCACCGAATTTTCGGCTCGTTCTCCTGGGGCGCAGTTGCCATCCAAGCTGACAGCTGTGCTCCAGCCGAATAGCCCCACAGGCAAAGCCGATTCGTGTCAGCCTTCCACAGTTCGGCCTGCTGGGCGGCCCAAACCAAGGCCGCGCGACAGTCGGCGATTTGATCAGGCATTTGATGCTTGGGGGCCAAGCGATAGTTGATTGATAGGGCGACAAAACCCGCTTGAGCCATTTCTCGGGCATGATCAACCAAATTCCATTTATCCCCCGCCGACCACGCACCGCCGTGAATCATGATCACTAAAGGGTAAATCTGATCGTCATCCGGGCGATAAAGATCGGCCTTCACCGTTTCGCCGTCGACACGTCGGAAGTCGAGATCGCGTTCGCAGCGGATCGGACGCACGATTTCACGCGACACGTCGTCAGCTTGGCAAAGCAGTCCAGGTGTCAGGCTGGCGAGCCAGAACGGCAATCCTACAAACAGCATGGAAGAAAAACGATGGCTGGTCATTACGAATACTTTTACGTTCAAATGTGGTGGCCAGGACCGACCACTTCGCTTCACAAGGTTAAGGCGTAGCGGAATTCGCTCAGAATTTCGACACTTCTCGGTGAGTCGCACTTCGGAAAGCAGCTTAACCTGCCGCCATTGGGTTGTACCCCAGACGAAATTGGGGATTGCTCTATAATATAACCTGCCGCCGGTGTTTCTCAGCTTCCCCGATTCCAGTTATAGAATTCTAGCATGTCGAAAAAGTTTAGTTCGGTCCAGTCGGCAGTGGATGCCATTCGTCGCGGCGAAGTTGTCATCGTGCTCGATGCCGAAGATCGAGAGAATGAGGGTGACTTTATTTGTGCGGCCGAGTTGGTGACGGCAGAAACCATCAATTTCATGTTGCGCGGACGTGGACAGCTCTGCTGCCCGATCTTGCCAAACGCCTGCGAACGATTGCAATTGCGGCCGATCGTAGAAAACAACAATGCCCCCTTACGTACCGCTTTCATGACTCCTGTAGATCATGCGGGGAGCAAAACTGGAATTACGGCGGGTGAACGAGCTGAAACCATCCGCCGTTTGGCTAGTGAAACATCCAAGCCCACCGATTTTGTTCGCCCTGGCCACGTCTATCCGCTGTTGGCAATGGAGGGAGGCGTGCTGCGCCGTGCGGGACATACGGAAGCAGCCGTCGATTTGCCCAGGATGGCTGGTCTAGCCCCCGCCGGGGTTCTGACCGAGATTCTAGACGATACCGGTGATCGCGCTACCCGTGACGAACTGATGCGGTTGGCCGAAAAACACCAATTGGAAATTATCTCTATCGAGGAATTGATTGCACATCGCCGCGTCAATGAGAAGTTGGTGACCCGCGCAGCGCAAGCCAAGTTGCCAACGAAATTCGGCGATTTTGAGATTGCCGTTTATGATGTTCAATTTGAAACGCAAGAACCACTGGCGATTTTCGTAGGCAATCTGGCCGAGCAGCGAGAACAGGCACCTTTGGTGCGCATGCACAGTAGTTGCTTCACTGGTGACCTGCTTCAGTCGCTTCGCTGTGATTGTGGCGACCAATTGGAAATGGCCTTGCGGATGATCGCCTCCGAGGGGCGGGGAGTGCTCGTCTACTTGCCGCAGGAGGGGCGCGGTATAGGATTGGCTCAAAAGATTCGCGCTTACGCATTGCAGGAACAAGGCATGGACACCGTTGAAGCCAATCACGCCTTGGGCTTCAAAGCTGATATGCGCGACTATGGGGTAGGTATCCAGATCTTGAAGGATTTGGGTCTGAACGAAATCCGACTGTTGACCAACAATCCGAAGAAGACCGAGGCTTTCAATCTGCGCGGCTTTGACTTACGGGTCGTCGATCAAGTGCCGATTGTTTCCGCCTCCAACCCACACAACGCCGCCTATCTGGCAACCAAACGTGAGAAGTTGGGGCATCAATTGCCTTCTGATTAGGCACACTAGAATTTCTGCTCTGTTGCTTTAGTGAGCCTCAGGCGCGTGAGCGACCGGGCAGTGTTGGTCGCCCGGCCGCTCACGCGTCACGGCTCACAGACCACGCCTCACCCCGATAGCGCCTGCTCAGCGGCCTGGATTTATGGACCACCAACAACTGTGTCTTTGTTGAATAGAACACGATGCAGAGTGGCCAGCTCACTCGCGGGAATCTTAATGACCTTGCGGTCGTAAGTCATCAATCCATTGATTTCGCCTTCGACGTCGGTGGTCTGTGTATAGACGCCAGCGGCAATGCCCTGCTTCCGCAGTTCGTTCAACATGTTGATTGAGGTGACATAGCGTGCTTTGTATTCAGCTTCTGTTTTTGGAATGTCGCCGTAGCCCCAGTTCCGACGATTTGCATCCCACAAATGGCCCTGCACCGGAAATCCGTGTCCACCGAATTCGCCGACGACCTTGATGAAGTCATCGAATCGTCCATTGGTGTTAAGTTCAAATGGAAATCCGGGATGTGGGTAGCGGTGCTCATCAACGATATCACCGACTGGCCAAAAGTTGCCGCCGCTGGCGACATTGACTAGCCGACTTGGATCGCGCTTTGAAGTCCACTGACCGACTTCTAGCGTTTGATGCTGCCCCCAGGCTTCATTGAATGGTACCCAACACACGATCGACGGGTGGTTTTCGAGCGAATGGATCATGCTTTCCAATTCAAGCATGTATTGCTCGTGCTGTTCGGCGGGCCACTGGGCGTCTTCAGGATCGGGCTTAAGGCGAGTCCACGCGGGCCAACCTCGATTGCGTCCTGTCCCGCCGCTCACTTGATCTTGCCAGACCATCATCCCTAGTCGGTCGCAGTGGTAATAATAACGCCGCGGCTCGACCTTGATATGCTTGCGTATCATATTGAAACCCGCGGACTTGAGCCATTCAATGTCGAACAACATTGCCTCGTCAGAGGGTGGAGTTAGCAGCCCATCGGGCCACCAGCCTTGATCGAGCGGCCCCAAATGGAACAGGATTTCGCCATTGAGCGTGAAGCGCCAGTTTCCGGCAGCGTCTTTGACTTTGCCAACCGTGCGAATGCCAGCGTACGATTCGACCTGATCCAGTGGATTGCCAGCAGCGTTCAATAGCGTGGCTTCGATGTGATACAAGTGCGGTGATGTCGGTGACCACAGTTTGGCATTGGCGATTTCTAATGTGACCGCTTCGCTTCCTGCGGTTGCTTCGGCGACAACCGTGTCCCCATCCTTAACGATGATTTGCACGTCGCCGCCGTCGCCTTCGATAATCGGTCGGACGGTGATAGTGCCTACTTGAGCATCCGAGCTAATTTTCAAGGCTGTGAAATGACTGGTGGGTACTTCCTCCAACCACACAGTTTGCCAAATCCCCGACACTTGCGTATACCAAATGCCACGCGCATTCAGCGTCTGTTTGCCGCGCAGTTGCCAGGCTTCGGTTTCATCTTCGACGCGGACACTTAGTTCATTGATACCGGCCTTGACGCTGTCGGTGATATCCAATGTAAACGGTGTATTTCCTCCCTGGTGTTTGCCAACCGACTTGCCGTTGACAAACACTTCGCAACGGTAATCGACGGCCTCAAAGTTCAACAACTGGCGTGACGTCTGCGTTGGGTTCGCCCGGAACTCACGGTGATACCACAGCGCTTCTGACCCATCGAGCAACCGCTGTACACCGCCGAGTTTTGATTCTAGGCAATACGGAACCAGAATCTTCCCACTCCAAATAGTCGGCGTTTCCCTTTGTTCAATGGGTGTAATTGCGTAGTCCCAGTGGCCATTTAAGTTGGTCCAGTTTTTTCGCTGCAGTTGTGGACGTGGATATTCTGTCCATGCGTTTTCGGCTGTGACTTCCGCGCCCCATTGAGTGATGATTTCGGATGCAAACGGTGTTGTCGAGCGTATGGGCTCCGGCAGCGTCGGCACTTGATCGCCGTCAATGAGATGGACATCAATGAATTGTCCGCCACTGGTTTGTTTGCAATGGACGGCCATTGTGTTTGTGCCGACTTGTAGCGCGGAACGTTGATTGGCAGCAATTGACACGGGTTCGTATTGGTTTGTAAAACCTTTGACCGTTGCTACTGATTTGCCGTTGATGAATACCTCGGCATCTTCGTCGTGGTGCATCCACAGCACTGGGTTGTCGGGGACACTGTCCAGCTTGAATGACTTGCGCAGCCAAATGCTGTTCGTCGCCCAAATCGTCCCCACACGGGCCCCAGGGGTATCGAGAGTTCCAAATCCGCCATTACCTTCGCTCCAGTCCGCCGAATCGAAATTGGCCAGTTGCCAACCATCTGCCGGCATGCGCAGCGTATAGCGCCAAGTGTCCACGATTTCCTGGGCAGATAGCGTAGTGCAAGAGACGATTAGCGAGAACACTAAGTGAAGAGCTGATCGTTTCAGGGCGGTCAACGCTCGTTTTGTTAGGGATTCCATGTTTTTACCTATGCGACCTATTCGTGCTTCTGTTCGCGGCTCGTTGTCGTGATGCTCGCCAGCCCCAGCATTATACCGGGCTCTAGGTCTTTAGGGGTCAAACCCGAATGGCACGAGGTTAAGGGGTAGCGGAATTCGCCAAGAATTTCGGCACTTCACGCAATCGTCGGTATTCTTGAAGCCGGTAGCCTACCACCTGGCAAATTACAGTTTCCCCGTCGGCTCCATCCACGGTGAGGCTAGGGACACAGCTTCGCATCATTACGCAACGAACCATTCGTTCATCCGGATGTACGGATATACGCGATGCGGATGCTCTGTGTCCGATGCCTTCGTCCGAAGATAAAGCTACCAAGATTGTTCCAACGTGCTTTGCAGCTCGCCTGAAAAGGAAAGCTACGAGTAACTCGTAGCACTCCAGATTTGACCAGTGGTCGCCTTGGGAGTGCGAGGATTTATCACCGCTTTTCCCTTCGCACAAGTCTGCGCATCACTGATTCACGATGGTACCCGCACATGTTTATGGCCCAAGTGAATAATCGGGGTTGAAAGGCCAGCCTAGAATTATCAAGCCGAGATTTTAGCCCATCAGCCCCAAAGTCATTCTTTCTGGCAGGCATTGCGCGGCGACACATAACATCCCCAGTTGGTTCGATCGCCACCCAGAAAAATGCTGTGTCCCCAGCCCGTCCCTCGATCATTCTGCCACCATTATTCTGCCAATCACCAATGCTTCCTTAGGCAGAATAATGGAGGCAGAATGATTTTCTTTCGTATCGAGGTTCTAGGCTTACGCTAACAAAGATGGTGTATCTTCGCAGGGATGGCTCGTTTCACCCGGATGAGCGGATCAATGAGGTTCGACTGGGCGAGATCCTGGGTCCCCAAACGTGTTCACGACGGAACGAAGCATCCGTTCACCCGGATGTGCGGATATACTCGATGCTGACGCTCTGTGCCCGATTCCCTCGTTCGACGATAAAGTTACCAAGATCGTTCGAACGTGCTTTGTGGCTCGTCTGAAAAAAAAAGCTACGAGAACTCGTAGCACTCCAGATTTGACCAGTGGTCCCCTTCGGAGTACGGGGATTTATCACCGCTGTTCCGTTCCCACAAGCCTCTAAGGCACTACATTCATGAGTCGGTGCGTGGCACCTGATACCGCTCCAACTCTTCGTCGGTTAGTTCGCGTCCGACGAGCTGTCTGGCGCGCTCCATCAAAGTGTCAATGTTGAGCTCCCAGAGTCGGGCCGTCTGGTCCAGGCTGCCGGTAATTACCCAGCGATTGTCGGGACTGAAGCCTACACAAGTTAGATCGGCCGAATGTCCGCGAAGTTCGATGGTAGTGGATTCGGGATCGTCTGCTAGCAGGTGCGTGACCCGCGCACTGTTGTCCAGTCCGCCACCTGAGACAAACCATGCGCTGTCTTCACTAAAGGTACAGCAGTTTAAAGAACCCTGACGGTTTGGCGAGAAAGAAACCGGCTTCCCTGGCGTGTTGGAATCAAGGTCAAAGATGTCATAATAGCCTAGCCACCGCCCATCACGACTAACGGATGGCGGCGTGAAGATCATCTGTTCCAACTCTACCATAGCTCCAACGGCTAGCGAATCGACATCCAGCTTCCAAAGCTTGGTCGTTGGATGCTGCCATCTGCTTTCGCCAATGAAACTGTGTTTCTGCGTTACCTGGATAATGCCGATCCAGTGATCTGCCTTGAGCAACTCTTTGGGCTGGATCGGATCGGGCTGAGTGAGGTCCCAGTAGCGCGCGATGCCGCCAATGGGATCGCCACTGCGAAGCGTTCCGGTGAATACAGATTTCCCATCGAGGCCAAACGCATGTCCGACGATCATTCCCTGATGGCCGCCCAACACTCGCGGTTTTTGATCAGGGCCTGCACTTAGATCCCAAACGCAGGCCGTGCCATCTCTGCTCATCGTCAGCAACCGGCGGCCCAGTGGGTCAATTTTTATGAAGTCGATCCCTTGACTATGACCGCGTAGCTCCCAGGGAGCTTCGTCCGGATTGTTGCTAGTCAAATCCCAGACACGGGCTACGGTTTCCGTTGGTGGTTTCATGTGCACGTAGCCATTAGCTGTAACAAGTCTCCGGCTATCCGGTGTGAAGGCGAGCGTGCGAACGCCTGCTTCGTGCCCCAGCAATTCTACGAAGGCATTGTCATTCCAAAGATCCCAAAGTCGAACGATTCCATTCTCGGCACCAGTTGCCGCCCAATGGTTGTCTGGACTAATCGCCGCGGACATTACTCTTTCCGTGTGGCCGCTAAGGATAGTCAAGCTTCCGGGATTGCCTAACGTCATGTTCCATTGTCGCAGATTACCGTCAATCCCGGCCGTAAGGAGACGACGGTTGTCAGAGGTGAAGGCGATCTGCTGAACCCAAATTTCATGCGCGCGCAACAAGTGTGTTCGGCCTGAGCGATTCTCACGAAGATCCCACAGACGCGTTGTCTGTCCATCCCGCTCGATGATCTCTGGCAAGGAATCCAGTTCGAGAGAATCAGTGTCCCAAGCTCGGACGGTCTTATCCAACGAGGCGGTGATGATCCATCGATTGTCGTCACTGATAGCCATCCCGAATTCGCCGGACTCTCCGCTCAACACCAGCCGAGGTATCGGCGCGTCTTGAGCTGAAAGATCAAACAGACGAATGAGGCTGCCGCCGGTCATGAGTAGACTACTGTCTGAGCTGAAGATACCTCTGTAGCCTGGGACTATTTTTTCCGACTGCGGTACGTCTTCGGCGGACAGATCAAACAGACGTGTGTCCAGCGTTGTTCCAATAGCCAGCCAGCGGCCATCGCGGCTGAATACTTGGTGACTTGAATCCTGAGTCGCAGCCAACACATACTTCGCTTGCGGATCAAAATCCGATTCCTGATCCCATATCGGTTTACCAAAATCCAACAGATTCTGGCTCTGCTGCGCTGTAATTAACCAGCGACCATCCGGACTGAGGCTCTGTGTTTTCGATTTGGCGATCGAAATACGCAATTCGATACCGGCGTCCGTGCCATCCAGCTTTTCCAAATCCCACACACGGGCGCCCGTCTCGGTCCAGGAAAACAGCTTTGTTCCTTCGTCGTTCAAAGCAATCACAGCTAGATGCCCAGTTAGATCACGGGCTGAAAGTTCTCTGTTTCCACTTTGACTCAGCTTCCAAATTCGCAAGTGCCCATCCAAGCCGGTTGCCGCAATGGTATTGCCATCTCGACTGACCGCGTGAGTGGTAATTGGCCCTCCATCATCAAACCTCAACAGTAGTGGATTTGCGAAGTCGGGTGAATTCAGGTCGAAAACACGCAATTCGTGAGCGCCGGATACGACATGTGCAACCAGGCGATCTGTAGGAGTGATCTGGATCGAGTGGACGCTACAGCGCGGATCACTGATGATGGGGGTTCCGCCCAACCGATCGGTTGCCTGCATCAAACACTGGTGCACATAAGCGTTGGGCCACATTCCCGACGCCCGCGCGAGTTCCACACCTTTCATTGCCAAAAGAGTACTCTGCATAGGCAATTCACTAGCAATGGCTTGCGACTGACCTTGCAACCGCATGATGTTGGAAAGTAAGGTTTGTTCTTCGGCATCTTTCCTCAGTTGCCGTTGCTCCTCAGCGTCTCGATCTTTTTCCATCGCGAACTGATTCGCGCTGTCGGCCAGTTTTTGTTTTTGGTCAGCGGTAAGCTTGAAGAACAGAGCGCCGCCGCAAGCAAGAATCAAGAGCAGGCCCGCAATGGCTAGATAAAGCTTCTTGCGCCGGTTCACTTCTGTGGCTTTCGTTTCCGCTGCCACCTTGGCTAATTCAGATTGCTTGAGCCTTTCTTGGACGCCTTCGAGGTAGCTAGTGATCTCAGCGGCAAGTTCGCCGGCATCGCGCCATCGCTCACTGGGGTCCGGCGCAAGACTCTGCTTGCAGATTGCAACAAGCTCACTCTCGGCACTACAGTCGTCCAACCGCTGATGGCAGTCGTCTAACTTGCCAAAGCTGGCCATACTCAGAATCTGGCTGCCGGTTGCGTCGACATAGGGTGGTTTACCAGTCAGAATTTCCGCCAGAATAGCTCCGAGTCCAAACACGTCGGCCCGCTGATCGACCAACTCCGTTCTGCCGAGGGCTTGTTCGGGCGGCATGTAGGCGGGGGTGCCCATGACGCTGCCATGTCGAGTTTCCGAGCCAACGCTTTGGGGTACGTCGCTACCGACGCTGCGCGCTGTCTGGATCACGCTCACGTCGCGATGTTTGTCAAGTGACTTTTGCTCGTCGGCGACACCGCCAACGAGGAGCACTTTTGAAAGTCCCCAGTCCATGACTTGAACTTCTCCAAAGGCTCCCACCATGATGTTGGCTGGCTTGAGATCGCGGTGAATGACACCTTTGCTGTGCGCGTAGGCCATCGTCTGACACATCTGCTCGAAGATGCCTAAGAGTTTTGGCAATTCGTCGCTGGGGCTGCTGCGTCGCGATAGGATTGCAGCCAACGTTTCGCCTTTGACTAGCTTCATCGTGAAGAAGGGGCGTTCGTCGCTGAATTGCCCCAGTTCGTAGACGGGAGCGATGCCAGGGTGTTGGAGCTGTCCACCAATCTGTGCTTCTTCGACGAAGCGTTGGATGACGTCTGGATTCGACTTGTGAGAATCCAGCAAGACTTTGATCGCGAGGTCGCGACCGAGGTCGATGTCGCGCCCCTTAATGATGGCTCCCATTCCACCGCGGGCAATCTCACCATGGATTTGGTAGCGACTATCGGCTGTATCCGTGGGCAATTGGGGCGACCGAGGCCGCACAGCAGAGCTCCTTTCATCTGGCGACTCTTTAAGTGTCACTTTGGGCAGGTTGCCCAATTTTTTACCTAAGGCCTTCAATACGCTGTGACCTGCTCCCCCCAGCACCACAGCATCGTTAGCACCAAACGTTCGTGCCAGGCCAGCATCCATCGCCGCTGGGTTGATGTCTAACGTAGCTTCCGCCTCGACCAGACCGCTGGCTTGTTCTTCGAGAAAGCTGGCCGCTCTTTCGTGAGCTTGTAAGAGTCGCTCGACGCGAGCACGTAACTCTGCATTTTGACCACAGATCTCGTCAAGGTAGACTCGTCGCTGCTGCGGATCGGTCTTTGCGAGTGCCTCTACAAAAATGGATTCAACCGCCTGCAATGAATCATCCACGGTGTTACCTTTGAAAGCTGCAGTAGTCTTAACGTGCGTCCCACCTAAAACCTCCGCCGCGCGGCATGTCGGCGCTGACCGTATTCGAAAACGGAGTGGTCACTTCCGAAGGCTAGATTGAACGGGCTATAGTCCAATGCGATTTTTCGCATAACTGCGTATCACTCGGCTCACAGATTTATCAAACTTTTCAAACTTGCGAGCGGGTTGGGAAAAGGTGTCGGACACCAAAAGCCGGAACGGCCCCACGGGTGCTTGGCACTTTTGGTGTCCGACACCTTTTCCCTGACAACCCAAAAATTAAATTGTGCTGAAGCACTAAGAATCTTGGTCCTCAATAGCACAGTAGAGCCAAGACTTGGCATAGGCCCAGTGACGAGCCGCAGTAGGCCTGGAAATTCCAAGGATCGCCGCAGCCTCATCGAGGGTCATGCCTGCGAAGTAACGCAATTTTACAAGCTTGGCCTTGGGGGCATCGATTTGCTCAAACCTCTCCAGGGCTTCATGCAATGCAACCAAGCGTTCAGTCGGCTCGCTTGCTAAGCAATGCGATTCGAGATCAACGCGTTTGCGGTCACCTCCATGCTTGGGCCGTGCCTTGCGTCTAGCCCGATCGATCAGTATCCGCCGCATGGCCTCGGCAGCCGCTGCAAAGAAATGCGCTCGCGAGTCCCACGTTTCTCTCTGTTCGGAATCCACCAAGCGAAGGTAAGCTTCGTGCACCAGTGCCGTAGGCTGCAGCGTTTGTCCGGGGGCCTCATTTGCCAATCGTGACGCCGCCAACTTGCGAAGTTCATCATAAACCGCTGGCAACAGCTTCTCGGCCGCGGCGGCATCGCCATTTTCTACTGCCAACAAGATTTTCGAAACGTCGCTCATGCTTGCATTCTAGCCATCGGAAGGCAGGACTGCAATTCTTCGGGGAGTAGGTAAGGTGACTATGTAAACTCCCCGGCAGATCGCAGTGTCCCCGTCTCATCCTTCGGTAGCGTTCGCAGAGATACATCAATTTTTAGCAGAAACGTTGATACGTCTTAACGATAAAAGTCGCATTGACTTATGCGAGGCCCCGCAACCCTGTAATCCGGCCATGTTTTGGAGAAATCTACATGTCGAAATGGCACACATTCGCAACACTGTTCGTTGCAATGCAATTAGCGGTCGCTCTGGGATGCTCACCCAAGTTAAGTCAGTCGGCTGCTAGGGAGCAGATTCAAGCGGAAGGAGAACGGATGAGCGAAAGCGATTTGAAACAGGCCGACAAAGACTGGGAACGCAAGAGTCTGAAATAGCTTCCTTTAACTGGTCGATCGACTCCAAGTGCGGACCAATCCAAATTATTAAATGCGGAGATTGACGCGATGTATCGAAAGCGATTCGGATTTACGTTGGTGGAACTGTTGGTGGTGATC
The DNA here is from genome assembly GCA_041739785.1 of Pirellulaceae bacterium. Lineage (GTDB taxonomy): Bacteria > Planctomycetota > Planctomycetia > Pirellulales > Pirellulaceae > Aureliella. Next base: position 13,538 of record JBGSNE010000301.1, read on the forward strand.
GCGATTATTGGAGTCCTGGTGGGATTGCTGTTGCCGGCCGTTCAAGCAGCGCGGGAGGCGGCTCGTCGTATGCAGTGCAGTAATAATATGAAGCAGGTCGGGCTTGCTCTCCACAATTACCAAAGCGCTACGCGAATGCTTCCTCCATCGATAGGTTGGGCACGAGGAGCTTTTTCGACTGGAAGACCATGCACCGGGTCAAATTACCCCCTGTGGTCTTGGGGAGCCTTTATCCTTCCGTATATGGAGCAATCCGCTCTCTACAACGAATTGGATGTCGACCATCGACATCTGGCTCAGATAGTCTACGACCCAGCCTCGCCGAAACTGAAACTGCTAAAAAATCCAATTGCAGCGTACCGCTGTCCATCGGACGTGGCACCCAACATCAACGTGGGACGTCCATTCCCCTTCTTTGCAATGGAAACCATATCAACTTCCAACTACGTCGGCTCGTCTGACACCGTTTATCAAGTATGCAATGGACAAGTTCACGATGGGGTATTCACCGATCTCCCCACCAAGTTCGCCGAGATCTCGGATGGACTGAGCAACACATTTGCGGTTGGCGAGCGACGGTGGCAATACAAGTCGGTCGACGGCCAGATACTCACCTCGAAGGCCGCACTCGCTCTCGGGTTCAGACGTACCAATACTTATCACGAAGGGCTGAATGACCCGCTCAGCGTCGGATACAGCAAGCTAAACTACACCGGTCCGGAGCAATTGGTTGCCAGCTTCGGATTCTCAAGTATGCATTCGGGCGGAGCCAATTTCGTGTTTTGTGACGGCAGTGTTCACTTTTTATCTGACTCAATTGAGTCCTCCGCCGGATCCGACCAGTTGGGAGCTTCAGATCGCAACATCGATACCGCCTGGGAACGTCTGATTGCCCGTGCGGACGGCCAGCCGATGGGAGCTTTTTAAGGGGAGGGGTCGGACCGGAAAAATTGAACGCGAATCTGTGCCCGATTCCCTCGTTCAACGATACAGTTACCAAGATCGTTCGAACGCGCTTTGTGGCTCGTCTGAAAGAGAAAGCTACGAGAACTCGTAGCACTCCAAAATTGACCAGTGGTCGCCTTTGGAGTGCTGGGATTTATCCCAGCTTTTCTTTCCCACAAGTCTGCGCACCACTGATTCACGATGGTACCAGCCGCGTTGCAAGTGCCGGACACAAGTGTGCCTCAACCGCACATGACGGGTTGTTTTGCACAGGCCGACATCTGCCGAATTAAGCCTCTCTGGCAGCGAAGTATGCCTCTCTCCCCGCCGGGAAAATCCAGAATCGGCGGCAGCTGCGAGTCGGTACGAGCGCTTTGTAAGTAATAAAAAGTGCTTCGATGCCGGGCGCTCAATGAAGTGGAAATGGTTGGCACGCTATGTGCGAGTGGTTCGGGAAGCTTAGCCCCTCAACAGACCGAATCAGCGAGCACTGCCCCTCCACGCATGAGCTTTATCATCGGCGGCGCCGGCTCTGAACCCAGGACTGTATTACAGCCGAACAAAAAGGGTGGCGGACACTTTGGGGACCAAGCAACACCGGTGGAAATCGCCGTACTTTAGAGAGTGTCCGCCACCTTTTTTGTTTGGCTCTTAGGCTTAGGTCGATTGCGAACATGAGTGAAAACCCCCGCGCAAGCCACCCAATCTACAATCTGCTCCCGACGGCCATTGAAGGCTTTCACTCGCTCGCCGAGTTGGCGCTCGATATGCGGTCAACTTGGAATCATGCGACCGATCAGATTTGGCGACAGCTCGACCCGGAACTCTGGGAGGTCACGCACAATCCTTGGGTGGTCTTGCAAACCGTTTCGCGTGATCAGATCGATCGGCTACTAAGCGATCCCGTTTTTCGCAATGACGTTGATGAATTGGTTCAATCGCGGCGTCACGCTGTTGAAAACCCGGCATGGTTTCAGCAAAATCATCCGCAGTCACCGCTAGACTGTGTGGCCTACTTCTGCATGGAGTTTATGCTGAGTGAGTCGCTGCCGATCTATTCGGGTGGGCTCGGAAACGTTGCCGGCGATCAACTGAAGGCGGCCAGCGATCTAGGCGTGCCGGTCGTCGGTGTAGGCTTGCTCTATCAGCAAGGTTATTTTCGACAAGTGATCGACCAAGCCGGAACGCAACAGGCACTGTTTCCGTACAACGACCCTGGTCAATTGCCTATCACACCGTTGCGCGAAGCGAATGGCGAATGGTTGAGGTTCAAGATTGGGCTGCCCGGTTATTCCGTTTGGTTGCGAGCTTGGCAAGTCCAAGTTGGCCGCGTGAAGCTATACCTGCTGGACAGTAACGATGCGGCCAACTTTCCTGCACATCGAGGGATCACAAGCGAGCTGTACGGCGGTGGTGCCGAACTGCGATTGTTGCAGGAATTGATTCTCGGCATCGGTGGTTGGCGATTGCTGATGGAACTTGGCCTCCAGCCGCAGGTCTGTCATCTGAACGAAGGGCACGCAGCGTTTGCCGTACTGGAACGCGCTCGTTACTTCATGGAAGAATCGGGGCACCCGTTCGAAGTTGCACTGGCGGTCACGCGCGCGGGAAACTTGTTCACCACGCACACTGCCGTGGCTGCCGGCTTCGATCGCTTCTCGCCCCATTTGATGGAACAATACCTCGGTCGCTACGCACAGCGACAACTGGGGATCTCCATCGACGATCTATTGGCACTCGGACGACAGAATCCAGCCAATGCATCGGAGGGTTTTAACATGGCCTATCTGGCAATTCGCGGAAGCGGGGCGGTGAATGCTGTTAGTCGCTTGCACGGAAAAGTCAGCCGACGGATCTTCGAGCCGCTGTTTCTACAGTGGCCCGAAGATGAGGTGCCAGTCACCCATGTGACCAACGGAGTTCACGTTCCGAGTTGGGATTCTGCACCCGCTGACAAGCTGTGGACACAAATGTGTGGCAAGGAGCGTTGGTTAGGGACCAACGATTCTTTGGCGTGCGACATTTGCAATGTTTCTGATGAGCAACTGTGGCAGTTTCGCATCGACGCCACGCATTCTCTGGTCGAATACGCTCGTCAGCGATTGTCACGCGAGCTCGCAGTATCGGGATCGTCACTGGAGGAAGTCGAAGCAGCCAAGCACTTTTTCAACCCCAATACTCTGACACTTGGCTTTGCTCGTCGATTTGCAACCTACAAACGCCCGAATCTGCTGTTGCACGACTCGGCGAGATTGATGCAGCTGTTGTCTAACCTCGAGCGCCCCGTGCAACTGATCATCGCCGGCAAGGCCCATCCAGCCGATCAAGCTGGTCAAGAGTTCATTCGACAGTGGATCGAGTTCATTCGGCAGCCTCAGGCAAGACAACATGTGATCTTCCTAAGCGACTACGATATGCTGCTCGGCGAGCAGTTGGTGCAAGGTGTGGACGTCTGGGTGAATACTCCCAGGCGGCCTTGGGAAGCAAGCGGAACCAGTGGCATGAAAGTCTTGGTCAACGGGGGGATCAATATTTCCGAGCTGGATGGTTGGTGGGCGGAAGCTTATACGCCCGAAGTAGGCTGGGCAATCGGTGACGGACAGGAACATGGCGATGATCCGGAATGGGATGCTGTCGAAGCCAATCAGCTTTACGATCTGCTGGAGTCCGAGGTGATCCCCGAGTTCTACAATCGTAACGAACGAGGGATTCCCACTCAGTGGCTGGCGAGAATGCGGGCGAGCATGTCCCAACTAACGCCGCAATTCTCTGCTAGTCGCACAGTCCGCGAATATACCGAACAACACTATTTGCCGGCCGCCACAGCCTACCGGAAGCGAGCTGCGTTCAACGGAGCAATTGGTACCGGCATCGTCAATTGGGAACTTTCACTTCGCGAAAAATGGGATTCTCTAAAGTTTGGTGATGTCGACCTGCAGTCGACGGAAGCCGAACATCATTTTAGAGTCGCCGTGTATCTTGATGGTCTTGATCCCACTTTTGTACAGGTTGAGATCTACGCGGATGGTCGCAACGGTGAAGCCGCAATTCGGCAGGTAATGGAACGCGAAGAAATGCAGGATAGCAGCCAATCTCACTGGGCGATCTATCACGCTGCGGTGCCTGCATCCCGGCCAGGGTCCGATTTTACGCCGCGTATCGTACCGGCGCATGCAAGCGTTGCCATACCATTGGAGCTCGAGCTGATCCGCTGGCGACAATGAGCTAGTATGCCAGTGGTGCCTCAACGCGGACTCGCAAGCAGACCGTTGAAGCCTGGCAAGTCTCCGACTGCGCGCACCGAATCGGCCAGCACCGCTCGGTCACGATTGGCCGAAAGGAATTGACTGTCACGACCGAAGAAAAGACTTTGGGACTGTACGCCACCGAAGCCTACCAGCGCTGTGGACGAGCGGTTGACTTCGCCAGACCTTGATTAGCCTTTCGTTTTCCTGACTGAATTGCCATTCAGTCCGATTGAATCGGGTCGGTAAATGTGTTGACAGGTTCGATATAGTAGATCTGCAAGACTGATAAAAATTTGCCCGGTCCAGTTTCCGGCGTCCAGTGCGCGTACTCTGCGTTCGCGGAGATTTGCAGGCTGTGCGTGGGGAGTCTGAGCACAGCGCTATTAAAGGCTTTCTTTGCGCATCGTGGTAGATGCACTCAATGTTTGATTAAAACTAAAGAGCGGTTTGGGAATCCAGCTGACGGTTGCCGCGTCAACGTCGAGCGACACAGTAACGGGCGTACCTACAGCGGCTGATGACAAATCTGCGGGTTGAACTTGAATGTTGACGCCGTTCACCGAGGTGGCCGTCAATTCTTGTGACACGAGTGTCAGCACCTCATTAGTGGAAGTGCCGGGCAGTACGGCTAGCCGCGCCCCCTCGCGGCTGGCGTTGACTAACAATTGCTTGACCATCACCATGCGACTGACTTCCATCATTCCTAAGGTAAGCATGAATAATAGGGGAGCCACAACCGCAAATTCAACCACGGCAGCTCCGTGTCGAACTGGCCGCTTATTCGACATATGTCTTCCGTTCACGACTCTACTGCCGCCGCGGTGGGCATTGGTGTTTTGGACAACTATTGAAATCATTTGAAGAGATCCTGTGAGCAAGCCTATAAAACCAAGGGTACTAGCGCGCCAGTATGACGGGTGAAAGGATGAACTCGCTAGATCCACCGCCGCTGGTAGCGATGACAGCGTGAGGGGCAATCATGGGTGCTGGTTGGACAATCAATTGTTTGTCGGACATTTTTCCGGTCAGCTTGACGCTCAATATCCGAACGCCAACCCAACGCACGATCGAATAGGTCGCATTGTTTCCGTTTCCGCTGACAGAGGAGAAGATGGGGATAATCCGTTTCTGTCCAATGATGCTGGACAACTCGTCCTTGACTCCCGCACTAATTCCGGTGTCGCCATTGAGAGTCAGTCCAGCATCGCATTGGAGCGTAAGGGGTTTACCAAGGTCGACCAAGTCCTGACAAGAAATGCCGTGTATGATTTGCCGCGCAATGTCGTTCGTACTGTTATTGGCACCGCCAATATCGACTGTACCACGGTTGCCAGGGGAGCCTGTCCCTTGCGGGTACAGATTGACTTCCCCAATCCCGTCGGTTCCCGACAAGACGGTCCCATCCGTTGCATTGAATCTATACTGGTCGGATATGGTACCCGAGAACAGTCCTTGCCAAGTTTGAAGATCTAGTGCAAAGGGGAGTAAATCGAGCGTTTCCAACGAATTGGGAGGCAAGGAAAAGCCGCTGATCTTCTGCGCCATGACGGCTGTAGCGGTCGTCTGCATGGGAATTCCTTGGTCCCCGAAAATTTTGCCGAAGAAGAACGGGATCTCGCCATTTTTCTCGGATGTGCGGCTCACCATGGCTTGTACCCCGAAAAACGGTTGCGAGCTATCGTATTGCGATCTAACCCGTTGTACTCAGCGGGTTAGATCGTGCGTTGAACGGAGCCGCTAAGTGGGTAGGAAGGAGTGCTGCCCAGCTATGCCTTTTCTAAGGGCATCTCTCGGTTTGTCAGATAGTATAACCGATTG
>JBGSNE010000303.1:0-93915 GCA_041739785.1 Pirellulaceae bacterium
GACCGTTCGAGATAAAAACGAACCAGTCGGCGATCAAGCTCCCGCACGAAGTCTAGCTCCAGAGGGTCAAAAACGATCTACCGATTGGCGCTACCGCAACTGGCCTAAAGTTGCAGTAGCTTCGTTCGCTTTACTGTGCCAAATTTCGGCTTTTCAGCAATGCTGGTAACATACTAGGGTCGCTAGGTGAGTTCTACGAACCTAGCGGGGAGGGCAAACAACTGTTTCCCCTCCCCGGAAAGCTCGCATTACTCGCTTGCCGACACTCCCGCGAACTCGTCGATTTCCTCGTTTTCTCCAATGCGCGGGAGGGTGAAATCAACCTTAGTACCGGCGTTCAGCGAGAAGTGTCCTTAAACCTAAACTTAAACTTAAACTTAAACTACCGACGACTATGGTTGTCCTTCAATATTGTTCAAGATGAGTTGGCGCTTTGGCTAGCAGGCCTTTGATCCCCAAGCTCCCTGAATGTTTAACCCGCAGCCGAAGGCGAGGAAACATGGTGGTGAACCTCGCCTTTGACCGCGGTTTAAACGACAATTCCAATAGCCGGGCAAGCCTCGTCGGCTCACAAACGAAACGCCGCTGTCGGAGTTTGAGTTTGAGTTTGAGTTTGAGTAGAAAAGAAGTAGTCTAAGAGAAATCACGACTGACCGAAAACTTGCAGATCTGCTTGATCTGCCGAGATGACGCCGACAGTTTTCGCTTGGAGCGAAAGCTGTCGCAGGGCGGATGCGCCAACTTCTCCTAAATCAACCGTCCATTGATTGACATACAGTTCGACATGTTGCATCAATACGCTATCGTCAAACTCTTGCGCGTATTTGCGCATGGTAGGGAGCGTGGCGGTGGGATTGGTCTGGGCGAATTCGAGTGAATCGCGAATGGTTTGTTGGATGTCTTGTAGTGTGTTGGTCTCGAGTGATTTGGCAGCAAGGATGCCACCCAGCGGTAAAGGAGAGCCGGTCTCTCGCTCCCAGCGGGTCCCCAAGTCTTCCACCAGAAACAACCCTTGCTCTTGCCATGTAAACCGGCCCTCGTGGATGCATACGCCGAAATTGGCATGAGACTGTTTCAGGCTCGGCATGATCTCAGAAAAGACGACTTGTTTGATGCGTGTCGTGTGCGGGTAAAACAGCGAAAACAGCAAGCTGGCCGTAGTGTGCTCACCGGGACAGAGCGTCAGCTGAGATGCGCTACCTGGTTCATCAGCTGGTTCAGAGGCTAACAATAGCGGTCCGACGCCAAAGCCCAAGGCTGAGCCGCTGGGAAGGACCCACATTCGATCGGACAATAACAAGGCCGCATGAAAGCTGGCTTTCGCGACATCGAAATCGCCGCGAAATAGTCGATCGTTCAACTGCTGGATGTCGAGCAATTCGACTTGGTAGTCGATACCGCGACAATCGACCAAGCCATGCAGCAAAGCATGAAAGGCAAAGGTGTCGTTGGGGCAAGTTGAAATTCCTAGCCGAATCGTTGTCATGAGCAGGGAACTTTCTGGCGGGCACGAAATGGAACGCAATTAGGCGCAAAATCCGTTGGTCGCGGCATCGAATTGGGGCGGTTTTGCTTCTGTATTTTGGTGCGAGCGGGAGCGGTTGGCTAGCACGGATGGCAAAGCCGGAGCACGGATGAGGAAGCAGTGCAATAGTTGGGCAAGGATAGGGGCGAATGAAAAAGTCAGAGTGTGCGGAAGCAGAGTCGTGGCGCGTAGTGGAAGTCGCTACGTGCGTTCAACTTGGGCCAACAATGATGTGACGGCAGCCTGCATGGCGCCAGCGGATTGCCAACTCTGGTGATCACGATCTCCGGCCATGTTTGAAAGTCCACGCACGATCCGCAACGGTACTTGGGCTAATGTGCAAGCTGCGGCAACCGCAAAGCCTTCCATGTCTTCCGCGACCGCGTGAGGAAATTTTTGCAGGCGCCAGGCAACTTCTTGTGCGTTGGAGGACGCGGCGCAAACGCTCAATAGCTGTCTGGGGCTAACGTCTAACGATGGTTGCTGATTTTGCAGTTGCAATGTCTCCGCGATCGTTGGCGAATCGTCAAGCGAATTGCCACTTGACCACTGATTCCAGCCCATATCGCTAGCAGTCTGGAAGTTGGAACCGCAACCGACGCCAATTCCATAACAGGCAACTTCATCAAATTCGTAGGCGGTGCCGATTTCCAACCCTTTGTCGATAGCACCCGCGATGCCGACCAACCAGACATGCTGCGGACGATGTTGTGCGATCAGCTGAGCCGTGCGTATGCCCGCGACGATGGGCCCAAACCCACAAAGCTCTACGACGATGTTGGGCGGGAGTGAGTCCAATAGGGTGGCAGCCCATTGGCGTTCGGTTTTTGTTGGGATGAGAAGTAGGGAGTTGGGCATGGGGTAGTTGGTGTCGGCAGGAAGACGATGAGCGCAGCGGAAGTCGCCAAGACTTGCGGTAAGTTGAGGTGTCTGTGGCGTCACGGCTCGGAGAGTCGTGCGACGATGTGTTTTACGTAGCGGAAGTGGCCAAGACTTGCAGTATGAGGTGTCTGTGGCGTCACGACTCGGAGAGTCGTGCGACGATGTGGGCCGAAAGTCTTGGCGACTTCCGCTACGAAAACGACTGGCCTCGAAGGAATACTTTAATCACTTTTAATTGTTTACTTAGCACTAACAGGTCTGCCCGCTTGCCGACTTCGATACTGCCCACTTGATCTGAAATACCAGTTCGCTCCGCAGGTGTCAGGCTGGCCATGCGGATGACTTCGGAGAGGGAAGCGGTGGTGCTGCGTTTCATATGTCGAACCATGTGGTCCATGCCCACAATGGAGCTGGCTAAGCTCTGGCCATCGGCCGACCAGCCAACGCGACCGTCACTAGACAGCCAACTGCCATCGAGTTGACTACCGAAACGATATTTTCCGGGCGGCATGTCGAGTGCGCGATTGCAGTCGGTCACCAAGCACAGTCGCGTGGCTCCTTTCAGCCGATACGCGAATTCCAGCAATTCTGGGGACAGATGGCAGCCATCGGCGATCACTTCGGTGCTCATCTCGTCGTTCAGCAACACGAACTCAGCCATACTGGCCTGCATCGGCACGCCCAACCGCGACCGCAAGGAAGGGACGGAGCTCATCGCGCACCAAAAATGATCGACGTGGCGCATGCCCGACTTAAAGGCCTCCTGCATCTCTTGCCAACTTGCGTTCGAATGTCCGCAAGTGATCAGGCATTCGGCACGCTGCGCAGCGCGGTAAAACGTTCGTGCGCCAGGCAACTCGGCCGCGCAGGTTGCAATACGTACCAAGTCGTTTTTGAAGTACGCAGCATATTCGCTATGTTGTGGATTACGACGACCGCTGAGGCTGTGACAGCCCACTTTGTCTTCGGCAAAATAGGGACCGTAGAGATGGACACCCGCCAGGTTGGGCCCTAGCTCTGCGCTTTCATCCTGGCCACGGTATTGGGCGCAAGCTGTCAGCATATCGGCGATTTGCTCTGGCGAACCTGTGGTGGTGGTGGGAAAGATGGTGGTCGTGCCGTGTTTGGCATGAGCCCTGCATGCGGTCTGCACTGCGGCCAAGCTTCCATCCATGAAATCTGCCCCGGCGCCACCATGCACGTGGATATCGATAAAGCCAGGGGAAAGAAAGCCGCCGCGCAAGTCGATGAGTTGTGCTCCGCGGGGCTGTGTCTTTTTTTTACTGATGGAGACGATATGGCCATCACGACAATGCACGGTCGATTCTGTGCAAAGTCGATCGGGCAGGATAATTGTCCCGCCGCAGAAAGCCAAGTCATTCATAATGGGATGGAGCCACGTAGCGTTGCTCGACTCTCCGAGTCGAGATGTAAAATAGTTGCTCGACTCTCCGAGTCGAGATGTAGTGCCATTGGTATCTACTTTAGCGTCACAACTCGACTCGGAGAGTCGAGCGACGATGTGCCTGCTCAAACTCGACTCGGAGAGTCGAGCCAAGTTGGGCTATAGATAGTGGTTGATGAGATTTTCGAGCATTTCTTGGCGTCCGCTGGCATTGGGTGCCGCTTCACCCTTGCCGAGCATATATTTCTCAAGTGACGCCAGCGAAGCCTTTCCGCTTTCGATCTGCTTGCCAAGATCGCTATCCCAACTGCTGTACCGCTGCTTTACGAAGTCACCAAGCTGGCCATCGGCGCGGATCGCTGCGGCGATCTTTAGACCTTTGGCGAACGCATCCATACCGCCCACGTGGGCATAGAACAGATCAATAGGCTCGAAACTTTCACGTCGCACTTTGGCATCGAAATTGACACCTCCTGAGCCAATCCCTCCATGTTTGAGAATGGCCAACATGCATTGCGTAGTCAGGTAGTAGTCTGTCGGAAATTGGTCGGTATCCCAGCCGAGCAGCAAGTCGCCCGTGTTGGCGTCGATCGAACCCAGCGCGCCTTGGTGACCGGCGTAGTCCAGCTCGTGCATCATTGTGTGACCCGCCAGGGTCGCGTGGTTAGTCTCTAGATTCAATTTGAAATGGGGAAGTAAGTCGTAGGCGCGCAAGAAGTTCAAGCAGGCGGCCGCGTCGGAGTCGTATTGGTGCTTGGTGGGCTCCTTCGGTTTGGGCTCGATCAGGAATTGCCCGGAAAAGCCGATTTCCTTGGCGTAGTCCACCGCCATGTGGAAGAAGCGGGCCAAGTGATCCAGTTCGCGCTTCATATCGGTGTTGTAGAGATTCTGATAACCTTCGCGACCACCCCAGAACACGTAATTCACACCGCCAAGATCGTTGGTGACTTCCAACGCTTTTTTGACTTGGGCGGCCGCATAGGCAAAGACATCGACATTGCAACTGGTAGCCGCACCGTGCATAAAACGCGGGTTGCTGAACATGTTGGCGGTCCCCCACAGCAGCTTGACTCCCGTCTTTTGTTGGTGCTCCTTAAGTGACTGGGCGACGCGTTCGAAATTCTTATGCGTCTCTGCGAGCGAGCTTCCTTCAGGGGCCACGTCGCGGTCGTGAAATGCATAAAAGGGAGCTTGCAGCTTTTCAAAGATCTCGAACGCCACTTCGACGCGACGCAGCGCGTTATCAACACTATCACTTCCATCGTCCCAAGGACGAACTGCCGTGCCGGGACCAAACGGATCACTGCCGGTACCGCGCATCGTATGCCAATAGACCACGCTGAATCGCAGATGGTCCTTCATGCTCTTCCCCTCGATGATCTCCTCTGGATTGTACCAACGATAGGCGAGGTGATTGCGGCTGTCTGGGCCTTCGTATTCGATGCGATTGATGTTGGGGAAATGACTCATGGTAAGAAATCCTAGAGGAAAGGAAGGTGATTAGTTTAGAATTTGTTTGGCTCTAAATAACTTCGACGCTGAGTTTATTAATGATCCAACAGCGTCGGCGCCACCTCCAGCCGTTGCCGATGTTCGGCCACCAGCTGCTCAATGCGGGCGAGCACTTCCGGATGTTGTTGGGCAATGTTGTACATTTCCGAGGGATCATGCTCTAGGTGGTATAGCTCGGGAGGCTCGCATTTCGTCAGGTTTTTTGGCTCAGTGCCGTAGGAACCGTGGGTTTGGTAGTGAACTTTCCAGGGTCCTTGCCGGACCGCCATGAGTTCGTAGGCGCGATAGTAGAAAATGCTGTCGCGGGGCGAAGTCGCTTCGCCCAACATGACGGACGATAGATTGAGACTGTCGAGTTCGCGATCAGCCGGAAGCCGAGCACCAGCCAGAGTCGCAAAGGTGGCCATCAAATCCATGGTCGAACCCAAGGCCGCAGTCGTTGATCCAGCCGGTATGGTATCGGGCCACCACATGATCGTCGGCTCGCGCATGCCACCCTCCCAAGTTGTGCCCTTCCCTTCGCGTAATAGGCCGGCCGAACCACCATGATCTTTTTGCGATAGCCACGGACCGGTGTCGCTGGTGAAAACCACGCAAGTGTTCTGTGACAAGCCGTTTTGGCGCAGAGCATCGAGGATTTTACCTACGCTCCAATCGACTTCCTCCACGATGTCACCGTACAAGCCACGGCGACTGTGGTTTTCAAAGGCGGAACTGCGAAACAACGGCACGTGAGGCATCGAATGAGCCAGATACAGAAAGAAGGGTTTGTCGGATGCAGTCTGTAGGAACGCGACTGCCTCCTCGGTATACCGCCGCGTAATCGTCGTTTGATCAGCGGGGCGCTCAACAATTTCTTTATCGCGCATCAGCGGCACGTTGAAGTACTTTGATTGCGGTTCGAAGATAGCCGCCATCCCCTTAGGCGCATCGTCTGCGCGATCCATATCGTTCGAGTACGGTATGCCAAAGTAGGAATCAAACCCATGTTCAGTGGGGAGGAACTCGGGCAAGTGTCCCAAGTGCCATTTGCCAACGCACGCTGTACGATAGCCCGCGTCGCGTAGCATCTCCGCTATCGTGATTTCGCCAGCTGGTAAACCTCCTTTGGAATCGGGGAACAACACACGTCGTTTGTTGCTGCACATCCCGTTGCGGAGCGGCAAGCGCCCCGTGAGCAGCGCCGCGCGGCTGGGAGTACAGACCGGAGCAGCTACGTAAAACTGTTTCCAGCGCATGCCTTCGGCCGCCATGCGATCCAATTCGGGAGTTGCGATGGTGGGGTGTCCGAAACAACCCAAATCGCCGTAACCCAGATCGTCGCAAAAAATGACGACGAAATTCGGTAGCGATGATTCTGGCTGCTCCGCTGCGTTGGCTGCGTTGCGGTGAATCAGCCCGATGGCCAAGCAAAACGGAATCCAGAAAGCGCTACTTGGGAAGGCCAGTCGAACGCGAGACAGATAGTGATAGTTCATGAAGGTTCTCAGGTGAGGAGGAGTGATGGAGTGATGGGGGCGAATCGTTTAACGCCAAGCCGCAGTTGCCGCTGGAGAGTGAGTAGGGATTTTAGCATCAAGCGGTGGCGCAAAGTTGGCGTTGGTTAGCAGAGAAGCGTGCGGCAACGTAGGCGCCGGCAGGAGTGGTCACTGGTCGCAGCGTGGTCGACCCTTGGCGAAGTGGTCTCCGTCTCTGGGCTGCCAACCGTCCACCTGCCGTCGCCTGCGCAGGCTGCCACCCCTGCTGCGCTAACGACCATCGTCGTTGTTGCGCCCCATACTTAACGGATTCCCCTGGTGCTGCTGCAGCCTGCTCCGGCTCGGCGTTAAACGAAACCATGTTGCCAACCACTCCCCTACTCCTTCACTCCCCTACTCCTTCACTCACGCCCTGCATTGGTTCACGCCGAGTTCTTGCGCAGCAGGCGATCACCCAGGCGGCAGGACAAGGCGGATATCCAGACTAACCACTGAGCCTTGTGGGGTCGAATGATTTGGGGCTTCCTTCTTTCAACGCCTCGTAAGACCTCGCGGACGAAAAGGCCGGCAGCGAGCCCCTGTAGCTTAGCACCGCCACCGGGTTGGCGTACTGCGTCGGGCAATTTTAGATTGTGGCTGATATGTTGGTAGCGTTCCCCCGCGTCGTGGCGAGCGATCGGGCCTGGGCAGGCTAACAACACATGCAATCCTTTGTCGGCCAGTTCCAGACGGGCTTGTTGCGCTAGGGCGGCCAAGCCATGTTTGGCAATAGCATAGCCGCCCAAGAAGCGGGGAGCAAATTTGCTGGCTAAGGAACCGACCAATACAAAGCTACCACTCGGCTGGCGCATCGTTGATTCAAAGCACTGCAGCGCATGCAGACTGGTAAGCACATTGATGGCGATCAATTCGTGAAGTTTGGCATCCGTCAATTCTGCTAACTCACCACGATCGCTTTTTCCGACGGCTTGAACCAGCAAATCAACGTTGCCAAAGTCCTGCTGGATTTGCTGAGCTGCCTGGCCGAGTTGTGGCTTGTTCAGTAGATCCACGGGCAAGCACAGCACGTTCAAATTTCCGTGTGCAGCCAGCAATTCGTCTCGGAGGGTGTGCAATCCTTCCATGGAGCGGGAGATAAGGGCGATATTCGACACTTGCTGCTCAGCAAGTTCGCGCGCGAAGTCTCGTCCCAGTCCGGCCGATGCGCCACACACGACGACTGTTTTTTGGTGCCAGGGGGAATGGGACATTTAAAGGGGTGTATGCATGTGAGAATCGCACGAGCCAAAAGGTGGCCGCAATCGTGAGAGATTGGGAGCTGCGTAATGCCCGGTGCCTTACGGCCCACGGCTCACTGCCCTATAAGAATGTACTCGAATCGGCTACAACAGTTGGCACTGATGTCTGGCTAGCTACGCAATTCGTATAGAAAAAGATCTCGTCATGTCACCCGCTCGATTGCTCGTTGACGGTGCGCGTTCCAAAATCGTGGCCACGGTTGGTCCGGCTTGTGAAAAAATTGAGACGCTAGTGGAACTGATTCGTCATGGTGTGGATATTTTTCGCATCAATGCGGCGCACGGGACTCAGGCCGATTATGCGCGCTGGTTGGAGAAATTCCGCGAGGTACGTCAGATTACGGGTGCACCTGTGGCCGTGCTCCTCGATTTGTCAGGGCCAAAGATTCGGCTTGGCAAATTGGCACAAGATCCGATGGAAGTGGAAGCCGGGCAAGAGCTCAAATTGGTTCGAGGCGAACAGACCGCCGAGCCGTTCTGTCTCTGTAGCACCTATGCCAAACTCATCGATGAAGTCAAAGTCAACGACAGCATCATGTTGGCCGATGGCACGATTACGCTGACGGTGACCGCCAAGTTGAAAGAGGCGATAACGTGCAAAGTGCTGACCGCTGGTACGGTCCGTAGTCGACAAGGGATCAATCTGCCGGGTGTGACGCTGAGCGTCTCCGCCATGCGCCCTGAAGACGTTGAAAACGCGATGTGGGGTGCCAAAAATGAAATTGATTTCATCAGTTTGAGTTTCGTGCGGACTCCGCAAGACGTCTCTACGCTCAAAGATCTGCTACAGACGATGGAGTCAAAGGCGCTCGTTATTGCCAAGATCGAAAAACGCGAAGCACTCGAGCGACTCGAAGAGATTGTCGAAGCGGCGGATGGCGTGATGGTCGCACGCGGCGATTTGGGAGTCGAAATCGATGTGGCTGAGACACCGGTCGCGCAGAAGCGGATCATTCAAGTCTGTCGAGAAAAACTCAAGCCGGTGATTGTGGCTACGCAAATGCTCGAAAGCATGCACACCAATCGTCGCCCCACACGCGCGGAAGCCAGCGATGTAGCCAATGCGATTCTAGATGGCGCCGACGCTTGTATGCTCAGCGGCGAGACGGCGATTGGCATGTTTCCGATCGAAGCGGTGGATACCATGGACCGCATCATGGTCTTCACGGAACGCCTACTCAAGGATCAACCATCACCGTCGCGGATGAAGAAGTTCGATCGGGTTCATCCGATCACTTCAGCCGTAACGTACAACGCCGCCAGTATTGCCGAATCGATTGGAGCCAAGTTGGTCGTCGTGGCCAGTCGCACTGGTGGAACAGCTTGGGTGAAGTCGAAGCAGCGCAATTGCATCGCCACGTTGGGGGTCAGCGACAGCGCAGCCACCTTGCGGCGGATGTGCCTGTTCTGGGGAATCGTGCCGCACTTGATTAAGGATATCGACAATCCAGCTGGATTGATTGAAGAGGTGATTTCGTGGGGGCGAGCCCAGGAGATTTTGTCGGTGGGCGATCGGGTCGTGTTTGTGACGGGTACCGGAGTGATTGACAATACCCACAATCTATTAGTGGTGCATGAGGTGTCGGCTTAGAAAGTGGCTCCATGTGGAGTGCTCCGAGTTCTCGGAGCTTTCTTTTGCAGACGAGTTGGCGGCTCGCGGGACTTTGTCGGTACATGTGGTCTTCGGCAGAACTGGTGGCCGTTGTCACCAGTAGTATGAAGAAGAACGGGGAGAGGAAGAGGTTGGGTGTTGGCTAATTCGGTGGCATCCCCGTTCCCGGTCAGTTCGCGCAGTTTGCGAAAAAGAAAGCTGGGACAAGTCCCAGCACTCCAAAGTTTAGCGTCCGGCGACGGGTGTGAAGCTGCCGCCGTTCTCCATGGCGATCTGCTGCAACGTGAAGCGGCCCTCTTGACTGAAGAGATGGATGGTATGAATCGGGATCTGCCGACTCGAACCTTGGCGACCATTGAGAAAACGCAGCCTCAATTGCGAATCGTCTTGCAGTTCACCGTCCGATAACAAAAACACGGCATCAGGATTTAGCTCCAAGGCGTACATGAGCGCCTCCGCGGGCATGGTAGCGCGTCCGAGCGTACGCGAACGGAGCCAATTGCGAACGCGAGCCACAATCGAGTCGTCGATCACAGAGAACTGGATGCGATCCGGCTTGGCGTTGAACAAGAAAGAAGTTTCCATATCGAAGCAGATAACAAAAAACTCTTGGCCAGGCTTGAGACCATTGAGGCTGTCGATCAATTGATTGCAAGCGTAGGTCCAACGATCCCCCTTCATGCTGCGCGAGCTATCGAGCACAAACACGAAGCGATCGCCGTGCGCGTACGAGCCAAAGAAGCTAGCCCCACGACCGCGTCCTTGCTTGCTCAGACTCTCACTGACATCGTTCACGGTCATAGAGGCGAGAGAATAATTGAGCAGTGGTCCAGGCGACAGCGTGGGCTCTTGGAGGATAGTGTCCAATTCGACATTCAACGACACTTCGGGGGCGGCTTGTTCGGCAGGCGGCTGTTCGACTTGTGGTTCGAGATCGAAAGTTTGGATGAGATCCAGGGCGACGCTTTCCGATTCGCCGATATCTGCGTTGAGCATCAGGCCGCGACTGGGCTTGCCTGTCGAGTATACGCACAGCGCCAGTAACAACAGTAATCCGGTGTGAAAGACTAGGCTGGAGAGAAATGCCACCGTGTTACCGGCATGTGCGAAGCTCGCGCGCAACATGCCAGTTTGCCGATCGGGGCTAAAATCGCTTTTGGGAGCCGATGGCATGAAGTGTGGCAATCAGAAAAAGGGCGTCCGACGCGAGACACCATGTAGTATACGGCCCAGACTGCCGTTTAGGCAAATCCTTGGTAGCGCCCAGGATTTGGAGGACTGGTGAAGGGACTGGTCATAACTTTCCTGCTGAAGTCTTAACGTTTTCTAGGGTCAGGGACATAAATGTATTGGCCGTTGTTTTCGGCGGCGATCTGCTTTAGCAGCTCTTGGCCAGCCAGAGAATAAAATGCAATCGTGTGAATTGGCACGCGGACTTGTTCGCCAAAAATTAAATCCTGGACTCGATTTTTTCTGCGAAGGAAGCCCAATACATCGGACTGCGTGACGCCATCGGTCAGTAGGTAGATCGCATCGGGCTCCTTAGAGATTGCGAGTTCCAGGGCATCGTTGGGGGGGCCTCCGATATCGATGCGGAGCGTGTCGATCCAGCGTTGCGCGTGGGCGAGGTTGTCGGGGGTGGCATAAAGTGTTTTAGGAGCGGGCTCATGCTCGCCGGGGAGCGGGATAGCGCTCAATTCGCGATTGAAGAAAACGATATAGAACCGCTGTTTTTGTTTGAGGCTGGCCAGCGATTTGAGCAACTCTAGCTTGGCGGCTTCCCAAGCGCCGCCGCGCATGCTGCCTGACCCGTCGATGACGTAGCAAAAGCAATTGCCACTGGCGGCCGTCCCAAAAAAACTAGCGTTGGCGCTCATGACGCTCGCCAGCGAACGGGTTGAGCCTGCTGCGGAGGCGAGCACGGCGGCGGTGGTAACAGGACTGGACCCTGAAGATAATTCGCTCAGCGCATTTCGAACCGTCGAAGTAACTTCGGTGAAATTCTCGGTGACGTCAAACGAGGTTACTGCAGCCATCGGTTTTGAAGTTGCTTCAGGGGCGCTCATTTCGAGCGGTTCAATGATTTCCAGCGTCTGTGTAACAAGTTCCGGGGAGGCTGTTTCCAGTGCCAGACTGGCTGGTGGTACCGGTATGCGCAGAGTAATCAGAGCGAGTAAAACGATCATGGCGACATGGATTACAACGCTGGTTACGACACCGCGCAATTGTTGAAAGCGGTTGCGTTGTTGTGGCTGTGTTTGCAGCTTTGAAAGTTGGTGCGCAAATAATCTTTCTGATAAGGCCGAGATGCTTTTTGATGGGGAGCGGCGTTCCCGTTTTTCTCGGTCGGGGCCAGCGTTGCCTGGGGATACCGACTGGACCGGTGCTTCGGGCAAGGTGGCGCTGCTGACCGATCGAGGCGTTGACTTCGTCGCTTGCGCAGCTGTAGACGCGGCTGATGCTTGTTTTGATGCACGCTGGCTGTCTTCAGCATGAACCAACAATTTTCGCTGTTGTAACCGTCGTCTGGCAGCAGGCAGCAGTTGGTCCCAGCTATCGATCGTTTGGGCCAGTTCGCGCGGGGGCTGAGGCTCCTGACTAGAGGCGAACGACAGGTGCGTGTGGGTTGGATATTCTGCGGGCTGGAATTGCTCAGCAGCATGCTGCATGAGCCATTGTTCCAGTCGCAGGTCGGTGCCGGTTCGCGCTTCGGCCAGCAGCAATCGCAATTCGGCGCAGTGGGCCTCGGCCCTAGCGGCTGCTGCCTGTTGCGAAAGAATAGACAACAGCATTTCAGCGCGAGCAACGGTCGCCGAAGGAATTGCAATTTGATCTTCCGACATGATCACCTCGCCACGGTGGTCTAGCAATGCTTAAACCCTTTTCCGGTACTGATGCTTCAGTTTCTAGGATGCTGAGGCGGCTGTCAAGTTTTTGCGTTGCGAAAAAAACGAGCGTGAGGGGATGTTTGGGGATTGCTATCAAACGGATTGGTCTTGGCTTGTGCGACGGCGACGACCTATAGTCGACAGCCACCGGTTTTGAAGTCGGAATTTAGCAGGCAACAACGACCAGCGGACTTGAGTCGCTATGGAAACAGGCCCCATGCAAACCAAACTTATCCACCTGAGATCTACGCTTTTCCCCCATTGGTCTTCAACAGGCATGGCTTCAACAGGCATGGCCTGGCTGTGTTTGGTGGGCCTGTTAGCTAACGCTGGCTGGCAATCGTTGGCCAGCGGGCAGTCGCCCAGTGTACCGAGCCTTGAGACCGGGACCGGGGTGGGCGCGCAGGGAGCCTCATCGGGTTCCCCGCTGCAATCGAGAAAAACGGGGGGGGCGCCGCCATTACCGACCGATGCGGGGCAATATTGGGAAGAATACGACCTACGCCCCTATACGCGTGAGTTGAGCGGCATCGATCGACCGCAGCAGGCGATTATCGATTGGATTTTGCGCGAAACGGGGACCGATCCCTGGTTCACCGATCCCTTTGGATTTGTCAATGCAGATCGCGAAAAGCTGCGTGTCTACCACAATCCGCAAATGCACCAAGTTGTCCGTGATGTTTACGAACGATTCGTCAACGGTACCACCTCTCCGCAGCTTTACGGTTTGCGACTGATGGCCATCGGCAACCCAAACTGGAGAACGCGTGGCCATGCGTTGATGCGCAGCGTACAATCGCAATCTCCGGGCGTGCAAGCCTATCTGGTTAGCAAGGAGAATTCGGCGATGTTGATGGCCATGTTACGCGGTCGGACCGATTTTAACGAGCTCAGCGCGGTCGATATGGTGGTCCACAACGGACAAGCTCAAGTGCTGGAACAGCTCCGAGGCCGCAACTTCATTGAGGACTTTAAGCCCTCGGTCGGGACTTGGCCTCCCTACATGCCCTCGACGGGTGAGATCAAAGAGGGTTATCGATTGCAGCTCAGTCCGCTGCTGAGTGTCGACCGACAAACGGTTGATCTGGTAGTCAAATGCAACATTGATCAAGTGGAGCGTTTGGCCAACGTCAACCTCGATTTGCCACTGCAAACAGGCCAACAGTACACGGCGCAGATTAATGTTCCTCAGGTCGCCAGTTGGCGATTGCACGAACGCTTCCGCTGGCCGGCCGACGAAGTGTTAGTGTTAAGTTGTGGAGTGGTGGCAGCGCCCCTGGGGTCTCCCAACGGCAGTTTGTTGGGACAGGGGACCAGTCTGCTTGGCTTGGACAGAATTCTCTCCCCCAATGGCGATCGAGCAGATGCATTGCTAATGATTGAGTACCGTGGGGACGCCAGCGGGCGCATTCCAACCATGGGAAATCCAGCATCGGGTGGATCGGCCGTTTCTTCGGCCGGAACAACAAGTCCCCTGAGTCGCGGACGGTATTGAGTCCAATCGTCGCTCGACTCGCCCAGTCGAGATTCAATGACTTGAATCTGACACCGTTGAGAGTTGTCGGTGAATGGTTCCCGACTCGGAGAGTCGGGCGAAGTTATTGGTCGATCTGGGCTTTAAATTGGGGCCCTAGCTTGTCAGTTTGGGCCAGGTCGGGGAAAATAGGACCTTTCATTTTTGCGAATCCTTCAGCACAGCTTTCTCACAACATGTCCGTCACCAGCAGCAAGCGCGTCGCCATTACCGGCCTGGGCCTCATCAGCCCCATTGGCTCCACTTTGGAGCAAGTCTGGGAAAGTTTAACGCTGGGAAGATCGGGCATTTCGGCGATCGATAGTCTGCCTACTTTATCCCTACCGATCAAATCGGGGGGGCAAGCCAAGGGATTCACCGGAGCCATCGAGGACTATGGCGACCTGAATAAGGGGTTGCAGAGATCGATTAAGAAAAACATGAAGGTCATGTGTCGCGAGATTGAAATGGGGGTGGCGGCAGCCCAAAAGGCATTGGCGCACAGTGGTTTGGGAGATGATCGCGATCCGGAGAGATGCGGTTGCCTGTTTGGCTGCGACTACATTTTGACGCGGCCCGAGGAGTACGCCGATGGAGTTTGCAAAGCGCGGGCTCACGGTAACGGGACGTTCCACATGTCCGACTGGCCGAAGATTGGTTTGCCTAAAGTCAATCCATTGTGGCTTCTAAAATACTTGCCCAACATGCCCAACAGCCACGTCTCGATCTACAACGACTTTCGTGGCCCCAACAATTCAGTAACGGTGCGCGAGGCGAGCTGGAATTTGTCGTTGGCTGAAGCGGCCTCGATTATTCAGCGCGGTGCAGCCGATGTGATGTTGGTTGGTGCGACCGGCAGTCGCATACATCCACTTCGCACGGCCCACGTAGCGTTGATCGAGGATATTGCTAGCGAACGAACCGATCCGAGCGAAATGTCAAGGCCCTTCGACGCATCGAGTGATGGGATGGTGTTGGGGGAAGGTGCTGGAGCGGTTCTGCTCGAATCCTACGAACATGCCCAAGGTCGAGGGGCAAAGATTTGGGGTGAAATCATCGGTTGCGGTGCGGCAATGGTTGGGCCCAAGGGGGTGGATAGGCCAGCCGTGCAAAGGCCAGCGGGGTCGCGGACCAGCAGCGAAGCGGGGACCCGCGACCATTTGCGCGAAGCGATTCGATTGGCATTAAGTGCCGGCTTGGCTTCAGCCGCTGAACGCTTGCCTAGCACATGGCACTTGCACGCCCATGGCCTCAGTAGTCCTGCCGTGGATGCGTCGGAGGGACTGGCGATTAGCGATGTGTTAACAGCAGGAAAGCACGACGCGATCTCAGTGGTTGCAGCCAAGAGCCTCTTTGGCAATTTGGGGGCTGGTAGTGCGGCGGTGGAGCTAATCTGTAGTTTGCTAGCGATCGAACACAAGCAGCTTTTTCCGATCAAAAATCTCAGGCATCAGGCAAATTACGCGGCCTGGCAAGCGGCCCAGGCTGGGGAATCTGCCGGTCAAGCTGTCGTGCATTCGAGTTTTACGCTGCAAGGACAGGCCAGTACGATCGTCGTGGCTGCGGCCTAATTGTTGCTCGTCGGATCGTCGCTCGACTCTCCGAGTCGAGTTCTCTGAATCGAGACTTTCTTGGGTGCGGAATTTACAGCACTTGTGCCGCACGCGGCTCGCAGAGTCAAGCGACATTCGCTTCTGTGCGGGGACCGGCTTTTGGCACCCGTTGAACCGACTCCTGCGTTGACAGTCCAGGTCGGCAACGATACGATAAGGCCTTTACTGACTTAACTTACGCAGGTTGCCGTAAGTTTTTTCGGCCGATTCCGCCGATGCACTTGGCTGGCGATCACTCACGTGGTCGACCCGATTGCACAATCGCCTTGCTGGCGCTCTACACTTTGAGCCCTGTCGGTCATGGGACATCCGGCCGAGGGAGCTCGTGCAATTGAAGGTTTGTGGCCGCAATCTATGAATCCATCTGAACTTTTGAGGCTCGTCGACTCGCTGCACCGCGAGAAGAATATCGATAGCGAGATTGTTTTCTCGGCCATCGAGTCCGCCTTGCAGACTGCCATTCGCAAGCAGCGCGGTGAGGAGGCCAATATTGAAGTGGCCATCGACCGCGGCTCTGGCGATATTACCGCTTCTTGCGAGGGGGAAGAGCTGGATCAAGCTGAAATCGGCCGGATTGGAGCTCAGACGGCCAAGCAAGTCATTATTCAAAAGATCAAAGAAGCTGAACGCGATTCGCTGTTAGACGAGTTCCATGATCAGGTTGGTCAATTGGTAACCGGGACCGTGCAGCGTAGTGAACGTGGTGTGACCACGGTTCAGCTTGGGAATATGGAAGCCATCCTACCGCGTGGCGAACAGATTTCCGGTGAGTCGTATCATAATGGCGATCGCATTCGGGCTGTGGTGTATGAGGTTAAGGCCGCTGGGAATCGCGTCAAAGTGATTCTTAGCCGCACGAAACCGCAGCTTGTACAGCGGTTGTTTGAGCAGGAGATACCAGAAATTGCCGATGGAGTGATCCAGATCAGGGCAATCAGTCGCGAGCCGGGGCATCGCAGTAAAGTCGCTGTTAGCAGCTCCGATCAGCGGGTCGATTGTGTTGGCGCTTGTGTGGGCGTGCGTGGAAATCGAATCAAGAATATCACCAGCGAGTTGGCTGGTGAGCGGATCGATATCGTTCGCTGGACCGATGATCCGGAGAGCTTGATTCCCAGTTCGTTGCAGCCGGCAGAGGTCGAGCAGGTATTGCTGTGTGATATGATTGGCCGAGCGATTGTGCTGGTCAAAGATGATCAGTTGTCTCAGGCGATTGGCAAATATGGCCAAAACGTACGTCTTGCCAGTAAGCTGGTTGGCTGGGATATTGAGATCATGACGGCCGGCGAGTTGGAGGAGCAGATCGACCGAGCGGTGAATGCCTTCATGGAACTTGAGGGGATGACCGATGATTTGGCACAAAGGCTGGTAGAACAAGGCTATTTGTCATACGATGATCTATCGGTAATTGAGCCCGACGCACTGATGGAAATGGGTGGCCTGACTGCTGAGCAAGTTGATGCGATCGTGGAGCAGGCCGATGAGCGGGCGTTGGTGGCAGAAAAGATTGCCGACGAGGCCAAGAGACTGAAGCGAGAGTTGGCCATGGCCGAAGCAGCCGCGCCACCTCCAGCGCCCAAATCGGAAAAAGCCGAACAGGAAAACTCTGCTGCGACTGCTCCCGATGAGGGTGGTGAGGTTGTGGGAGAGTTGACTGACAACACGATTGAAGAGACGACTGACGCACCGTCAGTGGAACAGCCAGACGAATCAACCGCAGTGGAATCAACCACTGGGCAAGACGAAGATACTTCGCCTGCCGCTAGTGCTCCAGAGGAAACTATGGACCAGACCAATGTTGCCGATCGGACTTAATTCCCTGGTCGATGGTGGTAGACTCTCTCCAGGGGAGATGTCCATGTAGATGACACATCCACGTGCCAACTGTGGTCGTGTCAGAGCACATCGCCGGCGATTCGGCGTTTGTAATTTGATGACCTATTTTTGATTCCGCAGGAACAATAGCACGTGCCGAAACGCATCTACGCGTTAGCCAAAGAGCTAGCGATGGACAGCAAAGACCTAGTTGATCTTTGCACCAAAATAGGGATCCAGAATAAGGGTTCCGCACTAGCGAGTTTGGAAGACGACGAAGTCGATCGCATTACCAAATACATCAAGGCTGGGGAAGCGCCCCGGCCTGCCGCAGGGGGTGCTGCGCCCAATTCCAGTGGTCCGGCCTCTGTGGCTCCCATCCCGCCGGCCGCGGGGCCACTGCCACCTCGGCGATCTGGTCCCATCCCGAATCTTTCCAGTCGCCCAGCATCGAAGCCATCGCTGACGGCGCGGGCTGCGGAGTCGGCGGTACCCGCGTCCACTGCACCCGCGTCCAGTGCCAAAGAGACAGCAGAGCCTGAACTGGCCGTACCGGACGCCCCACCCGAAGCCCCGCCCAACGTGCCGGAAGCAGTGGAGCCTGAGCCCGTCAAGCCCGAGGCACCCAAACGCATGTCGCGCGAGGACTATACGCCCATCGCTGTCGGTTCGGGGCGCGTACGAGTGCTCGATGCACGTCGCAGCGAAGTCAAGAAAGCCGAAGGGGGAGAGGATCGCAAGAAGCCACCTCAGCAGCGTCGAGAACCAATCATCAATTTGGCGCGACTCCCCAAGGGTGCGGCCCCTCCCATTCCGCAGCCCAAGTCGAATGAACCTGCGCCACAACGTCCAGAGATTCGCTTTACTAAGGATGATATCTCAGGTCAAAAGCAAGGGATGAAGGCTCCGTTGCAGGAGTTGGAGGCTCAACAGCAAGAGAAAACCGAGACCGGCCGAGGGCGTAGCGCCAAGGGTAGCCAAGGTGCCCCAGGTGCGGGCGCCGCCGCGGCAGGCCCCGGAGGGTTAAAGAGTTTCAAGGCAGCTGCCGACAAAGCCAAAGGGCGCCATCGGGGAGGCGCAGACGAAGATGAGGACGGTGCCGCTCGTGGCAAGAAGGGGAGCTCCGGCATAGCTGCCGCCCGCGCCGAACGTCGCAAGCGAGGGCGCTCTTCCGTCGAAGGAGGTGATGATTTCAGCCGCCCCCAACGTGGTTCACGGCGATTGGTCCGCAAGGGGACAAATACGGCCGCGCCGCGCAAAGAAAATGCGGTGCTTGAATTGCCGTGTAATGTGCGTAGTTTCTCGGAAGCTGCCGGCGTCCCCGCTGGTCGCGTGCTGGGGACCCTCATGCAGCTGGGGCAAGCTCTGACCATCAATGCAAATATTGACGTCGAGTTAGCCGAGTTGCTGGCCACTGAGTTGGGCATTGAGTTGGAGTTCAGGTATCCACAATCGCTCGAAGAGGAGGTTGTCGACAGCATCGATCAACATGTGGATACCGACGAAGAGCTTATCAGTCGTCCACCCGTTGTGACCTTCCTAGGCCACGTTGACCACGGTAAGACGTCGCTGCTCGACTATCTGATCGGTACGCGGATCGTCACCGGCGAGGCGGGTGGTATTACACAACACATCCGCGCGTACCAAGTTGAAAAAGACGGTCGCATCATTTCCTTCGTGGATACTCCCGGTCACGAAGCTTTTACGGAAATGCGCGCTCGAGGAGCGAATGTGACCGACATCGCCGTGCTGGTGATCGCCGCAGATGACGGCATTATGCCCCAAACCGAAGAGGCCATCAGTCACGCCAAAGCAGCCGAGGTGCCAATTGTCGTTGCACTCAACAAAATCGATTTGCCAGGTGTCGATGCGAATCGCATTCTGACGCAGATGACCGAACATGGCCTGACGCCTAGCGAATGGGGTGGGGATGTAGAAGTGGTCCGCACCAGTGCTATCTCGGGACAAGGCATGGATGAGCTGCTGGAGACGCTGCTCACCGTGGCCGAGTTGCACGACTATAAAGCCAATCCAAATCGTGCTGCGGATGGAGTCTGCTTGGAAGCCGGGCAGCAATCAGACAAGGGGGTCATCGCCAAGGTGATTGTACAAAACGGAACCCTCAAGCCAGGGGACGTCGTGCTGTGCGGGTCGAGCTACGGTCGCGTTAAGGCGATGTATGACACACTTAATCCCTTGATTCAATTAAAACAGGCGGGGCCCACGATGCCGGTTAATATCACCGGCTTAGATTTTGCGCCTGGTGCTGGTGATCGTTTTTATGTGCTGGACGACATTGGACAGGCCCGTGAGCTGGCGGAGACTCGGTCCGACAAGTCTCGCGCACAATCGCTCTCGGGGACTTCGCCCAAGGTATCGTTTGAGACCTTCCAAGATTTGTTGCAATCCGGCAAGCTCGGCAAGGCCGAGGATATGGTCGAATTGAACTTGATTGTTCGCGCTGACGCGCGGGGTAGCTTGGAGGCGATCGAGAAGGAACTATCTAAGATCGACCATCCCGAAGTCGATATTCGCATATTGCAGAAGAGCGTCGGCGGTGTCACGGTGGCAGACGTCACCCTGGCCAGCGCTTCGCAGGCTGTGATCGTAGGCTTCAACGTCATTCCCGATGAAAATGCGCGTGCTTTGGCCGATGAACGGAACGTCGAAATTCGACGCTACGACATCATTTACAAACTGGCTCAAGATATTAAAGCGATTGTCGAAGGTCGCCTGCGTCCTGAAGAGCGAGTCATCGAATTGGGTCGCGCGTTGGTGAAGACTGTTTTCACAATTTCGCGAGTTGGTGCCGTAGCGGGTTGCTATGTGGCTCAAGGTGCCATTGAGCGCGGTTGCCGCATTCGCGTTAATCGCGATGGACGTACCATCGGCGACTATGGGCTCGACTCGCTCAAGCGACACAAGGACGATGTGAAAGAGGTTCCGAGAGGCATGGAGTGCGGTATCCGACTGGCCGGTTTCAATGATTTGAAGCAAGACGACGTGCTTGAGGCCTATCGCATTGAAGAGGTCGCTCGCAAACTCGAATAGCCCGCAGCACCTAACGTTCCGCACCCAGCCCGCGGGGTAGCAGCCGAAGCGTCTACGCATGGAACGCGGCTAGCTTGCGGATTACCAAATTGGACAGATGGGTTGCAGCGGCAAAAACCATTGGCTCCTTAGACTTGATATCAATTATCCACTCACTCAGTTACTCGCGGCTGGCGCTGCTGGCTCACCCGCTGGGAATGGCATCGCATTTAATTTATGACTAGTCGTCGACTCTTAAAAGCTGCCGAGGCGATTCGCGAAGTCGTCAGCATGGCCATCCTGACCGAACTACGCGATCCGCGAGTCCAGAACGTAACCGTGACTTCGGTAGAAGTCGCGCCGGATATGCGGACGGCTAAAGTCATGGTTAGTGTGATGGGGACCGAGGGACAGCAGCACATGTGCCTCAATGGACTCAATCGCTCCGCCGGTTTCTTGCAATCCAAGATTGCCAAACGAATCGATACCCGGTATACGCCGCGTTTGACCTTTGAGCTCGATGAGGGTGTCAAGAAAAGCCTCGAAATGGCTCGCATTCTATATGAACTCGAGCAGGAACGCCTACAACTGGCCGAGCAGCGGCCCGACGAGCAGCGGCCCGACGAACAGCAGCCCAAT
Source organism: Pirellulaceae bacterium (assembly GCA_041739785.1). GTDB lineage: Bacteria > Planctomycetota > Planctomycetia > Pirellulales > Pirellulaceae > Aureliella. The sequence continues at coordinate 21,208 of JBGSNE010000303.1, forward strand.
GAAAAGCAACCACCCAGCTCGGCGGATGTTCCCGACGCGTCTTAAATATCAATTGCTACTGACTACCTTCCCTCTCAAGAGCTAATATGAGCACGAAGAATCGCGGCGACCGCATTCAATTGTTACAGAAAGTCGTCACCAAGCACTACACTCCGGTGGCAGTTGTCGAGGATCGGTCGGTGCTTGAGCACATGCTTTACGCCTGCTGTTTAGAGGACACTCCCTATGATGCCGCGGATGAAGCCTTTCACCGTTTGCAAGAATCGTTTTTCGATTGGAATGAGGTTCGAGTGACGACGGTGAGTGAGTTGTGCGAAACGCTCCACAATTTGCCTGAGCCTGCGGCGGCCGCATTGCGTATCAAGAAAAATCTGCAGTCACTTTTCGAAACGCGGTATAGCTTCGATCTTGACGACATGATCAAGATGAACCAAGGTAAGGCGGTCCAAGAGCTAGAGAAATTGGCCGGCATGACCAAATATGTACTGGCTTACGTTACACAGAATGCGCTGGGAGGGCATGCCATTCCCGTCGGTAATTCAATTATGCAAGTCCTGCTTGCCACTGAAATTGTGTCTCACACGGAAGCGGACAAAGGCCAGACGCCTGGGTTGGAACGAACGGTACCAAAAACCAAGGGTGCGGCCTTTGCATCTTGCTTGCATCAGTTGGCCGTTGAGCATGCCACATCACCTGGCGGCAAGCACATCAAAGCGATTATGAAGGAAGCTGGGGCGGTCGAGCCTAAGAAGCAGCCTGCAGCGAAGAAGGCGACGGAATCGAAGACTAACGACAGCAAGCCTGATTCTGCCACCTCCAAATCGAGCAACCCGACTACCGCGACGAAGAAAACCACAGCTAGCAAGAAGTCGGACAAAAAAACCACACCCCCAAAAGCGACCGACAAGTCTTCTGCCAAAAGTTCGTCGAAGCCCAAAACTTCGGCTGCTGCTAAGCCAGTGGCAAAGAAAGCCGCCACTTCCAAGCCAGTTTCGAAGAAAAGCACCGCTAAAAAAACCACCAAACGCAAACCGCGCTAACGCAGCTCTTTCGTAGCCGAAGTCGCTAAGGCTTATGAAAAACCTTGCAGCCGCGTTGGTCGCCGGGCCTCATGCATTTGCACGACGGGTAATGCCCGCTTGCGAGTTTCGCGCTAGCTAAAAATACGACAATTTAATCCACACGACATGTAGCAGAACGATCATGGCTGGACATTCGCACTGGGCGGGTATCAAACACAAGAAAGCGCTTGTCGATAGCAAGCGTAGTAAATTGTGGTCGAAGCTTTCGAAGGCGATTATTGTGGCCGCCAAGCTGGGTGGCGGTGATCCCGACGGCAATATCCGGTTGCGTGCGGCGATTCAGGAGGCCAAGTCACTGAGTTTGCCCAAGGAGAACATTGAACGGGCGATTAAACGTGGCACTGGCGAGTTGGATGGTGGCAACGTGGAAGAAACGTTGTACGAAGGCTATGGCCCCGGAGGCGTAGCCATTATGTGCGACATCATGACCGATAATCGCAACCGGACTGCTCCCGAAATCCGCAAGATCTTCGATGTGCACGGTGGTGCACTGGGGGGGACTGGATGTGTCGCTTACATCTTTGAACGCAAGGGGATAGTGGCGATCTCACTGGTTGGCCAGAGCGAGGAGCAAATTATCGAACTGGCATTGGAGAACGACGCCTTAGATGTCGAAATTCGCGACGAGCGAATCGAGATCACTACCGCACCAGAATGCTTATCTCAGTTGGCTATCGCATTCGAGCAAGCCGGTATCGAGATGGAGGTCAACGAAGTGGTACGGGTTCCGCAAACTACCGTCGATGTCGACGAGGAAACAGCCAAAACGGTCCTCAAGTTGCTTGAGCTACTTGAGGATCACGACGATGTGCAAGACGTATCGACCAATCTGAACTTCGAAGCCCAGTGCGTCGTCCAACTGCTGGGCGGCGCTTAGGCTGCTAACAAACCTGGTGCTTCAACACGCTGGCAGTTTGTCGATGGGGAGCGTTAAATGGCAGATGGCTGTTGTTGTTGTTGTTGTTGTTGTTGGTGCGTGGCTGCACATGTTCCGGCCGAGCCGGGATCGGCGGCTGGCCGGCTACCTGTTTTCCCAGGCTTTCAAGCCGATCTATTTTACGTACTAGTTCCGCGACGTTGTTGGCTTCCAGCTTGCGATAAACTTTGGCCCGTCGCGATTCAATGGTCCGCACACTGACGTTGAGCAGCCCAGCGGTGTCCTTATTGGATGTACCGACTAAAATGTAGTTGAGCACATCTTTTTCACGCGTTGTCAATTTGGAAAACAGCCCGTTAAGGCGCTGGTATTCTTGGTCCAATTTCGCGATCTGGTCCACTTTCTGAAATATAGGTGGTAGTGCCGAGAGGATGCGTGAGCGAGAAAGTGGTTTCGGAAATACCAGTGCCACGCCGTCGCGCATCAGATCTACGGCATCATCCACTCGCAACGAAGCACCTGTGGCAATTACCTGTAGGCTAGGGTGTTGCTTACAGATGGTGGCGATACTTGCTAGAAAAGCCTGTGGCAGGACCGACTGGTCAATCACTAGAATTTGAGCTTCGGAGGCGAGTCCGGGGAGTCGTTCGGGGTTGTGGAAAACACTGACTCGAAAGCCATGGGCGGAGGCCAATTCTTGCCAAACTTGGCTAGCTTCGGAATGTGAATCAAATACAAGGACGTTCACGGGAGGAGGCTTTCAGAATAGTGGAAGAACTAAGATGGAATGACAAAGGGGCAAAAAATAGTCTGCCGATAGGAACAAGCGTCAGCACAACGTATAATCCGCAGTAGGCTTAAAGAAAATTCTGAATTTCTTGGCGGCTCCTTGTTTGGAGGAGCAGAGCTGATTTGAGGGGACGAAAATGAGAGGACAGAGCGAGCTACCATGACTGAGGAGCCTGCTTCGAATCAGCCCCCCACCCCCACCGCACGCTCGGGCGACTCGGCGAAGTGGATCGAGTGGATGTACGACGATTTGCATAAAATGGCATCGTCTTACATGCGTAACGAGCAAAATACGGTGTCGCTATCCCCGACCGTGTTGATTCACGAGCTGTACATGCGGCTCCCGGCCGAGCATAATGAGGAGCTATCGCGGACCCATTTTTTCGCCTTGGCCGCTACTACCATGCGGCGAGCGCTGGTCGATCAGGCTCGATTTCGCAACCGCAAAAAGCGCGGGGGGGACTATTCCAGGCAGGCCCTCGTCGACTGGGAGGCGATCACCCCGGCAGACGGCGATCATGTTCTGGCAGTGGATGAAGCTCTAAATGAGTTGGCAAGCCTGGATGAGCGTCAAGCAAAAATTGTCGAGATGCGTTTTTTCGCTGGGATGACTGTGGGCGAAGTGGCTGAGCATTTACACGTGAGCAAGCGGACGGTCGAGGCCGATTGGACTATGGCCAAGGCTTGGCTGCGGCGATGGTTTGATGATGAAGGTAACGGCAGTTGACGGCGGATCTCTATCAAAAAGCCAAGGCGATTTTTGCAGAGCTGTTGGAGGCTGACGATAACCAACGGGCCACAAAACTGGCCGAATTGCGGCAAAAATCTCCCGAGCTCGAGCAGGAGGTGCGCTCGCTGCTCGACTATCACACCGCGCAGTCGTTGATCGCGCCGCCATCGACTCCTAAAATCCGCACGCGTTCGACCCTCAGCACTACCTACCACACCTCGCGTTCGCTGAAATGGCTGGCGGGTCCCCTTCGGGGGTTGCTGGTCGCTCTGCCTTTATTCTTGCTTAGCTTGCTGTTCGGCTACGGGGTCGACCACCAGATTCGCAACCACCTCAAGTCATCTATTACCGCAAACCTCAACCAGAGGATCGATTTGCATGTGGCCGAACTGCGTCAGTGGGAGACGCGGCAGATCGGACGCGCGGTCCAGTGGGGTGAACATCCGCAGCTCGTCGAGCGAATAGAAAAGTTGGTCGAAAGCGTGCGTGCGATTTCCCCCGAAGAACCGCAGCTACGTCAACAGCTGGCAGATGCAAGTTGCTGCTCAGAGCTTTCCTCGCAACTGTCGAAGTTGGCGGGTCGGCCAGTCAAGTTCGCAGTCTGGGATCGACGCATGCTCACTTTGGTCGATTGGAATCAGCGTCAGCAGCCAGATCTCCTTGGGGCGCAGGTTACAGCGGAAGGAGCCAATATGCTTGCCCCGGTACTTAAGGGGCAGGCCAAACTGTTTCTACCTCACGACAGCTTTGCAATCACTGACGGTTTTGAAGCGGAAAAGGGGCCGGCCCCGCTATCGATTCTGGTTCCGGTGTTTAGTCCTCACTCAGGAGCGGTCCTGGCTGCCTTGATGCTCCGCGGTTATGGGCTGGAAGAAGAATACTCAGCCATTTTTGGGGGCTGGTCTACCATATCGAAGGGTGAAGTCTATATGCTCAGTTCGGGCGGAGCACTGCTCACCCCCAGCCGCTATGCAACACGATTGACGGAATTGTCGTTAGCCACCAGCAAAACGGACCGCAGACAGCGAATCTTGGTCCGCGATCCTGGTGTCGATCTCTTGGCTGGTCAGCATGCCGCCGAAGGAGCTGCCGCTTGGCTACCGACGTTGTTGGCCCGCCAGGTCACGTCTGGTGATAACGGAGTGTACGTCGACGGCTATCGAAACTATGTTGGACAAGCAGTGGTTGGCGCTTGGCGGTGGCTACCCGATCACAATGTGGGTATCGCGCTTGAGGAGGACTACGACAGTGCTTTCGCCATTGCCACCACAGCGAGGAATGCGATCATCGCCCTGGGCGGGCTGTTCACACTGGCGCTCGTCGGATTTTCAGCAGCCGTGGCTTATGGAGATCGGCGGCAGCGATTGACAAGTATCAGCGAGGTGGGGCCCTACCAAATCCAAGAACTACTTGGTGAGGGTGGCATGGGGCGGGTCTACTTGGCCGAGCACGCCCTGCTCTGCCGTCAGTCGGCTATCAAAGTGCTGACCAAAGGGGATAACGACCTGAGCGTTGTTAGTCGCTTCGAACGCGAAGTTCAATTGGCCAGTCAGCTGACTCACCCCAACACGATTTCAATTTTCGATTTCGGACGCAGCCGCGATGGCGTATTTTACTACGCGATGGAGTACATCAACGGAGCGCATTTGGGGCAGTTGATTGAATTTGGCGGGCCGCTGGAACCCGGGCGGTGCATTCATGTCCTTCGACAGCTTTGCCGCGCCCTCTTGGAAGCCCATCACGCGGGAGTCGTGCACCGCGATGTGAAACCGCAGAACATCATGGTCTGCAATCGAGGTGGCGAGCCCGATTTCGTAAAGCTCTTCGACTACGGTCTAGTGAAAGCGTTTGCCCCGGGAGTATCGCACAATTCGTCGCAGACCAAAGTCGTAGTCGGCACACCCCGATTCATGGCGCCCGAGCGGTTGAATTCTCCCTGGTTAGCCGATCCACGGGTCGACGTTTATTCGGTCGGTGCCCTGGCTTACTATTTATTGACAGCTCAGCTCCCTCCGTTGGTTACTTCCGGCGAGGAGATCGAGCATGAGCAGCCGGGGGTAGAGACCCTCGACCTCCCCCCCGAAGTCGTCGATTTCGGTGGCTTGTTGAGTGTTTGTATGTCTGTCGAACCGGCCTCGCGTCCATCGAATATGACTTCGGTCCTTCGCGAACTCGATGGTTTGGCCAAGAAATTTCCTTGGACTCGTGACGATTCAGAGCTGTGGTGGAGCAAAAACGAGGAAAAACTACTGCGACTCGTCCGCGGCAAAAGAAAGAAACTCAAAGCCGATGGGGATCGAATTTGGAAGAAGCAAACGCCTACGTGAAAGCGCCCCTACTGGCAAACGACGTTCAAACTCCCCCCCAGTGACCGAAGTTGAGCTGTTTGGCATTGAGCCTTTGCACAATTGAGGATACGATTTTGAGTTCGGCAAGCAACCGAGCTGTGTTCACTAGCGTTGGGCGTTAGCTACCGCAGTGTTGATATTTGCGTTTAGCTTGCCAAGACAAACCGCGACCGTTCTTCCTATCGAGACGACCATGAAAGCAGATATCCATCCTAAATACCAAGAAACCACCGTTACCTGTGGTTGTGGTAATTCATTCCAATCCCGGAGCATTCGCACCGAGCTGAAAGTTGACATTTGTAGTGCTTGCCATCCGTTTTATACCGGCAAGCTGAAATTTGTTGACACGGCGGGACGTATCGAGAAGTTCCAAAATAAATTCGCAGCGGGTACTTATGCTAGCTTGCAGAAGCCTAAGAAGGGTGCCAAGAAGAAATAGGCCTGCGCTACTGAAAGTCTTGGCGACTTCAGCTACAGCCGATTGGGTGCTGTTGGGTTACCGCTGCCTTGCAGCTTAATCGTTTCACCCGCAGTCGTAGGTGAGGATCGGTGTGGCGAACCTCGCCTTGGACTGCGGGTTAAACGATAAAATCGAATGGCCACTAGCCACGGTTTTTTCGGCTTGACGAGTTCCTTTTCTCCTGCCCGGCAATGTTAGTCAGAGCCCGTCGTGCTTGAACACGTCGGGCTCGTTTTGTTCCAACGGACAAGCACAAATTGGCAGTAACAGCTCAGCACTTTTTTCGAAGACCACCCCTCAATGAACGTCCGCGATGAACTGCAGAGTAAACTCGATCGGTTCGAAGAGCTCGAAGGGCTGATGAGCCAACCCGAGGTGATGTCCGACTCGAACAAGATGGCCGCCGCCGCCCGCGAACATGGATCGCTGGCGCGCATGGCCAATAAATTCCGGTCGTACAAAAAAATGACCGAGGATCTGCAAGGGCTGATCGAGATGAGCGGCAGTGATGATCCCGAAGAGCGGGCCATGGCCGAAGAGGAATTGGGGGGGCTGCGAGTTAGTCGTGAGGCGTTGTGGGACGAACTGTTGGAAATGACCATCGGAGGCGAAGATGCCGTGCGCAGCCGATGTGTTATGGAAATTCGCGCTGGGACCGGGGGAGAGGAAGCGGCCCTGTTTGCCCGAGACTTGTACGAGATGTACAAACGCAACGCCGAGAATAAGGGCTGGAAGACCGAGGTGATGGATATGAGCGAGTCGGACCGGGGCGGCTTCAAGGAAATCATCTTGGGCCTCGAAGGCGAAGGCGTCTATCGCGAGTTGCAATTTGAAAGCGGTGGACATCGCGTGCAACGCGTTCCCGAAACGGAGACGCAAGGTCGGGTACACACTTCTGCGGCCACAGTTGCCGTGATGGCCGAACCTGAAGACGTAGAGGTTGATCTAAAGAAAGACGACTATCGCATCGACAAATTCTGCGCTAGCGGACCAGGTGGCCAGCACGTGAACAAAACCGAATCGGCCATCCGCCTCACGCACTTCGAAACTGGCATCGTCGTGCAGTGCCAAGATGAAAAAAGTCAGCTAAAAAACTTAGCCAAAGCGCTCCGCGTTTTGAAGAGTCGAATCTATGATGTTCGTCGGCAACAGGAAGATCAGAAGCGGGCCGACGCGCGAAAGAGTTTGATTGGTTCGGGCGATCGCAGTCAACGCATTCGGACTTATAACTTCCCGCAAAATCGATTGACGGATCACCGCATCAATTTAACGATCTATAAGCTTGATCAAATCATGACTGGTGAGTTGGGTCCGGTAACTACCGCGCTGATGGCCTATGAACGCGACCAGCTGCGTGGTGAAACGGAGGCGGATGGATGAGCACTGCCGAAACATGGACGGTGGGCAAGTTGCTGACCTGGACGACCGAATATCTAAAGAACAGCGGCTCGCATTCGCCTCGCCTAGATGCAGAAGTGCTGTTGGCACATGCGCGCGGTTGCCAACGTATTGAATTGTATACCTCCTTCGCTGACGAACCGACCGAGGAGACGAAAACTGCCTTTCGCGAAATGGTTCGGCGCCGTGCCGAAGGAACCCCCGTCGCCTATCTCGTGGGCTACAAGGAATTCTACTCGGCCAGCTTCGAAGTCAATCCCGATGTGCTCATTCCACGTCCCGAGACCGAACACTTAATCGTGGAAGCCCTGGATCGCGCTAAACAATTGCGTGAAGAGCGCGGTGACGCTCAAGCCGAGCTGCACATTGCCGATGTCGGCACCGGCAGTGGCATTATCGCCGTTACTATGGCCAAGCATCTGAAGCGCTGTACAGTTACGGCCATCGATATTAGCCCCTCCGCCCTCGAGGTCGCTCGACGTAACGCAGCCAAGTTTGAAGTGGACGAACAGCAAATCCATTTTGTCGAAGGGGATCTGCTCGCGGCAGTTGATTCCGAGCAGCGATTCGATATGATCCTCAGCAATCCACCTTATGTTTCGGAAGCCGAGTTCGAGCAGCTTGACCGGTCGGTGCGCGAATACGAACCGTGCGGTGCCTTGGTAGCTGGTCCGCAAGGCTCGGAAACCATAGCCCGACTGATCAAAGCCGCGCCCGACCACTTGGCCAGCGATGGTTGGCTGCTTTTCGAGTTTTCGCCAATGTTGGCCGGTGGTTTGGAAACATTGGTCGGTCCCGATTGGCAGGCACCCATCGTCACCAAGGACTATGCCGGGCACCCACGCATTGTCGCTCTCCGGCGAAGCAACACGTGAACCAACGGCGTTAGCAAATTGTTGATTGATTCGATTAACCCGTACCATTCCATTTTCCACGTGCGGAATTCGTTTAACGCCGAGCCGAAGCGGGCTGTCGTTCGAGTTCGATCGGCCAATGGCGAAAATCACAATTAAGTTAAGAGTTTCCCAGCGCATAAGTCACAGCCAGCGTAGGCGACGGCAGCGCCCAAGCCAGCAAGTATTTTGAACGGTCTTGCGTTTATCCCTTAGCCCGTTAGCCCTGTCGGTTCACACAGCCCTGTGCGCCCTTAACCTTCACTCCGCAGAAAGTCACCACTAATGTTCCCCATGGAAAAGCTTGTCTCGCTCTGCAAACGCCGCGGCTACTTGTTTCAGTCGAGTGAAATCTATGGTGGACTCAACGGTTTTTGGGACTATGGTCCACTCGGGGTGGAACTCAAACGCAACGTAAAAGATGCTTGGTGGCGCGACATGGTCACGGGGCATGACGAATTGTCCGTGGTCAGTGGTGCGCCCAGCACTTACGAAATGACCGGTCTCGATTGCACGATCATCATGCACCCACAAGTCTGGAAGTGCTCGGGGCATTACGATTTGTTTCATGATTACATGGTCGATTGTCGTCAAACTCGCAAGCGCTATCGCCATGATCAAGTGCGTGGACGCTGGGCGGAAGCCAAAGGGCAAAAAATCTTCGTCACCACGATGGTCGATGCTGATCAGGAGGACGAAGAATCGCTGCGTCGCGCGATGAAGTTTTTCAAGCTGCGGAATAAAGATGCGGACCAGTTGCAATGGGACGGTGGCTATCGCGTACTTACCGAAATCGACGACTTTTCAAAAGTGTTGGCTCCCGACGCCAACGAGCTGGGGACCCTGACCGAACCACGCGAATTTAATTTGATGTTCAAGACTTACGTGGGTGCGTTGAGTGGCGAAGAGGGTGCGGCTTTTTTGCGTCCTGAGACTGCCCAAGGTATTTTCGTAAACTTCAAAAACGTCGTCGATAGTTCGCGAGTGAAAATTCCCTTCGGTATTGCCCAAGTCGGCAAGAGCTTTCGCAACGAAATCACCCCTCGTAATTTCACTTTCCGTTCGCGCGAATTTGAGCAGATGGAAATCGAGTTTTTCTGCCATCCCGATTCGTCGCAAGATTGGTATCGTTACTGGCGTGATCGTCGACTGCAATGGTACAAATCGCTCGGCTTGGCTGGCGAGCGGTTGGTGCTCCGCGAGCATCATCAGGATGAACTAAGTCACTATTCGACTGGCACGGCCGATATCGAATATGCCTTTCCCTTCTTGCCTGAAGGGGAATTTGGCGAACTAGAGGGGATTGCTCATCGTGGTGACTTTGACTTGCGCAGTCATATGGAAGGCAAGCTCGACGAGAAGTCCAATCCGCTGACGGTGCAGCTGGGTCAGGATGGCAAGCCCAAGTATCGTGGCAGCGGCAAAGATCTGACCTATCGTGACGAACTGACCAACGAACGCTTTACGCCACATGTGATTGAGCCCTCCGCTGGGGCTGACCGGGCCACGCTCGCCTTCTTGTGCGAAGCCTACTGCGAGGACGAAGCTCCCGACGAAAATGGAAAAATGCAATCGCGGGTTGTCTTGCGCCTCAACCCGCGGTTGGCGCCAGTCAAAGCGGCTGTCTTTCCACTAGTGAAGAAGGATGGTATGCCCGAAGTCGCCCAAGATTTGTATCGAGCTCTCAAGAAGAAGTTCAACGTCTTTTACGACGAGAAGGGAGCCGTCGGTCGCCGCTATCGTCGCCAGGACGAAGCGGGCACACCCTACTGCATCACCGTCGATGGCCAATCGCTGCAAGACCAAACCGTCACCATCCGCGACCGCGATTCGCTGGAACAAGTCCGCGTTAAGCTCGATGACGTTGTCAGCGAAATCGAGCATCGCGTCCTGCCTGCGTAGGTTTTCCGTGGGTCAGGCTTGCCGAGCGTGACTAAGAGTCAGAGTGATGTTTGCTAGAGAGGTGGTCGCTTCCGGCAGAAACGACCCACCTAATGCGCAAGTGGGTCAGGCTTGCCGAGCATGACTAGGTGAGCCGCGCGTGGTTGTTTTGGAGTGCTGGGGCTTGGCCCAGCTTTCTTTTTCCATGCGGCCTGGAAGTCAACGGACATCCCCTGCGACCGAGATAGTTTGAATAAGTCATCCGTGCCCCGGCTTTGCCATCCGTGCTATCTGTCGCATTGCTCAGCGCGGCCGGCAAGTCCTGCACTCGGTTCATCGCTAACTCCCCGCACCATCCAGTTCCCGAGATGTGTGGCCTCTTTCGAAAATGAAAGCTACGCCGAGTCGCAGCACTCCAAAGTTTTCCGTGGGTCAGGCTTGCCGAGCGTGACTAAGAGTCAGAGTGATGTTTGGCTAGAGAGGTGGTCGCTTCCGGCAGAAACGACCCACCTAATGCGCAAGTGGGTCAGGCTTGCCGAGCGTGACTAGGTCTCAGAGTGATGTTTGCTAGAGAGGTAGTCGCTTCCGGCAGAAACGACCCACTTAGTCGCGTCCGGAAAAGCCACACCGCTACGTCTGTGATACCTACGGCGTTAACTGTGGCAAGCCGTACTTTTGCGGAATGATCGTACCAAGGTGACTTGATCTCATCGACGACCGCACTGAACATGAGATATGATCATATGCGCCTGGTACTAGCAGCCATGTGGTGATTATTTTGACAAACATAACTACCTTTAGTTCTAATACTTCAAAACTTGGAGCCGAACCCACCGCCAAACTGAGGTTTGACAAATTGCAAGTCAATTCGTTGAATGAAAATTCGGTTGAGATTTTAGACTCGAAACGGTGACATCGGGGAATATGGGATGCGAGCTAAACCGCTAGTTGCGTTGCTCAGCCACATGCGCAGTTATTCGTCGGTACTGGCGCATATTCTCGGGTCGCATCCGGCCATTTGTGGCTATTCGGAATTGCATTGCGAGACACTGACCCCGCGTGGACTGTTGGCAGTACGTCACATTCTCAGCCAGCGCGACGACTATTCTATGGCGAGCTACTTACTGGATAAGCTGCTGCACAACGGTGCGGTAGAGCCCGAGCAAATCGAGCCGGAGTTGATTGAAACAGGTCAAATCATCCCGCTGGTCACCTTTCGTCAACCGGAATCAACTCTGAAGAGCATCATCCATATGGGGCGGCATTACTGTCGCGATGCCCAGCTGCAGTTGAGGCTAACGAATGTTGAACTTGTGACGCAATATTATGTGCAGCGTTTGAATTGGCTCGAGCGGTTCTTAGATCGGTTCGGTGAGCGCAGTTTGTTGTTGCGAGCTGAGGAGCTGTTGTCCGATCCGTTGAGCATATTTGCCAGGATCGAAAAGCTTCTTGGGTTGAATTCTCCGTTGAGTACTTACTACCGAGTCTTCGCCAACACTGGATTGCCTGGACATGGCGATCCTTCACCCTGGATTCGACACGGTACCTTGCTACGGCAGCAGGATGTGGTCTCGGCTGGGGCAAGTTACGACGAGATTGAAATTCCGAAATCTCTATTAATCGATGCGACGCAAGTCTACGAACCATTGCTTGGCCGATGTACGGCTACTTCATAGCAAGAGCGATGCCCACCGCCGACACCATGCTATCGATACTTCCTATTTAGCCTGCGTTGCCAAAAAGGTGTCGGACACCTTTTAAACGAAAAAAGCCTTCGCAGTTTTGGGTGAAACTGCGAAGGCTTGGTGTTCCCTGGCACCGGAGCGAGATGGCGAACCAAGTCGCTCCGGTGCACAGACTTAAGCTCTGTCGCGAAGCTCCAATAAGAGTGATTGACCCAGAAACCACATCTTATCGGCTATGTGCTCCGACCCAGGAGGGAGGCCAGCTATGCTTTCCCGCAAAACCATAGCCAACGACAGAGCTTCCACTGATCGACTTCCATGTCTTTTTATCAAGCGCGGGGTGCGTTCCTCCGTGAACGCGTTGGGTTTTCGTCTCGGATCACGGTCGTGTGTGACAACCATCTGGTTCGAACTTCGACTTCAACCTGCTCGATAAAGGAGGGATACCGCATCGAGAAAGTCAGCGTCAATACTGAAAAAGGTCAATGGGACAAAAAAGGTGTAGATTCCGCAGGTGGGAAAATGCTGAGCGCCGGAAGCTTGACGATACTGTTCTTTTTAGTCACAGCCTGCTTGGCGATCTGCTCGTCGGTGACAGGGATGCCGTCGCGGTCGGTCCAGCCTTCAATGCCGCATCCGGCCAGCAGGATCGTCCCCACCTCGGTATGATCCACGGCCCACCGAATGGCTGCCGTGCGATCGGGGATGACTTGCACGCGACCTGGGCTGCGAAAGCCGCCGAGCACATCCATGGCAATCGACTGCGCGGTCTCAGGGGAAAAGTCTGACGCGCTCAACACCACGCGATCGGCGCCTCTGTCGAGCACTTCTCCCAGCCGCTGTCGCCACTGTGGGTCGAGTCGCGGTCCTAGGTCCATGACGACGGTGGTGGGTCCCAGTTGATGAAGTCGCAGGGCATGCAGCGCCACGGCTACGCGATCGGGTGTGTGCGCCGCGTCGACTAACAACGGAACCTCGACCGCTTGTGGAATGCGTTGCATGCGGCCAGGTATCGATGCTAGCGCTTCGATTCCAGCGACGGCATCAGGGACTGAAAAATCGAACATCCAGGCGGTGGCCACAGCCGCTAGGGCAGCGCGCGCCACATGATCGCCGGGCATTTTCAGCGTTAGAGGCATGATCAAATTTCCGGTCATCGTCAGCAATGTTTGCTCGCTCCCGCACCGCCCCAAACGTCTTGCACGGACCGCATTCGCGGCGTCGAGACCATAGTCGATACAGTCTAATCCAGAGGCTTCGGCCCACTGTCCCGCTACCGCGTCATCGGCGTTGTAGAGCACCATCCCATGTGGCTTGAGATTCTCGGCCAAGCGATTGAGCAGTGCGGACAAATCTTTCTGCGACGGAGCGCCACGCAATTGACTGGGACGCAAGCCAGTGACGATTAGCACGTCGAATTCGACACCTGCCGTTACGTGTTGTCGCAACATGTTGGGAGTCAATTCGACAATCATGGCTGGTGAGCCGGCCAGATCACATTGCTCCATCCAGCTAGCCAGCTTGCGCGCCGCCGGGGGGCGCGTGGCAGTGCGGTCACACGCAGTCGAATCGCTGGCACCGAGCGAAGTATAATAGGCGACCGCGCCGCCCAGTCGCTTGAGCATGGCGGAGACAAATAGGGCTGTGGTCGTCTTGCCATGCGTACCAACGACGCCGATGGTCAGCATTCGCTGCGAAGGATTGCCCACCAATGCCTGGCAGACGCGTCCGTACACTTCGCGGGTGTCGTCTACTAAACATTGCGGTATGGAAATCGGGAGTAAACGCTCAGTCACCACTGCCACTGCCCCGCGGCGAATGGCTTCTTCCACTTTTTCGTGCTCGTCACCAGCGGCCGAGTATTGCGGAATGAACACGTCGCCCGGCTTGCACATCGCCGCTCTACAGACGCAGCGCGTGACAGAAATGTCCTCAGCTCCCACGAAGACTGCTTCGCGTAGAAATCCTCGGAGACTTAAAGTCCCGGTTGCGGCTCCCGGTTGGGGACGATTTTCACCGGGAAAATCGCTACGAAATGAAGTAGACATCGTCGGCCTCCTTGCCACGTGCGCTAGCGTGATGATAATTTTTTGCTTGCTCTCCGCCAGGTTTGTGCGTCATGCACCTCCCTGCGAAGCTGGGTTTGTCAGTCCGGGGCTTCCGCAAGTCACTGCGGCGGCTCCAACTGGGTATAGCGTGTCCCGAAACGATAGTAACCGTCAAGACGAAAAGGTGAACCTCTGGTTTAAAGGACCGTTTTTTCCAGAATAAGTAAAGCTGGGAGTTCTACCAAATGAATTGCTAGCTAAAGTATCGAGCAGCGGAAACGCGATCGGTGGCAAACTGGAACAGCAAGGGGATGTTTCAATGACCTGGGATTTGCATCCAGTGAGCTTAAGAGCGATTTCCAATACTTGCACTTCAACTTAAACCTAAACTTCAACTTTCGCCGCAAGAGTTCAAGTTTAGGTTTAAGTTCAAGTTCAAGTTTGTTACTCCCGAAATCCGTTACCTTACTCCTTACTCCTTACTCCTTACTCCTTACTCCTTACCACTTACCACTTACCACTTACCACTACACCGAAACAAACCGACCATGGCTGCCAAGGATCTTGATGTCGACCAACTCGCTGCCTACCTGCATCTGACACCCTCTCAGGTGCGACGATTGGCCGACCGCGATCAACTGCCTGGGAGACGCATTGGCGGCGCGTGGCGATTCTCCGAAGCGGAAGTACACAACTGGTTGGAACAACGCATTGGTGCAAGTAATATCGAGGAACTCTCACGCGTGCAGCAGGTTGTCAATCGATGGAGTGACGCCAACAGTAATTCAGTTGAATTGGGGCAATTACTTCATCCGGAAGCGATTGAAATTCCGTTGGCCGCCCGCACGCGTGGAAGTGTCATTCGGAACATTTGCAAGTTGGCCGAATCGACTGGGTTGCTGTGGGATGCGTCGCGCATGAATGAAGCGGTGTTGGCACGTGAAGAATTGCATCCTACGGCCTTGGACAATGGCGTAGCGTTGCTTCACCCTCGGCGTCCTCAGGCGTCGATTTTATCGGAACCACTGCTGGCACTTGGGGTCACTTCGCAACCACTCCCGTTTGGAAACGAGAGTGGCCATTTAACCGACGTCTTCTTCCTGATCTGCTCCACCGACGATCGCGTGCATTTGCAAGTCCTGGCCAAATTGTCGCGACTGCTGTCAGGTACCGACTTTTTGACGCAGTTGCGTAGTTGCGTCTCGGCCAAGGAGGCTCATGCCTTGGTGGTTCATTTTGAAGCCGAATTGGAACCTGCCTAACATGCGCCGCAAGTCGTTGCAATGCGTGTGGCTGGGGCCAACTAGTGGCGGTCTAGGCTGGCTGCGGCGTCGCCTTGACCATTCTGCCAGTGATTTTCCGCAACTGAATTTGCGACAATTCGCATCGATCGACATGCAGACATTACGTGGAGTGGTTGACGAAGGAGGAGTCGACCGCATCGTCTTGGCTTGCAGTACGCGGTTGGAATATCCGTGTCGCGAGCTCGCTTTTCTACAGCGTGATTGTCCCGAGATACCGTTTGCCGTGGCTTGTGAAAGTTGGTGGGATGGCGGACGACGAACTGGCTTGGGGGTACCGCAACACTTATCCCTGCCCTGGTATCGCTGGTGGGATGGTTGGAGCGTGTGGCTGTCGGGACTCGCACCTGAGCTGTTCGGACCCTGCCAGAGCAGCCCCTCGCCGTGGGTCCGCGCAAGTTGGTTTAGCGAAAGATTGAAGTCCGGAAATGCGAGTCGCGAATTGAGCGAAGTTGGTTGTGGTATGGTCGTTGGCAACTGTCGGCAGACCTG
Source organism: Pirellulaceae bacterium (assembly GCA_041739785.1). Lineage (GTDB taxonomy): Bacteria > Planctomycetota > Planctomycetia > Pirellulales > Pirellulaceae > Aureliella. Next base: position 37,192 of record JBGSNE010000303.1, read on the forward strand.
CGACGCGTGGCGGCTGGTAGTAGAGAAGTGGGGTAGAACAAGTCAGAGCAACACTGATCGGAGCGATTTAGTTGAGATTTGTTCGTGGCTCAAGTATCAGAATCGATCGCAAGCCAACGATTTTCGGCCCAAAGTCCGCTGGGTTTTATGGGATGACAGTTGTCTCGACACAAGTGCTGCTGACCATCAGGCCGAGTCCATGATGGAGTACTTTTTCCAGCAAGCGAGTGAGATTTTCCCCGCTACATTATTGATCGCCGCGATTAGTTTGCCCCGCGCCGATCAATGGCTCGCGACTTCCTTAGCCGACCATCAGGAGTTTCTAGTTAAGCCCGACAGTGGCCAAGCGCTGGTTCGGCTTTTGCACCACCGCGCGCCCGGCTTTCTAGCTTGATGGAGTTAGCGCGCTTGTTCTTCTGCGGCGCTGGCTCTTACGTAGTTCGGTCTTAGCTCTGCAGCGGAAACCGTTCCGTCGCGTTGGAAAATGTTCCATCCCAACTGAGCTACTATTGAGGCGTCCGGCTCCCATAATTCCTGGTCGGCAACGGCTATTGTGTTCTGCGGTGTTGGCAGATAGGTCCGCAGGCCTGGACCACAGACCAGCACTCTGGCAGATGTCAGCTCTTTTGCCGCAGGGGGGTGAGTATCCAGTCTGACAGGCGTTTTGTGGCTGTCGACCGTTTCGCCGCAGCCATTTGATTGTGAGCTCCGCGAATTCAAAGGGGCTAGTGCTCGCCACGGTTGTGTTTGCCACTTGCTGGCGTCGAGCACTTGGGACGGGGCAATAGGAGTTAAATCCGGGAGTCGTTGTCGGCACTCCTGTTCCACTCCCCTACCCTTTCCAGTGTCCAGCCGCCATGCCCCGGCGAAGACCTGTTTGCGATAGGCGTTCAATATCGGAACAACGATGATCGGCCCCAAACTGCTCTCCAATTGTGGTTGCGCGGGGGACTCAGGCATGTAATTCCCGCATGCGCCATGGGCAATGGCTGCCAGTGTATCGACAGGGGCGACTGGGATTTTCCATGCAAATGCCAACATTTGAGCCGTGGCTAAACCGACGCGAAGGCCGGTAAACGAACCCGGCCCGGTGGTAATACTAATTAGGGTGACGCGACGTGGGGGCGCTGGCACAAACCGGCTTAACAATTCATCGATCGTGGCTGCCAAACTTTGAACACTCCCCAGGTCGACGGGCAGGCGAACCTTGGCGAGCAGTTCTTGGCCATCGCACAGTGCCACACTCCCGGCGACTCCCGAGCACTCGATGGCAAGATTGAACATGGGGAAAACTCGGCGGCAAATTCGGGAAAATGGGGCTCGGAAAGCTCAGTCGGTCCGCGAATAAGGTAGGCTTTGTTGCAAAGCCCAGTATATGTGTCTTTCGGAGCCACGGTTGCCGATTTACAATGTGACGACAGCAGGGTGACGCCGGATCCCAATTGGGGGACACTGAAAACGCGCACAGCTCGCAATCAACCCAACGACCGCCCCAACAGTGTGTACCGGAGAGGCCCGTGCGACAAGCACTCATAAGTGATATTCATGGCAACCTAGAGGCTCTCACGGCTGTCATGGCAGACATCCAGCTTCAGAATGTCGAGCGCATCATCTGCCTGGGAGATATGGTCGGTTACGGCCCGAACCCTTGCCAATGCTTAGACATTGTCATGCAGAAGTGTAGTTTGACAATTCTCGGCAATCACGACCAGGCTGCGCTGTTCGATCCGGAGGGGTTCAATCCGGTGGCATTGAGGGCGATCTACTGGACGCGGGATGAGCTCGATCGGGGTCCAGGTCCGGCTAGCGCTATCAATCGCCGTTGGGATTTTCTGAGTGAGCTGCCCAAATCGCATAAGGAAGGAGATATCCTTTTTGTGCATGGGTCACCACGTGATGCCACTAATGAATATGTCTTCCCTGAGACCATCTACGATCAGATTCGTATGCAGGCTTTATTTGATCGTGTGACCTTACTCTGCTTTCAAGGTCACACTCATATGCCCGGGGTTTTTACCGCTGATGGTGAGTTCATCACGCCAGACGATTGTGATTACCATTTCGGACTCGGGCACGAAAAGCTAATGATAAACGTAGGTTCGGTTGGCCAGCCGCGCGACGAAGATCCCCGCTCGTGCTACGCTATCTTAGACGATAAACAGGAAGAGATCGAATTTCGACGTGTCGAATACGACCTGGAACAAACGATTAAGAAGATTTACGATATCCCCGACCTAGACAATATGCTGGGGGATCGCTTACGTGGCGGTAGATAGATTGAATGCAGGAGAGTTGGGTGGTTAGGTAGAATCGACGCGGAGGTTGAACCACATTTTAAACTACGACGCGGAGCGTCGAGCCACATTGGGTTACAGGAGACAAGAAATGGAGCTCGTTAGTGCGTCGCGCGATTGTTAGTGATATCCATGGAAACCTTGAAGCGCTCAATACGGTGATTGCCGACATTCAGGCGCAGGATTGCCAGCAGATAGTATGCTTGGGTGATATCGTAGGCTATGGTCCCGATCCCCAGGCCTGCGTTGACATCGTCAAGGGCTTTGACGCATGTATTTTGGGCAATCATGATCTGGCCGCACTGTTCGACCCAGAAGGTTTCAGCACGGCCGCCGAGCAAGCTATTCTGTGGACGCGCAAACAAATCGAGTCCGGTGACGACCCTCAAGCCTGTTATCGACGACTCGATTTTCTGGCTCACTTGCCGCGGACGCGTCGCGAGGGCTCGCTCTTGTTTGTGCACGGTTCGGTCCGCAATCCCGTCAATGAGTACGTTTTTCCTGAGGATGTCTACAATCGCCGCAAGATGGACAAGCTCTTCTCGATGATCCAGCGAGCTTGCTTTCAAGGGCATACCCACGTTCCGGGGGTTTTTACTTCGAACATGACTTTTGTCAGACCCGAGGAAATTGACTATCGGTATCGATTGAGCGACGAAAAGGTAATGATCAATGTGGGTTCCGTCGGACAACCTCGGGATGGTAACTGGCGGAGTTGTTACGTGATCGTCGAGGAGCCCTGGGTAACATTTCGGCGAGTTGAATACGACGTTGATGTCACTGTTCAAAAAATTTATGACACGCCCGATTTGGAGAGATTTCTGGGCGATCGGCTTCGCGAAGGACGGTGAGCCTGGTGGGCCGGCCGTCCGTTTCCCCGGCGCAATCCCTGTCTTCGGCTCAACTATGAATTCTACGTCTTCTGGTAGCTCGCAACTAGCTATCGGAATAGTTGCATTGCCATGCCGAATCATGCACAATAAAAGAAGCTAGTCCGTTACAACCCGCAATCTCTCTTAGGGAAGCGTGGTTTCCCTATTTGTCTTCTTTAGGATCGCTGGACAACGATGCAGAGGATTACACTGCGAGTAATTTCTGGTGCGGATCGCGGTCGCGTCTATCGCGAACTGGCTACGCCGATCACCATTGGGCGGGAAGAGGGAAACGTCGTTCAACTCAACGATGAACGGATTAGTCGCTACCACGTGAAAATTCAGGAAGACGACGAGCGGCTGGTCATCACCGATTTGGATAGCACCAATGGTACGCGGATCAATGGCCACGTGTGCAATTTAAAAATCTTACGCTACGGGGATACGATTTCGGTCGGTCGCACCGTGCTGCTGGTTGGAACTCGGGAACAAGTCGCTGATTGGTTTGATGCCGATCGCGACTTGACATCCAGTGGTCCACGGATCGCAGCCGAAGCAGACGACGATATGGATTTCGATCTGAGCACCGGCTTGGCCATTCCCAAGCTGGCCAATTCCTCAGTGCAAGCCATTCCCGTTCCCCGTGGTCTATCGCCTGGGCAAGCTGCCGAGCTGCGCGAGTTGCTTGATCATATCCACGGCGGTATGCGAGGCGTCGTGGAGGGGGCGGCGGTCAACGAGAAGGAAGGCAATGTCACTATTGATGTCCGTGCGTGGCAGAACTTTTTGGTGACTCAGAGCGAGCTATCAGAGATGATTCGCGAGATTGAGGATCCACAAGCTAGCGACAGTTCTACTCGCGAAACCGGTGCCAACTAGTCCGCTTCACGAGCAGGCTTTGACATACAGCGCCTCCATTCTGCGAGCTAACATGGGCGAGTCGCAGACTTTGGAAACGGTCAGCTTTTCGCGCATTTCTCGGCGGATGTCCCGCAACTCCGTTTGCGATTCGACATGTGTGGCCAGCTTCACAGCGGTGTGAATATACTCCTCGCGACTGTCAACTGAAAATTGCGGTAGATGCGAGTGAGCCAACAGTGAACGGCTGGTGCGCGACGCCCAGCGATCCCCGTTGAAAGTCAAGACCGGCACACCTTGCCACAACGCTTCCATCGTGGTGGTCCCGCCATTGTAGGGAAAAGTATCCAAGGCCACATCGATTTGACCGTAGTGCTTGAGAAAGTCAAAATGAGGGGCCGGAGGGAGGAAGGTGATGCGCTCCGATGCAATACCATGTTTCAGAAACTGCTCAAGCACATATTGTTGATTGCACATCGATTTCAATTCGCGGGCGGCGAGTACTAGTTGTGCCGCATCGGCTTGAAGCAGAATTTCCGACCAGGTGGCGATGACCAGTGGTGATATTTTGTAAAGCGTTCCCAAACAACCAAATGCAAACGTGGAATGTTTATCCCCACAGCGGAGATCGACGTCGGGAGCCGCATGGTTGGTTTGAAATGTCAAATAGCTTAATGGCAACTGCAAAAAGCGCTCGGTAAGATGACGTTGTTCATCACTGCGCAGCACGCTTCGATCGCCAATCAAATAATCGATCTCTTGAAAACCGCTGGTCGCATACATGTTAAACCAGGCCATTTGAATAGGTGTCGGACGATGAACGAACAGCCCCAACCGCTCGGGTTGGCTGTAGGCGCTCAGGTCTACCAGGATGTCTAGCTCAACAGCGCGAATGCACTGGGCGGCTTGAGCGTTGTCGAGGCCGTGAATAGACTCGGTATGCGTCTTACGATCCAACCATTCCCAAGCGTCGGAGTTCGGGGGGCCGTCGTCGAAAAGATGAATTTGAAACTTGCCGCGATCATGGGCATTGATCAACGGCCAAACTGGTTTCATGTAGTTGGCTTCGTGCCAGTGTGCTGAGACGTAGCCCAGCCGTAAGGGTGTTGAGCGTTTTTTATAAGTCAGTTTGCTAGGGTGGCCACGTCGCGACCTGGATGGCTGAGAGACATCAGCAGGAGCTTCCGCTTGTCGCATAAGTCGTGCGAACTTCTCACGGATCACTCGCACGCGGTCGTGGTCATATCCCGGAACACCTGGGGCAATCGTTGCCAGCCCCATCCAGACTTCCAGGTGCCCAGTCTCCTCGGCGACCTGTTCGATCAATTTGGCAGCCCGGTCAGCGTCCCCCAACTTGTAGACGGCCCGTCCGAGTTCGTAACGCGCCTCAATGTGCTGTGGAACGAGTTGCAAACAATTTTCGAAGGCTCCTAGAGATTGTGCAAATTCTCCGATATCGCACAGAAGTCGTCCGGTCATTAGCCAATCTTCGGCATTTGCTACTTTCTGACCGATCAGTTGGTCCAGTTCTCGCAGCGCCGCGATGGTGTTCCCCGCATTGGCTTGCCTCCGCGCCGAGCGCCGAAGTTGTTCTGGTTTCGATTCGTTCATAGTCCCTCCGTGTTAGCGCCTGCTAGCGGAGAGCCATTGTAGCGGAAGTCGCCAAGGCTTTTGGTAATGCTTGTTTTTCTGATCCTGCTTGACCACCGAAAGTCTTGGCGACTTCCGCTACCGCATCGTCGCACGACTCTCCGAGTCGTGACCCACCAACCCAATCCTCAAACGAAAAAACGGTGGAACTCGAAAGGAGAACCACCGTTTACATTGATTTTTATCGGGGCTTAGGCAGGTTTACTTGCCGGAAGCCGAATCGATAGCGTCCTTGGCAGCATCGCCAGTACCGTCAACGGCACCGTCTACGTGCTCTTTGGCACCTTCGGGAACTACTTCGCCAGCAGCATCCTTGGCGGCGCTACCAGCGGAGTCGACGCCATCTTTAGCCTTGTCGGCGACAGCACCAGCGTCACAACCAACAAAAGCAGTCGACAGAACAGCGACGCATACGATCGAGAGGAACTTCTTCAACATGCGGATTCTCCTTGAGAAAACATTCAAAACCAGAGTACTGGCAACGGCCGATCGCTTCTGGCAGCGCTCGGCCGAAAGACGCAAATCTGGTCCAAAATCAGTTGTGGACATGGCAGATATGCCTCGTACGAAACAGAGAGCCTGCTCAACGAAGTTTTATTCCCGCACTTAGGAAAAAATCTGGACATACCTAAAATAGGCTAGCCGGATCAGTGCTAAATAGTTTGCGGATCGCCAGCATACCGCTAACGACGCACATCACGAGCGTTAGGCCCCAAACCAGTAAGATCGTGGTTAGGTTCATACTCATTACTAACCCGCTAGTTTGGGCTAACAGTACGTATAGCCCTTGGGCCACGATGATCCCTGGGAGGAATCCCAGGCAGGCCAAGTAGAACGATTGGCAGAGAATCAAGCTCCAGAAATAGATTGGACTGTAGCCCATCGCCTTGAGCGTTGCGAATTCGGGCATGTGCTCGCTTATATCAGTAAACTGAATCTGATAGCAGATGATGGCTCCCACGACCAAACCCATAATTGTGCCAATTAGGAAGATTTTCCCGATAGGCGTATTGTTGGCCCAAAAGTTCTTTTCTCGAGCGATGAAGTACGTGGTAGGTTTTACGTCGATGGCCGACGGAGAGAGTTGTTCGATGCGCGTGGCCAGCAGCCACAGTTCGGCCATCGATCGGGCTTCGGCCTGAATCAATCCGATATCAACCACATCGCTTGGTTGACCCGTTGGCCAACGCCAAGGAAAGTAGCGGCCGTGCACCTGTTGACTCACCAGCAGCGTGCCGTCGTTGGCGAAATCGGTCCCCAGTTGAAATTGTCCAACGACCGGCAGGGCTTTCCCATTAAGTTCAATCGGTTGATGAGCGAGTTCTTCCATGTTTCGTGCGAAACCGTAGAAGGCCTTACTACGAGTATCGACCAGGGCACCACCGCGTGTATCTGCCTCCGCTAGTTTCGCCGCTAACTGCGGGTCACTGAAGAATGATAGTTGGTTTAATTCCACACCGATGACCCGCAAAGGGCGAGGCACGTGCCCGGCCACCATGACTTTGGCTGTCCCACGTTCAACACTAACACTCGATACGCCAACCACTCCAGGGATGGCTGCCGCTTGTTCGAGCAACTTGCGAGGGAAACGCTGCTCCGTGGAAATGTTATAGCGCGCTTGACTGATCATCGCCAAGTTGGCAACTCGCGAGTCGAATAGAGTAAAGATCTGTACGTTGTTGTCGATCAACGCGTTGCGAAACCCAATTTGCATGAACATCAGCACCACGGCAAAACCGACACCGGTGGAAGCCAGTGCGCATTTGCTCAAGCTACTGGTCAAGTTCTTCCAAGCTAACGGTGTGTGCATGGTTGTCCGTACTATTGACGTACTTAAATTCAAAACAAACTGGCCGGTTCGGCTTTCCATAACTTGCGGAGTGCAAGCAGTCCACTTCCGCAACTCATCACCAAACCGAGCAGGGCGACTAGGCACACACGGAAGGGATTCATCATCAAGGGGATGCCTGAAAAATTATAGGTTACGCGGTACAACACTTCGGCTATTCCCCATGCGGCAGCAAAGCCCAGCACACATAGCACGATGGCTTGAGTCATGACGATGCTGGCCAGATAGGTACGCGAATAACCGATCGCTAAAAGCGTAGCATACTCGGGGAGACGATTGGCTACGTCGGTAGCCAACACCATGTACACAATTGCCGATCCGACCAACAGCGATAGCACCACGCCCATTTGAAAGATCAAACCGAGTGGCGTTTGCCAAAGCCAGCGTGTCTGCTCACGAGCCAGCGCTTTTGACTTGGTAAACACATCGACCACTCCGCGGTCTTGGTTCGCCGGACCGCTTGACCTTAAGTCATGCAGACTGAGACGCTCTTTGATTTGAGACACTGCGTCAGCTTGTGCGCCAGGATTGCGGTTGGCCAATTGAATTAATCCGAGCGACGTGGTCGAGTTGATATCCCAGGGAGTGATCCTGCCGAAACCGCGATGGCTGGTGATCAATGCTCCGTTGGCGGCCAACCCAGTCCCTAGTGAAAACAGTCCTCCAATCGAGAAGGCCTGACCCCCAATTTCCGTATCGCGGCCAAGATCGGCTTGACTGAAACGCTGGCCGTTCCATGGTCCATAGTCAGCTTGGGTGCTGTCGTCGAGGAGTATGACATCATCGCGTTTGAGTAGTTCGCACAATCGCTGAATCTCTTCGATTCGAAAGGCACATTGATCGGGAGGAAAGGCCATCACGGCGATAGGCAAGTATTGGCTTTCAAAATGATCTTCTGCTGGCTGTTCAAATTTTGGCAAGGTGCGCCAATTCTGAATCGTAATCCACAGCGGCAGAGCTTGGGCGACTCCCGAAGTATTGGCGGCGATGGTTAGATTGCGTCGGTCGATTTGCCCCGGTTCGTACAGATGCACATAGTCGCGAGCGCGGATCAGTACATCAAATTCCAGCTGCTCGAGTAGATTGGTCGCGGTATGTGAGACAGCACCCATGAAGCCAAGTTGCATGAAGACCAGCAATAACGCGAAGGCCACTCCCCCAATTGAGACACACGTCTTAACCCGTTGATGCCACAAGTTGTAAAGGGCCAGTGGCGTGTGGATGTTCATGGCGCTCGAGTGTCCGCGCCAGGGGTACCTGAGAAAAAGATTTCAGCCTCGACTTGCAGTTGTATCCAATCGCGAGCAACGGCAGTGGAAGATTCATCTAGTTCCACTAACGCGGTCACCGTGCGATAGTCAGCCCGCGCTAACGGGTCCGGGGAGCGAAGTTGTGGTCGGCCAACCAAGTTGAACTTGCGGGCGACCTGCCCCTTCAAGACTTGCTGCCCCAAGGCTCGCGCGGTGACCTTGGCTGGCTGGCCTACTTCGACCAGGGCCGCATCGAGTTCATTAATTTCCACCTCAACCACTAGCGCGTCTAAATTGGCCAATTCGACCAGCGGTCGGGGTAGACTCGATTCTCCCTCCGAAGCGTTGATGGCGAGAATGAACCCAGAGATGGGGGCGGTAATTCGCGAAGCCACGTCTTGTAGGTTGACGGCTTCAATTTCCAGGTCGAGAATCTCAAGTGCTTGAGACGCGTTTGCCGTTTTCAACAGATCTTTGGCCGCCTCTCTCTCGGCCTCGGCGACCTGTGCTGCCCAACCCAGATCCTGTAGGGCCTGCTGATGAGCTTCGGTTTGCTGACGATAGTTCAGTCGCGTCTCTCCCAAGGCAATCCGTTGTTGATCGATTTCTAATCGCCCGACGAATTGGCTAGTGGCTGCGTTAGCCGCGATCGATTCAAGTTTTTGCAATACACTTTCTGCCGCAAGGACTTGTTCTTTGGCCAAATCCAACAGTTCTGTTTTTCGCTCCAGTGATTGCTGTTGGCTGTGCACATGTTGTAACTTGAGCTCCGCGGCCGCCAGTTGCCTTTCCGCGGACATTAGGGCGACTTTCCGCTCTCTGGCTGCTTCCTCACGACGTTTCAGCAGCGTACGTAGTCTGGCCTCGCTCACAGCCTGCGATCGCATTTCCAGCAATGATTGACCTGGTGAAACATGGTCTCCAACTGCTACTAACATTGTGGCTACGACGTCCCCGGGAGTCGCCGTTAGCTGGACAATTCCACCAGCCGGTAAAATTTGACCTTGCGCGATAATCGCGTCTCGGCGCGGTAAGTCAATCGCTGATGGCAAATCTTTTGGCTGAGATTCGCAGCCTAGGAAGTTCGCAGAAGCGCAGAGAGCGAGGAATAACCACGCCTTCATGGGCCGTGGGTCACGCAGGATAGGGCGTTTGTCTGTGATAGATTGAAAAACCATGTACGACTGAAATCGGAGCAAGCCTAATTCAAAACAAGCAGCGGCCAACGCAAAACAAGCGGCGGCTAACGCAAAACACGCAGCATCGATTATAGTTAAAAAGGTTTTCACCGTTTTGATATCCGTGCCCCGGTCTTATTTCCGTGGTGCATTCCTTAGTCGTGGATCGTTCCTGCTGCGTGGGTCGTTCCTGCTGCGTGGGTCGTTCCTGCCGGGAGCGACTTTTTCAACAGTTTTAGCCGTCAGTCATTCTCGGCAAGAATGACCCACGAAATACTTAGTCTGTCGAAAGCCTTGACAGCTTTTGCTACGTCCAATTTACCCAGCCCCCCAAGTGAAGTTACTGGTGTGAGCGAATCGACGATATCTTCCTCAGCGGTGCGCTTCGATCCCAACTTTCGGCAGAAAATCGCAGCAGGCCAACAGCCGGCGATCTCGGCCCGCGATCTACAACACTACTACGGCACGGGAGAGCTGCGCAAACAAGTTCTTTACGACAATTCGCTCGATATCTACCCCGGAGAGATCATTATCATGACTGGGCCGAGCGGCTCTGGTAAAACAACATTGCTAACACTCATCGGCACCTTGCGACGAGTTCAAAATGGTGAGCTGAATGTCCTCAATCGCCCGCTGCACAACGCGACAGGTAGCGAGCTCCTGAAATTAAGGCGGGAAATCGGATTTATTTTCCAAGCCCACAATTTGTTTGATTCGCTAACCGCGACGCAAAATGTCCGCATGGCTCTGGAATTAGCTGAACCGCATGGCTCTCGACGAGTGCATTCACGACGTGCCGTAGAGATGCTAGGAGCCGTAGGGCTTGGGGACCGTACCGGTCACAAACCAAAGCAATTGTCGGGAGGGCAAAAGCAACGCGTGGCCATCGCACGAGGGTTGGTCCACAAGCCCCGGTTGGTTCTAGCCGATGAGCCGACCGCCGCTCTGGACGAACAAAGTGGCCGTACCGTGGTTGAGCTGTTTAAGCGGATGGCCAAAGAAGAGCAGGTGACAATTATTATTGTCACGCACGATAATCGCATCTTGGACGTGGCCGATCGGATCGTCAATTTGGTCGACGGCAGCATACGGAGCGATGTGCTGGTTCAAGAAACAGCCATTGTTAGTCAAATGTTGATGAAGTGTGATGTGTTCAAGCATTTGACGCCACGTGGTTTGGCCCAAATGGCCGATCATTTGCAAGCTGAAACGTTTCCCATGGGGGAATCGGTCATTCGCGAAGGGGAAACGGGGGACAAATTCTATTTGATCCGTCAGGGAGAGGTGGCCATACGTCGGGGGGGGGATCCCAAACCAGTGGCCACGCTTAAGAAAGGTGGGTTTTTTGGCGAGATGGCCTTGTTGACCGGCCAACCCAGAAACGCGAGCGTCGATACACTCACGGAAACCACCCTATATTCGCTCAGCCAAGAGCAATTTCGCGTGGCGATCGCAGAACAAGCCTCGTTCGAGACAGAGATTCGAAATAGCCTATTCGATCGCCAATGACTCTGGTTCACGGACCATAAAGGGGGGGAACAATCACCTTACAGGTGATTTTGCGTGGAAACCCACCGCAATCCCTGGTGACAAATGGTTCCCTTTCGGTCTATAATCGCCGAAAATATAGTTTGGACAGCGTCACATTGTTTTCGGGTTTTGATCTGTAGGATTGCATGGATGACACCAGACGCAAGCTTCTATCAGTTTTCAAAAGAAGTTTGGCAGCTTGTTAACGATCAAGCTCGTCAATCGCTCGTGCGCAAAGAGTTCAGTCCCGATGATGCGCGCATCGAATCGGTGCGGTGCGTACATTTGAACGAAGAGTGTGAAGTCAATTACGGCCGCCAAGTTTGGTTTTTTGAGGCTACGGCACAAGATCCCATCGGTCGGCAACACCGGCTTTACGGCGCGCTTGACTTCTCCGTTCAATATGGGCTGCTGGTTCCCTCGCGGGCCATGTTGATGGACGAGCCCCAACATCGCCAGCGTTTTCTCCAGTCGATCGTGCATCCTTATGAATCGCAGGTATGGGTCAATCCCTCGACTAAGATCTGGGTCCGCCTGACACTCGCCAGCGTCATCATTCTCTCGGCGATTTGGCTACTTTCGGTGTCCGCCTGGTTGATGGACGCGTAGTGCGCGCACGTAGCGGAAGTCGCCAAGATTTTCGACGATAGCCAGCTGTTCCGAAAGTCTTGGCGACTTCCGCTACGTTAATCTACTTCACGACCTGCGCTAGTTGGTGCCACAGATGGCTGCTGGCGCGAATGCCATGAAAATAGTCGGCGATACAGAATTTCTCGTTAGGACTGTGCGCGCCGTCGTCATCCAAACCCCATCCCAAGAGCAGCACATCGGCCCCAAGTTGCGCGACCATCTGGGCTACGATAGGAATTGACCCCCCCTCTCGAATCAGTACTGCTTCTTTTCCAAAAGCGGTTGCAATTGCTTGTTGGGCGGCGGCAATGTACGGGCTGTGTGGATCGACGACTACGCCGGAGCCACCATGCAGGTCAATTACTTCCGCGCGGATCCCAGGTGGCGTGTGGGCGGCAACAAACTGCTTCAATTGATCAGCGACCGTTGAGGGTGACTGGTTGGGGACCAATCGAAAACTGATTTTGGCGCTGGCGCGCGCAGGAATGATCGTCTTGCCACCTTGGCCTTGATAACCACTCCACAGTCCGTGCACATCGAAGGTGGGACGCGCCCAGCGGCGCTCTAATGTGCTGAAGCCCTCTTCGCCCACCAGTGAGGTGATGCCCAACTGTTTGGCGAAGGCAGAATCATTGAAGTTTAGTCCGGCCCACATTTGCCGCTCGCTATGCTCCAACTCCTTGACATGCTCATAAAAGCCCGGGAGTGAAATCCTACCCGAATTATCAATGACACTGGCTAAGAATTTCGACAGCGCGATGGCCGGGTTGTTGACAGCTCCGCCGAAACTGCCCGAATGTAGGTCCTGTTTGGGACCGTAAAAATGAATCTCGAAATAGGCAATACCACGCAGGCCATAAGTGATTGCCGGCTGGCCTACCGCGTATTGCGACGAATCGCTGATGACAATCACGTCGCAGGCCAGTTTCTCAGCTACACCAGGTTGCTGCAAGAAGTGCTCGAGTTGTTCACTGCCAACTTCCTCTTCTCCCTCGATCAAAAATTTGACTTGCATCGGAAGTGTTTCTCCCGCCGCAGACCAAGCTGCCACCGAATGAACGTGGGTCAGCATTTGACCCTTGTCATCGGTCGCACCGCGGGCGAACAAGTTTCCGTCGCGCTCGGTCGGTTCAAAGGGAGGTGTCGTCCAAAGCTCCAGCGGGTCGGCGGGCTGGACATCGTAGTGGCCATAGACCAAGGCAACTGGTTTACCCGCAACGGGTGGGCTCTCGGCATAGATTAGCGGAGGTCCGTTGGTCTCAATCAGTTCGGTTTTCAGTCCCGCCGCCGCCAAAGTGTCCAGGACACTGTGTGCTGCGCCGGAAACAGATTCACGATAGGCGGGATCAGCGCTGATGCTGGGGATGCGCAACAGGGCTTTGAGTTGTTCTAGGTGTTTTGGTTGAGTTTGCTGAAGATAATGATCAATCGCTTTCAAATCGGTCATTTTGCCTTTTTTCCTGGTCCGTTTGGATGGAATGTGCTTGCTAATCCTGCCGGGTTGTCGGTTACAATGTTGTCGTGCGTAACAATATAGCCGTAAAGCTAGCTTGCTGCGATGCGCTAGATTGGGTCGACTGTGCAGTGCACAACGCTTGTGCAGTGCACAACGCTGTTGCCGCTCTAATTTTGAAAGCCGAAGGCGCTAGCTGGCTGTTGGTTTAACCTCGTAATTGCAAACTGGATTTGTTTAACCCGCAGCCGTAGGCGAGGAATTATGGTGGCGAACCTCGCCTGCGGCTGCGGGTTAAACGAAAGTGGTGCAATACAACGGCAAACGAACCGACCGCTAACCACGGAAATATCGAACAACGTTTTGAAGTAACTGGATTAAGGAGTTGAAAAATCGATGGCTGATTCCAACAGTGCGGTCATGGAGCCCGAGTCGGTAGTGGAAGCCAAGCGGCAAGCACAGCGTGAAAAGCCGAAGCGGCAGCCGCGATATCATGTGATGTTGTGGGACGATTCCGAACACACGTTCGACTATGTTATCTCGATGTTACAGCAGTTGTTTGGTCACACATTCGAACGTGCAATGCAGCTGGCCAAACAAGTCGACACATCAGGTCGCGCGATTTGTCTGACGACAACCAAGGAACATGCCGAATTGAAACGCGATCAGATTCACGCATTCGGAAAAGATCCACTCGCCAGCAAATGTGCCGGCAGTATGTCGGCCAGTATCGAAGCCGAGGTCTAACATTTTTGTAGCGAGATTCGCTAAGAAATTGACATTTTTCGCTGATTGCTGATAGGAGTTTCTAACCTCCCGCGAACACGTCGATTTCCTCGTTTTCTCCAACGCGCGAGAGGGTGAAATCAACCTTTGTACCGGCGATCAGCGAGAAGTGTCAGGATTTCGGCGTTTCAAGTGTCAACTGCCACGGCCGAAATTCTTGGCGTATTCCGCTACGACTAAACCTCGTGCCATTCTAATTAGAAGCCATTTCGGATAGTGTGCTACCGACTAGCTTCCACCGGGCCCAAGTAGAGGTTCAGGACTTGGCTTTGCACTTTGATGGCTCGCACCAGTGTAAAGACATGAGTAGGAGAGAAGTTGCAGGGAGCGGTAGCAGCCAACGAATCGAGTTCGTCAGCCACGGCAGCGTGCTGGTCACCAGCTGCATTGAGTTGCATGGAGATCTCTTCGCACTGGAGACGCAGTTCGATATCGCTGTGCTCGATTTTTTCCATTGGCTGATGCAGGGATATTAGCAACGCCATGCGCAACAGTTCTGACTGGCAGTAATGCGGATACAGTCTCGACAATCTGCCGATCAGCTCAGTGGTTGCAGTTGCATTTGATTCCACGGCGGTCTCAATCTAAACGCTTGTGTGCTTCGATTCTTATGAAAACAAAGATCGAATAAACGTAGGTTGAGCTAGGAGCCACATTTTCTACACCGCGCATTGTCTATCGATAAATGTATCACCTGCCGAAGCGCTATTCCGGTTATGCTGATGGTAACGATTGTCGGCCCATCAGTGTGACGATGTGTTAGATGTAGCGGAAGAGAGCCAAGACTTTCGGCGAAGCAATTTCCGCTTGAGCGTAGCAGGGAGCAAGTCTAGGCGAATTCCGCTTGGCGAGCATTTGTGCGGCCGACAGAATTCGGTTATCTACTGCACCGACAATCCATATTGGCCGAGGGTGAGCCGCAGTAGTTGTTCTTGCTGCTCGGTCAATTGGGTCATTGGCAACCGCAATTCACCTGCGTCGCGTCCGAGCATTCGCATGGCGGTTTTGACTGGAATCGGATTTGTGCTCAGGCCGAGCATGTCGCGGCACAACGCGAACAACTTGTGATGCCACTCGCGAGCCCGGGCATAATCGCCTTCCGCAGCAGCTCGCACCATCGCGACGACGTCGTGCGGAACGATATTGCCTGCCACCGAAATGACCCCTTCCGCTCCCACGCTCATCATTGGCAAGGTCAGGCTGTCGTCGCCACTCAGGACGGTGAGATTGGTGGTGTTGAGGATCTGCGAACACTGGTCGAGAGAACCGGTGGCCTCTTTGACCATCGTGATGTTGGGGATGTCGGCCAATCTGGCGATCGTTTCCGGTTCGATATTCTTTCCAGTACGCCCTGGGATGTTGTAGACGCAGATGGGTAATCCGACATCTTCGGCAATTGCCTTGAAATGCTGATAGAACCCTTCCTGCGTTGGTTTGTTGTAATACGGAGCTACTTGCAGTGAAGCATCGGCTCCCTCTTTTGCTGCCCAACGCGTCAAACGTAGCGCCTCAGCAGTTGAATTGCTTCCTGTCCCGGCCATCACCTTGACGCGTCCGGCGGCGATTTGAACAACTTCGCTAATCACTCGTTCGTGCTCTTCGTGTGACAAAGTCGGCGATTCGCCGGTTGTACCCACGGGAACCAAGCAGGTTGTTCCGGCTTCGATCTGGAATTCGACTTGCGATCGCAGCCGTCCCACGTCCAGGACATCATCGCGGAGGGGAGTGATAATAGCCACCGAAAGTCCGGCGTAGTCTGAGCCTTTGCGTTGTGTCATCTCTGGATCTATCTTGCAATGAAATGGGGGATTGAGGCCGGTCCATTCCTTCTATCGCATGATCTCAGGGAAAGGAGCGGTGGCCATAGTTGATGCTGGCGGCAAGTATTTTTCAGACTCGTCAAACAATTGCTCGTTGCTCGATGGTAGCTCGAAAATACTGGGTGGCAACTGCTCAGGGGAAAGCAACGTGGGGGTGGCCCATTCGGTGACGATCCTCAATTTACAACTGCGAGCAATCGGGCTGAGCTCCGCCGCCGAACGTCCCTGTTCGACCTGATAAAGCCAATACGGGACGGCGGCGTCGGCCTTTCCGATCGCCACTTCGACGCGCGTGGGGAGCAAGGCCGAATTATTATCGGCAAAGAGCATGTTGTCGACGGGGGCGACCGATCGAACGCTGACAGGCTGCGGAGGAACCTTCCCCGACAGCCACCAAACCTCTACGTCCCCAAGTTTTCCATCGCGTACGGCAATCCATTCGTATTGCTGATAAATCTTCCGCAATAGCTCGGCTTGCCCACCTATGGCTAAGTACATAGCGATGACTGGATCATGGAGATACGCATTGGTCAGTGGCAAGCGGTCATGCACTTTGTCCAGATCCACTTCGCTCCGACGTCGCGTCTCTCCAATGGCTTCAATGGACAACATCCGCTGTCCATCGCTGACCTGCAATAGTGTATTGATCTGATCGCCGGCGGGCATCCGTAGGCTGTATTTGAGCTTGCCCCCCCCCTGCCCCCCCCGCACATAATCCCCCACTCCACTGAGTTGTTTATCAAACATCTCTACCGATTGGCGGACGACGCAGTAGGCGGGTGGGCCCCATACGCTCTGCCATATCGACTTTTGCAGAATCCGAGCGGAGATTTCCTGCGGCGAGGGCGACGCCGGAATGGGCTCAGCGATGGGGCCTGTTTGGCCGTGCGAGGACCACGGAATAAAAGAGGTTAGCAATAGGCAGAGCAACCCCACCCAGCGACGCTCAATCTTTGAATGCAAAGTCGTTTGAACCATCAATGCTGCTCGCTGGAAGATGCACAAACTGCCCTCAATGCTTGCATTCGGATTGGATAATCTGCTCCACATAGTCGGGTTATGCCGGATTTGTCAAAGAAAACGGTGATGTCAGGACGAACATATAGCCACGGACACAACGCAAGCGCGGAAACTACGTTTCTTCGTCAGCGTCTGTGAAGTCCGCTTGGCTCGGCGCGAATTCTATGCGCAGTGACGAGTGGACGTCCAGGTGAATCCGCTAGCTTGATCGATCACTGGCGGGCTCATCGATTTGAAACTCACTCAGGAACGTTTCGATTGGCGGCAGACGCCCGACTCGAAACCGGTCGTTTTGCCCATAATTTAGGGGGTTGAGCATGAAAATGCGTGTTTTCCTAACGCTAGCCATGGTGGCCTTTGGCTGCTTCAGTGGCTGCACTCCGGTCAGGCACAACCTGCCGCCCGCTCAGCGCTTGCTGGAGCCCGGTCCAGGAGTTGGTGGTCCAGGGCCTGGAGTTCTCGGTATGCAAGGTGGCCCAGGCATGGGACCAGGTGGTCCTGGTGGCATGGGCGGTGTCGTCCCAGCAAGCTGCACGGCTTGTGCCGACGGTAGCGACGGTGGCATGGTAATGGGTGGCGCGATGATGGGCGGCGGCCTTGGGGCCAAGGTTCAGGTGCTATTCAATCGTCCCGACGGCATGCAGATCCACTACGATGTGGCTGGTGATGGCGGGTTTGGTAGCGAGCCACTCTATGTCCCAGGACGGTTGGAATTCCCGCAAGGGGGTATCTACCGTATGAAGCTCACCAACATCCAAGGTCGCGAAGGAGTTGAACTCTATCCGACGGTTGAAATTGCCAATGGCAATCCACGGACCGCAGCCTACCTGGCGCACATCGCGATTCCCGTTCAGTTCACGACGGACGATTTTGAACAAGTCCTGTCGGGGAACTTTGTCACCAAGGTCATCTACCTGCCAGATCCCGAATTCCAAGGGGACGCATTGGTCGGTGTCGATGTGCTGGTAAGCAATCGACTTGAACCAGGTCTCGATCCGATAGTCGAAGCCGATCGTCGCGGGGCAATTCTGGCCATCGTGCGAGTTGGTAACAAAGACATCGAGCTATCGGGTGCCAGTGGTGGCGGTCTAGGAATGATGGGTGGCATGCCCATGGGTGGCATGGTGTGTGGTCCCGATGGCTGCATGATCCCTGGTGGCGTACCGGCATCGTTGCCCGGCTACGTAGCTGGAGTCACTGCACCCGAATACGGCATGACCTATACAGGTACGCCGATTGGATTGCCCGGACCTCCGCACATTCCATTGGGATCGCCGGCTGGACTGCAGAGCCACACGATTCGCAATCGCACCTCGATGCACATTCCCAACCCAGTTGAGAACGTGAAGATCAATGTGCGTCAGACTCCAGGTCAGAGCTACCCAGCACCGGTGAGCCGAGTGAACATCAACGAACGCAATGTTCATCCAGGTGTTCCAAATGGCATGCCCGCTTACATGCGTGGAAGCCAAGCGGTACCAGGTGCAACTGGCGCAGCCTATTGCCCTGAGGAATAGCGAACGCAATGGCCCCTGATCGTCGCTCGACTCTCCGAGTCGAGTAACTGGGGCGAGCGAAACTACTATATTCGTTCTCGACTCGGTGCGTTGAACGACAATGTCCAACTCTCACGCTGGCTCAAGTTTGAATGGGAATTGAGCGGCGGCGAGAGAATCAAACGGTCCGTGTTGGCAGTCCCACTGCGACACAGCCGAGTAGGCAAGAGACGTAAATGAGTGAGGCGGTCGAGGGCTTAATCTCTCGACCGCTTTTTCCCATCTACTCAAGCATAAGGTCGTAGCCGAACTCGCCAAGAGTTTGGAATGTCCGTCACCTACCAAAGTCCTGGCGACTTCGGCTACAAGAATGAGCAGGCAAGCCATGGCCAACGATTCGAAAACAACGATCGCATCGTCAAGACGCGGGGCGCCAACTAAGACATTGTCAAGTCTCGGGTGGGCACTGCTTGGATTGACGCCCATGCTGTGCGGAACCGCCGCTGCCCAATCGCGGTCGCTCCCTAGCAACGTACACTATTTTCTGAATGCCAACCAAGCACCGGGAGCCGTGGCCAGTTCGCAGGTCGCCAGAGGGGTGCGTGGTGTTGGAACTTTTCAAGCGGTATCGCTTTCCGGTCCAGCCGGTTTGAAAATTGCACTGGCTCGCGACGGTCAGTTCTTGCCACCCATCGATGCACCCGTCACGACGGGAATGTTGGTAGCAGGCGTCTATCGTTTTCGAGTAACGAACATTCCCTTTCGACCGGGAGATGAATTGTTTCCTACCTTGGAAATAATAGATCGCATCGACCCTCCCGCCGGACGTGAGCACCGCTTTCCGATCCCGGTCGTCTTGACCGAGGAAGACTTGCGATTGGCGCTCGATGGCGCCCTGGTAACTCGCGTGATTTACTTGGAAGATAGCGAAATCGCCGAACCCATTGCCATGTCACCAGACACCCAGCTCTTACACAACGTGCCGGCAACGGACAACGCTTTACAAGTTGCTGATCAGCTTGGAAAGCCGGTTGCCATACTTCGCATCGGGTCGCGAGTGCCCATGACGCTCGACGGTGATCTGACCGAGTTTTTGTATGGTTCGCCTCCTTGGGTACCACTGATCACTGTTCCCAATCGGCAAGCCTTGGTTGCAGCCGGAGAGTGGCCCGATGTGCAGCCCAGTGAAGCGCTAGAGAAACCACGCTCAGAGGCACCCACGGAAGACAGCCCGCGAGTACCACTACCGTAGCGGAAGACCAAGTGTCGCACGACTCTCCGAGTCGTGAACAGTTTGTCACACGACTCTCCGAGTCGTGAGGCAAATCAGAGTAATAACGCTGCACCCTAACTCGATTCGATGAGTCGAGCGACATTAGCCGTAAAAGGATTGAGCACCGTGCAACGTCAACAATTATTCAGTTCCAACCGCGTCGATCATGGCGGGTTGCGACGCGGGCTGCGCCGACTGTTGAACGGGGCGCTACTAACATCATTGACCACAGCCTTGGGGTGTGGCTCCCTAGGTGGACACTCGAGCATCGGCAATCCGTTTTCACCTCCCGCCATTCAATCCAGTAGTGCCACCCCGAATGCGTTGCCCGTTGTATCAGCCACCGAAAAGCGCACGCCTGCGGCGGGGCAGTCGTTGCTCCCGGCAGCGGTCGTCGCCGCTTCCTACCAAGGTGAGGTAGTTGATGTCAATGGTCTAGCATCTGACTCGCCCTATTATGTGAACAACAGTGCAATGGAATTGGCGGCTATGGGTTGCGTTGGTGGAGACCCATGCGCTAGCGGTAGTTGCAGTTGCTGTGCCCCACAGGCGGCACAGTCAATCTATCGCAACGCACAAGAGTACATTTTTGATGGAGGAGACCAACAACCGACGGTGGTTGTCAAAAAGGATTGGAGTACCGAAGGAGTTGATCCTACCGATACGGTCATCTACTACGAAACACTGGAAGGTACTGTCTGTGTGCAACCCTCCAATCGAGTACCGATTTATGCGCCGCGATTTGGTGCGGTGCGACAAGTGTCCGGCTTGCAATTGTCCATGGGCGCAGTAGGGACGGAACGCATCTTGGCCCCGATTGCCGTTGAGCGGTTTGATGAAAAGAATTTGGCTGGCACTGTCGTGCTTCCCGTGGCACCCCATGGCGAACAACAAATTGGCTTGATCGATGCTTTTCAAGAAAACTATGTTGGCACACCGCTTGACCAAGTGCTACCACTGTCGCGCATGAGTTCGGCCCGCGTGCCGTTTGAGTTGATCGATCCCCGTCGCACTGGCTTAATTACGCGGCAAGAGCTGATCGACATTCAGCAGCTCATCCAAAATGCGGAAACGTGGGTCATTCCCGAATCGCTGACAGTTGAAATCTCCCATCAGCCGGCCCTGGCGGTTGTCGATACCCAAGCCGCAGAAGACTTTGTCCTCTACGAAACCCCCAATAAATGCGCCATGCGGATCTGCAAGGCTGCCAGTCATACAATCGCTAACTCCGGAGATATCGTTAGCTTTGCCATCCGCTTCGATAACGCTGGCACGAAACCCTTGGGAAATGTGGTTATTACCGACAACCTTTCCCCTCGTCTGAACTATATTGAAGGAAGTCAGCAATGCAGTCTCGGAGTTCGTTTCTCCGTTGAACCCAATGACGTCGGCTCCATGGTCCTTCAATGGGAAATTGAGGAACCGCTAGCGTCCAGCGAAGGTGGCGTCATCACGTTCGATTGCCAGGTTCGATAAGACTCACTGCGGGCCGATACCGTACACTCGTGCGTGCGGATCAGTACGGTTATAGTTTGCTGGCGCCCGCATGCATTCGACCTTTCTTAGAAAAGAACACATCCACGGCGTGATGCTCGGCATCGCCATCGGCGATGCATTGGGCTTGGCGCGTGAAAATCTGTGCAAGCGCGTGGCCTTACGAATGTATGGACGCGGACCGCTGAGATACCGTTTGGTCCTAGGTAAAGCCATCTATAGCGACGACACGCAATTGATGCTGATCAACGCCCAGGCCTTACTGAAATCACGCAGTGACGCCAAGTCATTTCGTCGGATCTTCCAGCGTCGATTGAAATGGTATCCATTCAGTTTGCCGATCGGAGCCGGCAGAGCCACATTGATGGCCGCGGCCAAATGCTGGTTGAGAACGCTGCAACTACCTTCTGGGGTCAAGTCGGCGGGCAACGGCGCCGCTAGCCGAGCCGTATTCACTGCGCTCGCAATTCACGGCACCGGACACCGCCTAAGCCGTTGGGTAGAAGAATCAACCAAACTCACGCATGCGCATCCGCTGGCAATCGATGGCTGCCAAGTCTTCGCCTGTTTGGCCGACTATGGTGCAACTTGCAAAGATGGAAAATTCCGTTGCGAAGAAGCTCTTCAAAAAGCCATCGAGACCAGCTCCCAGCCGGAAATCAAGGACAAGCTAGTAGAGCTCAGCGGATTCCTCGAGGCACGTCGTGGTCCTAGCGCTGTCGCTCGGCATTTCAATTGGTCCTGCGGCATCAGTGGTTTTATCGTCCCCACGACGATCATGGCCACCTACTGTTTTCTGCGTTATCCCAACAACTTCCGTCGTGCGGTAGAGTCAGCGGTGCTATTGGGTGGAGACAGTGATTCGGTGGCCGCTATCGTCGGTGGCTTGGTTGGCGCACATGTCGGTGTTTCGAACATTCCGGCCGATTTGATCCAGCGTCTAGGTGGCTATCCGCAGGGGGTCACTTGGATCGAGAAAATGGCTGACCGCATGTCGCATTGGCCTCATGGCCTGGACGACCTGCACTCTGCCCCAGCCCAGCCCAGTGATCCCCTAGGGCAATTACTGCGCAATAGTTTGACCATCCCGTTGGTTTTGCTGCACGTTTTTCTTAGACTTCCCTATCGAACTTGCACACGCTGCAGATCGCGCGCCCGTCGCCGGCGAAAGTAGCCAGATCGTAGCGGAACGCGCCCCAGGCTACTGCCAAATGGGCATTTGCGCTGCATTCCGAAAGCCGTGGCTCTCTTGCGCTATGGTTGTATAGGCTTGGGCCCAAGGCAAGCTGAGTATGTTAACGCCTGTTCAACATAGTCCAACGCGATGTCTTTCTTCCAGGCCGCTGATAAACGCGAATAAACTACATTTTCAATAGGTTTGCAGAACAATCGCTCCTCGAACATCGCAGCGGTCCACAAGCAGCCTGTCGAACCACACAGCACAATGGCGTCCGACTGCTGCGCGCGTTCGACGGAGATATCTTCCTCCGAAATGGGGTAACCGAGTTGACGGGCCAATCGTTGAGTCCGTTTCAAACTGATGCCATTCAGGATCTTTTCAGGACGCGGCGAAACTAAACGTTCGTCCTCAACGATCAATACGTTGGCCGCAGAGGTCTCCGTCAGGTAACCATCTGTATCGAGCAACACGGCAGCTCCCAACGCATTGCCCATCTCCAGTTGTGCCTGTTGATCAGCCAGATAGTACTGTAGTCGCGCTCGTGTTTTGATCGCAGGAGACCAACAGGCCGCCGGGATATTGCGATAAGTCGAAATGCACAGGCTTTGACCATCGCGATACCAACCCGCAAGCCGTGACCAATCGATGGGAACTGCTTGAAACATCAGTGTTGGTTGCGGAGGGTGACTTCCAATTCTCCCTGGCGTCGCCAACATGACGACTGAAAAATCTTGAGGCGCGAAGGTCGAGCGATGTTGCGCGACAGATGCGTTGACCTTCAGGATTAGTTCATGCGCATTGGGTAATTCGATTCCGACTGCTTGGCAGCTGTGTTGAAATCTTTTGACGTGCTCTTCGACGTCAAGTGGTACTCCCCGTACTGTTCTCAAACGATCCACCATCACCACCCCTGACAGAAACCCTAAATCATCGACGGCCAATGCTTGCCGGTCGGATAGTGAATTCGGAGGATCTTGGAGTGGTTGCACGAAAGGTTGCCCGAGCTGCTGAGAGAGAATGGCATCGAAGAGTTGACGATATGATACCAATTTCGCACGGGGTGTCACTTTGGAGTGCTCCGAGTTCTCGGAGCTTTTACTTTCCATCGAGCTGACGTCAGTTGGAGCTTTGATGAAATGGGATGTGTTGGCAACGCGGGAATGTGTCAGCGGTCCTGGGTTAGTCAGTCCGGGTAAATCGGTCTGGTTTTGACTTGGCTGGTGACATCGGCGTTTCTAATTGATGCACGCTTTAGGGAAAAGGAAAGCTGTGACAAGTCCCAGCACTCCGAAATTGAAGTATCATTAAAGATACCCCGCCCCACCTACCTCACCACCTTCCGACGACAACGCATGTTAATAGCTTTCCGGCAACTAGCGATGGACCAATCGCAAGGCATCTTGCGTCGAATAGTAGTTCACGTGACTCTAGTCTTCAGCTTTGCTTTTCAGTCGCAATTTGCTGTCCAGGCTCAGGTGAGCGACAAGCAACTAGCGGCGTTGTCGCAAGAATTTAGCGAACAAATCGTACCGCTGCTGGAGAGCCATTGCACTGAGTGTCATGGTAAGAACGAACCCGAAGCGGCCCTCAACTTAACCAGCTACCGACTATTGAGTGATGTAAGTGCTGCGCATCCTGTCTGGGAAGTAGTCTTGAGCCGTGTCGCAGCTGGCGAAATGCCCCTCAACGAGGCAGAAACACAATTCAACTCTGGCGAAAAAGAGACTTTGGTCCGTTGGGTTAACGCACTAAGGCACTTCGATGCAGAGCGCACCGCAGGTGACCCTGGCCCGGTATTAGCGCGGCGACTGAGTAACGTTGAATTCGACAATTGCATTCGTGACTTGACCGGCGTCGATATCCGCCCCACGCGAAGCTTCCCAGTCGATCCAGCCAACGCGGCGGGCTTCGACAACTCAGGGGAATCGCTGACCATGTCCCCTGCCCTACTAAATAAATACTTGGCGGCGGCACGATACGTGGCGGAGCACATGGTTTTGACCCCCAGTGGCCTGGCGTTTGCCCCACATCCAGTGGTCACGGATACGGATCGCGACAAATACTGTGTTAAGCGGATCGTCGAATTCTATCAACGGCAGCCAACCGATATTGCCGACTATTTCTATGCGGCTTGGCTTTATCAGCAGCGTACCGATCAAGGAGTGGCACTGGAGAAAATTGCCGAACAGCAGCGGATCAGTGTGCGCTATTTGCAGCTGATTTGGGATGCCATTCACGAACATGCAACCAGTCCCGGTCCGTGGGACAAGCTCATTGGTCAGTGGCGTGCGTTGCCGGCTGATCTCAATGACGATAACCCTGCTGATGACGAACCGTTGACAGCCAAGGTCCGCAAGGCTTGCGAGCAACTGCGAGACGATGTCGTTAACATTCGCAGACAATTTGAGCCGCACTTCGACAATCTACAGGCGGATGGGATTCACAAAGGTTCGCAACCCTTTGTGTTGTGGAAGAACAAACAATATGCGGCACATCGCCGCGCTGCCGATTTGAGCCGCTTGCAAATCGCGGAATACGACGCAGCTCAGCGCGATGAAATCGAAGCGGCTTGTCGTAGCTTTTGCGCGCTCTTCCCAGACGCGTTTTACATCTCTGAGCGCGGTCGAGACTATCTCGATACACCCAAAGAGAAACAGGAGAAGGGGCGTCTGTTGAGCGCGGGTTTCCATAGCATGATGGGCTACTTCCGCGACGACCGTCCATTGATGGAATTGATCTTAGACGAAACGGGCCAACAAGAGCTTGATGGCTTGTGGAGGGAACTCGACTTCTTTGCCGCCACTCCGCAGCGGCAGTATCAGGGATTCCTGTGGTTTGAACGGACCGATTCACGCACCATGCGCGAGGCTGAATTTGATTTTGCCCGCCCTGAAGACAAAGCCGCACTGACGGAACCCTTGATTGAACGACTGTCCCAAGTTTACTTGGCGAAGGCGGAACGCAACTCCGCTAACCCAACTGCGATGGAGGCCATTGCCGAATATTTCCAAGAGATCAACGCGCAGATCCGCTGGGTGGAGCAAACGCGTGTTGCCGCGGAACAGGCACAATTGGCTTCCATGGTCGTCCTCGCCAGTCGCGCTACACGGCGTCCATTAGCGCCTAAAGAATCTGAGAGTCTGCGCGAATTTTATCGGAGTTTGCGCGATGAAGACGGGCTTAGTCACGAAGAGGCGCTGCAAGATACGCTGGTCTCCATATTGATGTCGCCAAAGTTCTGCTATCGATTAGATCTACTCAGCGATAGCGATGCTCCTCGTCCATTGGACGACTTCGAGTTGGCCAGTCGTTTGAGTTTCTTTCTTTGGTCAAGTGGTCCTGATGAGGCGCTGCTGCAATCCGCCGTCTCCGGCGAATTGCATCAAACGGAAGTACTGTTGGCACACACACGACGCATGTTAGCGGATTCGCGTGTGCGTGGATTGGCGACTGAATTCCTGGCGAATTGGCTCGACTTCCGTCGCTTCGAAGAGCACAACAGTGTTGATCGCGCGCGTTTTACCAGCTTCGATGAAGAACTTCGAGCGGCCATGTTCGAGGAACCAATTCACTTCTTCGTCGACCTGGTGAAGCAGGATCGCAGCGTGCTTGATCTACTCTACGCCGATCGTACTTTTGTCAATCGCCCGTTGGCCCAACACTACGGCCTGCTTGATTTGCCGTTCCCGGACGATGATTGGCTGGAAGTCCCTGATGCGAGTGATGTGGGGCGAGGTGGATTGTTGCCCATGGCGGTCTTCTTGACCAAAAATGCACCGGGGCTGAGGACCAGTCCCGTCAAACGTGGCTATTGGGCGGTACGTCATTTGCTTGGTGAACGCATTCCTCCGCCGCCTCCCAACGTCCCAGAACTTCCCGCCGACGAATCGCAATTGGGCGAACTGACACTGCGTGAGACACTAGCCAAGCACCGCGCGCACACAAGTTGCTCGGGCTGTCACGATCGGATCGATTCCATCGGTTTGGTGTTTGAGAATTATGGACCTATTGGTGAATTGCGAACCGTCGATTTGGGCGGACGCCCCGTGGATACGCAGGCAGAATTCCCCGATGGTAGCCAGCGTGCGAGCGTGGCCGAGTTACGGGAGTATATTAGAGAGAAGCGCGAGGCGGATTTTCTAGGTAATATACAGAAGAAGCTGCTAACGTTTGCATTGACGCGTTCGCTGCAGTTGTCGGACCAGCGGCTGTTGCGTGACATGCAAAAAGCGTCCCAAGCCAGTAACTATCGTTTTCATTCGTTCGTAGAAACGATTGTTACCAGCCCTCAGTTTTTGAACAAACGGGGACGCACAAAGATGTAGCGAAATTATCGTCGCACGACTCTCCGAGTCGTGATGGTTTTCCGAGCGTCGCACGACTCTCCGAGTCGTGCCCCGTCCATTTTTCGCACGCTGCTAAGTTGATTCTCTAACCTGTAAAGCTTCCCATGAACAATCAACAACCCGATTCGAAATCGCAGCCATCGGTCACGGCTCAGAGAGTCGCGCGACAATCGGAGACAAGCGTCGCGCGACAACCGCGACGCGTTAGTCGTCGTATCGTTTTGCAAGGTGCCGGCGCCGTGGTGGCCTTGCCTTGGCTCGAATCGTTGCCGGTCTGGGGAACAGAGTTGTCCCAGGGGAGTGCGGCTCCGGTGTGCCCCAAGCGGTTTGCGGTGCAGTTTATGGCCTGTGGCGTCAATCAACAGCACTGGTGGGCCAAAGGGGCTGGCGACAAGATGGAGCTCAGCCAGAGCTTGCAACCGCTCGAATCACTCAAGACCAAGCTCAATGTGATCTCCGGATTGTTTAATCAATCCGCAGTAGGCGTGGGCATTCACCCCGGACAGACCGGAAATATTCTGTCAGGTGCTGCCTTGCAGAAAGGGGCCGAGCTGCGCGGCGGAATAAGCGTAGATCAAGTTTTGGCGGGCGCACTGGGTGAGCAAACCGCGCAGTCGAGTTTGGTGTTGGGCTGCGAACAACCGATCACTGGCTATCACGAAACCAATTTTTCGATGGCCTATAGCTCGCACATCTCCTGGCAGAACGCCACCTCACCAGTCCCCATGGAGGTCTACCCATCGTTGGCGTTTGATAGTCTGTTTGACAATCGTGGTAACCGCCGCAATCAAAGTGTGCTCGATCGAGTCAAAGAACATGCTGCCAGTCTCAGTCGCGAGGTCAGCGCGGGAGATAAAGCCAAACTGGAGGAATATCTAACCAGTGTCCGCGAAGTCGAAAAGCGGATCGAGCGGGCCCGCGACGACCAGTCCACGGCGGCCGAGCGAGCTGAGAAACAGGGGGCACAGCTGCCAACCATGCAGCGTCCCGACAATGGCTTGCCCGAGGACATTCGCGAGCACATGCGGCTGATGTGCGACATCGTGGCCTTGGCCTTTCAGATGGATAAAACCCGGGTAGCCACTCTGCTATTGTGTCGCGATATTTCCGGATTGTTTTATCCGTTCCTGGACGTTCGCAACGCACACCACTCGGCCTCACACAGTGATTCGAGCGACGATTACGAACGAGTGACGCGGTATTACGTCAGCCAGTTTGCTTATCTGGCCTCCCGATTGGCCGCCATGCCCGAGGGGGATAGTACGGTGCTCGACAATTCGTGTTTGTTGTTCATCAACAACATGTGGTCGGGAAGCAAGCACGATTCAACGCGAGTGCCACTCTTGATGGCTGGTGGACTAGGCGGCACCATCGACACCGGTCGCGTGCTTGACTACGGCGATCGTGAAGACGATGATCGCAAGCTATGCAGTTTATACTTGACGTTGCTGCAGCGCATGGGGTTGAACGCACAAACTTTCGGCGACGCCGAAGTTCCGCTGAGTATTTAAACTCTGCTCTGGTACTGTTGGAACAACGGACGACGAATCGTGTAGAAGTGCCTATTCCTCACCGTCACGGTATATCCCGGCGGGAGGGCGACTGACTGACTAGCAACCACCGTTTTATCCGTGCTCCGGCCTTGCCATCCGTGCTACCCCTCAAGACAATCTCAAGCACGGATGGCAAAGCCGGGGCACGGATGACCAACGCGATAGCGTGTAAATGCCAGGCAATCCTAGGTACCTATAACCATGCAACCAGTTGGTGGTGTTCAGCGAGAAGTGTCAAATTATCACTACGAGGCGCTTCGCTTCCAAATGAGATAGATTGCAATTCGATATGGCGTGGAAGCTGGGAATGCGCAAGCAGTACTCGTTACGTTTTGGACTCGAGCAACGGTCGGTGAAGCGAATCGACTTTGACCCTCTAGGTCGAGAGGTTGGGCTTGGTTCGATCGCGTCAGTTCTCACCCGCCACTAGTGGCTTACGTTGGCCAATGCGAGAGCGCTTTTGAATACCAATCAGCGTGGAACCTCAGGCGAGGCAGTTGGCCACGGATTGCACGGATCATCACGGAAATAGTGCGAATGCAACAAAATTACTTCAGCCGATCCCGATATTCATAAACTGCCTAGCTTTAGTGCTGCAACATTGATCGGTAGCCATCATTCACTTAGATGATTTGTCGTCCGCGATCGAGTTGTCGCGCGCTGTTGGCAAACCTTCAATATTCATTTGCGCATTACAGAATTTCCTATCGCGGCGTGTAAAAAATGCCCTGATAGGTGCCGCGAGCATCTTTTCTTCCCGAGTAATAGATGTCGCTGCCGTACACTTTCGGCCCTGTGGCGTACGCACAGTCGTTGCGGCTCTCCATGCCAGACGGAATTACGATCGGCAAGGCGAACCGACTATGATCGTCGACCGCGCGAGGTTATCCTTGGTCGACACGGATGGAGTGTAGCAGGCCTGACGATTCTTCGAACTCAAACTTTGAACTCATGAATAATCTAGATTTAATCCTATGCCATCGTTTGGTAGCCATCATCCGCTTAGATGATCTGTCTGCCGCGGTCGAGTTGTCGCGGGCGCTACTGGCGGGTGGCATCGTGGCGCAAGAATTTACGTTAACGAATCCTCGCGCATTAGAAGCTATCTCTCAAGTCCTAAAGGAAGTCAAAGCCTTTTCCAATGGCCAAGCGACAATTGGCGTGGGATCGGTGCGGTCACGCGAGCAAGCCGTAGCAGCGATGGCAGCGGGGGCACAATTTGTCGTTTCACCGATTCATCACCCCGCTGTGACGGCGATTTGTGTCGAGCGAAGTGTGCCAGTAATGAGTGGTGCGCTGACTCCCACGGAAATTGCGGCTGCTTGGGAAGCGGGTGCATCTCTGGTAAAAGTGTTTCCGGCGCGGGGACTGGGAGCGGACTATATCAAGGATGTATTGGCTCCTATGCCGGAAATTAAACTCATGTCCACCGGCGGGATTGGACTCGCCAACATGCAAGACTACTTTAACGCGGGGGCTCGCGCTGTGGGTGTTGGAGGAAGTTTGATCGATGCGCAAGCCATGGCGGCTGGCAATTGGGACCGCATTGCTGAAGTGGCCCGCGAATATGCCACTCGGGCTAAGCAGGGACCCGCAGCATGAACGAAGCGAACACTCCGTACGATGTGTTGACGTTGGGTGAAACGATGGCGCGCTTCACTCCTCCCGCCTTCGAACGCTTCGGCCAATCGCGCTCAGTCGAAATGCACGTGGGTGGCAGCGAATCCAACACGGCGGTAGGTCTAGCGCGACTCGGGCATCGAGTCTGTTGGTTATCGCGTTTGACCGACAACGCCATCGGTCGTTGGATCACCAGGGAAATCGCTTCGCACGGCGTGGATGTTTCGCGGGTGGTGTGGACGGACGAGGATCGCGTAGGGACCTATTACATGGAACGTGGCCGCCCGCCACGGAGCTCCCAAGTCCTCTACGATCGCGCGGACTCAGCCATGAGTCGCATGCAGCCCGACGAATTGCCACCAGAATTGTTTGCAACGGGCGCCGCACGGGTTTTTCACACTAGTGGGATCACTGTCGGTTTGTCCGAGGACGCGCGGCGAACCGCGATGCGTGCGGTGGAGCTGGCGCGAGAAGCGAAGCAAGTGATCAGTTTTGATCTGAATTTTCGCAGTCGTCTGTGGGCCGCGGCCGAAGCATATGCGGCCTGCGAGCCGATCATGGCCCAAGCCGATATCATTTTCTTACCGCTTCGCGATGCACAGGCGGTTTGTGAAGTAACCAAAGCGGAGCCGGCCGCAGTCTGTCGAGAGCTGCATGGACGCTGGCCACGAGCCACGTTGGTGGTGACGCGTGCTGAGCTTGGCGCGGTGGCTATGGATGCAGCTGGTACGTTTTTCGAGCAGGCTGCGTTCCCAGCCGACGAAGTCGAACGACTCGGAGGCGGCGATGCCTTTTCTGCAGGCTATTTGGCGGCGGTGTTATCAGGTTGCGATGTGCAGGATTCGCTCCGCTGGGGCTGCGCGACGGCCGCCATCAAATACACCATCCCTGGCGATTTGCCCCTACTCGATCGAAATATGGTTGCCGCACTCGTTAGTGATCCATCGCACAGACCTACGAGCATCCAGCGTTAAGAATTGATGAAGGTTGCTTGGCATGGCTTTTGCCATCTGCGGTGACGTGGATCACGTGATCATCGTATCGAATTCGTGTCTGGCCGCTGTTGAAACGCGACATAGCACGCATGGCAAAGCCGAGGCACGGATGGGACAGGTCGATCGAATCCGAATTGCGAGGCGGGTGAGGTGCACGCGCGGTCAGAACTGGTTTCAGCATCTGGTCAGTGCCCTACAATTAAACGCTTCAGCATATTGGCATAAACCCATTATATATCCCCTAGAGCCAGAACATGAATCCTACTGCAACGCCGCTGGCACCTGCGGACGCCTTTCTAAATGACGTGCTGCATGGCTTGTCCCAACCGCAGAAATCGCTGCCGTGCAAGTATCTATACGACAAACGCGGGTCGCAATTGTTCGATCAAATCTGTCGGACCGATGAGTATTACCCGACGCGGACGGAATTGGAGATCATGCAGCGGCATGCGGAGTCGATCGCCTATCAGATCGACAAAGACGTCATGCTGGTCGAATACGGCAGCGGTAGTAGTCTGAAAACCAGGGTGCTACTCGACGCGCTGCAAGAACCGTCCGCCTATGTCCCAGTCGACATCTCAGAAGAACATCTGCTTAAAACGGCGAAGGATTTGCAGAGCTCATATCCCGAGCTCGATGTCTTGCCAGTAGTCGCTGATTTTACTCAGCCCTTCTTGCTGCCAACTAGCCAAAGACCAGCCAGCCATGTGGCACTCTATTTTCCTGGGTCTACGATTGGAAATTTCACGCCACGGGCGGCTGGTGAATTGCTGCGGGGAATGGCTTCGATGTTGGGTCCGGGGGGTGGCTTGCTGATCGGCATCGATTTGCACAAGGAGGTCGCGACGATCGAGTCGGCATATAACGACGCACAAGGCGTGACGGCCGAGTTCAACCTGAATCTGCTCAATCGGATCAATGGGGAACTGTCCGGAGATTTTGAGCTAGATCAATTCGAGCACAAGGCGATCTATAACAACGTGAAGCAGCGCGTCGAAATATCAATTGTCAGCCAGTCAGAACAACAATTGCAGCTCGCCGATCGCGTGTTTACTTTCACTCCAGGTGAGGAAATTCTGACCGAGTATTCCCACAAGTACTCGATTGAAGGTTTTGCTGAGTTTGCCGCGCAGTACGGTTTTTCGCTGCACCAGTATTGGACCGATGATCGACAGTACTTTGGTGTCTTGCATTTGGTGGTCGAGCAATGAATGCTAGGGCAATGAACGCTACGGCTGTGGAAGTTGCAATATCGGACCGCTATCGCCAGACGCGACACTTCACGGAGCGGCTGGTAGAGCCACTGTCGCCCGAAGATTGTATGGTGCAATCGATGGGGGATGTTAGCCCTACGCGCTGGCATCTCGCCCATACGACTTGGTTCTTCGAAACGTTTGTGTTAGGGAACGAACCGGACTACCAACGCTTCGATGACCAGTTTCACTATCTGTTCAATTCGTACTACAACACACTCGGTAGTCAATTTCCACGCGATCAACGAGGCTTGATCTCGCGGCCGGGACTCGATCACATCAATGACTATCGACGGTATGTTGACCAGCACATGCTCGAGCGTTTGCAGCGTCCGGAATTCGCGGTGCAGTATTCGGCGCTAATTGAGATTGGAGTACAACACGAACACCAGCACCAAGAGTTGATTCTGACCGACATCAAACACGTCTTGTCCTGCAATCCGACTTGGCCCAAGTATCAAGACCTGCCGCTCGATTCGACTAAGTCTAGTGACGGCCGGTCAATCGCGACCGTTGACATCGGTGAAGGACTCTATGAAATTGGCTTTCACGGGGATGGTTTTGCCTTTGATAATGAATCGCCACGGCACAGGGTCTTTCTTGAGAATTGTGCTGTCGATGCGCGGTTAGTAACCTGTGGCGAATACTTGGAGTTCATGGCCGACCAGGGTTACCAACGTCCCGAACATTGGTTGTCGCTAGGTCGGTCAACCGTAAACGAACAACGCTGGCGAGCGCCGATGTATTGGCATCAACTGGATGGTCGGTGGATGCAGTTTACATTAGCTGGATTGGTCCCCTTGGACCTGGCCGCGCCCGTAACGCATGTCAGCTTCTTTGAAGCCGATGCCTACGCGCGCTGGAGCGGCAAACGTTTGCCCACCGAGTTTGAATGGGAGGTGGCGGCGGAGCGTTGCAGCCTAGCCAACGATGAGCCGTTTGTCGATTTCTTGTTGAATCAAGGCTCGGCCATTCACCCCATGCGTTCACCCAGTGGTATGTGTGGCGGTGTGTGGCAATGGACGTCCAGCAACTATCTAGGCTATCCCGGCTACCGCCCGCCGCAGGGAGCTGTTGGTGAGTACAATGGCAAGTTCATGTGTGATCAACATGTGTTGCGTGGTGGGAGTGTGGCTACGCATCATTCGCACATTCGCACCACTTACCGCAACTTTTTCCCGGCCGCTGCCCGCTGGCAATTTAGCGGTATTCGTTTGGCGAACTCGTAGCGGAAACCGCTCAGCGTCTTAGCGGAAACCGCTCAGCGCACTCGTAGCGGAAGTCGCTCAGCGCACTCGTAGCGGAAGTCGCTTAGACTTTCGGAAGTACAGTTCGCCGGTGACTCTTGGGCTACTTGAAAGCCCTGTCAACATTGCAGCGCCCACGGTCATGTTGGTCTCTGCTAAACTGATTCTGTTGCCAGCTGCAGGCCAACATTTCTTTTTGGACTTTCCCCCCCTAGGCTCACTCCCATGTCGATCTCAAAACCTTTGTTGATAACATTCCTGCTAGTCGCTCCAGGGCTAGCTGCTCAGCGCCCCAACATGATTTTCATTTTGGCCGACGATCAAGGCTTTGGTGATGTGCGAGCATTAAACCCAGAATCGAAGATTGCAACGCCCAATATCGATCGCATTGCAGCGGAAGGAATGATATTCGAAGACGGGCATTCGTCATCCTCGGTCTGCACGCCAACACGCTATTCGATCGTGACTGGTCGCTATCACTGGCGAACGACGCTGCAAAAAGGAGTGCTAGGAGGTTTTTCACGACCGCTGATTTCACCCGGCCGAGCCACGGTAGCGTCGATGTTAAAGGAGAGCGGCTACCACACGGGATGCATCGGCAAGTGGCATTTGGGTTGGGATTGGCCGCTCAAGGCAGGAGGCGTTGCCGACGATGGTGGAGACTATTCGGATAAGTTCAAGGATGGTGAAAACGTCGACTACGCGGGGAAGATTCAAAATGGTCCTAACGATATAGGTTTCGATTACTTCTTCGGAATTAGCGCATCGCTCGACATGCCACCCTATGTGTTCGTTCGCGATCGTACGCCCACCGAATTGGCGACTGTGGAAAAAGCCTTTCATCGCAAGGGTCCGGCGGGAGAAAAATTCGAAGCTGTGGATGTGCTCCCCACTTTCACCGAAGAAGCGGTGAAGTACATTTCGGAGCAAGCCAAATCTGACAAGCCGTTCTTCCTGTACTTCCCGCTCAATGCGCCACACACGCCCATCGTTCCGACCAAGGACTGGCAAGGCAAGAGTGGGATCAACGACTATGGCGACTTCACCATGCAAGTCGATTGGACGGTTGGCGAGATTCTCAAAGCGGTCGACGAAGCCGGGATCGCGGATAACACGCTACTGCTATTTACCACCGACAACGGTTGTTCACCGTCGGCCAATATCCCTGAGCTTGAGGCTGCCGGGCACGATCAAAACTATATCTATCGTGGCCACAAAGCGGATATCTACGAAGGCGGGCATCGGGTGCCATTTATAGTGCGTTGGCCAGGCGTCGTGAAACCCGCTTCACGCTCAAAACAATTGGTCGGACAAATTGACTTCTATGCTACGGCAGCTGAAATTGTCGAAGCTAAACTTCCACCCGAAGCGGCTCCCGATAGCATTTCGTTTTTGCCAGTGCTCACCGGAGAAGCAACGCTGCCGATTCGCAATTCGATTGTCAGTCAATCGATCCAGGGACAATTTGCCGTTCGCGATGGTGAGTGGAAACTGTGCCTTGGCCCCGACTCGGGAGGTTGGAGCGAACCAAAACCGGGACAAGTGGATGTGAGTAAGTCGCCGGTGATGCAGTTGTTTAATTTGGCCAGCGATCCCCGCGAAGAGAAGAATCTGTACAACCAACAACCTGAGCGAGTTGAACGCATGCAGCAGCAACTTAGAGAACTCATCGATCAAGGACGCTCCACGGCAGGCCCCACGCTCTCCAATGATGCGGAAATCGTGATGGTCAAACCGATTGCGCCATACAAAGCGCCGAAGAAAAAATGATTAGGCCTGCTCCATCGTTATTCCCCAAGCCTACCTTAGTTTTTAGCTCTTCAGAAGAATTAGTGGGTAAACAACCTCGGGCGCGAGGTTTTCGGAGGCATGACAGGACAAAAAGAATTTGTAACCATTCACGAACTTGGAGGATTGGGAATTCTATTAACCACGAAACACACGAAACACACGAAAAAACCCCTGCTAGTGTTCTTGGTGGTCCAACAACGGGGTATTGGAATGCACTAGCAATTAAAGAAGATCAGAGCTGACTTTTCGTGTCCTTCGTGTGTTTCGTGGTTAACAAATGTCTCGCTTGGCCTCGTTAGGACTCATGCTTTACCGAGGTTTAGTTTTTGAATATCGAATAATTTTCGCTTAAAGCCATTCTTTTTGCCCTGCCATGCCTTTAAAAACCTATCAAACGTGATTCTTGAATCGATTTGACTACCCACTAACTCTTCTGAAGAGCCTAGTTTTTTTGTAGCATTCGTTGTCCAACAGGAGTTAACGAAGTTAACAGAGAACTCTCTGTTACCTCAGTTTTCTTTTGTTCAATTGCTCGCAAAGAGGGCATTGGTTTAGTGGGCCGTGACGCGTAAGCGGCCGGGCGACCAACTTTGCCCGGTGCCTTACCGGCTTGTTGATTTAGGGTTGGATTGCACGTTTATTGTTTAACCCGCAGCCGTAGGCGAGGATCATCGGCCAGATCCTCGCCTACGGCTGCGGGTTAAACGACTAAATCAACAAGCCGTTACGGCCCACGGCTCACGCCCAATGACACTCACTTTGAGAACCGGCCTCATTGTGAACCTCCGGCGCTAGCCGTGGGCGCCAGCTTGGTAGGGCCCACGGCTCACGCCGGAGGGGCACAATTTGCACAACGTGAGTGGCATTTGGCTAGCGCCTACTCGCTCAGCTCTTTCACGATTGCGGCGAATAGTTACTCAAATCTTCAGCGGCTATAGATTAAGATTAGACGAAGCACAAGACTTACTTGCGCTGATAATCGCCGACCGACATATAGCCACTCCACAACAGTGGATGACTACCAGAGATCAGTGGCGGGGATTCTTTTGCAGCGGGTAACAGGCTTGGTTCGTCAGAGATCAAAAACTGTTCAGGCCATTGCGCTAACACTCCGCGACGCAAGGCATCCGAGGGACGTTCGGTTTGCAATTCCTCCAATTCCCTTTGTAGAAAAGTTTTGGCACTGCTCCCGCCGACCGGCCAGCGGCTGAGACAAGTCGTTTTGGTTCCGCTGTAAAGCATCGCGCAAATCGGAAGAAATAGATCGTTGCCCCGAGTTGGCTTGCCTTGACTCAATCCGGTCTGCAGACCAGGCAATAGAACGATCGCGGGCGATGTTTGCGGTGTATCGAGCCACTTTCCGACACTCGCTTGATTGGGTTTTCCGAGTGGCAAGATGGGTGTTTCCCAGCCGTTGTCAAAGGACTCAACCAGGGTGGCGACCCACAGCTGATCTGTCTTAAGCCTAAGCCACGTCGCGGAGGGGACACTCACCTTGGGATTCAAGTTCACTGAATGGGAATTGGGGACTGCTTGTGCAATCGCCGCTGCCGCCGCTTCGTTACTAGCGGCATCCAGTGCAAAGAAATTGCCTACAATTCCCGTCGTTTCATTGATGGTCGGCTTGGTCGAAAAGGCCAGCTCAATGCTACCTAAAGTTGGAACGTAGGTTACCGCCTGTCGCACAATCCAAGGAGGGTTCCCGGCGTTGGCTCCGTGGGGTAACAATTCATAGGGCACATACCACAGTTGATCGTGGGGAATCATGATCACACGCTCGCAGGTGTCCACCATTGCTTGTACTTCGGCGGGGAAGAGTTGAGCCGAGAGCTTCTCGGCAGTTACCCGCCAAGCGGCCGTGGGAGCGAGTGCCTCAGCTGGTTGCGACGGTTTGCCATCACGAACAACACCTATCTCGGAAAAGAGCGCGGCAAGTGTGGTCGTCAGTTTGTCAGCATCGCTAACCTGCCATTGATGCGTCTTATCAGCTGTGATGGCCAAGCCGAATACCTGCTGGCCGCCAAGCACCATGGCTAGTACCAAGTCATGCTCTTCTAATCGCTGCTGAATGCCCTGCAAGTTGGCCGTTGGCGGTGCCATGCGATCCAAGCCGATACGTTTCAAGCTGAGGAGGGCGAGATGGCTCTCATGCTGACTCGCAAGTTCTTCCAACTCTGTAAAAGCTTTCTTGGCGTCGGCTGGAAGTTTGCGTTCGTCGAGCGGCATCGGTGCATTACGGAGTTGCGCCACCAGCGCCGCAATGCGTTGACCGGCCGCAATCAGGGATGGTTGCCGTTGCAACTCTCGGTCAACTACCTGGCGATTTTCTGGGGACAGCTGTTGTGGGAGCGCAGCCAGAGCATACCGCCAAGAGTGCAACCTTCCTCCGAGCGGTAGGGCCTCGTAGAGGCGC
Source organism: Pirellulaceae bacterium (assembly GCA_041739785.1). Lineage (GTDB taxonomy): Bacteria > Planctomycetota > Planctomycetia > Pirellulales > Pirellulaceae > Aureliella. Next base: position 75,043 of record JBGSNE010000303.1, read on the forward strand.
TGCCGCTCGATGCGATCGATGAGATCCAGTACTTCGTCCACGGTTGCCTTGCGGGCGATGGCCAATTCCAACAAACGGATGAAGGCCGGCTCGCGAGCAGTTGAGAGCTCAGCCAGGGTCTTCAGGGGATTGAGTTCCCAATCGACCGGGCTCGGTTCGGCAACCGTCTCAAGCAACACTTGTTCAACCTCGATCGCATTGAGCGCTTGCGAAGCAAGCAGGTCGAGCGTCAGTTGCGCTTGGAAAATGGATTCAACCACAGCCCCCGTGGCCGCCGAGCCACGCATGAATTTGAGCGCGGCATCCAAATTAGAAATCCCCAGTGTGCCACGATTCTGCGCAAAGGCCAGCGAGGCTGATACGAAAGACAGTTGCGCTTGTGCCCGCGGCAAGGCTACTTCGCGACCCCGCAGCACCACGGCAACTTGACGCAACAGTTTATCAGCCGACGCAAAATCGGCGGCGAGCACGGACAATTCCCCCGCGCCGACCAAGGCGGCAACTTGGACGCTACCACTTTTCTTGTTCGCCCAAGTGGCTAAGCGGCCTAGCGGATCAAGCAAGTCGACCCGCCCCGTGGCGGCCGCACATGCAGAAAGGTTGTCGACTGCTTCTGCCATGCAAGCGTATTGTTCAAATTGAGCAGCCAGCAGCGTCGCGTCTTGGAAGTTGATGATAGCCGCTGGATAATTTCCTTCGCGCGCATCGAGCTTGCCAAGCACCAAAAGCGCTAGCGGCGATAAATAGTAATCGGCTTGATTAGCAATCAACGTTCCATCGCGGAGAAGTTGTCGACCATCGGCGCGTCCGGATGACGCTAAAGACGTGATTCCTTGCAGGACCCGCCAGGAAGTGACCAGCCACGGCACTGATTGGCTAGGTTGGCGTGAGAACAGGGTTTCCAAAGGAGCGGCCAGCGGCGAATGTTTGGCTAGCGGTCCCAGCACTTCCCAACGACGCATGAGGGCGATGCCCAGCGTGCGGATCACTTCCGTCACATCCAATTGGGTCACCAAACTCACGGGCGCGATCACCCCTCCCTGCGGAGTCACCTGGGCTTGCGTTGGATCGACAGATAGTTGCAGCCCGGCTGGCACAATGACTGTCTTAGTAGGCCGCGATTTGGGGAACCACTGAATGCTTCTAGTGGCAGAATCCAATTCCGCCAGCTGCTCCATCTGTACTTCGACTTGATCGATCCAACTTGGATTGGCCAGCGCCAACATCAAAGCAGCGTCGTATTGCTCGAGCGCCAGCGCGAGGTTGCCTTGTTGGTAGTAGCATTCGCCGAGCATGATCAATGGCGGGATGCTATCGACCCAACGCCCTTCCCCCAAGCGCCGCGCGCGATTAAGGGCCGCTTGAAAGCCATCGGCTGCTTCCAGGGTCCTCCCGACTCGATATAGTTCACGCGCCACATAGTATTCCGCGCGAGGTAGTTCGCTCACCGGTTGTGCGCACAATGGCCCAGCGGTAACAACCAGCCAAAATAGAACGAGCAAAGTGCGGTCAAGGGAGCGTAATGCAGTCATTGGGTTCTCGAATCCGGAAATTTTTGTGCTGACCCCTAGATGTTCCTAGTTTAACCCGGATTATTCATGACCTTGTCAGTCGAAGGGCGTAAGCCCTCGGTTTCCTAGGCATTTTAGGAGGCCCGGGGGCTCACGCCCCTCGGCTCATGAATAATCCGGGTTGAAACCCAAAACTGCCAAGTTTCTCGCGCCGATCCTAGGTAATTGGCAAAGCCGCACGAAAAGAGAACGGATTTGATTCAATCCGCAGCCAGAGTGCGACCGATAGAATCGATAGTTCTTACCGTGGGGAGGTTCCGCGGTAGGGGTGCATAATTCAACCGATGGCTGACGAGGGAGAATCACTGATGATCAAAACCAAGCGTTCGCAGGCTTGGAAGTACGCCTTCTTGGGCCTGGTAGTGGCTGGAGGGCTAGCTCCATCGGTCGGTTGCCAAGTATCCGTGGCGGGGCAAACACTCCCCAGCCCCTACTACTTGATGGACGACGTACAGTACTTCCCGGCTGGTCCCGAAAACAAGATCGCCAACGAAACTGCCGCGATGAAAAAAGCTCGCGCTGAAGCCGCTACCAATCGACGCTAGCGGGCACCGATGGCGGACTTGATGGCTGTGCCCATGTCAGCCGGTGATGGGGCGACGACGATACCTGCATCCTCCAAGGCGGCTTGCTTCTCAGCGGCCGTCCCCTTGCCACCGGAGATGATCGCCCCGGCATGTCCCATGCGTTTTCCGGGAGGAGCGGTTGCACCAGCGATGAAGGCAGCGACCGGCTTCGTCACGTGTTGTTTGACAAATGCCGCCGCCTGCTCTTCGGCGTCGCCGCCAATTTCACCGATCATCAGAATCGCTTCAGTCTGATCATCGTCTTGGTAGAGTCGCAAAAGGTCGATGTAAGAAGTACCGACGATCGGATCGCCACCTAGCCCAACGCAAGTGGATTGCCCGAGTCCCAAGTTGCTGGTCTGCCACACCGCCTCGTAGGTTAACGTACCGCTGCGGCTGATGATGCCGATCTTGCCGGGGTTGTGAATGTAGCCGGGCATGATGCCGATCTTGCATTCACCAGGAGTGATGAGCCCTGGACAGTTTGGGCCAATCAATACGGAATCGCTTGCTCGGACCCGCGCGTAGACTTCGACCATGTCAAGTACCGGTACACCCTCGGTGATGGCGGCGATGATCTTGATACCCGCGTCGAGCGCTTCGAGAATGGCGTCCGCGGCAAAGGGTGGCGGAACAAAGATCATGGTAGCGTCGGCACCGGTTTGCTTGACCGCTTCTTCCACGGTATCAAACACCGGCAATCCCAACACAACTTGGCCACCTTTGCCTGGCGTGACGCCGCCGACCATTTTCGTTCCGTACTCGGCGCAACCCTTGGTATGAAACGTCCCCGCGCTGCCGGTAATACCCTGGCAAATCACTCGGGTATCTTTGTTGATCAGGATGCTCATGTGCTTAGGCTTTTCGACGAATGCTGTGTGGCGTAAGGATTGTACTGCGGACATACTTGTCCGCCAGCGGATAACATCAGGAACAGGATTGTCCGTTCTACGACTTAATCAATTGCTCGTTAGGCACCCGCGGCGGCAGCGACTACTTTTTTGGCGGCGTCGGTCAGGTCATCGGCAGTGATCATGGCCAAGCCACTCTCGGCCAACATCTTCTTGCCTTCCTCCACTTCGGTCCCTTCCAATCGTACGACGAGTGGAATCGAAATCCCGATTTGCTTCGAGGCTTCGATGACGGCGGTGGCAATGGTGGTACACCGCGCGATACCACCGAAGATGTTAATCAGCACCGCTTTGACGTTCTTATCTGACAGGATGATGTTAAAGGCCTCGACCACTTGTTCGGTCGTAGCTCCACCCCCCACGTCCAAGAAGTTGGCTGGTTGCCCGCCGTGGTATTTGATGATGTCCATGGTCGACATGGCCAATCCAGCTCCGTTGACTAGGCAGCCAATGGTACCGTCGAGCTTGACATAGGACAGACCCGCATTACCAGCTCGCACTTCGGCTGGTTCTTCTTCCGTCAGGTCGCGGAGTTCTTTCAGTTGCGGATGGCGGAACAAAGCGTTATCGTCAAACGTGACCTTGGCATCAAGCGCGATCATCTCACCTGATTTGCTGATCACCAGCGGGTTGATTTCGGTCATCGAGCAATCGAGATCGACATACAAGCGGCAGATAGCCTTCATGAATTTTTCGGCTGAACGGGCAGCTGGCCCCGATATATCAAGCTTCTTACATAGCTTGCGGACTTGATAGCTGTGCAGTCCCACGGCTGGATGAAAATGCTCGCGAAAAATCTTTTCGGGCGTTTCGGCGGCCACATGTTCGATCTCCATGCCACCTTCGCTGCTAACCATCAGCACAGGCATCGCGTTAGCGCGATCGAGCACAATTCCCAAATACAACTCGCGAGCAATATCACAACCGGCTTCAACAAAGACCTGATTGACTTGCGCGCCACCTTCGCCGGTTTGAATGGTGACTAAATGATTGCCCAACAGATTCTTGGCCACTTGGCCGGCTTCCTCAGCCGACTTGACCAGTTGCACACCGCGCTGCGTAGGAACTTCCTTGACGGTTCCTTTGCCGCGACCGCCGGCATGCACCTGCGCCTTGACCACCGCGATGGCCCCGCCTAGTTTCTTGTAGGCCGCTGAAGCTTCCTCGGCAGTGCGGGCCATATGCCCCTCGAGCACCGGTACGCCAGCTTCGCGAAAGAGTTGTTTCCCTTGGTATTCGTGAATTTTCATCTGGTCAGCATCCGGTAAGACTGAGCGGGCAAGTCGTTAACCAGCGGCCATGTGACGGCTCGCCGGCGGAGACCGGATTATAGTGGCCCCGCGGTGGGTGAAAAGGGAGGGAGTTGGGAGTCGGGAGTCGGGAGTTGGGAGTCGGGAGTTGGGAGTCGGGAGTCGGGAGTCGGGAGTCGGGAGTCGGGACCCAGTTTGGATTCAAGGCCAGTTCCCGATGTCCCTCTATCCCAAATCCCAAATCCCAAATCCCAAATCCCAAATCATCAATCATCAATCATCAATCATCAATCACCAATCACCAATCATCAATCATCAATGAGGAATCAGCTGTCGGTCATTGTATTTCCGATTGATGAGTGAGGAATTCGGATTTTTGATTTGGTTGCATCGCCGAGCACAAGAGTCGATTCCGGTTGTTTTACTGTGCATTCATCAATCACCAATCACCAATCACCAATCATCAATCACCAATCACCAATCACCAATCACCAATCATCAATCATCAATCATCAATGAGGAATCATCAATGAGGAATCAGCTGTCGGTCATTGTATTTCCGATTGATGAGTGAGGAATTCGGATTTTTGATTTGGTTGCATCGCCGAGCACACGTGTCGATTCCGGTGGCTTTACTGTGCATTCACCAATCATCAATCATCAATCATCAATCATCAATCAAGTCCGTTCTTCACTCCTTCACTCCTTCACTCCTTCACTCCCAACTCCCAACTCCCAACTCCCAACTCCGTCCGCTAGTCCTGAAACTGTAGGTCGTCGATTCCCAATCGCTTCATCTTCTTGTAGAGCGTGGTGCGATTGATACCGAGCTGATCAGCGGTCACATTGCGACTGAATTGGTTGGCTCGTAACACGTCCATGATGATTTGCCGTTCGGGTTCTTCGAGCGCTTCTCTCAGCGTCTGACCTCGGCAAATGGTTGACAATCGACGAGCGGCGGAGGAATTTCCCAACAAGCTGGGTGGCAACAGATCCATGCCGATGAGAGGGTGCTTAGTTAACAACACGGCTCGCTGTACAACGTTTTCCAATTCGCGAATGTTTCCGGGCCAAGCGTAGCCGAGCATGGCATCGATCGCGTCGGATGAAAAGCCTTCAATTTCTTTGGGAACTTCTTTGAGCGTCTTTTGTAAGAAGTGCTCAACCAGCAACGGGATATCCGCCACGCGTTCGCGGAGTGCTGGAAGTTCCAGATGAATGACGTTGATGCGATAGAATAGGTCTTGGCGAAATCGCCCTTCGGCGACTGCTTTGTCCAAATTCTCGTTGGTAGCTAGGATGCAACGCGTATCGACGTTGATCGTCTGATTGCCACCCACGGCTTCGAATTGAAATTCCTGAAGCACGCGTAACAGCTTGATCTGCATGGCGGTGCTGGCCGTGCCGATTTCATCCAGAAAAATGGTACCGGTGTCCGCGTGTTCGAACTTGCCGATTTTATTCGTGTTAGCCCCAGTGAATGCTCCGGCGACATGGCCGAAGAGTTCGCTCTCAAGCAAACTATCAGGGAGCGCACCGCAAGCGACTTCGACAAACGGATTTGATTTGCGAGCGCTGCGGCGATGTGCGGCTCGCGCGATCATTGATTTACCCGTGCCATTTTCACCAGTGATCAACACGGTGGCTTTGGTATCGGCCACACTGTCGATCATGTCGAAGATGCGGAGCATGCGTGGATCGTGACTGAGGATATGTTCCAGTCCGCAACGGCGATCGAGTTCGTGTTTGAGGCGGCGATTTTCTTCACTCAAACGATTTTGTTGGACCGCTCGCTCAAGCGTTGTTAGCAATTCTTGATCGATGATTGGCTTGGTGAGCAAATCGAAGGCACCGGCGGCAACCGCCTCGGCGCCAGCATCGGGCCCCGCATAACCGGTCATCATGACCACCGGCATGTCACCGCGATGCTTGCGGCACCACTTTAACAAAGCGAAGCCGTCGGGCCCTTCCAGGCTGATGTCGATCAAGCACAGATCGTTCGACTCCTTCTGCAATAACCGCTGGGCTTCCGCCACGGTGGCGGCGCACGTCACAACGTATCGCTGCTCAATCAGCCACTGGGCCATCGATTCCAGCAGCCATTGATCGTCGTCCACCAACAGTATTTTACAAGCGGTCATGGATTGGGCTCTCAGGTTCACAAAAACGGTCTTTTCAATAGGTAGGTCGCTCTGGAACAATTGGCAAACCGCAGTGATGCAAAAGGGCAACATTTGTCGTAGAGGGGCATCCGAAATAACACGAAAGACCAGCCGATCCCCCTGTAAGGGTTGTTTTTGGATGAGGTTGTGGTAAAAAAACCAGCTATATTGGGCCTTTGGCCCGCTAGGGGGAAGGCCATTGGGGTGTTTGGGTTAGAATAAAGGGTGCTTGACCGCGTCGCTATTCTCCCGTGGTGGCTCTACGCAAGCACGTATTTCAACAAGGGATTGTGCTAACACTCAGCATTGTCCCTTGAGGGGATAGTCTTTTCTTCTAGTTGGATGACAATGTAAGGTTAAAAAGGTGAGATCGTGACAATTAAATTGCTAGTTGCCGACGACCACGAAGTGGTTCGTAGTGGCATTGGAACTCTGCTTGACGGGAGCGATGTTGAGATTGTTGGGTTGAGCGGTACGGTGGAAGAAACCGTTACGTTAACCAAATCGGTGAGACCGCATGTTGTGCTGCTTGACGTGCGATTGGGGAGTGAAGATGGTTTAAACGCGTTGGAACAAATTCGCGCGGAGATGCCTGAGGTATCAGTCGTCATGATGTCCACTTACGACAACCCCACCTACGTCGCGCGGGCTATTGCTTTGGGGGCGACCGATTATGTGCTCAAGGATTCCTCGCGATTAGATATTTTGGAATCGATTCAGCGGGCTGCGCAGCGCGAGCAACCTTCCGAGACGAGTATTTTGCGACGCGTTCAAACAACGATGTCCAAACGCAAGGATCGCTCTGATTCGAAGGACGTGCCGCTTACCAACCGTGAGCTGCAAGTGCTCCGGCACATTGCCTTGGGGCTCAGCAATCGTGAGATTGGTACGTCACTGAGCATCAGCGTCGAAACGGTTAAAGAGCATGTGCAGAACATTCTTCGCAAACTTGATTCGACCGATCGCACCGCCGCAGCAGTCTGGGCCGTCAAGAGTGGCCTGATCGGTAATTAAGCCCACTAGCCGTGGTGGATGCGCCAAGACTTTTGGTGATGAGTCCACCGTGCCCACCACGATCGAAAACGACGTAACAGGAGGCAACGGAGAGAACAGAGGATTAGGGTAGAACACTCCCTCTGTTTGCTCCGTTGCCTCCTGGTTTATTTCGCCGTATCGATCTTAGTTCGGCGGTTTAAACCGGGTTAAACAAATTCCGCACCAGGATAATGAACGGTTTGGTTTAAAAACGAACAACGAGGATTGTTCCCAGCGTTCGTGAGGCAATCCAAGCGCTACCGCAATTCAATGTCATAACTATTTGGGCCCGCCTTAATTTCATAGCTCAGGCCGCTAATCATTGGGTCGGAATATTTATCAGGGAAGGGAGCTTTCGCCTGCTTGACGTTGCCAAATTTCTTGACCATGGCTGGATCTCCCCCCATGAATAAGCGTTCCTCTTCTTCGGTCATGTCCGGACCGATAATCCCTGGGAACGTGACCGAGACGTGGTACGAGGCGACTGGAATCTCTTCCTCGCCCGCCATCACCAACTTGTAATTCCCTCGGCTGTCGACAGTCCCCAGTGCAGCATAGCCGACATCCGCTAGGAACGTGATCAAACAGCCCTCGGGGACCGGCTTGCCCTGATACGTTACTTTGCCAGTCACTGTTCCTTTCGGTACGCCCCCCGTGCATCCACTCAGCGAAGCCAAGCTTAATAGTGCGATCGAGACGCTTGCCCGATAATTTCCCGCAAACATTGGTCTGAATTCCTATGCGAAGTAAAATTGGCAGAGCTATTCATCAAGCGATACCACACCACCATCGTCTCGGGTAGCAAATCGCTTGAGCACGATCATGTCAGTAGAGTTGCTGAGGAAGTGGACGCTGCCATCGGTCCACCCCGCTTCGATACCGCCGGTGTGGGCGGAGATCAAAGGGTTATTGGCACCATGATTGATGGAGACGCCGGGCAAGCCATAGGTTCTGGTCCCAATGGGATAGCGGACCGTAGTCAAATTGTAAAAACGCTCAAGCGTTGCGTTGGCACCAGCTGCATTGACCGTTGTGGCTACGCTGGATCCCATGGCCCAGCCATGCGGCCATCCGCCATCGATATGTACTTGACCACCATCGACATCTATCGCCCAAGTTGAGCACTCGCCGAGAATCATCGTATTGGATGTACCGTCGGTGCAAGAGCCCATGGTCGCGTTTTCATTGTGGAGCAGCATGCCGCCCGCGGAAACGAAGCCATTGGCGACTTGTGCATTGTTGGCTTGTGCAGGGCAGCAACTGCAGCATTTACGAAAGCGGGCTTCGGTAAACTGCGGCGCTTGATCGACGGCCGCACCCTGGATGCCAACATACGAAGGCAAGTATTGATTGCCTGCGAAACCCGTGTTGAATTCTGGGAGCGGACTCGAGGGGCAGCGCACGAACGGGGGAACCCTCTGATTGCTCAAATTCAAGGGTGCATTGCGAAGGAAATCGTGGTTAGGAGAATTGGCGTAACCATCGTCCGATCCCCATGGCCAGCTATTGAAGATCGCCGTCTGTTCGACAAAAGGCATCAGTGGGACGTAGAACGAAACACCATAGCCATATTGTCGCGGTGCCAAATTGGTATAGCCATTGCCAGCTCGCCGCGTGCCGAAGGGGAATTTCTTATAGGCATCATGATAAAGATGAAACGCCAATCCAATCTGCTTCACATTGTTGCTACAAGACATGCGCCGAGCCGCTTCACGCGCCGCTTGAACTGCAGGTAATAACAGGCCAACTAGAATTCCAATGATGGCAATTACGACCAGCAACTCTACCAGCGTGAACGCGTTCCGCGTTCTGAGATGATTCCGAATCATTTTCATTTCCTTAGCGAGTGGGATAGGATAGAAATTCGTAAAACTGTCACTGCAAAAACACTCGTCAGCCTACGAATTCCCACCTGCCAAAACAATCAATGAAAATTACAATTTTGAAGCTACTAGATCGCGAAGGTTAAGGGTCTGTAAAGTGCTGGGCTTAGATTCAGCAATAGGTTGCAGCTTTCCCTATGTCGTTGGGTAGCTCTTGGGGCCGCATCGCGAGCGGGTTTTCTATTGCCAGGAATTTGAGATCTTCGGGTCTTTCTCATTTGTGTCTTGACCCGCATACAGCCGAAGACTATGTTGTATCGGACGGACGCGTCCGTAGCATTCGAGCTTGGCTGCTTGCCTAGCCCCTGTCTGCTCCCAGTCAACAACTCGCAACGTACCGGAATTGACCCATGGCCCAGTCTGAATGGTCGACCAAGACGATCGAAAAACGAGCGGAGATTCTAAACGTATCGCTCGATGTTTTTGCCCGTGAAGGGTTCGGAAATACGGACGTTCAAGTCATCGCCGATTTAGCGGGAGTCGGGAAAGGGACCGTCTACCGTCACTTTGGAAACAAAGAACAACTCTTCTTGGCGACTGCCAAGTTCAGCTTGCAACAAGTGGCGGCGTTTGTCACGAAGCGAATTGGCGGTGCAGAGCACGTAAACGTGATCTTCGATCGTGACGGTGCCACGGGGGTTTTGCGGCTGATCGCTACGGCTTGCGCTGAATATTACCGTCGCAATCCGCAGGCGGTTGAGATCATGATTCAGGAACGGGCCCAATTTCGAGAATCGGTGTTTCCAACTCACCTGATGCACCGCGAGGAAACACGTGAGGGGATTGACGATGTTGTCGCCAAAGCGATGACAGCCGGCGAGTTTCGCAAGGTCAATCCGGCGGATGTGACAACCGCCTACGCCGACTTGCTCTACGGCTGTGTCGTAAATGGTTGCCTCGAAGGCTCGAAATCGAAACTCGTCAAACGCGTCGAAACGGCCGTAGATATTTTTTTGGCTGGGTTGAAGAAGTAAATCACAGATAGGCGAGTCCCACATGCGAACCGAGCACAAGATAATCCAACTCATGCCAGCGATTGCACTGGCCACGATTTCTACCCTACTGGGCTGCGGGCAGTCGGGCGTGAAGGGGCCAGCCGCGGTTGCCAGCATCTCGCTGCGCACAGTGGAAGTTACGACGGACACAGTCATTCAGCAGTCGCTGGCCAGCGAGTTGGAATTTACGGGCAATCTATTGCCCAAGCGGGCCAGCCGACTGACGTTTGAAATCGACGGTATTGTGGCGCGCATCCCGCAAGCGGGTGCAAAATTTGATATCAGTCTCAATGGTCAGCGCTATCAAGAACAGCTAGGCATTATCTACGGTCAGCTTGTCGAGGAGGGGGATATTCTGGTGGAGTTGAATCAAGATGACCTCACGCTTCAAGTTCAAATTGCAGCTGCCAAGCTGGCTAAGGCCCAGGCCGACCTCGCCAAGCTGAATGCGGGACAACGGCCTGAGGAGATCCAGCGACTCGCTGCGTTGCGAAACGAAAGTCGAGCGCGCTTGGATCAAGCTCGACGCGAAAGTACACGACTGCAACAACTGCGAAGCAACAACGTAGTCGCCGCCAGCGAAGTCGATCAGGCCACAACAAGTGCAGCAGCAGCCACTGCCATGCTCGAAAGCGCCGAAGCCTTGTTAGCCTCTGCACAGGCAGGCCCTACCCCGGAAGAAGTTGCTGTCCAAGCGGCACTCGTCAAACAGGCCGAAGTTGAATTGGCACAAGCACAGCAGAACGTATCCAAAGCAACTTTGCTTGCACCCTACACTGGTGTGATCGTCTCAATCAACGTCGAAGTCGGTGATCGGGTCGCGGCAAGTTCCAATCCGGTTATCGAATTGATGGACATTAGTTACTTGGTTGCTGAAATCGGCGTTCCGGAGTCTCTAGTCGGTCGCGTGCGTGTGGGTGACATGGCCCTGGTAAATGCTGCTGGATCGACTGAGCCAGTGAGTGGTCTAGTAGTGGCCGTGAATGAAATGGTCGAACCTCAGACCCGTTCTTTCAAAGTTCGCGTGGCCATCGACAACCAACAACGTCAATTCAAAGCTGGGCAATTTGCCAAGGTGGCGTTGTCCATCAGTACCAGTCACAGCGATTCGTTAACGATACCCAACGCCAGTATCGTATTCATGGACGGGCAACCGACTGTCTTCGTCGTCGAAGGTGATCGCGTGCGGCGCAAATTTGTAGAGCTTGGACTTGTCAACAACGAACGAACAGAAGTCCGCGCCGGAATCAGTCTTGACGCGCTAGTCGTCATCGACGACCCAACCTTGTTGGCTGATGGAATGCAAGTCAAAGTCCGTGAGCAGAAGTTAGTGACTGCCGAACGCGTGAAACCAGTCGCACGAGGGAGCAGACTGTGATTCAACAATTCGTCTGCTGTGTTCGCAGAACCTTCTCAGTCAAATAGGAATCCCGAAATGCAACTCTCCGAAACAGCGGTACGGCGACCAGTGCTGACCACCATGGCTTTCTCTGCCTTGGTGGTTTTTGGGCTGGTGGCCTACCAGACGATTGGCATGGCTCTCTATCCCGACGTCGATATGCCGATGGTTTCTGTTTCTGTGGTCTACACCGGTGCCTCGCCCAGAACTGTGGAAACGGAAGTTACCGAGGTCTTGGAAGAGACGCTAAGTACGATCAGTGGGTTAAAATCGATGCGGAGCGATACCAGCGAGGGTGTTGCGCAAGTGTTCCTCGAGTTCGATCTGGATCGCGATGTCGATGTCGCTGCCCAAGACGTCCGCGATAAAATCGCCTCGGTCCGCGCCGAGCTGCCCATTGATTCCGAAGCGCCCGTGGTCAATAAATTCGACCCTGATGCGGCTCCGATCATGAGTATCGTGCTTGCCGGCGATGCCTCGATTCGTGATCTGACACTCTTTGCCGATGATGTGCTCAAACCGAAAATTGAAGGCATCAATGGTGTGGGGGGAGTGCAGTTGACAGGTGACCGCGAGCGCGAGGTTCGGATTTGGCTCCGGCAAGAGGATTTAGTCGCCCACAACTTATCCGCCCAGGATGTGGTTGATACGTTAAAGAAGGGGAATGTGGAGTTTCCCGGCGGTCGCATAGAAACGGGCCGCGAAGAATATGTGGTCAAAACTCGCGGGAAGCTAGTGAGCGTCGATCATTTCCGACGTTTGGTCGTTGCCAATCGCAATGAGGCTGTGATCCGCCTCGAACAGGTTGCCTTTGTCGAAGATGGCTTGGAAGATCAACGCAGTTTGGCGCGTCTCAACGGGCAACCGGCCGTGGCGCTGGCAGTCCGCCAACAATCGGGTACCAACATGGTCGCCGTGGCTCGCGAGGTAGGCGCACAATTGGATGCGGTACGAGCCAACATGCCTGAGAGTTACCGCCTATTGGTCGTACAGGACAATTCAAAATTCGTCGAAGCCAGTATCAACGAAGCGCAAGGTGAACTACTCCGCGGCGGAACGCTGGCTGTGTTGGTGATCTTGCTCTTTTTGCGAAGCTTACGTGGTTCACTAGTGGCTGCAGTAACCATTCCTGCCACCATCATTTCCACATACGCTTTCATGCTGGCGATGGGTTTCACACTCAATACCATGACGCTGCTGGCGCTAACTATCTCCGTTGGGATGATCATTGACGATTCGATTGTCGTCCTTGAGAACACCTGGCGACATATGCAGGCAGGCAAATCGAGTACCGAAGCCGCCATTCTGGCGATGAACGAAATCGGGTTTGCTGTGGTCGCCACAAGTCTCTCCATCGCGGCGGTGTTTATTCCTGTCGCATTCATGGAAGGCTTAGTCGGCCAATTCTTTTATGAATTTGGGATGACGGTGACTTTCGCAGTCGTCGTCTCCACAGTCATCGCACTTGCGTTGTCTCCCATGTTGTGCGCTCGTATTCTGAAACTGGCCAATGAACAAAGCCGTTTTTACCAATACTCTGAGAATATTTTCAAGTCGATTGAATCGTTTTACGCTCGCATGTTGGGATTCTCCTTGCGTCATCGGATGTTAGTGGTCGGATCGGCATTTGGTATTTTCGTTGCCAGTACCATGCTGCTGCCATTTATCGGACAGGAATTCACCCCTGTTGCCGATGAAGGCCAGTTTCAGATCCAAGCGGAGGCTCCGGTGGGTTCGTCCATCGAAACCACTAGCAAATTGGCTCACGAGATTGAGAAGCTGGTCGTTACTTTGCCGGCGGTGAAGGATATCTATACCACCGTCGGAGGACAGTACGAAGGCCAAACCACCGTTGCCGCAGTTGTGGTCCGAATGGTCGACAAGGATCAACGGACGGTCTCGCAATTTGAAGTCATGAAGCAGGCTCGCGAACTAATGCAACGCTACAGTCACTTGCGGATTAGCGTCGATGCCGTCGCGAGATTGGGAGGGGGCGGAATGCGGTCCGCACCTGTGCAATTCAATTTACGCGGCGACGATCTAGCACAAATGAACGAAGTGGCTGACAAGCTCGTCACACAATTGGAGCAGACGCCTGGCTTCGTGGACGTAAACACGACGAGCGTCTCAGGCAAACCAGAGTTGTCGATCAACATCGATCGCGATCGCGCGGCGGATTTGAATGTCGAAGTCGAAGACCTTGGCAAAGCGATCAGCCAACTGGTCGGCGGTCAAAAGGTCTCAAGCTTCGAGGACAACGGAAAGAATATCGATGTACGCGTACGTTTGGTAGGCAATGACCGAGAGCACGCGGTCGCCCTTCAGACCTTGCCGGTTCGCATGAAGGGTGGCGGACTGACCGAATTGCGGTCGCTGGCCAGTGTGGAGAACACATTTGGCCCCGTTAGTATTGAACGGCAAGATCGACGTCGACAAGTTACCGTGATGGCGAATTTGGAGAGTGGCAAAGCATTGGGTGAGGCGATTACTGAAGTCGAGCAAACGGCAGCAAGTATTGGAATTCCCGAAGGCGTGCGGACCGTATTTACTGGTACCGCTGACATGATGGCTGAGTCGTTTGCGAGTATTATTTTCGCCATGCTGCTGGCGGTGTTGTTGACGTACATGATTCTGGCAGCACAGTTTGAAAGTTATCTGCACCCCTTCACCATCATGCTGTCGCTGCCATTGTCAGTGGGAGGTGCTTTGGGCGGTTTGTATCTGACCGGGCGTACGCTCAATATCTTTAGCATGATTGGCATGATCATGCTCATGGGATTGGTAACCAAGAACGCCATTCTGCTAGTCGACTACACCAACTTGTTGCGCTCTCGAGGAATGGACAAGGACGACGCCCTTCGAGAAGCAGGACCGACGCGACTGCGACCAATCCTGATGACTGCCTTTTCTACCATCGCGGGGATGATTCCAATCACACTCGGATTGGGCGAAGGAGCTGAGTCACGCGCTCCAATGGGTGCCTGCGTGGTGGGAGGTATGTTGACGTCCACAGTCTTGACGTTGATCGTGATACCCGTGGTATACAGCATCGTTGACGATTTACGCGGACTGGGGCCAAGATTGGCATCCCATATCTTACGACGCCGTCGTAACATCGATGCGGATAGCCCGAATGTTACCCCAGAGAATGTGGAAGCCACCGAGGAAGTGAAGCCTGAACTTGAGGTTGTCGCTTAGCATCGCGGGAAAAAGCTGACGCAGTTTAATTACGCTTGAGTTGGTTTGGTGCGGTCGAGCTCACCAAACAAATCGCTCAGCGAGATGAGTAGACCGGGAAGTAGCTCGCCTCCGTTGAGTGTTTGCGACTCTTGGAACAGTTCATGTTTGGTAATGTCGCTGTAGACGGCTATCGTGCGTTCATCAAGATCGACCATCCAAACTTGACGCACGCCCGCGTGAAAATACTCGCGGCGTTTGCGTGCCATTTCACCATAGGTATTGCCTTCACTCAATACCTCGATCGCCAAGTCGGGAACCAACTCAGGGACTCGCGCTAATGGAACTTTTCCGTCAGGCAGCCGGTCCCAGGATACAAATGCAACGTCAGGACTGCGAGCCTGCGTGCGCAAGATCTTCATGAAACCGTCAGGACCTGAAACAAGCCCTAAATCGTGACTACGTAGATACTGCCGAAGTATTTCGCACAACAGCGTTGCAATCAATGATTCTCGCCAGCCCATGGCCTTCTCCACCAGCGTGCCATCAATGAGTTCGCACATCCCGCCTTGGCTGTTGGCCAGTATCAAATCATCGAAAGTCGCAGTGCCCGGTTTGGGGTCCGTACGCACGCGAAGTGGCGGGATATTACCCAAGTCGTTGAGGATGTCGGAGAATTTCGCTGCGACAGCGGCGTTCGCATTCATGGAAAGTTGCCTTGAATTGCATAAGGAGTCTTTCCTCATTATACGCAATTGGATTGGAAATGCACGAAAGCGCGAGCAAGGCTCTGTCTTAACCCATAGCGGAATTCGCCCAGGATTTCGTCCGTAGCAGTTTTCCCTTGAAAAGTCGAAATTCTGGGCGAATTCCGCTACGAGGAAACTCTTAACTTCTCGCCATTCGTGTCCGACGCCTTTTGCCAGACAACCCCATAATGAAACGTTGACTAAGCACTAGAAACGAGCTTGCACGGGTGCGATCGGTGCGGGCTCCCTTCGTCATCCTGCACTTCCCCAAAAAAGACTGGCTTGCATCAACGCTTTTCCGACTTAGTGTTGGGTGATGCAGTAGACTTTTGATAGGGTGCGAATCAGAAGTTTGTCACCAGCCACACTGGGAGTGGCAATACACAATTCATCGAGCGGATTCGTGGCTACGATTTCGAATTCCGGACCCGCTTTAATGACGTAGGTCAATCCTTCTTCACTCAAGCAGAAGACATGACCGTTATAGGCCCAGGGTGAAGCGGTAAAGGACCCTTTGGGTGCAAAGCGTTGCTTGCCATAGATTTCTTCACCCGTCAGTGCGCTATGGCACGTCATGAAGCCTTGGTCATAAACGGTGTACAGGTAATCGCCGTAAACGATTTGAGTCGTATTGTAGGGGGATGCCTTGGGCTGATACCACTGGATGAATTTGTTGTTTTCAAATTCCCCGTCCGTGACCAATTCGCCTTCTCCACCCGGACGAATTGCAAACGTGGGACGATGTGCGTCACCGACGTAGCCTGAGGAAATGTAGCACAGGCCATGCGCGGCAAATGGTGAGGGGATCACCAGCACAGACATGTTGCCATCGAAACTCCACAGTTCTTTGCCTGTCAGCGAATAGCTGCGATTGAAACGCTGACCGGGCACGACTATTTCCGTGCGCTGATCGTTTTTCCATACAAACGGAGTTGCCCAAGAATGCGTTTCGTCGCGTGACGTTTGCCAGCGTTGTTCGCCCGTTTGGGTGTCAAATGCGGCGATCCACGAATCTTCTTTGTTGTCGTAAACCACAAAAACTTGGTCCTGGTGAACGACGGGCGAAGCTGCTGCGCCGTAGTCCATGTTCGTTTTCTTGGGCGCAATCATGTTTGACCACAACAGATTTCCGTCCAAGCTGTAGCAATACAATCCTAGGTCACCGAATAAAACAAACAGCCGCTGGCCATCGCTGGTCGGTGTCTCAGCCGCGTACGAACTCTTGGGGTGTCGCGGTACGAGGGGCCGGCCAGTATGGGCTTCGTGTTTCCACAGTTGTTCACCACTATTCAGATCGAAACAAAACACCAACCAGTGGTGAACGCCTTTGGCCGGGTCCCGCACCCCTTCACCCAAATATAAACCGCCTTGCGGCCGGATATTCTCTTCGTCTGCCTGTACTGCTGAAACAAAAACGCGGTTCCCGATCACAATTGGACTACCCCAGCCCTGTCCCGGTACGTCGGCCACCCATGCCACATTGTCGGACTTGTTCCACTGCGACGGAAGGTCCGCATGATCGGCAGCCACGCCGGTCGCATCTGTACCTCGAAAACGCGTGAAGCTATCGTCGGCTCGCATTGAGCCGGCAAAGAGTACAAATATTAAGCAAGTTAGCGATAGAGTTTTCATGATCGAAAATATCTCGCAGAAGGTTAAAGCGACAGGAATAACGTGCTGAGAGCCCAAAAACAAAGCCCTTCGAAAGACGTCCTAACAGGCCTCCCCGTGGTGGACATGGCACCGGGGAAATACAGGGCTTGCCATTATAGCTTTCGACCAAGCAGATACCCCACGAAGCTCCCCGCAACCATGCCGTTGGCTGCGAGGATAGTTACCATAATCTCGTTGTCCATCAGCATTCCCAGCCCGGCGGAGCACAATCCGCCGAGTAGCATACCGACTGCTGAGCTGAGTGTGGGTGCCCAGTATTTATGGAATCGTAGACTTGAATGAGGATCGGAGTGATCAGCCATCGGTTTATGCCCCTACGACTTCTTGGCGGTTTGGCGGGCTCCGCTAAATTCCAGCGTTCCTGAGTCTCCGTTGACGCTGTATTCGAGCGAGCCAGTCAGTTTGGAACCATAGGGGCGTCCTTTGAATTCGACGTGCAACGGCGAACCATTAAAATCCATATCAATTTCAAAGAGCACATGGTTATCTTTGATTTGCAGTTCCTTGGCTTCAATCTGCTTGCCATCATACTCGTATTTAGCAGTGAGGTCTTTTCCGTTTTGGGAGACGTTGAGTACAGGTTTTAGAGTTTGGCCATCGGGAGTTTCGATCTTCAGGTCCCAAGCGCCAACTAGGTCGGAAGCATCGACCGAACGCTTGGCGTCCCAAGTCGTCTCGCGTTTTTCGCCATTGGCATTGAAGGTGATGTCGCCCAGCAGTTTGTCGCCATCCAACTTGCCATCAAAGTCAATCTTTACAGTTTGCTGCAGTTCGGCCACGATTTGAAATGTGAGTTGGCCATCTTTGAACTTGCCGTCCTTGACATCGAGCGTCATATCGCGGGCAGCCAAGGTGCCTGTTACCTTTCCATCCTTATCAGCCTGTAGTTTTAGAACGTTATTGATCGTATTACCGTTCATTTCGAGATCCCAGCGCCAGGTACCCGACGGATCGCTGGATCCCTTTTCTTGAGCCGACGCTAACGTAGCACTTAAACTCACTAGCAAACCGGCCAAGGCAATCGTAAACTTCTTCATCAGAAACTCCTCAAAATTGATTGGAACTGAAAACGGACCGCAGGGTCCGGCGCGACTGTGATCCGTGGTAGATCCAACGTACGTCGAACGCAGGCCCCATTATGCACTGCACAAGCGTCTTGGTTTCGTATCGAGAGTGTATCGAATGGTAACGAGTAGTACGGAACGTATGTTTGAGATAAAAGGTGTCAGGCTGAATGAAAAGGACAATTTTCTTCGCCCATCGTACCGGCTAACAATTCAAGCAAAGCGGTAAGCTTGCCTTCCGCGTGTCGAGCCAGGGCGTATTGGCGTCGGCCAATGGCTCGCTCTCATGACACGCCCACGAATGGCACGTAGTTCTACGTAAGTCGTTTGAGCATTTCGCGTTTGAGCACGTTCCTCGGCTTCATCATTCGATCGTATTTCTTCTGCCGCCGCTTTCTCTGCCGTGGCTCGAAGCGATCCGGTCGGTCGGCGACTCG
>JBGSNE010000306.1:0-18553 GCA_041739785.1 Pirellulaceae bacterium
AGTCGCCAAGACTTTCGAACCGTCCGGAGAATCCATTGCTTACTCCCGAAAGTCTTGGCGACTTCCGCTACGGGTTGCTGGGCTTCTACGGCATAGTTGGTAGAATTTAGCTGAGCTGTGGTCGGACTGATGTGAGACGGACAAGTCTGGTTTCAGGCTGATCTACCCTAGGTTGGTTTTAGGCTTGCCGCGTCTACCCGTCTTCCGGCCCCAATGGATCTCGAAATGCCAGTGAAACGCCCTACTTCTTTGGCCTTAATTCTATGTTTGGTAGGCTGCTCGACAGCCCTGTTGGCTCAAGAGACCAGCCCCGCACAGCCGGAAACTGACAAGTCAGCTGTCACGTCAACTGCGGCCACGGCTTCGGGTCAGTCGACCCAAGCAACGGCAGCCGCACCAACTCCCGCTGCCGAGGAACCCGATCCGTTCCCCGATCTGAGCGTTCCGCCAGGTTCCAATTCCAAGCAACTGGGCGAGTTGCTCGCCAAGGCCAAGGCGGCTCGTCCACGCAATCCGCACCAATACCAGGCCATGCAAACCGCCATTCGCGATGCGTCCAAACAGCTCATGAATCTGCTGGAGAGTGAAAAGGATACGCCGCAATATCAACAGGCTGAACTGGATACCATCTCCTCGGCCGTTGCGCTCATGACGTACTTTGGCGCGGACGCCAAAAAGAAAACACTGGAACAGGTGCACGAGTTCCTAAACAGTCGCAAAGAGCTGTCGTTGCAAGACATTCAAACTGGGATGTTGGCCGCCGCCATGCTCGAGCTACAGCCTGACAAACGTCCGGCCCGTGATACTTATCAGTTGCTATATGACTTGCTCGAAAAAGACGATCGCGAAGAGATGCAAAGTTTGCGACTGAACTTGCAAGCCTCCATCCGCCGGCTCGACCTGTTAGGGAGCAAATTTGAATTGGATACGCTGACCATCGATGGCCAGCCGATCAGCATTGATAGTTACGCAGGAAAGTATGTGATTGTTGATTTTTTTGCGACCTGGTGCGAACCCTGCTTGGCTGAGGTTCCCAGGCTACAAAAGCAATTTGCCAAATATCAGCAGAAGGGCTTGGAGGTCATCGGCATAAGTTTGGATGGCGAAGCCGACGACCTCGACAAGTATTTGAAGCGTGCTGAATTGCCTTGGTCGATCATTCATGACAATCACGAAGATCCGCTCGAACGACTTCAAATGAAGTTTGGTGTCTCGCATTTGCCAACTGTGTTGCTATTGAACAAGGAGGGGACTGTTGTGTCGCTCGAAGCGCGCGGCTCGGAACTCGATCGCCTCATGGAGATGCTATTCGAGGCCCCTACGCCTGCAGCTCCACCGCCGCCTCCCCCAGGCGAACCTCCGGTGGAACAGACAGAGCAGAAATCCGAATCGCGCGTAGAAAAAGCGAATGGCAAGTAGCCCGTGCTAAACAGAAAGTTGATTTAGGAAAACGTCATGAAACGCTCTCGCGAACTCGTCGATTGCCTCGTTTTCCGTAACGCGCGGGAGGGTGAAATCAGCCGTTGTACCGGCGATCAGCGAGCAGTGTCTAATAATCCGGGTATAAGGGCCAAACCCAAAAGGTGTCGGTCACTCTATAAAGTATCACGATATCCAACGCCTTTGCGGGGTCTGCAAAGTGTCCGACAACTTTTCTGTTGGGCGCTAATTGCCCTACCTGCCGGTTGCGACAGTTTGACACCGCAACCGGTCGTCAACTCACAGGCCGCAGTATCCCCAGATGCAAGCACTACGGACGGCGCGGTACTACCAACCGACGCGACTTCGACCAACTCGCCCGCAGCATTTGAATTTACAGACGATGACATTACAGCTCCTCCGCTGAACAACCCTCCGTCAGAATCGAACCAATCACCACGAGTGGAAATCGAACACCGCGCTTTTGCCACACTGCAACCGCTCACCACGGACCAGCCCGAGGCGCTGCTCGAACATTTGCGCCAAATCGACGCCGCGTTGCAAGATTTAGTTTTGGCCGGCTCGTCGAATTTCGTAGCCGAAAAGGAATTCACCGACGGCGGCTTGCGGCTGGGACGGATGAAACTAGCGGCCGGAAAACAATTGACCAACTCTCCGACCGCTAGCGACGAACAACGCAAAGCAGGAGTAATCGCACAGCTGGTGGCCTTATCGCACATGAGCGGGCTGCGCGATGTCGGAGCAGCTCAACAACTCGAACGTTTCGCCAAAGAGCTTGCCGCCAGTGGCGATGCCGACCTGGCACATCAAGCCCGCGTAGTGCTGATCGGCTTCGAATTACAAGCGCTGCAAAACGGCTTGCATCAGCAACCCGACGCACTGTTAGCCGAAGTGGCTGCATTGTTCCCTCGGCCGCAGGACCGTGGCTTCCCCGAGTTCATGGTGCTACAACAAGCGCAGCAGGTCTTGACGCAAATGGGCTTCGCTGAGGCAGCGCAACAAATCAAACGAAGTGTGATCGACGCCTACCGCACATCACCCGATTCTCAACTGCGGGGCGAAGCATGGTTGGTTGAAGTCCAGTCGAGCCAAGCCTATTTGAATTTCCTGCAAGCCTTTCGTAGCCTGGGGACAGATGCTTTCGATACGCCAGCCGCACTAGTCGCCGTGCGTGGATTGTACGAAGCCTTTCCCAACATGCAGACTTTGGAACAGATCGCCACCACCATCGCCAACATCGAATACAGCGGCTATGTCCCTCTCAGCCAAGATGTGGCCAGCTTCACCAAAGAGTCGCTCAGCAACCATGCTTCGGCCGACCAGACCTATGTCAACAAAGCACTTGGTGATCATGCGACCCGCATGAAACTGCTGAACAGTCCCGCTCAATTGGAGGGATTGGTCGGTTTTGATGGTCAAGCACTCAATTGGAATGAGTATGCCGGGAAAATTGTGCTGGTCGATTTCTGGGCGTCGTGGTGTGTGAAGTGCCTGCGTGAAATCCCTGCGATCCGTCAAGTGCATGCGGAATTCGCGGAGCAAGGCTTCGCAGTCATTAGCGTCAACATGGATGAAAATTTAGCCAACGGTCGTGAGTTCGTGCAGCAACAAAGTTTCCCATGGCGTTCGTTTCACAGCGATGATCCAACGGCTATTGGTTTCCAGTCCGCATTGGCGAGACAAATGGGGGTCAATGCCATCCCATTCATGATGCTCATCGATCGCGATGGTCGCATCGCCGCGTTGCATGTCCGCGGTCCTCAACTGCGTCCAGCCGTTGAGAAGCTAATCGTTCCCAAAGAATAGTTGATAGTCGCTCGACTCTCCGCGTCGAGTAGCGAAAGTGAGCCCAGACTTACTGCGCTGCGGTGAGTTTCGCTGGTTCGGTGAGGGAGCGAGTTTAGGTTTAGGTTTAGGTTTAGGTTTAGGTTTAGGTTTAGGTTTAGGTTTAGGTTTAGGTTTAGGTTTAGGTTTAGGTTTAGGTTTAGGTTTAAGTTTAAGTTTAAGTTTAAGTTTAATAAGGACGAAACGAGTCGCGTCGGATACTCGACTCGGTGAGCCGAGCGACAATCAACGTCGAAAGCTCACTCATCATAGAAAGCACATTCATCATGAATTCACCGAGATGGTTCTCAATCGCTACTGGCCTGCTGCTCATCAATGCTACGGCAGTGGTTATGACTGGCTATTGGCGGCATGCCGGAGCGGATGAACCGACGCGCGACAAAACACAGACCAATACCCCGGTCTCACACGCTACAGTCGACTCAAGCGACACATCGATGGCTGCTGTAGAGGCAGCGAAACGGGCCGACCAGGTGGAGAGCGCCCAACCGGCCAATCCGCTGGATTCCATTCCTATTCCCGATGCGATGCCAGAGATACCTTCACTGGCCGATCCGGAGTCGCTCAAGGACGATCCAGGCTTTCAAGAGTTTCGCCGATTGTTCGCCAAGGAAGAAGAGTCTTGGGACTCGGAACCGCCTCGGCTGAGGAAAGAACAATCAGGACCTCAAAGCGCCGCTTACTTCGAGGCCTTGGATAAACGCTTGGAGACAGCGGGAAAGATCTGTTCGGCCGCGCGGAACATCGCCAGCGAAGCGGCTCGTCAGGCCCGCGCCGGCAGCCGAGAACAAAGCGAAGAACTCATCCGCATGGCCACTCAACTTCGCGACATCGCCGCGAAGCTGCTTGTAAGCGAAATGTAGCCAATAAAAAGTCTAATCAACAGCTGAGTTGAGGGCGTAAGTTGATGATTAAGAGACTTGGAATTTAAGAGGCGCAGTTTGACAAACAGGCTACCGAAATTCTTGGCGAATTCCGCTACGTGTTTCGGCTTGTTGATTTAGTGAGCCTCAGGCGCGTAAGCGGCCGGGCGACCAACGCTGCCCGGTGCCTTACGGCCCACGGCTCACCCTTAGGTTTAATAATTCGATTAAATCAACAAGCAGGTTTACTCCCCGGCCTGTTCCGCTCACGCTACTTGCCGGCGATGGGCAAATTAAAGTCGCCTTGTAAATCGCGCCACACGCAATGGATATGGTTGGCAGGATTGCCCGCTGCGTCGGCCTGAACGTTGATGAACTCGATCACAAACGTCGGACCTTGGATTGCGTAATAGTGCCCAGTACCGGGCTTCATCGCTCCCGACCATGCGAAGTGGATCTTGTCAAAACCAGCTTGATCAATCAACTCCCAGCGTTGCTTGACGACGCCGGGCTTCATCTTGGACGAATAGGTTTCGATCAACTTCTTCAATTGCGTTTGTTGCTCGGCCTTCAATTGATCAGCAGCAATACCGCGTGGCGCGTCCGTCGGCGGTTGTGGCTCGCCGGCACCGCGGATCTCCTGAGGTACTTCTCCGGGTAGCTTGGCAGCAGCCATTTGTTTTTCATCGAGACTATTAACTAAGTCAAAACCCAATTGCTCTTCGGCTTGCAAGACGCGCATCCCTTTTTTGAATTGCTCACCGTAGTTATCCTTCAACTCCGCCGGATTGGCTCCCATGAATTGCGGCGTGGAGTCGACAATCGCATTGCCTTTCAAAGAAAAGTTGAGCGACAAGTGATGCCCTTCGACGCTCATACCCCACGTTTCCTTCATGGCGGGCGTACCAAAAATCGTGAAGTAGTACTTCTCCGGATTGCGGCGTCCTTCGCTCTTGGGCCCTTCCAATTGGAGCAACAGGCTTTCCAGTCCCATAATGCTGGTCGCCTTGTCATAACCCAACTGACTAACCACCGCGCGGAACGCAGCTTTGGCAGCCGTTTGCTGTTCGGCTGACATTTCCATCAAGGGCAGACCCTTGCGCGTGTCCATCGGAATAAAGTGCCAACCCACTCGCCCATCTGAGTCGTAGTCCGCTTGGGCCTTTCCCTTCTGTTCAGCGCTCAGCGTCGCCAGGAATGCTTTGGTAACAGCCACAGGTGCGACCCCGGCCTGCTTTTTCTTGCCAGAATCTGTTTTGGCCGCATCGGTTTTCTTGGCCTTTTCTTGAGCCGAATTGAAGGGCAGACATGTCAGCCCTGCCAACAACAGGCAAACGACGAATGTGAACTTGCGCACGGTGGGTTTCTCCAGAGGATGGATGGTTGGTTGGACGATTGGGGTACGTTTGAGGAGTCTCAATGATCCCCATAGCATAGCACAACTTCAGCCTGTTTGCTCCTACACGCTGGGTGCTGAAATCAACGCAATCAGTGGGTCGCTTCTGCCGGAAGCGACAATCAGTGGGTCGCTTCTGCCGGAAGCGACTACCTTTCGGGACAAACATCACTCTGGCAACCAGTCACGCTCGGCAAGCGTGACCCACGGAGAAATTTTGGAGTGCTGCGACTCGTCGTAGCTTTCATTTTCAAAAGAGCCTGCCGAGCACGAGAACTAGATGGTGCAGGAACCTAGCGATAAACAAGTTTTTATTTGATGCGCGCCGCATGGAAAGTGAAAGCTGGGCCAAGCCCCAGCACTCCGAAAAATAACATCAAAGACAGAACATTGATGCGTTCCGTGCTTATTTAAGACTTTTTTGAAACTCTTGCAGGAGCAGAGTTTGGCTCAGCTCATGGCGACGTGCCAGTGCGGCGCGGAGCTGATCCAATGGAAAAGAGAGCAGTGCAACCGATGCTGCAATTTCGGCATATTGTCCGTTCTCCAATCGCTGCACCGTCAGCGACTCGTTCCGCCATCGCCAAACCTCGACCACGCCCAAGTTCGCATAGATCGGCATCTTGCGAATCGAAGCGCGAGTGTGATTGACCTCGACGGCCAAATCGGGCGGCAATTCCTGCGGGTCGATGGTAGCTCGACTCAGCACCTGCCTAGCATGTTGGATGTAGTAGGTCTGATCCCCTTCCAGCCCTTGTTCTAGCAACTGGCTCCGCAAGGTCATCGAACCAGCTGGCTGGACTTCGATGCCATGGTGCGTTCGCCACACTGTGATAAAGTCGTGAATTAGCATTGAAATCAGTTCGTGGGCGTATGACAGAGTCATGATTTCCAATACTCCCCGGTCGTAAGTCATCCGCGTTCCATGATTGGCTGGTTCGTCGCGATAACGGACGTATTCGTCCCAAGTAACGCCGCGCAACAGCGACGCTTGATCGAGAGAATTGGAAGGCATAGATGCAGTCGACATGCCAAGCTCCTGGGGTATTTAGAATCAGACGCTCAATCCTCAATTATAACTTAATCGCGACCGTGAAACCAACGGCCAATTCCAGTTGGAACTTCCGATTTGTTACAATGACCAACATAAGATTTCGGGTCCGATTCCCATTCAGTATAGACCTTAACTCCATTGGCTAAAACATGTTCGAACGTCGCCGATTTCTGCAAGCGAGCGCCGCTTCCACGTTGACACTGGCCAGTCATGCGCACAAGCGACTTGCGGCGGCCGAGAGCCCCTCTGAATCACTGGAACGAGAGCTCACCGAAGTTTTACAACAGCCAGTTCTAAATTTAGAACACTTTCAAGAGCCCGTGACCATCGCGTCGATTGAACTTCTGAAAAACGGGAACACATTCCTATTGCGAACGCGCTCTTCTACGGGCTTGGAAGTTATCACGGTTCCGCATCAAGCGAAGATGAAAACGCTCTATCCAATATTGCTTAAGAGCGTAGTGCCTGCATTTATCGGTCGCGACGCGCGTGAATTGGAATCACTGCTGTGGGAGGTTTATCGACACGACAGCAACTATAAAATGCAAGGCTTGGCGTTCTGGGTCTGTGTGGCTGCGGTTGAAATGGGCCTCTTAGAACTTCTTTCCCATGCTGGGGCGAAGCCTCTGGCTGACCTATTTGGCGGTGTTCGCCAGCGTGATATCGGCGTCTATTTCGCTAGCGGAAATCGGGGCAACAAGCCCGAAGAAGAGCTAGCCTATCTCCAAAGCTTAGTGGAGAACTCCGGTGCGCGAGCGCTCAAATTTCGGCTTGGAGGGCGCATGAGCCGCAATGTGGATTCGTTGCCCGGAAGGAGTGAGTCGTTGATCGTTATGGCTCGCAAGTTCTTTGGCAACGACATGGTTTTGTACGCCGATTCCAACAGCTCTTACGATGCCGACGAGGCGATACGTATCGGCCATATCATGGAAGTCCACGGCTATGGATTTTTCGAAGAGCCGTGTGAATTTGATGACTTGTGGAGTACCAAGGCTGTAGCCGATGCGCTGACGATGCCGGTGGCTGGGGGCGAGCAAGAATATAGCTTACATCGCTGGAAATGGATGATCGCCAATCGAGGCGTCGACATTGTCCAGCCCGATTTGCATTACGGCGGTGGCTTCATTCGGGCTGTACAAGTTGCGCGGATGGCGGAGAAGGCCGGGATGAGAGTCGTCCCGCACATGTCTGGTGGCGGGCTGGGCTACGTCGAAGTCGTGCACTTTGCATCTTTTGTTCCCAACGCCGGACCGCACATGGAATTTAAAGGCAATTCAACGCTGCCTGTCCACTGCGAAAGCTCGTCGCTCAAGTCCGTAGGCGGGCTCGTCAAGTGTCCCACCGGAATCGGCTTTGGCGTAACCATCGATCCTGATTTCGTGAGCCAAGCTGAACCAGTAATGATCTAACTGGGATGTACTCGGCAAGCGTGACCCACGGAGAAACTTTCGAGTGCTGCGACTCGTCGTAGCTTTCATTTTCAAGAGAGCCAACCCAACACGGGAACTAGATGGCGCGCGAATCTGAAGATAAACCAAGTTTCCGTTGGATGCCCGCCGCATGGAAAGAGAAAGCTGGGCCAAGCCCCAGCACCCCAAAGGAGACCACGCCCAACTCACCTAGTCACACTCGGCAAGCGTGACCCACTTGCACAATCAGTGGGTCGTTTCTGCCGGAAGCGACAATCAGTGGGTCGTTTCTGCCGGAAGCGACCATCAGTGGGTCGTTTCTGCCGGAAGCGACTTCCTTTCGGGGCAATCATCACTTTGGTACCTAGTCACGCTCGGCAAGCGTGACCCACTTGCACAATCAGTGGGTCGTTTCTGCCGGAAGCGACAATCAGTGGGTCGTTTCTGCCGGAAGCGACTTCCTTTCGGGGCAATCATCACTTTGGTACCTAGTCACGCTCGGCAAGCGTGACCCACGGGGAACTATTCGGCTGGGCCGACTACTTTTACAGTGGCGCAGGGGCGGCGGAGAGTGTGCTCGGCGACTTGCATCATGTCGTCGGCGGTCACGGCGGCATACCGCGCTAAGACCACATCCAACGGTTCGTAGTTCTTACGGTTGAGCCACGATTGCCCCAAAGCAAACAAGCGATTGCTCGGTCGCTCGTCCGATAAAATCAAACTGCTGGCAATTTTATTGCGAGCTAAATCGATCTCCTTCTGCGTGACTCCCTCGCGCAAAGTTTGCTCAATCACGTTGCGCGAGATCTCTTCGTTCTCTTCCGCGTCCTCAGGGGCGCAACACAAATAGCCAATCACGCAACCGCATTCATCGAAAAACTGAGGCCAGAGGGTCGCGGTTTCGGCTTTGCCAGTGTCGATCAATTCCCAGAACAGACGACTACCACCTTCGTCTGCCAGCACCGAACAGAGCATTCGCAAGGCGTAGCGGTCGGGCGCGTTGCAATGCACTCCGGGCCACAGTTGTGCGGCATAGTACTGGTGCGTCGATTCACGCTCAATTAAAAGCTCACCACTGCCATAGGTTGGCATGAGTGGTTTTCGCACGGCAGGCTTGGAGGGCCAATCAGCCGTGGCTTGAGAAACGTAATCCACCAACTGCGCAAAGTCGATCTTGCCACTGGCGACTAAGAACATGTTCTCGCGCGTGTACCGTGAGCGATGATACTCTTGCATCTGCGTGACCAACATATCCGAAACGCTTTCGGTCGTTCCCAAGACACGCGTGCTCAGCGGATGTTCACCAAAGAACAGCTCAGTCACTCGTTCAAACGCACCATAGGGAGGTTGATCGTCGTACATGGCGATCTCCTCCAAGATGACTTGCCGTTCGGTCTCAAAATCCTCCTCGCGCAGGGTGGGCTGCATGAGATCGGTGAGTAAATCGACGGCGTGAGCTTGGCATTCGGGAAGCACTGACGCGTAAAAAACTGTCGAATCCTCCGAGGTGTAGGCGTTGGATTGGGCTCCGAGATGGTCGAGTTCTCGATTGACCTCCTCGGCAGTGCGGCGCTGGGTACCTTTGAAGACCATATGCTCAAGAAAATGACTTACGCCAGCCATTTCCAGCGATTCATCGCGGGCGCCCGTCTTCACGAACCACCCCAGCGAAGCGGTAAAGGCGGCGGGATCATGTAGCACGACAATCTCAGGACCAGCCCCTGTCTTGTGCGTCAATAGTTCCATCAAGCTGTCCCTTCAGGCAATTCCAACGATTGCGATCCGACTGTGACCAACGAAAAGTTTTTGGGCAAATACTTGCGGAAATGCTCGAGCAGAATCTCGCAGGTCAGTCCATCAACTCGGGCACACACCTCTGCCCGATCGGGGACGCGCCCTAGATAAAACCAGTCGCTGGCGATTTGGCTACTCCGCGCTGCCGATGACTCTTGTTCGAAGACCAATGAACTCTTGATGCGATTTTTTAGTCGCTCCAATTCATCGGCCGTGATACCATCGCCCAAAGAATGAATCGTTTCCAAGAGTACTTGCAACGTTTCTTCGGCTCGATTGGTGGTGGTACCGGCATAACACATGACACTCCCCTGCCCTGCCATGGAAAAACAAGTGGCAAAGACTGAATAAACCAAGCCGCGTTTTTCTCGCACTTCCGAAAACAATCGTGAACTCATGCCGTCGCTGAGCACGCCAACCAGCGCACGAGCTTCATAGTATTCCGGGCTTTCATACGACGCGCAATCGTAGGCCAAGGCTAGATGCGTTTGATTGGTGGCGTGATCGACGTGCAGGCTGCCGTAGTTCGAATGCAGCTCCGGCAATTCGACTTCCGGTGTTCCCTGCCAATCGCCAAGTTGCTGCTCGACGGTGTCGCACACTTCTTCCCACTGAAAATTGCCAGCCACCGCCAAGATACTTCCCGCCGGTTTGTAGTTCTCCTGAAAGAACGATTGAATTGCAGAAATGTCAATGCGTTCGAGCCCCTGTTTGGAGCCTTGTGAGATACGACCAAAAGGGAGCGGATAGCGGAATTTTTTTAATTCGCTAAAGCAACGATGCGATGGTTCGTCTTCCAAGGCACGCAATTCTTGCAAACACAACTGCCGGGCATCAGGGATTTGATCTTCGGGGAGATGCGGTTGACGCACTAAATCGCTATACAGCCCCAGCACGGTGGCCAGCACATCGGCAGGCATAGCGCAACTGAAAGAAGTATGGCTGGTGGTAATTGAGCTGCCCCGTTCCACACCCAATTCGTCGAGCCGTTCCAGGAATTCACGGCTGTCCAAATCGCCACAACCGCGTTGGACCATTTCACTACACATTCCCGACAGGCCATCTAGCCCCAGTGATTCAAAGCACGTCCCGGCCGGCAGTAGAAACGAAAAGGCCGCAGACCGGAGCCATGGCATGTGCTCGCCCAGCAATACCAGCCCATTGTCGAATTGCCGATGAAGCAAGCGTTGATCCATGAATGATCTTTCAGCGTGGTTTCAATACTAGTCTGTCTATTTATTCGCCTTTACCACGTGGCTTTTTCGTATTGCTCGATTTCGATTCGCCGCTGGAACCGGAAGGTTTACTTGTTTTGGACTCACTCGACTTGGATTCGCCCGACTTGGAATCACTTGAACCACCGCTATCACTTGGTTTGTCGGCCGCCTTGGCTTTGTTATACGATTCGCTACGGTAGTCGGTCTGATAGAAGCCTGAGCCCTTAAAGACAATCGCCGCTCCAGTACCAATCAACCGCCGCAATTTGAGTTTGCCACACTCCGGGCATTTCCTTTTCTTGTCGTCGTTGATCCCCTGATACAGCTCGAATTTATGATCGCACGCATCGCATTGGTAATCGTAAGTAGGCATTGAAAAATGCTCCGGAAAACTTTGGAGTGCTCCGACTTGTCGGAGCTTTGGATTTCTATCGTTTGAACTCAAAAATGAAATAGATCGGTGCTGAAACGGGCTGCATCAAGTAAAGGTACGGAGTCAACAGTGGCGCAAGTCGTCTTGAACTGCAGCAGACGTGGCCACCAACAAATCACGACTCGGAGAGTCGTGTGACGATGAGTCGTGCGACGATGAGTCGTGCGACGATGGGTCGTGCGACGGTAACCGGTCCGAAAGTCTGGGCGACTTCCGCTACTTATTCGGGCCAGTGCTGACAATCACGCTGCTGGGGCGTACGACACGGTCGTGCAACAAATAGCCGGCTGCAACTTCTTGCGAAACCAGGCCTGCAGCATGTTCGTCGCTGGGCATTTGTGTAATGGCTTCATGCACGTTCGGATCAAACTCACACCCCACTGACTCGATTGGTTTGCAACCGTACTTGCTCAACACCGTGGCTAATTGGCTGAGGACCATCCCGACACCATCGCGAAGAGCGGTGGCATTGGTGGCATCCTGATTGGCAGCCTCCATGGCTCGATTCAGATTATCGACGACTTCGATCAAATCGCGGACCAAGGGGACGTTAGCATACTTCAGTTGCTGCTCCGAATCGCGCTGCATGCGTTTGCGAAAATTTTCC
This sequence comes from Pirellulaceae bacterium, assembly GCA_041739785.1. Lineage (GTDB taxonomy): Bacteria > Planctomycetota > Planctomycetia > Pirellulales > Pirellulaceae > Aureliella. The sequence continues at coordinate 12,059 of JBGSNE010000306.1, forward strand.
ATGTCAGCACGCGCGCGTAACACTTCGCGTTCGGCTTCCATGAGTCGAGAATCTGGGGAAGAGTGCGAACTGTTCTCGAGCTCTTGATGCAGCGCCGCGTCATAGGCATTGGCTGTCGTTCCTTCATCACCGGGGGGCGATTGCCCTTCAACCGTTTCTTGACCGACGTCAGCGTCTAAGTCTTGATTTTTATTTGGCATATCTCTTACTCACTTTTCCTTGGCGGCTTGATCGTCTGCATGTCGGAAGTAGGTCAAAACTCGATCCAAAAACGACTTGCGATGTGGCGTAACATGCTCTTCCTCTAGTTCGGCCAGTTTGCGTAGCAACTCTTCTTGCTTCGCGCCAACCTTCTTGGGAATTTCGACAAAGGTTTGAACCAATAGGCTTCCGCGTTGATTATTCCGCGGATCGGGCATCCCTAAGCCACGCAGTTGAAAGACCTCACCACTCTGCGTCCCCTTCGGGATTTGGATTGTGTGCCGGCCACCCAGCGTAGGAATTTCAATTTCGGTCCCCAGCACGGCTTGCGAATAACTCAATGGCACTTGCAGCACCAAATCATTCCCCTCGCGATGAAACATCTTGTGTTGGCGGACTTTGATGAAACAGTATGCATCGCCGGCGGGACCGCCATCGGGACTGGCTTGCCCCTCACCGCTGAGCCTGACGCGCATGCCATCGTCGACTCCAGCCGGGATGGCCACCTCCAAAAGCACCTCGCGGGGCACTGCGCCAGACCCGTCACAATCTTGGCAGGGTGTGGTGGTAATCTTTCCACGCCCACGGCACTGTGGACAAGTCGTTTGTACACGCAGGATGCCATTGGCTTGAACCACTTGGCCTTGGCCGCGGCAGCGACTACAGACTTGAGGCTGTGAACCTGGGGCGGCGCCGCTCCCTTCACATGTTTTGCAAAGTTCGTGCCGCGTCAAAGAGACCTTCTTACGTGTTCCAGTGGCTGCTTCCTCAAGACTCAGCGTCACATCGCAGCGAATATCGGCACCTCTCCGAACCCTTGTCCGCTGTCCGCGCCCTCCACCGCCGAAGATATCGCCGAAGATTGTCCCACCGAACATATCTCCAAAGGCCTCGAAGATATCTCCCATGTCTTGGAAACCGGCGCCATCACCACCCACTCCCGCGTGTCCGTACTGATCGTAGCGAGCCCGTTTCTGATCGTCGTTGAGAATTTCGTAGGCTTCGGCCGCCTCTTTGAATTTTGCAATTGCGTCGTCATCGTCACGATTGCTGTCCGGATGATACTTAATCGCCAACTTGCGATAAGCCCGGGACAGTTCCGCGCCCGAGGCAGACTTGCTGACGCCCAAGACTTCGTAGTAGCAGCGTTTGGTGGTTGCCATGGATACATAACTTCCTGCGAAGCATCTGATGAACAAAAGGCCACTCCCTTGCGAGAGTGGCCTTCGAATCGTTTCAAGTCAGCGACCACATCGTGGCCGCGGACAGCAGCGCGGAGGGGTTAGGAAACAGCTCCCTCGTCCCGCTGCTTAGCCTTGTCTTCCTTATCGAAAGTCGTCACTAGGGCTTCGGTAGTCAGCAACAATCCGGCAATACTACCAGCATTGGCCAATGCGGTCCTGACAACTTTCACAGGATCGATAATGCCGGACTTGAGCATGTCAACATACACACCCTTGTTGGCGTCATAACCGGTAGAGAGCGGCTTTTGGCTAACTTCGTCAGCTACAACGGAGCCGTCAATTCCGGCATTGTCTGCAATCTGACGCAATGGAGCGGAAAGTGAACGCAAGACGATCTGCGCACCAATCTTTTCGTCTCCCTTGCACTTGCCCATGGCCGCTTCCACTGCTTCTTTGCAACGAATGAGGGCCACGCCTCCGCCGGGTAGAATACCTTCTTCCATGGCAGCCCGAGTGGCATGGAGGGCATCTTCAACGCGCGCCTTCTTCTGCTTCATGTCGGCTTCGGTCTCGGCACCTACGCTAATGACGGCCACACCACCCGCCAACTTGGCCAGTCGCTCTTGCAGCTTTTCGCGATCGTATTCGCTGTCGGTTTGCTCAATCTGCGTTCGAATTTGAGCCACGCGTTGATCGATGGTTTTGCGATCTCCGCCACCTTCGACAATCGTGGTGTTGCTCTTATCCACAACCAACTTCTTGGCGCGACCGAGTTGATCGAGCGAAAGCTTCTCGAGCTGAATACCCAAATCATCGCTGATGAATGTTCCACCGGTCAAAGTGGCGATGTCACCCATCATGGCCTTGCGACGGTCGCCAAAGCCAGGAGCCTTCACGGCGCACACGTTGAGCGTGCCACGCAGTTTGTTGACCACCAGCAGTGTCAGCGCTTCGGCATCGATATCCTCAGCGATGATCAGCAGCGGGCGACCACTTTGGCTGGTCTTCTCCAAGATGGGAACCAAGTCGCGAATGTTGCTGATCTTCTTTTCGAACAGCAATACCAGTGCGTCCTCGTAGGTGCAGGACATATCCGCTGGAGTATTGATGAAGTACGGCGAGATGTAGCCCTTATCGAACTGCATGCCATCGACGTATTCGACTGTCGTGTCGGCAGTCTTACCTTCTTCAACAGTGATCACACCATCCTTGCCAACTCGCTCCAAGGCTTCGGCCAGCAATTCGCCGATCTTCATGTCGTTGTTGGCGCTAATTGCACCGACATGCGCCACTTGCTGTCGGTCACTTACCGGCTTGCCAAGTTCGTGCAGTTTGACAACGGCAGCCTCAACAGCCTTCTCGATCCCCCGGCGTATGGCTGCTGGATTGCTACCAGCCACAATATTCCGCAGACCTTCTTTGAAAATCGCCCGCGCCAGCACGGTCGCTGTTGTAGTACCGTCACCCGCCAAGTCGCTCGTCTTCTGAGCGACTTCCACGACCAACTTGGCACCCATATTCTCGAAACGATCCTCTAGCTCAATCTCCTTAGCTACAGTCACACCGTCCTTGGTAACTGTTGGACCGCCAAAGCTCTTGTCGATAATCACGTTGCGACCAGTTGGCCCCATTGTGACGGCGACAGCATTCGCCAGCTTCTCGACGCCTTGCAGCATTCGAGCGCGAGCGTGATCCTCAAACATTAGCTGTTTAGCCACGCTATTGATCCCCTATTACTAAAACTCAGTTTTTTCAAGTGAACGATGTGAACTACGCGAGCACCTTGGCCAAGATATCGCTTTCGCGCAAGATCTTGACTTCGTCGCCATCGACTTCGATGTCGCTACCACCATACTTGCCGTAGATAACGACGTCGCCGACCGCTACCGAGAGCGTGCCACGATTGCCGTTGTCAAGCAACTTGCCCGGGCCCACGGCGACAACGGTGCCACGCTGTGGCTTCTCTTGCGCCGAACCAGGCAGAACGATACCACCCGCAGTGGTCTCTTCAGCTTCTTCCGGCTTAACAACGACGCGGTCATCCAGTGGGCGAATTTTCAACTTAGCCATGTCTTAAGTTTCCTGATTGTGTGAGAGATGCAGATTTAAAATTTGAGCTATTCATTCGAGCTATTTAGCTGGCAACCAACCGGCAACCAACTGACGCGAGGCCGTGCAACACGCCAAACAAACTGCTGACGTGTCGCCGGATTGCGCTGGACGCGCCCCATTACATCATGCCGCCCATGCCGCCCATGCCGCCCATACCACCCATACCACCCATCGGATCCATCCCGCCGCCCATGCCGTGGTCGTGATGATCACCGCCACCACCCTCTTCCTCGTCAGCAGGAATGTCGGTAATCAGCGACTCGGTGGTTAGCAGCAGCGAAGCGACGCTAGCAGCATTTTGCAAGGCGGTTCTGACCACTTTCGTTGGATCGATAATGCCAGCCGCCACCAAATCGGTGTAAGCATCGGCATTGGCGTCGTAACCCTCAGTAGCCACCTTCTGATGGCGAACGCGATTGACAACGACAGCTCCATCGACTCCGGCATTGTTTGCAATAGCCCGCAAGGGATGATCGAGAACATTGGCAACGATCTGTGCCCCCATGCCTTCGTCACCTTCGAGCTTCAGCTTCTTAATAGCCGATTCGCAACGAATGAGTGCCACACCGCCGCCAGGGACGATCCCTTCGTGCAATGCCGCTTGCGTCGCCGACTTGGCATCGTCGAGCAAAGCCTTGCGTTCTTTCATTTCGGTTTCGGTAGCCGCACCGACCGAGATTTGAGCTACCCCCCCAGCCAGCTTGGCCAGTCGCTCTTGTAGCTTTTCCTTGTCATAGTCGCTGTCGGTATTATCAATTTCGCGGCGAATCTGATCGGCGCGACCAGCGATAGCGTCTTTTTTCCCCGCACCACCAACCAACACTGTCTGCTCGCTGGTAATACGAACCTTCTTAACGCGGCCCAAGTCGGTAAGCTTCACGCTCTCCAACTCGACCCCCAAGTCCTTGAAGATGGCCTGCCCACCGGTGAGGACCGCCAAGTCTCCCATGATTGCCTTGCGACGATCACCGTAACCTGGAGCCTTCACCGCACAGACACTGAGGATGCCGCGCATCTTGTTAACTACCAAGGTAGCCAACGCTTCGCCATCGATATCCTCGGCGACAATCAGCAGAGGCTTCTTAGATTTGCTGATCGCTTCCAAGAGCGGAATCAGTTTTTTGTTGGAGCTGATCTTCTCTTCGAACAACAGCACGTAACAATCATCCAACTCAACGCTCACGTTGTCAGCATTGGTAACAAAGTGAGGCGATAGGAAGCCGCGATCGAACTGCATGCCTTCGACCACTTCCACGGTAGTCTCACTACCGCGACCTTCCTCAACCGAAATCACGCCGTCCTTACCAACCTTCAAGAACGCATCAGCCAACACATCCCCAATAGCCGGGTCATTGTTCCCAGCGATCGTAGCAACTTGCTTGATCTCTTTTTTGCTCTTTTCGTCGATCTTAATCGACATTTTGGTCAGGGCATCCCCCACCGCAGAGACCGCCTTGGCAATACCACGCGACAATGCCATCGGATCACCGCCGGCAGCCACCATCTTCAGACCTTCGCGAAAGATCGCTTCAGCCAAAACAGTCGCCGTGGTAGTACCATCTCCAGCCACGTCATTGGTCTTGCTGGCAGCTTCCTTAACCAGCTGCGCCCCTAGGTTTTCGAAGGGATCGTCCAGATCGATATCCTCGGCCACGGTGACACCATCTTTAGTCACCTTGGGCGACCCCCAGCCCTTATCCAAGACGGCATTGCGACCGCGAGGGCCCAACGTGCTGCGCACCGCGCGAGCCAATTTAGAGACACCAGCCAATAGCGGCTGCCGGGCCTCATCATCAAAAACCATTTGTTTTGCCACGTTCAATATCCTCCACAATGGATTGGAAATGCGCTGAACCGAAGGGGTTAATTCGTTAATTCGGTAGGTTGTGACTGAACGGGGCTGTCCAGCCCTGCATGGAACATACCCATACAGAGCTTCCTCAGCCAACCTGGCAGTCACAGTATTGGGATCGCTGCATTGCAAAGCCCGTGCCAGGAGTTGAAAAGGTCGCTTTTTACTGCAGGGAATAGCTTCGATACCCGAAACGATCTAACATCTCACTGGCAAGAGATTCATTTTGCCATTTTGACAGCGGAGCAACTTAGCCCGGACTATTCATGAGCCGGGGGCAAGGCGCACCGAACATCGACCCGCCAGATCAAGGACGATGCCGTCTCGTTAAGTCGCCTCAGAAAGGACTTCCAATGGTGCAACCCGACAATCCATTTGCTCCGCCGGCAGGCGCCAGCGAACCACCCCCCGCCCTCTCCGAGTCCCCGACCGTGCCGATGCGCAAAGTGCGAACGCCAGCCGTTTCGCTCGCATTGTGGACCTTTGTGTGCGCGGTAAGCGCCGGCCCAAGCTTTTTCTGGGGGATGTCGACCATAGCCCAGGAACAATCCTTGGCGATGGTGCTGGGCGTGTTTCTGTTCATCGCACTCTACACCTGGGCCGATCAATTCACTCAGCTGCGTCCCTGGAGACATGCCTTCCCCGTCCCACTGACACTGAAAATTGGCTACGTCACTCGGATCATTCTGTCGGTCGTTTTTCCAATTGGAATAATGCTGGACCTAATCTGTGGCTTTATGTCGGTTGGAATCGTCGGAGCGGTTTTCCCAACGTTGCGCACACATCCCGGTGGAGCGGCCGACCTGGAAGGCTCAACTGGGTTTTTAGGCGCGCTGCTAATTACGCTTGTCCAAGGTGTAGTGCTTAATATCGTCTTGTTTGGGTACATGGCCGTCGTGTTCGGAATCGTCATGGCCTTTAAGTCGAGACGGGCTTAAACCAAATACCACTCGTCTTTTTCCAGGTGCGGATTCCAGGTGCGGAATTTGTTTAACGCCGAGCCGAAGGAGACTGCTGACTAAACATCAATCCAAGCGCATAATGGTAGCAGTATCGTCGCGTCACGTGTGGGAGACCTTTTGATGTTGATGGACCAGGTTTGGCGTTATCGTTTCGACGAATTCGATGACAAAGTTTTCGAGGCAA
>JBGSNE010000309.1:0-6220 GCA_041739785.1 Pirellulaceae bacterium
CCAAAAAAGCTCCCACTGCCAACGCCGCCGTACCCGTCAGAGCCAACAATTTTCTCGAAAATCCACGCCACGACATGCTACTATCTCCCAATGATTCGATTGAAAGCGCGACCGAATCGGCTCGCGATAACTTCCAACCACGACAGTATCCTAGGCGTCCATTCTTAATGGCAGATTAGAGGCTGTGCCGCTGGATGCAGAATGTTGACTAGAATCTCCAGGATAGGAAAACCGCCGGTAGCTTTGCACTTGAGCTCGCGGCGTGACGGCGGCCGATCCCATCACTGGTTGATAGGTCGGGGCAGGCGAGTCCATGATCATCGGTGAAGCAGCCATCGTCGGCTGAGAGATTTCAGTCGGCGAATAGGAAAATCGCTGATACGTTTGCGTATCCGTAGCAACGGGTCCATTCGCAGAAACCATGGGTACAAGCACCCAAACCTGGCGCTGTCCAGTTAGTCATTCGTGATCGCGAGGGTCTGGGAGACGGGCGGCGGCTGGTTTGTATGGAAGTGGCTGCGGGACGACAAACCCTGTGCGCTGGAAATTTATTTAAAGAAATCACCGGCAAAAATGTGCTGTTTGGCGCATCCTTTGCAACCTTTGTCGAAGCCCTGCAGTCTGCATTGTCTGGACTGCTGAAACAGTGGTCCGTCATGAATGGGAGAATTGTTATGAATCGTCGTGAAGTCTTGGGAGTAGTTGGTGCGAGCGCCATTGCCGTGGGCGCATTTAGTACGGCTGGCGCGCAAGAAAAGAAGAAGTCGGAAGTCCACAAAGACAAAGATGGTCATGCCGATCAGTGCGCGAAGGACTGCGCCGACTGCATGGTCGAGTGTTCCAAGTGCATACGGCACTGTCTGGAACAGCTCGCCGCCGGCAAGAAGGAATACGCCAAGTGCGCGGAAATGTGCGGCGATTGCCGGGAGTGCTGCGGCACTGCGGCGAAGTGTTGCCACGGCCCAATGGCGGCCGCCGTGTGTGAGGCGTGTGCCAAGTGTTGCGAGGCTTGCGCCGCCGAGTGCGAGAAGTTTCCTTCGGACGAAATTTGCGCGGCTTGCGCGAAAGCGTGCCGTGCCTGCGCGAAGTCATGCCATGCCATGATGAAGCACTAAGTCGGTCGCCGAACCAGATTAACCAGACGCCGAACAAAACCGACGTTTTGGTTCTTCAGAAGCCGTGGTGAGTGTAAGTCACTAATCCCGGCCTTGTTCGACGATCGTGTCGATAGCGGCTTCCGCATGTTGCATTCTTCCCGCCGTTTTGGGCGTGGCCAGCTGTGTACCGGCAGTTCTTGTCGCAGCCAAATGGCCGAAGGCTGGGCACGACATTTCCACGGCGACACGATCGAAGCGTACTCGGCACGAATCGAGCCGCACGGCATGAACCCGAATGCGATGCAAGTGATGAATGAAGCCGGCGTGGATATTTCGAGCCAATCGTCGAAACTCGCCAGCAGTCTTGCCGACGTTACGATCGATCTAGTCGTCACCGTTTGCGGTCACGCGGACGAGAACTGCCCTGCATTTCTAACGAAAGCCAAGTTGGTTCACGTCGGCTTCGATGATCCCCCGAAGCTCGACAAGGAAGCGGCCAGCGAAGCAGAAGCCCTCGACCAATACCGCCGAGTCCGCGACGAGATTCGAGATTTCATACAGGAACGACTTACTTCCGAAATTAGGTAGAGGTCGCGTGAAGGAGTCCGGTTCGCGATGCATCTAAGCAAGGCGGGGGCAGTGTCCGTGCGAAGCCGCGTTTCGTTCGCGGTGGGGTCGCACGCTGCCCCTGTCTGCTTTAATGAAAGCGTTCGGAACACGGTTTGCCCTTCGTTTTTGTTTGCGACTTCGTTCTGGGCAAATTTCTCGTTGAACACGGAGCATTACCCATGCCGAACTACCGAGTCTTTGCAGCCATGATCGCCACATCCACGGCGATCATGCTGGCACTAATGTATCTAAACACCTATTCGCCAGATCACGTTTATTGGAGCGAGACTCGCTTCTACATGGCGTTGCTGATGGGCGCGACGATGGCAATGGTCATGCTGTCGTTCATGCTGGGTATGTATAAGAACACTAAGGCAAACATCGCCATCTACGCAACCAGCGTCGTTGTTTTCGCCGTGTCGCTCTACTTGGTCCGCAGTCAGGTGACGGTTGACGATGTGTCTTGGATGAATGCGATGATTCCGCATCACTCGATTGCGATCTTGACGAGCGAACGAGCTAACATTCGTGACGCCCGGGTTCGAGAACTTGCCGACGGAATTATCAAGGCACAGAAAGAAGAAATCGCCGAAATGAAACGTCTAATTGAAGACCTGGAAAGTTCGTCGATCAGTTCCCCTGCGACATCGAACACGACTCCATAAAAAGACAGCCGAGCGAACATTTCTGCCCGCTCGGCTGAATTTCGTTCAACTAATCTCTGAGCGATTAACCGATTGAATCAATCGATTCTTCGACCGCCTGCTCGGTACTCTTACCGCAGCACGCCGACTTGACCACACAGCAGTAGGAATGCTTGGCACAACGAGTTGGCTGAGCCACCGAAACGGCAACTTCCGTCAAGGTCGCTTCGGCGGACTCACGGCCACCGCAGCAGGCTGCTTTGACCACACAGCAATAAGCGTGCTTGTCACAGCAAGTCGGTTGCGCGACGTTGTTGGCCTGCGCTTCCGCGACCACTTCCGTGGCAGCACGATCGCCACAACAAGCCGCCTTCAAAACGCAGCAGTAGGCGTGCTTGGCACAACACGTCGGCTGCGACGCAGCGACGGAATCCGCAGCCGAAGCACCTGGGGCAAAGGACACGACGAACACAACAGCAGTAAATACAGACGCTAACATAACTGGATACTCCAAGGTTGATGGCGCAGCCAACATCGGCATGCACCGGGGAAACAGAAACATCTTCAAACAAGTCATCGACGGGCTTCGCTATCGAAGCAAAGTCAACGCTCAAATCTGGAGACGAACGTGCAAATCAACCAAAGATACTGAAGACGGAGCGATGCCAAACGACGTCATTATTGACGGCGTTTGAAATCGATCATCCCGAGCAAGCGAGCTACTGACGATCACCGAGTTGGAAGGCAAGTCGTCTGACTTTTTAGTCGGCAACCAAACGCGGGATTCGATTGAACTTACCGCTGGGCAATTCCGAGTCGCATCGTCGCCACAACAATTCGTATCGGACGAATCGTTCTGACAACATGCCATCTCACAGTCGGCGTCGCAAGTTGAACCAGCAAAAGCAATCGGCATCCAGCTCAATAATGCAGCGATAATCGCCAATCCGGCGATCAATCGTTTCGCATTTTGGAAGTGCCTGGAATTCATCGGGAACGCATCTCGTGAGTGGAATAACGATTGCCACCAGTAAAAGCAACACGGGTTGTAAAGACAAAACACGCACGACCCGTAAGCATCTTTGACCAACGACTATTGGATGCCGCCTCAGACGCCTCCCTTCACGAAATTTCAAAAATTCTTTCGGTGCATTCTCAGTCGATCAATCGACTACGCTGGCATACTTGCGAAACAAGGCGATCAGTTCGTCGAGCTTCTGCTCACGATCGGGGCTGTCGCCGTTCTTCATCGCCTCGGCCACACAGGTACGCAAGTGATTTTCAAGCACGATCTGGCCGACTTTGCCGAGCGCACCCGTCGCCGCAGAGAGTTGCATCAGAAGATCGACGCAGTAGGCATCTTCATCAATCATCCGACCGACAGCTTCCACCTGCCCCGTGATGCGGTTGAGGCGATGTTGAAGTTGTTTCTTTTGGTCGTCGTAGAGCATTGGATTCACAAAACTATCAAGTTGAAAGTGGTCACACTTGATTTTACCACGGAGGCGCAAAAATACACAGAAAACCTACATCTTCATCCCCGGCATCATCTTTTTGCCAGGATCGTATTTGCTGATGTCGCCGAACCGGCGGACGATTTCATTGAATACTTCGCCTACTTGGACCGGATCGACGGTTTCCATCACTTTGTGGAACAGATCTTCAGGCATCACGCGCAACGTCGTCATCAATCCCATCACTGCCATCGTCGCCATGGGTCGCATGCCCAGTACCTCACGCCGCGAATTGATTTTCTTCATCATCATGTCGGACATGTTCATGCCCTTCATTTCTTGTGGATAACCCGGTGTCGCAAATCCTGGATTTTGACGCTGCATCGCGACCTGCGGGACCGCGTCGACATTGGCGAGATAATCATCCACGTTCGCAGTTTGTCGTACGCGCGGACCCACTTGCTTCGTCATGTGATTCATCATGTGGTGAACCATGTGACAGTGAAACATCCAGTCACCAGGATTATTGGCGATGAATTCAAAGTCGGCAGCCTGAGCAATCCCAACCAACTCCGTGTTGCGAGGTATCCAAGCCGATGTCGGAGTTCTCGCTCCTTCACGACCCGTCAACCAAAATGTGTGGCCGTGAAGGTGGATCGGATGATGTTGCATCGGTGCGAAGTTCATGATCCGCACCCTCACCCGTTCACCATGCTTGACGACAAGCGGCGTCGTGTACGGGCCGCTGCGTCCATTGATCGTGTGCCAATTCCAATCCATTCGCCAACTGTCGGCGATCGTTTGGTTGTTATCGATGAAGAAGTTCTGAAAGATCAGGCCGAAGTCACGATCGACCGGCGGATCGAACGGTTTCGTCGGATGAACGATAAACCATCCGACCATCCCGAACGCTTCTTGCATCGGCACATGCGAGTGATAGAAAAACGTTCCTTCCTCGTGAACGTCGAACTCATAAACGAAAGTCTCGCCAGGCTTGATTGGCTCTTGTGTCAACTCCGATGCACCGTCCCATTGCACCGGCAATTCCAAACCGTGCCAATGAACGTAGGTGTCTTCGGGCAGTTCGTTGGTGACGATGATCCGAACTCGATCACCTTGCGTCACCTCGATCGACGGCCCCGGCATGCTGCCGTTGTAGCCGTACACATTCATCTCATAACCCGGCAAGAATTCACGTTTGACCGCCATCGGCACCAACTGAAATTCTTTCGCTCCGTTGACCATCGTCCAAGGCAACTTTTTCAGATCGGGCGCATAGAATGGAGCTGGACCGTCAGCGGCCGCTCTGAAACCTGGCATCATTTTGCCGAGGTAGTAATCACTGTTGGGATCGTTGCCACGAGTCGGCTTGAAACGCGAGAATCCGTCATACTCAGCCTGAACATTGGATGAATCAGGTACAGTTGGCTTAGGATGATTTGCATCATGTGATGCACCGGCACCCATCTTCATACCCTTCATGTCCATCGGTTCTTGGGCTTGTGAAGTGCTGTTGCCCAATGCGCCAACTAACCCACTGGCTGCGGCGGCGATAGAACTTACTTTCAGAAAACGGCGACGATCTTCAGTGGACATAAAATTGATTACCTCGGTTGTGGTACTGCGTTGATATGACCTTCTGGTGCCGGTCCTGTTGCAGCCATCAGACCACCTTCCAACAAGAATCCGTCGATAAACGATTCTTGGATGCGAACGTCTCGGAATTGATTTATTTGCATTAAACGGGCCGCGAAGTACTCGCGCTGGCCATCGAGTACTTCCGGCCACTCGATTCGGTTCTCTTTGTAGCTCTGCAGCAACTCGCGATACGCAGTCTTGCGTTCGGGAATGATGACACGATCCAACTCGGTCGCATGTTGCAGTGCCGTTGCGTAAGTACGATAGGCCATCGCCAAGCGTTCTTGTATCTGCAATTCAATGCGCCGTATTTCCTGTTGCTGCCGTTGCAAGTCTCGCTGAGCTTGAAGGATCGTGCCCTGGTTGCGGTCGTAAAGCGGTACTTCTAGCCGGATGCTCGCGTTGTAGACAGGGTCTTGCTCAGTAAAGCTGTAGCCTGGGCCACCCTGTACGACGATATCCGGAACCCATTCAACTGATTCGCGACGAACCGTGGTTTGATCCACGCACAACTTGGCACGCGCGGCGAGAATCTCTGGACTCTCACTGACGATTCGTTCTAAGACGACATTAAATGCGTCCAAAGAATTTTCAGGACGAAGGCTGCCTTCCACGAGACCGACGGGCATCGGACAGCCTGTCAAACGCAATTAAGAATCAGCCAATTTAGCAGGGTGGCTGGAAGAGTGTTGCGGGTTCGCTGGCTGGTTTGAGAAAGCAGTGTGGTTGCTAGTTGGGAAGAACAGTTGAAGCTCGACGGCTGCGGCGTGCAGTGTCG